>NZ_CAKZNF010000093.1 GCF_937129435.1 uncultured Parasphingopyxis sp. | reverse complement strand
AAGGCGCGCGCCGCCGGCATCCACCTGATCATGGCGACGCAGCGGCCCTCGGTCGACGTCATCACCGGCGTCATCAAGGCGAACCTGCCGACGCGGATTTCGTTCGCCGTCACGTCCAAGATCGATTCGCGTACCATCCTGGGCGAACAGGGCGCCGAGCAACTCCTGGGCAAGGGCGACATGCTCTACATGCCCGGCGGCAAGCAGATCGCGCGCGTCCACGGTCCGTTCGTCTCCGACGAGGAAGTCCGCCGCGTCGCCGATCACTGGCGCGAACAGGGGCAGCCCGACTATATCATGGAAGTGACCGAAGAGCCCGAAGACGGCGGCTTCGCGCTCGACGGCCAGCCGCTTGGCGAGGATTCCGAGGAAGACAAGCTCTACAGCCGGGCGGTCCAGGTGGTCGCCGAGAGCCAGAAGGCCTCGACCAGTTATCTGCAGCGACAACTGCGCGTCGGCTACAACAATGCGGCGCGGCTGATCGAACGGATGGAGGCGGAGGGAAAGGTATCCCCCGCCAACCATGTCGGGCGGCGCGAGGTGCTGATCGATACCGAGGGCAATCCCGTTTAGGGAATTCGGGAACGGCTTCGCCTGAACCCCACGGAACATCCGGGTTCACTCTGCATTCAATGCCCAAGTGCCAGTCTGGCGCCGAATGTTTCACGACACGGAAAGATGATTATGCACCGCTTTGCCGCCCTCGCCCTTGCCGCCGCGCCAATCGCGCTCGGCACCGCCGCGATCGTTGAGCCCGCCCCCGCCGAAGCCCAGCAGAACGCGCTCGCGCAGGTCCAGCAGCATCTGCGCAGCGTCAACACGATGCGCGCGAACTTCGTCGAGACCAACCGCGCCGGCCAATCGGTCACCGGCGAGATGTTCCTCAAGCGCCCGGGCCGGATCCGTTTCGAATATGAGGATGACGTCAACATGCTCGTGGTGTCGGACGGCCGCGCGCTGACCTTTGTCGATTACGACGTCCGCCAGGTGCAGCGCTGGCCGATCGGCGATTCGCCGCTCGCCGTGCTGCTCAACCCCGATCGCGATTTATCGCGCTTCGCCCGCGTCGTTTCGAACAGTTCCGGCGAACTGCGCGTTCGTGCGCGCGATCCGGAGCATCCGGAATACGGGACGATCACGATCAATTTCCGACGTTCAGCGGGGTCGCCCGGCGGGCTGTTGCTGACCGGCTGGACGGTGCTCGATTCGCAGAACAACCTGACGACGATCCGGCTGTCGAACCAGCGTTTCGGCATGCAGATCGCCGATTCGACCTTCCGCTATCGCGACCCCCGGCCACGCAACCGCCGCCGGTAATTTTGCAGGCAAACCGAGCCGGCCCCGGGCCGCCGGATCGGTTCGTCGGCGCCGGCCGTCGGATCGTCTCATAATCGGCGCCGTCCCGGCCGAAATCACCCACCGCCATTCATGATCGCGACAGGAAATTCCGCGTAGAAGGGAAGGCGTGGAGGCACAGAGGTCCGACCGGGATTTCCCCTGTTGCCCGGCCCGGATCGCCTCCCGCCTTGCGTGACGAACTGCAAGGCCAGGCCCTCGCTCCAATGCCCCCGGAGCGGGGGCCTTCGGGTTTTGGGGTCAGACGTTTTTGATCAGACCTCGCCTTCGGCTCGGCGCCGCACCAGCCCGCACCCCCACCCGGCCTCCCATGAGAATACACTAAGTGGGAGGCCGGGTGGGGGTGTGGGCCGGTGCGGCGGAATTCCGCCAGGAATTCTCTGACAAAATACAAAGCCGACAAACAACTCTCCCCCGGTGGCGCTTCGTCGCCAGCCCGTATAGAGCCTCGCCATGGCCTCGACCCTCAAGATCGCGACATGGAACATCAATTCGGTCCGCTTCCGCCTCGGCATTGTCGAGCAGTTTCTCGCCGAGGAAGCGCCCGACATCCTCTGCCTGCAGGAAACCAAGACCGTCGATGACACCTTCCCGGTCGATGCACTGCGCGCCGCCGGCTATGAGCACCAGCTCCTCTGCGGCCAACCGATGCACCATGGCGTCGCGATCGTCTCGAAGGTGCCGCTGCACGACCGGAGTTGCTTCGACTGGCAGACCAATGGCGAGGCGCGGCATATCGGCGCGCGGCTCGATTGCGGTTTCCGGATCGACAATGTCTATATTCCGGCGGGCGGCGATCTGCCGGATCGCGAACAGAATCCCAAATTCGGACAGAAGCTCGATTTCCTCGAGCGTATGACGCAATGGTCCGACGCGCTGGACGAGCCGACCGTGCTCGTCGGCGATTTCAATGTCGCGCCGCTCGAATCGGATGTCTGGAGCCACAAGCAATTGCTGAAGGTCGTCAGCCACACGCCGGTCGAGGTCGAGGCGCTGGGCATGTTGCAGGCGGCGAACGACTGGGTCGATCTGGGCCGGGAATTCATTCCCTCGCCCGAACGCTATTACAGCTGGTGGAGCTACCGCGCGAAGGATTGGGCGAAGTCCGATCGCGGGCGGCGGCTGGATCATATGTGGGCGAGCCCGGACGTCGCCAAACGCGCCGTCGCCCACCACGTCCATGAACCCGTGCGGGGCTGGGAAAAGCCGTCCGATCACGTCCCGCTGGTGACGGAATTTCGTGTCTGACGGCGGCAAACGCGCGGCGCGCGCCATCGATGCGCTGCGCCGAGGCTGGCCCGTCACGCTGGCCGAAGGCGAGCGCGCGATCGAGATTCTCGCCATCGAGACCGCCGACAGCGCTTCGCTCGAAACGTTCGACGGCGACACGCCGGCCGATATACTGCTGAGCGCGGGGCGCGCGCAGACGCTCAAACTCGCCAATCAGCGGGCAGCGGCCGAACCCGATCGCCCGGTCCGCGTCCGCCGCGAATCGTGGCACGACCTTCCCGCCGCCATCGCCATGGCGGATCCGGCCTTCGATCTGACGACGCCGCTCAAGGGTCCGTTCAAGGCGCTGCCCGAATCCGATGGCGATCTTGCCGTCGCCGCGCTGGAGCTGGCGCGGCTGGCGAATTTGCTCCCGGCGGTTTTTGTGCGGCCCGGCAGGGCGACGACCGATGCGGTCGAACCGCAGGATCTGGCCGCCTATCGCGATCCGTCCGACCTGTTCATCGCCGCCCGGGCAAAGCTGCCGGTCGCCGCAACCGAGAAAGGCGAGATCGTCGCCTTCCGCCACCGCGCCGATGCCGCGGAGCATGTCGCGCTGATAATCGGGTCGCCGAGCGGCAAGCCGCCGCTCGTGCGAATCCACAGCGAATGCCTGACCGGCGACGTACTCGCCTCGTTGAAATGCGATTGTGGCCCGCAGCTTTCGGGCGCACTCGCGGCGATGGCCGAGGAAGGTTGGGGCATCCTGCTCTATCTGCGCCAGGAAGGGCGCGGCATCGGGCTCGTCAACAAGCTGCGCGCCTATGCACTGCAGGATCAGGGATTCGATACCGTCGATGCGAACACGCGGCTCGGCTTTGCGATCGATGCGCGCGATTTCGGCATTGCCGCGCGGATGCTGACGCTGCTCGGCCAGACCGAGGTGCGGCTGATGACGAACAATCCGGCCAAGGCGGAGGGGCTGGCGGACGCCGGGATCGCCATTGCCGAACGCGTAGCGCATATCCATGGCGTCAACGCGCACAATGAGGGCTATCTCGCGACGAAACGCGACCGGACCGGCCACCAGTTGTAGATTTCAGCGCTCCAGGTCGGCAAGCAACGCCGCGAGTTCGGCATAATCGGCAACGAGGTGATGGGCGCCGGCCTCGCTGAGCCGTTCGCCATGACCGTCCCGAACATGGCCGCCGGCGAGGAGGCCGACAACCGTCATTCCCGCCGCCGCCGCTGATTGCGCGCCAATGGGTGTGTCCTCGATGGCAAGCGCGCGGGAGGGAGACGCCCCGACTGCGTCGGCAGCGTGTAGATAAACGTCGGGATGCGGCTTGCCGCGCGGCAGGTCGGCGGCGCTGTAGACGTGGCCGCCGAAGTGCGATGCGATCCCCAGCCGGTCGAGACAACCGGTCAGCCATTCGCGGTCGTTGGACGACGCGATCGCACGGCCGCGATGGGGATGGGCGGCGATGAAATCTTCGGCCCCCGCGATCAGACGCATTTCGCGCAGGTGCCGGTCCCGCGCCGTATAGTAGAAGCGGTCCAGAAACCCCTCGGGCAAAGTCCGCCCCAGCCGCTCCTCGATCAGCCCTGCACAATAGTGCCAGCTATGGCCGCAATAATCGTCGAGCGCCTGATCGAGAGTCGTCGGGAGACCGAGGCTCGTCAGCTGTTCGGCGAGGAGCGTATTCGCGGTGACTTCGCTGTCGACGATCGTCCCGTCGAAATCGAAGATGATGGCATCGAAGCGCATGAATATCCCTATTCCGATTGGGCTGAGCTTGTCGAAGCCCTGCTTTTGCCTTTTTCACCTGGAGAAGAAGGGCAGCCCTTCGACAAGCTCAGGGCAAACGGTCGGGAACTAACCTCCGCGCGCACCGAACAATGCCGTGCCGACACGAACATGCGTGGCACCGCACATGACGGCGGTCTCATAGTCGCCCGACATACCCATAGATAGCGCAGCCAGTCTGTTTTCCTTCGCCAGTTTGGCGAGCAGCGCGAAATAGGGGGCAGGTTCGGTATCGAGCGGCGGCACGCACATCAGCCCGGCGATCTCCAGCCCCGCCTCGCGGCAGCGATCGAGAAAGGCGGGCAGCGCGTCGATCGCGCAGCCGCCCTTCTGCTCCTCCTCGCCAATATCGACCTGGACGAACAGCATAGGGCGCCGTTCGGTGTTGGCGAACGCCTTTTTCAGCGCCTTGACGAGCGATGGCCGGTCGACCGAATGGATCGCATCGAACAGTTCGACCGCATCGGCCGCCTTGTTCGATTGCAGCTGGCCGACAAGGTGCAGTTCCACATCGGAATAGGCGTCGCGCAGTTCGGGCCATTTGGCCTGTGCCTCCTGCACCCGATTCTCGCCGAAGACGCGCTGGCCGGCGTCGAGCAGCGGCCGGATCGCGTCTGCATCATGCGTCTTCGAAATCGCGATGAGCTCGATCTCTCCGGTATCGCGCCCCGCCTTCTTCGCCGCTCGCGCCATCGTCTCGCGGACGGCTTCGAGCCGCGTTTCGGGAGTGCCTTGGATATCGCCTGCGGTCATGGCCGATGCTATAGAAACCGTCGTGCGGCGCGGCCACCCTCTTCCTTTTCCCCTGCCCCGGCTGTGGCTGATGACCGACGAGCGGCAGGGCGACGCGCTATGGCACGCCATCGAAGCGCTGCCGCGCGGGAGCGGCATCGTTTTTCGGCATTACAGCCTGTCCGATCCCGAACGCCGGGCGATGGCGCGCCGGATTCGCAAGATCGCCAACCGCCGGCATCTGGCGTTCGTGGTCGCGGGCAGCCGGCAACTCGCCCGCGCCGCCAAGGCCGATGGGTGGCATTCGCGCACGCCGCTGAAGGCCCCTGCCAAGATGATTCGCACCGTCGCCGTCCACAATGCCCGTGAGATGGTTGCGGCTTCGAAGACCGGTGCCGATGCGGTCTTTTTGTCACCCGCTTTCCCAACAGCCTCGCATCCCGGCGAGCCCGCTCTGGGCGCGCTGCGATTCGGCGCATTGGCGCAACAAGCGGCAGCGCCCGTCATCGCGCTGGGCGGTATGAACGCAGCACGCGCAAAAGCCTTGCGGCGCTTCGGGATTTACGGCTGGGCGGGGATCGGCGCGCTCACGCCGAAAGGCTGAAAACCGGTCGCGCTAGAAGCGGAAGGCGGTTCCGACATAGACGGCCTGGCTGTCCTGCCGGTCGTCCTGCGCCGGGCGCTCGATCCGGTATTGCCGCTGATAGCGGACGCCGCCGGTGATATCGATGTTGCGCGCAATCGAATAGGAGCCGCCGACATCGAGTGCCACGCGCTCGTCGTCGCCGATCAGGCTCGGCGTCTGTTCGGTCGGGCGATCGGCGGAGATCTGCACGCGGGTCGACCAGCGATTGCCCGAATAGGAAACGCCGACATCGGCCGATTCGCGGCTGCGGCCCGGAAGCAGGCCGCTGTCGACCCGTCCGACATCGCCGGAAATGGCGAAGCGCCGCCAGCCGACCGAGACGCCGAGATTATATGCCGACGGCGTGATCGCCGTGACCGAGGTCGCCGACGTCGTCGCCATCGCGACTTCGGCTTCGCGCGCCGCCTGGGCAGGGGTGTTGGCGCGGGCACGCACGGCGACGGTCACGGGCTGGTCATCGTCGCGACGCGAGGACGGCGTGAACCGCATGCCGCGGCTCGAAATGCCGGCGCGGCGCAGTTCGCGGGCCATCCGCGGATCGGCGGAGGCAGGCGTGAAGGTGCCCATCGAGCTCGGCCGCATCGACAGCGAACGCGCCTGCGACTCTGCCTCACCGGCGGAAAGCATCGCACCGGCGGCAAGAATCGTGCTCGCGGAAAGCACCGTGATGAGAAAACGCCCTGTCATGACCCTTGAGATATTTCTCCCTGCGACATTGCCCTAACATGAAGAGGCCGAGTCATTCCAGCCGCTTCTGAGTCGAATCCGGCCGACTGTTGCCGACTCTCCACAGCCGCGCACCCCCAATCGCCAAAACCCGGCTTGCGGGGCCAAGGCGAACCTCTATAAGCGGGGGCCATTGCGCTTTTGCGACACCATAACGCTTCCCGACGAGGTGAGTATCATGCCCCGTATTTCCGTCATCACCCTTGCCGCCGTCCCGGCGCTCGCGCTGGCCGCCTGCGGCGGAGGCGACGACCGGCCGCAGCGCGAGCTGGCCCCGGCCCAGGTCACGACGATCGGCGTCAACAGCTATTTGTGGCGCGCGGCGCTCGACACGCTCGATTTCGCGCCGCTGGTGCAGGCCGATGCGAGCAGCGGCGTGATCATCACCGACTGGTACGCCAACCCCGCCGCGCCGACCGAGCGGATGAAGGTAACCGTATCGATCCTCGATACGAACCTGCGCGCCGATGCGCTCAGCGTCGCCGCCTCGCGGCAGCTCTACAACGGTTCGCAATGGCTCGAAGCGCCGGTGCAGGCGGCGACCGTCCAGCGGCTCGAGGAGATCATCCTCACCCGCGCCCGCGAGCTTCGCCGCAACGCCGTAATCGGATAGCAACACGGCCCTTGCGGCCAATGCCGAACTGACCGAAAGAAAGCGCCATGCCGTCTCGCTTCAATCCGCAAGCGGCCGATGCGCGCTGGCAGAAGGCCTGGGAAGACGCCGGGACCTTCACCGCCGATAGCGACGCGCAAAAGCCGAAAAGCTACGTCCTCGAGATGTTCCCCTATCCATCGGGGCGCATCCATATGGGCCATGTCCGCAACTATACGATGGGCGACGTGCTCGCCCGCTATCGCCGGATGACGGGGCATGAGGTGCTGCACCCGATGGGCTGGGACGCCTTCGGCATGCCGGCGGAAAATGCGGCGATGGAGAAGAAGGTCCATCCCGGCGAATGGACGCGCGCGAACATCGCCGCGATGCGATCGCAGCTGAAGCGGCTGGGTTTCGCGCTCGACTGGAGCCGCGAACTGGCCACCTGCGAGCCCGATTATTACGGGCATGAGCAGGCGTTGTTCCTCGATTTCTACGAGGCGGGTCTCGTCTATCGCAAGGAAAGCGCGGTCAACTGGGACCCTGTCGACATGACCGTGCTCGCCAACGAGCAGGTGATCGACGGCAAGGGCTGGCGCTCGGGCGCGCCCGTCGAACGGCGCAAGCTCAGCCAGTGGTTCCTCAAGATCACCGATTTCGCCGACGAGCTTCTCGCGGGGCTGGGCGAGCTCGATCAGTGGCCCGACAAGGTGCGGCTGATGCAGGAAAACTGGATCGGCAAGAGCCAGGGGCTGCGCTTCCGCTTCAAGCTGGGCGAGACCGTTGCCGGGCAGGGCACGCTCACCGTCTTCACGACGCGGCCCGACACGATCTTCGGCGCCAGCTTCGTCGCCGTCGCGCCCGATCATCCGCTCGCCCAGGCGCTGGCCGAAAAGGATGCGAAGGCGGCCGCCTTCATCGCCGAATGCCAGGCCGGCGGGACGACCGCCGCCGAACTCGAAACGGCCGAGAAGAAGGGCTACGACACCGGGCTGACCGTGCTTCACCCGTTCCAGGAGGAATGGGAGCTGCCGCTCTACATCGCCAATTTCGTGCTGATGGATTACGGCACCGGCGCGGTCTTCGGCGTGCCCGCGCACGACCAGCGCGACCTCGACTTCGCCCGCAAATACGGCCTGCCCGTCCGCCGCGTCGTTGCCGACGGCGAGCGCACCGATTCCGAATATCAAGGCGACGAAGCGTTTTCCGGTGAGGGCACGCTCGTCAATTCGCGCTTCCTCGACGGCATGGAAATCGAAGACGCCAAGGCGGCGGTCATCGCTCGTGCTGAAGACGAAGGCTGGGGCGAGGGCACGACCGAATGGCGGCTGCGCGACTGGGGCGTGTCGCGCCAGCGCTATTGGGGCACGCCGATCCCGATCGTCCATTGCGATGAATGCGGGCCCGTCGCCGTGCCCAAGGACCAGCTGCCCGTCGTGCTACCCGAGGATATCGACTTCGAAACGCCGGGCAATCCGCTCGACCGGCACCCGACATGGAAACATGTCGACTGCCCGGAATGCGGAGAGCCGGCGCGGCGCGAAACCGACACGCTCGACACGTTCGCCGATTCTAGCTGGTATTTCATCCGCTTCGCGAGCCAGCCCCACGACAGGCCCTTCGACAAGACAGAGGCCGAGAAATGGCTGCCCGTCGGCCAGTATATCGGCGGCGTCGAGCATGCGATCCTGCATCTGCTCTACGCCCGCTTCTGGACGCGCGCGCTCAATCGCATGGGCATGCTCGACATCAAGGAGCCGTTCACCGGGCTGTTCACGCAGGGCATGGTGACGCACGAGACCTATCAGGCGGGGGACGGCAGCTGGCTCTCACCCGATGAGGTCCGCAAGGACGGCGATGACTGGATCATGGTCGAGGGCGGCGCGCCGGTCTCTCCCGGCCGCGTCGAGAAGATGTCGAAGTCGAAGAAGAACGTCGTCGATCCCGATCCCATCGTCGACCAGTACGGCGCCGATGCCGTGCGATGGTTCATGCTGTCCGATTCGCCGCCCGAGCGCGATTTGCCGTGGAGCGAGGCAGGGATCGAGGGCGCGTGGCGCTTCGTCCAGCGGCTCTGGCGGCTGGTCGATGGCGAACGCGGCGGCACGGGAGAGGCCCCTAAGGAAGATCGCGACCTCGACCGCAAGCTGCACCAGACGATCGCCGGAGTCGCCGAGGATATCGAGTCGCTGGGATTCAACAAGGCGGTCGCGAAGATCTATGAACTCGCCAATGCGATCGAAAAGGCCAATGCCTCCGCCAGCCGCGACAATGCGGTGGCGATGCTGGTGCGTCTCGTCGCGCCGATGGTCCCGCATCTCGCCGAAGAAGCCTGGGCCAAGCTGGGCGAGGAAGGCCTGGCCGCCGACGCCGCTTGGCCGGACGTGGACGAGAGCCTGCTCGTCGAGGATGAGGTTACCATTGCGGTGCAGGTCAACGGCAAGCTGCGCGACACGCTGAGCGCGGCCAAGGGCGCGGCCAAGGCCGAACTGGAAGCGATGGCGCTCGCATCGGACAAGATCGTCCGCACGCTCGACGGGGCGGAGCCGAAAAAGGTTATCGTCGTGCCCGATCGACTGGTAAACATCGTCGCGTGATGCGCCATCGCCATCCCCCCCGCGCTTACCCTGAGCCTGTCGAAGGGTCCGGTTCGAACACCCTTCGACAGGCTCAGGGTGAGCGCGGTTGGATTCTCGTCGTGCTGGCTCTCTTCCTCGCCGCCCCCCTTCTCTCCTCCTGCGGCCTGCGCCCGCTCTATGGGAACGCCAATAGCGCGTCGGCGCAGACGCTCGGCGCGGTTGAGGTCGGCGAAATTCCGGGGCGCGCCGGCTATCTGATGCGCGGCGCACTGCAGGCGCGGCTCGGCGCGGTGGTGCAGCAGGAGCCGCGCTACCGGCTCGAAGTCGTGCTCGATGACCAGATCACGGGTTTCGGCGTGCGCGCCGACAATGCCGTGACCCGCGAACGCCGTGCCCTGCGCGCGCGGTTTCAGCTCGTCACCGCCGATCGCGGCACCGTGCTGCTCGACGACACGGCAGGGTCCGATTCGGGCATCGACGTCGTTTCCTCCGAATATGCGACGATCGCGGCGGAGAACACCGCGCTTGAAAGGCTGACCGAGATCGTCGCCGACGAGATCGTCGCGCGGATCGCGCTCTATGCCCAACGCCGGGCCGACCAGCAGCAGCTGGAGCTCGAAACCGAAGCGGTTCAGTGAAGGCCAAGCGGCACGAGATCGAACGGGCGCTGGCAGCGCCATCCGACGACATCCGGCTCTATCTCGTTTACGGCCCAGACCGTCCCGGTTCGGAAGCGCTGGCGGCCAAACTCGGTCAGGCCATGGGTGCCGAGGCCGAGCGCGTCGATCTTTCCGCGTCCGATCTCAAGTCTGATCCCGCGCTGCTCGCCGACGAAGCAGCCGCCATCTCGCTGTTCGGCGTCAAGCGCTGGATCCGGATCGATCCCGCAGGCGACGAAATCTTCGCCGCCGTCGAAGCGCTGGAAAGCGCCGAGAAGGCGGGCAATCCGGTCGTCGCGGTCGGCGATGCGCTGCGCGGCAACAGCCGGCTCGTCAAGCTTGCCAACGCCAGCAAGGCGATCATGGCCTTTGCCAGCTACCCGCTCGAGGGGCGCGACGCGGATCGGATGGTGATCGAGGCAGCGCAGCAGGCCGGCGTGCAGGTCACCCCCGATGTCGCGCACCGGCTGGCGCAGGCCTGCGGCGGCAACCGCTCGATCCTCGATTCGGAGATCGCCAAATACGCCAATTATCTCGACGCGGCGCCCGATCGGCCGCGCAAGCTCGACCATCAGGCGGTCGATGCCGTGGGCGCGGCGAGCGAGGACGGCGACATGATGAAGCTTGCCGATCTGGTTCTCACGGGCCGTGTCGACGAGCTCGACCAGGAGCTCGACCGGCTCCGCATGGAGGGCAAGGAAGGCATTCCCGTGCTCTGGAGCGTGCGGCAACGGCTGCACCTTCTCGCCCGGCTCCGCGCCGAGGTCGAACAGGGCAACAGCACCGATTCCGTGATCGCCAAGGCGGGGCGTTCGATCTTCTGGAAGGATCGCGACAGCATTTCGGGACAATTGCGCCGCTGGCGCTCGGATGCGCTGGCGACGGCGATCGAGCGGACGTTGACCGCCGAGCGTGCCGTCAAGAGCTCGGGCGGTGCCGGTCCGATCGGTGTCGACGAGGAGCTGTTCGCGATCACGCGCAAGGCGCGTTCGCTGCGCTAGGTTTGTCGGTCTTTGGCTGAGCCCAATTCCGTTAGGGCTGAGCTTGGCGAAGCCCGGCTCTCGATGGAGAAACGCCCTTCGACAAGCTCAGGGCTAACGGACAGTCGGGCCCGGCAACGCGTTAGAAACTGCCGCCGCTCAACCGCAGGCAGATCAGGTCGAGCTGATCGAGCGTCGAATAGTCGAGCTTGACCGAGCCGCCCTTCCCCTGATGATCGACACGCACCTTGAGGCCCAGTGCATCGCCGAGCCGCCTTTCGAGCGCGACGATATCGGGATCGCGCTCCGCCGGGGCTTTCGACGCTTTCGCGCCGGTCGAAGGCTTGGCGTCACGTGCGAGCGCTTCGGCTGCGCGCACCGAAAGGCCTTCGTTGACAATGCGTTTCGCAAGCTGCTCGGCATCGGGCGCCGAAATGATCGCGCGGGCATGGCCCATGTCGAGCGTGCCCTCGACGACCATCGCGCGCACTGCTTCCGGCAGGTCGAGGAGCCGGAGCAGGTTGGCGACATGGCTGCGCGACTTGTGCACCAGCCGGGCGAGCGCCGCCTGGCTATGGCCGAAATCGTCGATCAGCCGCTTATAGGCTTCGGCCTCTTCGATCGCATTGAGATCCTCGCGCTGGATATTCTCGACCAGCGCGATCTCAAGCGTTTCGGCATCGTCGAAATCGCGGACGATGACCGGGACGTCATGGAGCCGCGCCCGTTGCGCGGCCCGCCAGCGGCGTTCGCCGGCGACGATCTGATAGCCGCGACCGGCGGGCCGGACGACGATCGGCTGGATGACGCCGCGCGCCTCGATCGACTTCGCCAGTTCGCCCAGCGCCTCGTCGTCGAAATGGCGGCGCGGCTGATCGGGATGCGGCGAAATGCGGTCGACCGGGAGTAGCTGCACCGCGCCGTCATCGGGCGTGGGGCCAGAGACCGGCGCTTCCTTCTCGACCTCGCCCAGAAGCGACGAGAGTCCGCGCCCGAGACCGGTCGGGCGGCGCTTGACGGGCTTTTCCTTCGGATCGCTCATGCGGCTTCCGCCTTGGCCGGCAGCCGCGCGATCGTCTCGCGGGCGAGCGCCATATAGGCTTCGGATCCGGGGCAGTTCATATCGTAGATCAGCGCGGGAAGCCCATGGCTCGGCGCCTCGGACAGCCGCACATTGCGGGGAATCACGGTATCGAAGACGAGCTTGCCGAGCACGGCGCGAACATCGTCGGCGACCTGGCCTGAGAGATTGTTGCGCCGGTCGTACATCGTCAGCACGACGCCGAAGATCGAAATATCGGGATTGAACCGCGCGCGGACGCGCTCGACGGTATTGAGCAGCTGGCTCAACCCCTCGAGCGCAAAGAACTCGCATTGCAGCGGCACAAGCAGAGACGGTGCGGCAACGAGCGCGTTCACAGTCAACAATCCCAGCGAAGGCGGGCAATCGATCAGGCAGATGTCCCATCGCCCCTGAGGCGCATCGGCCAAGGCAATATCGAGGCGTTCGGTTCGGCGGTCGATATCGACAAGCTCGATTTCCGCGCCCGACAGGTCGACGGTTGCCGGAATGAGATCGAGGCGCGGAACGCGGGTCGGCATGACCGATTCTTCCACAGTGGCATCGCCGGTCAGAAGCTCATAGGTCGAAAGCTTCCGCGCTTCGGACGGCACGCCGAGGCCGGTCGAAGCATTGCCTTGCGGATCCAAGTCGATCAGGAGCACCTTCCAACCCGAGGCGGCGAGCGCCGTGGCGAGGTTGATCGCCGTCGTCGTCTTTCCGACCCCGCCTTTCTGATTGGCGACCGCAATGCGGATCATTTTCGCCTCCTGACATTCCGCGCGACGACAATGAACGCTTCGGAATTCGTTACACTTTGGACAGTCTGGAAGTCACCCTGCCACGAGTCGCGAGCGGCGGCCAGTTCCTCCTCCACAGACTTACCCCGTGGCAATATCCACATGCCGTCCTTGCCGAGAAAGCGGGCGGCGAGTTCGAATGTCTTGGCCATGGGCGCAAAGGCACGAGCCGCCACAATGTCATGGCGGACCGTTTCGACCGTTTCGAGACGCTTGCCTTCGATCCTGATATTCGCTTGCAAATCGAGGGTTTCCGCCGCCTCGTAGAGAAAGGTGACGCGTCGGCCGCGCGATTCGACGAGGGTCACCTGACAACCCAGGATCGCGAGGACGAGGCCGGGCAGCCCCGGCCCCGTACCAATATCGAGCCAGCGCCGCGATGGGTCCGATGTGTCCGCGAATGACAGTAGTTGCGCGGAATCGACGATGTGGCGACTCCAGACTGAATCGAACGTCGAGTGCGCGATCAGGTTCTGGCTTTTGGCTTCGGCCAGCAGGAGCGCGACATAGGCCTCGAGTCGCTCCAATGTTTCACGTGAAACATCGAACGCATCGCGCAACCAGGCCTTCGCCCCGGCTTCGTCCATCATGCTGCGCGCTTGCGGGCGTGAACAAGAATTGCGGCGAGCGCAGCGGGCGTGATTCCGCGAATGCGCGATGCTTCGCCGAGCGTTGCGGGCTGCGCACGGGTCAACCGTTCGACCATTTCGTTCGAAAGCCCCGGAATAGTGGCAAAGTCCAGCGTCTCGGGAATGCGCACCGCTTCGTCGGATCGCAGCCGTGCGATCTCGCCGGCCTGACGCTCGAGATAGGGCTTGTAGCGCGTGTCCTCGATCGCCTCTTCGAGAGCGCTTTCGGCAATACCGTCCAACCCGGGCGCCATTCGCCGTGCCGATGCCGCACCATCGCACGGCAGGGCCAACCACTCGGCAAGCGAGCGCGTCTCCCGGTGCTGGCCGACCGGGACCCCCGCGCGCTCGGCCAAATCCGCGCGAACGGGTTCGGACATTGCTGTCAACGCCCTATCCCTCGAATCTATATACGCCTCTGCGGCCCGGCGCCGTCCCGGCGATAGGCAGCCCCATTGGTCCGCAACGGCCGTAAGCCGGCTCGTCGCGTTGTCCGAGCGGAGGCGAAGGCGATATTCGGCACGCGCCGTCAGCATACGATAGGGCTCGGTGACCCCCTGCAGCACGAGATCGTCGATCATGACGCCGATATAGCTTTGGTCGCGCGTCAGGGTCGCGCGCGCTTCGCCTAGCGCAAAGCGCGCGGCATTGATCCCGGCCACAAGCCCCTGTGCCGCCGCCTCCTCATATCCCGTGGTGCCGTTGATCTGCCCGGCGAGATACAGTCCCGGCATCGTCCGTACGCCCAGATCATGGCCGAGAATGCGCGGATCGACATGGTCATATTCAACGGCATAGCCGGGCTTCGCGATCTCGACGCGCTCCAGTCCCGATATTGTCCGCAGAAAGGCCAGCTGCACATCGGCGGGAAGAGATGTTGAAATGCCGTTCGGATAGACCAGCGGATCGTCCAGCCCTTCGGGTTCGAGGAAAATCTGATGACCGTCGCGATCACCGAAGCGATGAATCTTGTCCTCGATCGAGGGACAATAGCGCGGCCCCTGCCCATCGATTTCACCCGAAAACAGCGGCGATCGATCAAGCGCACCCCGGATGATATCGTGCGTTTCGCTATTGGTCCGCGTTATCGCACAGAAGAGCTGCGGATTGCATCGGGTGGCCGTGGCAGGCGACATCGTCCAACCGTCCGGATCCGACTCCTGCCGTTCCAGTCCCGCCCAGTCGATCGTGCGGCCATCGAGCCGCGGCGGCGTTCCCGTCTTGAGCCGCGCCATGGGCAGTTCGGCATCGTAAAGCTGCTTCGCCAGCTCCGTAGCCGCGCGCTCCCCGGCCCGGCCCCCGGCATGATTCTCCATGCCGAAATGCAGCCTCGCCCCCAGAAACGTCCCGGTCGCAAGGATCACCGCGCGCGCGGCAAGTTCCTCAGCGCCGCGGTCGATCACGAGGCCGGTCACTATGGCACCGTTGTCAGCAAGCCGCAGCGCCGTCGCCTCGGCCTCAACGATGTTGAGATTGCCTTGCTCGCCTATCAGGCGGTGGATTGCATCACGATAGAGTTTCCGATCGGCCTGCACGCGCGGTCCTCGAACCGCCGCGCCCTTGCTGCGGTTGAGCATACGGTAATGGATGGCCGCTGCATCGGCCGCGCGGCCGATCAGGCCGTCGAACGCATCGACCTCGCGGACCAGATGCCCCTTCCCCAGCCCGCCGATTGCGGGATTGCAGGACATGGCGCCGATCATGTCGCGCCGCATCGATACCAGCGCAACATGCGCACCAACGCGTGCGGCCGCTGCAGCCGCCTCACATCCGGCATGGCCGCCCCCGACCACGATCACATCATATTGCCGCCGATTCATGGCGCGCCCATATCACCGGTACCGGGCCAGGAAAAGCGTTCCACGTGAAACACGCGCGCTATTTGCCGATGCAGAACCGTCCGAACAGCGCATCCAGCATATCCTCGACACCGCTTTCGCCGGTCAGCCGGTCGAGAACCCGGCGTGCCTGGCGCAGCGTTTCCGAGAGCAGGATCCAATCGCCACTCTCCGCCTGCGTCAATATCACCGCCGCCTCGCGCACAATGTCGCGATGCCGCGCGTTGAGCGCATATTCGCCGTCGCCGGGAAGCAGGTTGCGCGCCATCAGGACCAACTCATCGCGCAAAGCGGCCATCCCCACGCCGCTGACAGCGGATAGCACCAACACGCCTTCGTCCCGCTCAGCGCTATCGATATCCGCCTTGGCCGCAAGCTCGATCACGCGATCGTGCTGAGGTGCTTCGCCCGCCGCGCCCAGCCATAGGACGATATCCGCCCGGTTCAGCAGGTCGCGCGCCCGGCGCACGCCTTCCTCTTCGATATCGTCACCGGCCAGGCGAAGTCCGGCCGTATCGCAGAGCACCATCGGGATACCCGCCATATCGACCGGCGCCTCGATCACATCGCGTGTCGTCCCGGCCGTCGGCGAGACGATCGCTGCCTCGCGCGCCACCAACGCGTTGAAAAGCGTCGACTTGCCGACATTGGGCGGGCCGGCAAGAACGACGCGAACGCCGTCCCGCAACCGCTCCGCCGGCGGCGCGTCCAGCATGTCCTGCATTTCACATTGGACAGACTCCGCTAGCTCCAGGGCAAATCTCTCATCGCCTTCGTCGACATCGCCCTCATCGGAGAAGTTCAGCACCGCCTCGAGCCGTGCCTCCGCACCGAGAAGCCGATCGCGCCACTCGCCGATCTTCGCTCCCAACCCGCCCTCGGCGACGCGCAGGGCATGGCGCCGTTGCGCTTCGGTCTCCGCCTCCAGCAGATCGCCCAGTCCCTCGGCCGCCGCCAGGTCCATCCGTCCGTTCAGAAAGGCGCGCCGGGTGAACTCTCCCGCTTCGGCCGCGCGCAGTCCGGCCATAGCGCCGAGCGTTTCGCGCAATCTCGCGGCCACTGCACGGCTGCCATGAATATGAAACTCGGCAACATCTTCGCCCGTGGCCGTCTCCGGCCCGGGAAACCACAGGACCAGGGCGCGGTCGATCGGGTCGCCGGTCCCAGGATCGCGCAAGAGTCTCAGACTCGCCGTACGCGGCGCAGGGAGTGCACCAGCCAAGGTCGATACCGTCTCGCCCGCCTGCGGTCCGCTCATACGCAGCACCGCGATCGCGCTCGGCAGGCCGCCCGTGGACAGCGCGAAGATCGTGTCGTCGCTCATGCCGCTTTGGGGACGATGCTATTTGTTCTTGGAGGAGCCGCCGCCCATCTGATCGAAAAAGCGCGACCACATCGAAAGCCCGGCCTCGCTCATCGGCCCCCAGCTCTTCATCAGCTTCTCGATCGTGTCGGGCGTGATCCCTTCACTCATCGTTTCCTTGAGCTTGTCGAGATAGACGTCGTGAACCGGCCCCAGATCGGGCAGGCCGAGAAAGCGGCGCGCCTCTTCGGGCGTGCAATCGACATCGACGGTGACTTTCATGTGCGCCTTCTCCCAGAAAGAACTGGCCATTCCATACGCAATGCGCGAAACCGCGTCCATGACCTGCCGTATCGTCGCAAGTCCGCTCGGCGCGATCCGTTTGACGGCCGGCGAAGAGGCCTTGGAGGCCATTACCATCATCGGCGGCAAGGCCCCCGACGACGCCTCCGGTCATCCCCTGCTCGACGAAGCCGCGGCGCAGCTCGCCGCCTATTTCGCCGGCACGCTCGAAGCCTTCGACCTGCCGCTGGCACCGCTACAATCGGAACGCGGCAACGCACTCCGCGCCGCCATCGTCGCCATCCCCTATGGCGAGATGCAGAGTTACGGCGAGGTTGCGCGCCGGATCGGCTCGGGGCCGCGCGCCATCGGCCAGGCCTGCCGCCGCAACCCCTTCCCGATCGTCGTCCCCTGTCACCGGGTCATCGGCACGAAGGGGAGTATCGGGCACTATTCAGGTGGCGAAGGCGTTGAGACCAAGAGACACTTGTTGCAACTGGAAAATCGGAAGGAGCCCCGGCTATGGGCGGCATGATCGAAATCCCCACATTGAGCGGCGAACAGATGTTCAAGGCCTATCGCGCCGAACCGGAAGGCGGCGCCAAGGCCGCGATCATCGTCATCCAGGAGATTTTTGGTGTAAACGCCGGCATCCGCCGCAAATGCGACAAGCTGGCGGAGCAGGGCTATCTCGCGCTCGCGCCCGATCTCTTTTGGCGGCTCGAACCGGGCGTCGAACTCGATCCCGACATCCCGAACGAATTCCAGGCCGCCATTGAGCTGATGGGCAAGTTCGACCAGGATCAGGGCGTCCGCGATATCGAGGCGACGATCCATGCCGCGCGCGACGAGCTGAAGGGCGAAGGCCGCGCCAAGGTCGGCTGCGTCGGATACTGCCTTGGCGGCCGGCTCGCCTTCATGACGGCAGCGCGGACCGATATCGACGCCAGCGTCGGCTATTACGGCGTCGGGATCGACGGCCTGCTCGGCGAAAAACACGCCATCGCCCATCCGGTGCTGCTGCACGTTCCGACCGAGGATCATTTCGTCGACAAGGACGCGCAAAAGGCGATGCACGAGGGGCTGGACGACCATCCGAAAGTCGCGCTGCACGACTATGAAGGTCTCGATCACGGTTTCGCCACCGAATTTGGCGACCGCCGCGACGAGGAAGGCGCCACGCTGGCGGATCGGCGAACGATGGAGTTCTTCGCCCAGAACCTTGGATGAAATTCCAGCTGATCAGCGACCGACGCCGCCTCTTCGGCGGCCGGACGCTGACGCTCGTTGCCACCGAGCGCGGCTGGCTGCAACGAAAGCGGGTCACGTCCCGTGCGGTCTTCGGCGATCCGATATTGTTGCTCGAAAAAGCCGAGCTTGCGGCAGGCGATATTGTGAAATGGCACGAAACCGGACACATGAACACACAGCCCGGCCGTCTGATCGAGTCGGACGACCTGCCGGATTGGCCCGGGCCGATCGACGTGCCATGGCGCGCCATTCCGCTGATTTGACCGGCGACAAGGAAAACCGATGACCGACAATCCGAATCTGCAGCGCTGGCTGGCCTATATCGATAACCCCGATCACGACACGCTCCGGACCATGCTGGCCGAGGACGCCGTCTTCCATTCGCCGGTCGTGCACACGCCGCAAGCAGGCCGCGAAAAGGTCTTCGCCTATCTCGCCGCCGCCGATCACGTCTTCTCCGGCAACAGATTCGAATATGTCCGCATGTTCGCGGAAGGCGACAACGCGCTGCTCGAATTCACTGCCGAGATGGACGGCATCCATGTCAACGGCGTCGATATCATCCGCTGGAATGCAGACGGGCTGATCCAGGATTTCAAGGTCCTCGTCCGGCCGTTGAAGGCGGTCAACAAGGTCTGGGAGATGATGGGCGCGCAGCTCGAACGCGCCAACTGACGACCGAGATGCCGTTCAATGCCGGTTCACCGCCGGGCAGGCAGGCGCGCATCATGTTGCTCCGCCTGATCAGCGCGCTTCTCGCCATTGCCATGCTCGCGCCAGCCGCGGCAGCGCAGCGGGCGACCGAGCTTCGCATCGAAACGCCGTGGCTCGGCCTGCCGCAGGTCGAGGTGCTGCTCAACAACGGGACGCCGGCGCGATTTATCGTCGACAGCGCGGCGACGCAGACCATGCTGTCGGAAGCGACGATCCGCCGGCTGCGCATCCGTCCATCGGGCCTCCCGGCCGAACTGCGCGGAGCCACGGGCAACACGGCGCTCGACTATTACCGCCTCGCCAGCCTCGCCATCGGCAACCGGCGTTTCAGCGAACTCGGGGCGTTCAACCTGCCCGCCCAGGCGCGCGAAGTTCGTGCGGACGGACTGCTGGGCGCCGATATCCTGCGGCGTCATGTCGTCGAATTCGACATGCCGGGGCGGGCCATGCGGCTCCACGCCCGCCGAACGGATTTCCTGCGCATGAGCGGCGAAACGCGATGGGACAGCATTCCCGCCTGGCAACGGCGCGACGGTTTCCTGATCGTCGAAGCGCGGATCGGCGGGCTGACGCTCCCCGCGCTCGTCGATACCGGGGCGGTGCAGAATTACGTGAATACCGCGGCCGCCCGCGCGCTCGGCATCGAGCAGATCCCCGAAAGCGCATCGGAAACAGGCGTCTTCGGCGCTTCCGGCCAGGTGCAGATCATGAACCAGTTCGACCTGTCGGGCTTCGCGCTGGGCGGCGCCCAGTTCGGCCCCTCGCGCCTCGGCGTCGCCGATCTCGCGCTGTTCGACGCACTCGGCATGGAGGGGCGGCCGGCGATGATCCTCGGCATCGAGGCGCTCGCCGATCGCCGCTTCGTCCTCGATTATCCGCGCAGCCGATTGCTGATCGCGCGTTAGCCCGTCAGCCGAAGAAGGTGCCGATGCCGACGCTCGGATCGACCCAGCCCTCGTAGATCATCTTCACCGCGACATAGAGGATCACGACGAGGCCGACATAGGCGATCCAGCGATAGCGCTCGATATATTTGGCGATGATGTTCGCCGCGAGGCCCATCAGCGCGACCGCGAAGATCAGGCCGACGATCAGGATCCCGGGATGCTCGCGCGCCGCGCCGGCGACGGCGAGCACATTGTCGAGGCTCATCGAAACGTCCGCTACGGCGACGGCCCAAGCGGCACCGGCGAAGCTCTTCGCCGGCTTGAGTCCCGAATGCTCGTCGCCCTCTATTTCGGGCGAACCGGCGGACATCGCGCCTTCGCGCACCTCGCGCCACATTTTCCACGCGACCCAGATCAGCAGCAGTCCGCCGATAAAGATCAGACCGACGATCTGCATCAGCTGCGTCACCACGAGCGCAAAGGCGATCCGCAGGACGAGCGCGGCCATGACGCCGATGATGATGACCTTGCGCCGCTGGTCCGGCGGCAGGCCCGCGGCCAGTGCGCCGACGACGATCGCATTGTCGCCGGCCAGCACGATGTCGATCGCCAGCACCTGCAGGAATGCCGCAAAGGCGGCCGGCTCGGTGATGTTCCGGAAATCGTTGACGATCGCGCCCCAGATATCGGTCAACGAACCGAGTTCGGGCGCGGCGTGGGAAATCTGGCTCAGAAGTTCGAACATATCGGGCCAACGCGCTCCGGCGCTACTGGTTCATCGAATCGAAGAAATCGGCGTTTGTCTTCGAATCCTTCATCTTGTCGAGCAGGAATTCCATCGCGTCCACCGTGCCCATCTGCATGAGGATCCGGCGCAGCACCCACATTTTGGACAGCGTATCCTTGTCGACGAGCAGCTCTTCCTTGCGCGTGCCGGACTTGCCTACGTCGAGCGCGGGGAAGATGCGCTTGTCGGCGACCTTGCGATCGAGCGCGATTTCGGCATTGCCGGTGCCCTTGAACTCTTCGAAGATCACCTCGTCCATGCGGCTGCCGGTATCGATCAGCGAGGTCGAGATGATGGTCAGCGAGCCGCCTTCCTCGATATTGCGCGCGGCGCCGAAAAAGCGCTTCGGACGCTGCAACGCGTTGGCGTCGACACCGCCGGTCAGCACCTTGCCCGAGCTCGGCACGACCGTGTTGTAGGCGCGGCCGAGGCGGGTGATGTTGTCGAGCAGGATGATCACATCCTTTTTGTGCTCGACCAGGCGCTTGGCCTTTTCGATCACCATTTCGGCCACCTGGACGTGGCGCGTCGCCGGTTCGTCGAAGGTCGAGGACACGACCTCGCCGTTCACCGTGCGCTGCATGTCGGTGACTTCCTCGGGCCGCTCGTCGATGAGCAGCACGATCATGTAGCATTCGGGGTGGTTGACCGCGATCGCCTTGGCGATGTTCTGCATCATGATCGTCTTACCGACGCGCGGCGGCGCGACGATCAGGCAGCGCTGGCCCTTGCCGAGCGGCGCGACCACATCCAGAACACGCCCCGTCTTGTCCTTGATCGTCGGGTCCTCGATCTCGAGCTTCAGCCGTTCATCGGGATAAAGCGGGGTGAGGTTGTCGAAATTGACGCGGGTGCGGAGATATTCGGGATCGTCGAAATTGATCTGCACGACCTTGGTCAGCGCGAAATAGCGTTCGCCGTCCTTGGGCCCGCGAATTTCGCCTTCGACCGTGTCGCCGGTGCGAAGCCCGAATTTGCGGACCTGATTGGGCGAGACATAGATATCGTCGGGGCCGGCGAGATAGTTCGCCTCGGGGCTGCGCAGAAAGCCGAAGCCGTCCGGCAGCACCTCGATCGTGCCCATGCCGAAAATCTGCTCGCCATTTTCGCTCTCGACCTTGAGGATGCCGAACAGCAGGTCCTGCTTGCGAAGCGTGGAGGCGCCCTCGACGCCCAGATCCTCGGCCATCTTGACGAGTTCGGCCGGGCTTTTCTGTTTCAAATCTTTCAGATGCATGTGTGGTGTCCTGAACCAACGGATGTTTGGGAATACGGCGCCGGGAAGGTTGGAATTTCGGGTGCCGGGAAATGGATTGCGCTGCCGCGGACGGGCGCGCTCTTGAGGGCCGAGTTAGGAGCGGCGCAGGCTCAAGTCAAGATTCGAACGCGACCGTTCAGCCGAAGGGCCGCACGATGACGAGGATCACGATCAGCGCGACCGCGATGCCCGGAATTTCGTTGAGCATCCGCATCCGCCGCCCCGAAATCGGCCGCTCCCCCGCCGCGAGCTTCTTGCGATAGCTCATCAGCCAGCCCTGATAGCCGGACAGCAGGACGACGAGCAGCAGCTTGGCATGGAACCAGGGCTGCATCCAGGCATCGACCGTATAGGCCAGCGCGAGGCCCAGCACCCAAACGATCAGCATCGACGGGTTCATGATGATCGTCGCCAGCTTGTCCTCGCGCGTGACCCAGGCCTTTGCCTCGTCGGACCCTTCGGGCGCTTCCTGATGATAGACGAAAAAGCGCGGCAGCATGAACAGCCCCGCCATCCAGAAGATGACGAAGATCAGATGCGCGGCCTTCAGCCACGGATAGGCAAGGGCAAGCGTTTCGCTCATTGCAGCGGTTCGGCTAGCATATCGCGCAGCGCTTCGACATGGGCAATCGGCGTGTCGGGCAGGATGCCATGGCCGAGATTGAAGATATGCGGGCGGCCGGCGAGCGCGCGGCGGATATCGGCCACCGCGGCGCGCAACTCCTCGCCGCCCGCGATCAGCGCCAGCGGATCGAGATTGCCCTGTGCCGGCATGGCGTCGGGCAGCTCGCGATGTGCCCATGCGGGATCGACCGTCTCGTCGAGCCCGATCGCATCGATGCCCGTCTCGCGGGCATAAGGCCCGAGCTTTCCGCCCGCCCCTTTGGGAAAGCCGATGACCGGCGTATCGGGATGGCGCTGCTTGAGCGCTGCGACGATTCCCGCCGTCGGCGCGATCACCCAGCGTTCGAATTGCGCCGGCGACAGGCTTCCCGCCCAGCTGTCGAAGAGCTGGACGGCATCGACTCCAGCATCGATCTGCGCGGAAAGATAGTCGATCGTCAGCGCGGCGATCGCATCGATGATCGCGCCGAACCGTTCCGGGTCGCCATAGGCAAGGCGGCGCGTCTCGGCCTGGTCGCGGCTGCCCTGCCCCGCCACCATATAGGTCGCCACCGTCCAGGGGCCGCCCGCAAAGCCGAGAAAGGTGGTTTCATCGGGCAATGCACCGGCAACAAGCCGCACGGTCTCGTAGATCGGGTCGAGCAGCGTCAGATCGGGAGTCAGCTCGTCCAACCCGTGCTCCGAAAGAATCGGCGTGAGACGCGGCCCCTCGCCCGCGACGAACCGCAGATCCTGCCCCAGCGCATGCGGAACGGTCAGGATATCCGAAAACAGGATCGCGCCGGCCATGCCGAAACGGCGGATCGGTTGCAGCGTGACCTCGGCCGCAGCCTCGCTGTCATGGACGAGATCGAGAAACCCGCCCTTCTTTGCCCGCAGCTCGCGATATTCGGGAAGATAGCGCCCCGCCTGGCGCATGAGCCAGAAGGGAGGGGGATCCCGCCGCTCCCCTGACAGCACGGCGAGCAAGGGCTTGTCGGTCGGAACGGTCAATTCGGGCAGGCCCTCTAATATCTATTCTTATATTATATAAGAATCTTGATGAAGTGGTTGGCGGCTTGGCAGCGGGGTTTATTCGGCGCGCCGCTCCATGCCAACAGCTTGACTCGGATCGGCCCAAGAGATTCCGCCGGAGTCGATTCCGGCGTCCCCGCAATCCACAGCCTGTGATTGAATCAGCGGCCCTGTGCAAGACTCGCCGGATGGAATCCCGCACCGAATCCGAAAGCGTGCCGCTTGCTTCGATCCTCCGATTTCCGCTAGCGCGATCGAGAGGCTTTTCCACAAGTCTGTCCGCAACAGGAGCCGCTTCCCTTCGATGATCCGCCTGCATCTCCATCTGATCTCGGACTCGACGGGGGAAACGCTCGAAAACATCGCCAAGGCGGGGCTGGCACAGTTCGACGATGTCGAGACGATCAAGCATTTCTGGCCGATGGTCCGCACCGAAGGCCATCTCGACCGCGTGCTCGAGGATGTCGGCAAGCAGCCCGGGTTGATCCTGTTCACGATGGTCGACCACAATGTCCGCGCGCGCCTCGAAGACCGCTGCCGGATGATGGGGCTGCCGGCCGTATCGGCGCTCGACCCTGTGATCGATGCGCTTTCGCATATGCTCGGCATGGAGGCGAAGGAACGGCCGGGGCGGCAGCACATGCTCGATGCCGCCTATTTCAGCCGCGTCGAAGCGATCCAGTATACGATCGCGCATGACGACGGGCTGGCGTCCGAAGACTGGGAGGAGGCCGATATCGTCCTTGCCGGCGTGTCGCGCACTTCGAAGACGCCCACGAGCATCTATCTCGCCAATCGCGGTTTCAAGGTCGCCAATATCCCGCTCGTCCCCGAATCGCCGCCGCCCGAATCGCTCTACGGGCTCAAGCATCCGATCGTGGTCGGGCTGACGACGAGTCCCGACCGGCTTGTGCAAGTGCGGCGCAACAGGCTGCTGTCGCTGAACCAGGCGCCCGAAACCGATTATGTCGACAATGAACGGGTGAAGAAGGAGGTCGCCTTCGCGCGCCGCATCTTTGCCGACAATGAATGGCCGGTCATCGATGTGACGCGCCGGTCGATCGAGGAAAGCGCGGCAGCCATCCTCAACATCGTGTCGGACAGGCGCGCCGGGGGAGAATCGACATCCGCCTGATTCTCGCCTCGCAAAGCGCCTCGCGCCGCTCGATGCTCGAGGCGGCGGGAGTCCCGTTCGACGCCATGACGGCAGGCGTGGACGAGGACGCAGCCAAGGCGGCGCTGCTCGCCGACGGGATCGGCCCGCGCGATCTCGCCGATGCGCTCGCCGAGCTGAAGGCGACGAAGCTGTCGGCGCGTTATCCGGAAGCGCTGGTGCTCGGTTGCGACCAGGTCGCTGCGCTGGAGGAACGGATCTTCGACAAGCCGGCGGACCGCAAGGAAGCCGAGGTGCATCTGAAACGGCTGCGCGGCGAGCGCCATGCACAGCATAGCGCGATGGTGATCTGCGAGGGCGGCCTCCCGGTCTGGCGGCATATCGATACGGCGCGGCTGACGATGCGCGATTTTTCCGATGATTTCCTCGCCGCCTATCTCGATGCCGAATGGCCCCAAATCGGCTATTGCGCCGGCGCCTATCGGCTCGAGGCGATGGGCGTGCAGCTTTTCTCCCGCATCGAGGGTAGCGATTTCACGATCCGCGGACTGCCGCTCCTCCCGCTGCTCGATTATCTGCGCGTGCGCGGGGTGGTGGCGTCATGACGGCCTATGCCGAAGTGATCGGCGATCCGATCGCCCATTCCAAATCGCCGCTGATCCACGGGTTCTGGCTCGAAAAGCTGGGGATCGAGGCCGATTACCGTGCGCACCGCGTGATGCCCGATACGCTCGGGGACTATTTCGCCGAACGGCGCACCGATCCGGACTGGCGCGGCTGCAATATCACCATTCCGCACAAGGTTGCGGCGCTCGATCATGTCGAGGATCGCGGCGGCGTGCGCGATTCGATCGGCGCGATCAACACCGTCCTGCGCGACGGCGACGCGCTGATCGGGACGAATACCGATGCCGCTGGCTTTTTCGCGCCGATCGCGGATATGCCGCTTTCCGGCGCGCCGGCGATCGTCCTGGGTGCCGGCGGCGCGGCGCGGGCGGTATTGTTCGCGCTCTCGAAAGCCGATGTGGGCCCGGTCACGTTGCTCAATCGCACCCCGCTCAAGGGCGCGGCGCTGCTCGCGCATTTCGGGCTGAAAGGCGAGGCGCTGCCGCTGGATGCACCGCTGCCGCCTGCCGCACTCCTCGCCAATGCCAGCCCGCTCGGCATGAAGGGACAGGATCCGCTCGATCTCGATCTGTCGCCGCTGCCCGAGGATGCAGTGGTCTACGATCTCGTCTATGCCCCGCTGGAAACGCCGCTGTTGCGCGCGGCGCGCGCGCGAGAACTCGATACGGTCGACGGTCTGGAAATGCTGATCGGTCAGGCCGCGGCCGCGTTCGAACTGTTTTTCGACGCGCCCGCGCCGCGCGATCATGACGCCGAATTGCGGGAGCTTCTGACGAGATGATGATGCGACCATGATGATCTTGGGCCTCACCGGGTCGATCGGGATGGGCAAGTCCACCGTCGCCGCGATGTTCGCGGGCAATGGCGTCCCCGTTTTCGATGCCGATGCCGAGGTGCACCGGCTGCAGGGGCCGGGCGGCGATCTCGTCCATGCGATCGAAGCGGTCTTTCCCGGAACGACGGGGCCGGAAGGCGTCGACCGTGCGAAACTCTCGAAAGCCGTGCTCGGCAATGCGGAGAAACTGGCCGCGCTCGAAGAACTCGTCCACCCGGCGGTCGGTCTGTCGCGGCGCGCGTTTCTCGAGGAACATGCCAATGCGCCGATGGTCGTGTTCGATATCCCGCTGCTCTACGAGAAGACGGGCGAAGCCGGACTCGACGGCGTGATCGTCGTTTCCGCGCCCACTGACGTCCAGCGCGAACGCGTCCTCGCCCGCCCCGGGATGAGCGAGGAAAAATTCGCGCATATCCTCAAATTGCAGCTGCCCGATTCGGAAAAGCGCGAACGCGCCGATTTCGTTATCGATACCGGCGTTCCGCTGGCCGAGACGGAGCGCCAGGTCGACGCACTTGTCACTTGCCTCCGCGCCCATGACGTCCAATATTGCAAGCAATGCGCGAGATAGTTTTCGATACGGAAACGACCGGCCTCAGCCCCGCTGACGGGCACCGGCTCGTCGAGATCGGCGCCATCGAGCTGGTCAACCGTGTCGAAACGGGCCGCACCTTCCACGTCTATCTCAATCCCGAACGCGACATGCCGAGCGAGGCCTATGCCGTGCACGGGCTTTCGGACGCGTTTCTCGCGTCCAAGCGGCTGTTCCATGAGGAATGCGAGGCTTTCCTCGAATTCATCGGCGACAGCCCGCTCGTCGCGCACAATGCCAATTTCGATTTCGGCTTCATCAATGCCGAGCTGAAGCGCTGCGCGCGCGACGCGGTGGCGATGGAGCGTATGGTCGATACGCTGGCCATCGCGCGGACCCGCCATCCCGGCGCCAAGCACAGCCTCGACGCCTTGTGCACGCGGTTCGGGATCGATCGGTCGCAGCGCGTCCTCCACGGCGCGCTGCTCGACGCGCAGCTGCTGGCGCAGGTCTATGTCGAATTGATGGGCGGGCGACAGATCGGCCTCACCCTCGTCGAAGACGAACCGGCGGGTGACGGCCGGCACAGCGGCGATGCCGATGTCGTGCAACTGTCGCGCCCTGTTCGTCCCGCGCGTCCGCATCAAGCGAGCGAGGCGGAGCGCGAACGGCACGCCGCTTTTGTCGGCACATTGAAGGATCCGCTTTGGGAGGTGGCGGCGAACAAAGAGTGAGGGCGCGCGTTGATGATGCACGCCCAGGCCGTTCTGGCCGGAATTCTGGAAGAAAGGTAGCCAAATGGAAATTCGTGTATCGGGACATCAGGTCGAAACAGGCGATGCGCTGAAGGAACATGTCGAGGAGCGCATGTCGGGCATCGCGGACAAATATTTCTCGCGCGCAATTTCTTCCCAGGTAACCTTCGGAAAAGGTCCGCACGATCACGGTTTTTCCTGCGCCATCGTCTCGCACATCATGCAGGGCGTGACGCTGCGTGCCGAAGCGTCGAGCGCGGGCGACGCGCATGCCGCCTTCGAGGACGCGGCGACGCGGGTCGAAAAGCAGCTGCGGCGGCACATGAACCGGCTCAAGGATCACCACAAGAACAATGGCGAGGCGCCTGCCTGGGCCGAGCCGAGCGCAGGCTATACGGTTTTTCAGGGGGCCGAAGAGGAAGCCGAACAGGCGGACAATCCGCCGATCGTCGCCGAAACCAGTATCGACGTTCCGGAAACCGGCGTGTCGAGCGCCGTCTGGATGCTCGATCTGCGCGATACCAATGCGCTGCTCTTCAAAAATTCGGACACCGGGGTATATAACATGGTCTATCGGCGCCGCGACGGCACGATCGGCTGGGTAGAGCCCGATCGCGCCGCCTGAGGCGATACCACCGGCGCCGCCATTGTGTATCTGGAGCAAAGGGCCTGCCCGTTCGGGGGGTCGGGATATGGGATATGACTGATTTCGAAGACCTGCTGTCGCCCGACGGCATCGTCTATGGCGTGGCCGTCGTCACCAAGGCCGATCTGATGCGGACGCTGGCCGCCAAGGCCGGCCTGCTTTCGGGCGTCGATGCCGATATCATCGTCGACCGGCTGAACGAGCGCGAGGCGCTGGGAACGACCGGTTTCGGCGGCGGCATCGCGATCCCGCACGGCCGACTGCCCGACATCGACAGGGCCTTCGGGGTCTTCATGCGGCTCGCCGAGTCGATCGACTATCAGTCGGTCGACGATATGCCGGTCGATTGCGTCTTCGCGCTATTCTCACCTGTCGATGATGGCGCGTCGCATCTGCGCGCGCTTGCCCGGATCAGCCGCCAGTTCCGCGACCGCGCGTTCGTCGCCAAGCTCCGCGGCGCGCGTTCGCCCGACGCGCTGTTCGCTCTGCTCGCCCATCGCGAAGAGGCCGACGCTGCCTGACGAAGCGCCTTCGCCGCCGCTTGCCGGGGCCGCCGCGCATTTTCGCGCGCTCGAATCGCTTTATGATTCGGCGCCGATCAACCGGCTCTGGAACTCGTCGCTCGAAATCGTCGAATCGGGTTTCGCGCGCATCCGGTTCGAACTGACCGAGGCGCATTATCACGCCGCCGGCGCCGCGCACGGGACGAGCTATTTCAAGATGCTCGACGATGCCGGATTCTACGCCGCGAACAGCCTCGTGTCGGACCGATTTCTGCTGACCACGGCGTTCAACCTGCTCTTCACCAGCCCGCTCAAAGCCGGTCCGATCACCGCCGAAGGCCGTTGGATCAGCGGGCACCGGCGCGTCTTCGTTGCCGAATCGCGCCTGCTCGATGCCGATGGCGAAGAGGCGGCGCGGGGCACGGGCACCTTTATGAAATCGAAGATCCCGCTGTCTTCGCTCGACGGGTACGAGTTTCCGGCGTGAACGCCCGGATCACGAGCGACATGCTGGTGGGGGCGTTGCGGCGCAGTGCGGAAGCGGCGGGCGGCGGGGCGATGGTCCTGTCGCATGGCGATGCGATCTCCGGCGCGGTCATTGTCGCCTGGGCGCCGCGCGGCGACACGCAAGCGATGTTTGAGCGCGGCCTCGGCCCCGACGACCGCTATATCTGGCGCGCCACGGGCCCCGAAGCCGGTTCGGGGGCCTCCGACTATGCCGAATATCTCGAAAAGCGCCGCCGCTTCGATCCCGATATCTGGGTGGTCGAGATCGAGGGGATCGAGGATCCCGACTGGCTGCAGCAAATGGTCGGCATCGACTGACCGGCAGGCGGCCGGCGCTTCCAAAAGTTCCGCATCTGTTCTATCGCGGCGGCATGGATGCTGAAAGCGAATCCGCGCAGCTGACCGGGGAGCCCTGTTTCGACGATTCGCCCGTGGCGCGCGATGTCGCGCGCGGCGTCTCGCGGCTCTTCTTTCGTCAGGGACTGATCGCCTTGTGCGAAGTTTCGCTCGGCAATGGCCGGCGCGCCGATATCATGGCGCTCGACGCAAAGGGCGCGATCACCATCGTCGAGATCAAGGTCAGCCGCGCCGACCTGCTCGGCGACAGAAAATGGCCCGACTATCTCGATTATTGCGACCGTTATTTCTGGGCTGTGCCGCAGGGTTTCGATCTTTCATTGTTCGATCGGGAGGATTTGCAGCCCGAACTGGCCGGGCTTCTCGTTGCGGACGCCTATGACGCGGCCGTGGCGCGCGAGGCGGCCCTGCGCAAGACGGCTGCGTCCCGGCGCAAGGCCGAAACACTGCGCTTTGCGCGCCGCGCAGCGGCGCGGCTGCTGGCGCTCGACGATCCGAATTTCGGGGAGCTCTAATTGTCAGACTCGACCTTCGGTCGAGCGCCGCACCAGCCCGCTCCCCCACCCGGCCTCCCATCCAGGATACACTCAGTGGGAGGCCGGGAGGGGGTGCGGGCTGGTGCGGCGAAATTCCGTTAGGAATTTTCTGACAAACAAACCCTCAGTCCAGAACCGGCCCCACCACCTGCCGCTGCTCTTCGCGCGGCTGTGCGCTCTCGAGGATCGACAGGATCTGGCCGCCGCGCGGATCCTGCCGGGCATAATCCATCGCCGATCGGCCGACGACGGCATCGGTGATATCGGGATCGGCGCCGGCCTCGATCAGCTGCTGGACAATCTCGGAATTGCGCTGCTGCACGGCCAGCACCAGGGGTGTTTCGCCGCGGCCGTTCGTCGCATTCACATTGGCCTGTACGACGTTGAGCCAGTGCACGCCCTCGGCCCAGCCGATTTGTGACGCGATATGGAGGGCAGTATTGCCATCGCGGTCGGTCAGGTTCGGGTTCGCGCGCGCGCGCAGCAGGTAGAGCAGCCACTGCAGGGACCGATTGCGAGTCACAATATGAAGCGCGCCGTCGCCGGTGCGCTCCTCTCGCGCGTTGATCACCGTCGAGCCGGGTTGTTCGACCGCGGCGCGCACGGCTTCGAAATCGCCATTGCGCACGCCGTTCAGAAATTCGTAGCGCGAGGTATATTGCGCGCTGGCAGGCATCGCAATGGCCGCAATGCCGATCGCCGCCACCAGGGCGGCAAGAGGTCGAAAAACACGAAAACGCATGAAAACCGGTCCTGTTGAGCCTTGTCAGCACAGCCTTAGCAAAGCATGGCTGGCGCTGTCATGAACGATCTTCGCCGCACCCGTACGCTCCTTGCTCTTCTCGTTGCCGCTGCCATCGCCGCCTGTTCGGGCGGCGCGGGCGAAGGCGATGCGCCGCCGGGTCCGCCGCCGCTCGAAGGCGCGGCGATGGGCGGACCGTTCGAACTGACCAGCGAAACCGGCGAGACGGTGCGCGATACCGATTTCGCGGGCGAATACCGGCTGATCTATTTCGGTTACACCTTCTGCCCCGATGTCTGCCCGGTGGACATGCAGAAGCTCGGCCAGGCGATGCGGGCTCTGGAAGAGCGCGACGCCGATCTCGCCGCGCGCGTCCAGCCGATCTTCATCAGCGTCGATCCGGGGCGCGACACGCCCGAAGTGCTGACCGAGTTCACCGACAGTTTCCACCCGCGCCTGCTGGGGCTGACGGGATCGCCCGAGGTGCTGGCGGACATGGTGCAGCGCTATGGCTCCTATGCCGAAATTCCCGAAGGCCAGAACGCCGAGGGCTATCTTGTCAATCACAGCAACAATGTCATCATGTACGGCCCCGAAGGCGAGCCGCTCGTCAATCTCGACATGAGTGCATCGCCCGAGGACGTCGCCGCCGAAATCGACCGTTGGGCCTCCTGAGCGTGGCCGAACCGGCGCGATTCTGGGAAACCACGCCGCTTGCGAAGATGGATCGCGGGCAATGGGAGGCGCTGTGCGACGGCTGCGGCAAATGCTGTCTGCACAAGGTCGAGGACGCGGACACCGGAGAGATCGCGCCAACGAACGTCGCCTGCAAATTGCTCGATATCGAACAGGCGCGCTGTACCGACTATCGCCACCGCAAGGCGATCGTCCCCGATTGCCTGCGGCTGACGGCGCGCAAGATGCGCAAGATCACCTGGCTGCCGCGCACTTGCGCCTATCGGCTGGTCGCCGAGGGCGAGTCGCTTCCCGGCTGGCATTATCTCGTCTGCGGCGATCGCGAGGCGGTGCATGAAGCGGGCGAATCGGTGCGCGGATGGACGATATCCGAGCTCAAGGCAGGTAATCTGGAACATCATATTGTCGACCGCGAGCTCTGATCTCGTTTTCGCGGGCGGTAGCGTCGAACGGTCGCTGGTCGTGCGCCGCCATCCGAAATCGCGCGGGCTGCGCCTGCGCGTCGACCCGCGCGACGGGCGTGTCCTGATGACGATGCCGAAGCGGGCGAGCCTGAAACGGGCGCTGGCCTGGGCCGAGGAGCAGCGGCCATGGATCGAGGGCGAGCTCGCGAAGGTACCGGAAGACCGGCCGATATTTGCGGGCGGGACGATTCCCTATCGCGGCGCGGAACTTCCCATCGACTGGGAGGAGTCGCGGCCCCGCACAGTGCGATTGGCCGATGGCAGGTTAGGTCTCGGTGGTCCTGATGAGGCGCTGGCGGGGCGTGTCCTCCGCTGGCTCAAGACCGAGGCGAAGCGTGTGCTGACCGAGGAGACGCATCACTATGCGGCCATTGCGGGCGTCACCGTTTCGAAGGTCGCGATCGGCGATGCGCGCAGCCGCTGGGGAAGCTGCGCGTCGTCGGGGGCAATTCGCTACAACTGGCGGCTCGTTATGGCGCCGCCCGAGGTGCTGTCGGCGACGGTCGCGCATGAGGTCGCGCACCGCGTGTATATGGACCATTCACCGCGCTTCCATGCGTTGGTCGCCGAGCTGTTGGGCCGAGAACCCAAGGCCGAGCGGCGCTGGCTGCGCGAGCATGGGGCGGGGCTCTACCGGGTGGGCGTGTAGGGCGTCATCGCGTTCTCCACGCACCGTCATTGCGAGCGCAGCGAAGCAATCCAGAGCCGCAATTTGAAACGCGCGCGGCTCTGGATTGCCGCGTCGCCTTCGGCTCCTCGCAATGACGAGAAAGTCAGACCCTAAAGAACAGGATCGTCGCCGCGAATGGCGGGCGGCGGTCGGCGGTCGGGTACCGGGACCGGTTCGGGATCGCGCCGCCGGCGGCGGAGCGCCTCGTCGAAGAACTCGTCGTCCATCTCTTCTTCGGGCACGCCGTAATCGTCATAGGGCGACGGTTCGGCATAGCCGCGCGGATCCTCGATCGGCATGCCGTTCTCGTCGACGAAGATGTCGTCCTCATAGGGATCGCCGAAATAGGCGTCGTCCTCGCCCTCGAGCTGCCAGTCGGGCAGCGTCACCTCGGTATCGAATTCCTCGATCGGGCGGCTCGCCACGGCATAGCGCATGAAGTCGGAAAAGGCGCGCGCGGGCGCCCGTCCGCCCTGCAGCCCGCCAACGGGCCGCGCGTCGTCCCGCCCCATCCAGACCGCCGTGGTCAATCCGCTCGAAAAGCCGATGAACCAGCCGTCCTTGTTCGAACTTGTCGTCCCCGTCTTGCCCGCCACGGGGCGGCCGATCTGCGCGGCGCGGCCGGTGCCGGTGTTGACCGCCGTCTGCAGCAGGTCGGTCATTTCGGCGGCGACATAGGGCGCGACCAGGACGCGCGACATATCGACCTCGGCGCGGTAGAGTTCGATCTCCTCCTGTGTATCACGATCCTCCATCGTCACCTTGACGATGCCATAGGGCTGGATCGCGACGCCGCGCGCCTGCACCGCGGCGAAGGCCCGGGCCATGTCGATGACGCGGACTTCCGAGGTGCCGAGCACCATGGAGGGATGGGTGTTGATCGGCGTGGTGATGCCGAAACGCTGCGCCATATTGGCGACGGTCGACGTGCCGACTTCCGCGCCCAATTGCGCGGCAACGGTATTGACCGAATAGGCGAAGGCGGTGCGGATATCGATCTCGCCCGAATAGCGGCCGCCGCTGTTGCGCGGCTGCCAGCCATCCCATTCGACCGGTTCGTCGACGACCCGGTCCTCGGGCGTGTAACCGTTTTCCAGCGCGGCGAGATAGACGAACAGCTTCCAGGCCGATCCCGGCTGGCGCACGGCGGTGACGGCGCGGTTGTAGTTTGACGTAACGTAATCGGTGCCGCCGACCATCGATCGGACCGCGCCGTCGCGATCGAGCGCGACGAGCGCGCCCTGCGCCCCGGCCGGCGTATGCGCGCGGATCGAGTTGACGGCACGCGCCTGCATGTCGAGGTCGAGCGTCGTCCAGACATCGAGCGGCGCGCGCGTCTCGTCGACCACCGTGTCGAGCTGGGCCAGCACCCAGTCGGTGAAATAGCGCACGCTGTTCTGCCGCGGCTGCGGCGCGAGGCGGACTTCGGTGGGCTCGGCCGCATCGGCCTGTGCCTGCGTAATCGCGCCGGTTTCGACCATCAGGTCCAGCACGACGCCGGCGCGGCCGATCGCGGCTTCGGCATCGGCCGTCGGCGAATAGCGCGACGGCGCCTTGACGAGACCGGCGATCACCGAGGCTTCGGACAGGTCGAGCTCGCGCGCGCTATGCCCGAAGAAACGCCGCGAAGCCGCGTCGATCCCGTAAGCGCCACCGCCGAAATAAACGCGATTGAGGTAGAGTTCGAGGATCTGCTCCTTGGAGTATGTCCGCTCCATCGCCAGCGCGAGGATCATCTCGCGGATCTTGCGGCCGAAGGTGCGGGTGTTGGTGAGGAACAGGTTGCGCGCCAGCTGCTGGGTGATCGTCGAACCGCCCTGCGTCCATGCGCCGCGCTGGATACGGACGCGGACCGAGCGGGCGACGCCGATCGGATCGACGCCGAAATGGCTCTCGAACCGGCGATCCTCGACCGCGATCATCGCGTCGCGCATGACTTCGGGAATTTCTTCATAGTCGAGCCACTGGCCATAGCTCGGCCCCATGGCGAAAATGACCGTGCCGTCGGCGGCGCGGACGCGCACCGTCTGGCCGTTGGGCGAGGATTGCAGCGTCTCGTAATCGGGCAGCGACGACATCGCGATGCCGACCGCCACGACGAGCGCGACGAGGGCCAGAAGGGCGAAATACAGCCCATATTTGATCGTGCCGATCGTGAAGCGCCAGAACCATCCGCGCTCAGATGCTCGTGATGCCGCCATGCTGCGTTTGCCCTAAGCGCGAACCTGAGCGCTCACAAGCCAATCCTGCGGCTGAATGGGGAGTGAATCGGGGGAGGAGAGGCTTTGCTTTCGTTGGCGTGTGGATTTTGATTGTCAGAATTTTCCTGCCGGAAAATCGCCGCACCGGCCCGCACCCCCACCCGGCCTCCCATTCAGTATACACTCGTGGGAGGCCGGGTGGGGGTGCGGGCCGGTGCGGCGCTCGACCGAAAGATCGAGTCTGACGATCAGATCCCTATTCCCTCTCCTCGAAATCCAGCGACAGGCTGTTCATGCAGTAACGCAGGCCCGTGGGCGGAGGGCCGTCGGGGAAGACATGGCCGAGATGGCCGTCGCAGCGCGCGCAAAGGCTCTCGGTGCGCACCATGCCGTGCGACTGGTCGGTCTTTTCGGCGACGGCTTCCTCGTCGATCGGCCTGGTGAAGCTGGGCCAGCCCGAACCGCTGTCATATTTGTCGCGGCTGTCGAACAGCGGAAGGCCGCATCCGGCGCAATGATAGACGCCGTCCGCATGGTTGTCGTTGTATTTGCCGCCGAACGCCCGTTCCGTGCCCGCTTCGCGCAGCACATGATATTGTTCGGGGGTCAGGCGGTCGCGCCATTCGGCGTCTGTCAGGTCGAGCTTTTCCATGGCGCGAATATGGCCGTTGCGCCGCGTCCGTTCAAGCGATGCGAGTCAGGCGCGAGGCCAGCGACACCAGGCCGGGCAATCGCGCCAGACGGGCCAGGCGAATGGCGCTCGCAGGCTTCTCGGCCAGCGATTTGAACAGCCCGGCCAGCGCCAGTGGCCTTTTCGCGCGCCGGGCGAAGTCGCGCTGGAAGCGCGGCGCCGCATCGGGCCCGCCGACAAGATAGGCTTCGGCGGCGGCCGTGCCGCTGGCGATCGCAATACCGAGTCCTTCGCCCGCCAGTGACGGAATGACCGCGGCCTGGTCGCCCAGCCGGAACAGGCCCGGCTGCGTCTCGCGCGCCCGCCAGCCATAGGGGACAAGCCCGATGGCGTCCTGCGCGACCGGCGCGCCCGCCTCCACGCGCTGCGCCAGCGCCGGATGGTCCGATACGAGCCGTTCGAGCAGCGAGGCCGGATCGCCTTCCGCCTCGCTCAGTCGCGATTTGCGCAGCGCCATGCACAGATTGGCGCTGCCGTCCTCCTGCAGCAGCAGCCCCGCATAGCCATGGTCGAACAGATGCAGCTCGATCGCGCCTGCGCAAAGCCGCGTCATCGCCGCGTTCGGCGCGAAGCGGTAGCGCAGCCCCATCCAGCGATCCTCTTCGGGCACCGCGTCGCGTTTCAGCCCGCGCAGCTCGTGCTTGCCGGTGGCGAGAAACAGCGCGTCTGCGTCCATGACGTCATCATTGTCGAGCAGAACTTCGCCGGGGCCCGCTGCGGATCGCGCGCCGATCCCGTGCAGGATCGCGGCTCCTTCGGCCTTAGCGCGCGCGAGCAGCAGGGTGTCGAGCCTGTGGCGCGAAAGACCCATGGATGGGTGCGGCAATTTCGACTCGCTCGTGCGATCTCCGGCGAAAATCGCCACGCGATCGATCCGATGTCCGCCGAGCTGGCCCTGATCGAGGCCCAGGGCGTCGAGCTGCGCCAGCGTCCGCCAACTTAGAAATCCGCCGCATAATGCATCGCCGATCTCGGCTTGCCGCTCGACGAGCACCGGCTCCGCCCCGCCGCGCGCGAGCGCGATGGCGGCGGCCGATCCGGCCGGCCCACCGCCGACGATCAGCGCAGCCGTTCGACGCATAGCCGGAAGGGAAAGGCGCGGAACACGCGCGCGGTTTCGGGCGCGATGCTTGCCGCCGCCAGAATCGGCGGCCATTCATGCGGGCGGTAGCTGCGGGCAATCGACAGCGTCCCGTCTTCGCGCACGATGCGGTGCCAGCCCATGATCCGCGCGAGCAGCGGATAGCCGCCATGGGCAAAGCGGTGCCGGTGGAGATCGTTGATCAACCAGCCGATTTTCGCGTTCGCCTCCATGTGATGGATGAACGCCGTGAGCTGGTCGGGCGTCATATGGTGCGCGACGAGGTTCGACACGATCAGATCGAACCGCCCGAGATCGGCATAATCGCCGGTCGTATAGGTGATGCCGAGTTCGGCGGGCGTCTTTGCCTCGGCGGCGGCGCGGCTCTTCGGATTGAGATCGACCCCGGTCAGTCGGGCGGCAATACCGCGTCTTCGCGCCCATTGCGCGATCGCGCGAAGCATCCCGCCCTCGCCGAACCCGACGTCGAGCAGCGAGAATTCCCGCCGATCGCCGACAGCACGCTTCAGAAAGCCCAGCGTCGGGCGCGCCGAAAAGGTCCAGCGATTGGCTCTTTCAAGGTCTTCGAGGACCCTGGCATAGGTTTCGGGCGGCAGGTCCGCCGCATCCATCTGCTCTTCGGCGATGGTGCGGGCGGCAAGCCCGGTCATGATGCGCTCGAAAAGCCGAAGCCCTCGGCGGCCAGCCCCGGACCGAAGGCGAGCGCGACGCCGCGTTCGACGGGCGGCCCGGCCATTACGCGTTCGAGCGCGAACATCAGCGTTGCCGAGGACATATTGCCATGGTCGCCGAGCACGCTGCGCGAGACGTCGAGCGCGCCCGGATCGAGTTCGAGGCCCTTTTGAACGGCATCGAGGATCGAGCGCCCCCCGGCATGGACGGCCCAGCCGTCGATCGCCTCGCATGGCGCGCCGCCGCACAAGGCTTCGCGAAAGCCTCCATCGCTCAGCGCCTCGGCGATCAGGCCGGGCACTTCGCCCGAAAGGTGCATGGCGAAACCGGTGTCGCCCACGGCCCATTGGATCAGTTCGCCTGAATCGGGGAGCGTGGCCGAAAACGGGGCTTCCAGCGTCATTCCCGCCTTGTCGGCCGTCACCAGCGCCGCCGCCGCGCCGTCGCCGAAAAGAAGCATCGCGAGCAGCGGCTCCAGCGCCGCTTCGGGCTGCAGATGCAGCGTCGAAAGCTCGACCGTCACCACCAGCACGCGCGCATCGGGTTCGGACCGCACGATATGCCGCGCCGTGCGCAGCGCCGTGACCGCGCCGTAACAGCCCATGAAACCGACCAGGACCCGCTCGATGGTGCCGGGCAGGCCGAGCCGATCGGCGAGCAACTGGTCGATCCCGGGCGCGGTGAAGCCCGTGCAACTGGCAACGACGAGATGGGTAATGCCGGAAAGGTGGGGCAGGCCGCGAACGGCGGCTTCGGCCAGTTCCGGGGCCGCTTTGCCGTAAACCGCCATTCGCGCCGATGTCGGCGGCATTCCGTCGGCGTAAAAGCCGCCCGGGGCGATCGGCGAGCCGCCATCGGCCGTTTTCGGCAGCACGGACCAGCGATGGCCGATCTCCGCGCGCTTCGCCATTCGTTCGAAAAGTGCGCGTTCCCGCGGATCCGACAATTGCTCGCGCGCCCAGCCGATAAAGGCGGCATGGATGTCGTGATCGGGCGTCGCGGTGGCGAGCGCGTTGATATGCGGGACGGGCTGGGACAAGGGGCGGGAGAACTTTCCGATTGCGACGCGGCCTATCTGGGCCGGGCATCGCGCAATTACCACAGTTAACGAATTGTAGACGCAAAATGGCGCAAAATGATGCCCGTGAAACCCGTCATTTCCGCCTTTGTGCCAATTGGCTGCGCGGTCGTCATGGCTGTCGCGCCGGCTCCCGCCAGCGCGCAGCAATGCCGGCTGTGCGGAGACGGCCCGCCGGGCCTTGGCGGCATATTGCCGGGCCGGCCGTTGCGTATCGATATCGAGACCGATCTCGAATTCGCGCGCTATGCGGTACTCAGCGACGCCGGCGGCTCCGCCGAACTCGATCCGGTAACCGGGCAACGCCGAACCTATGGCGGGCTGGGCGATATGGGCGGACTTGCCGTGACCGCGCGGGTGACGTTGCGGGGGCAGCCGAATCGCGCCGTCCGCGTCGACCTGCCGGCCACGATCGAATTGCGCGCGGCGGGTGGCGACCGCATCGAATTGACGAACCTTAGCAGTACGCTTCCGGGCCAGCCGCGGCTCGATGCCGACGGCCGGCTGGAATTCCGGATCGGCGGGCGGATCGATGTCGACGGTACCGATGCCGGAAATTTCCGGGGAAGATTAAGGATTTCCGCCGAATACGAATAGGCTGGGCCGTCGTCGAAAATTTATTCCACGTTAACCACATCTCTTCGGAAAATCTGAAGCGCGTTCGGCGAAAAGCACTCTCGAATGGCGCGGGGGACGCACCGTTCTTTTTAATCGGATGCGAAAAAGGGAACTTTTGCAATGAACAAGATGATCAAGCTGGCGGCCGTTGCCGCCGCTACCGCTTCGGTTGCGCTCGGTGCGGGAACCGCGAATGCCGCGACGGCCAGCGCCACCGCGACGGCCGAAATCCTGCAGCAGGTCGCCGTTACCAAGACCGCCGATCTGAGCTTCGGCTCGCTGGTTCCGAGCACGTCGGCTTCGGCCAGTGTCACGGTCGCCGCGAACGCTGCCGGCACGCGCAACTGCGGCGGGCTGACCTGTTCGGGCACGCCGGCCTCGGCGGCCTTCACGGTCACCGGCGCGTCGGGCCTTGCGGTCACGGTTTCGGGCCTCAGCGGCCTGACCGCGCTGACCGGCCCGGGCGCGAACATGCCGATCAGCCTTTCCGGCTCCACGCTTGACATGAGCTCGGGTTCGGACACGCTCTATGTCGGTGGCAACCTGACCGTCGGCGCCAACCAGGCGGCCGGCAGCTACACCGGCAACTTCACGGTCCAGGTCGACTATCAATAGCTTCCTCCAGCGGCCGGGGCCTTTGCGCCTCGGCCGTGCCTTGGAGAAAACCCGGCGGCGCCCTCACTGCGCCGCCGGGTTTTTGTTTGTGCCGGCGCCCGAAATCTTGACCGAATAATAACCATATTTTGGCAGGTTCTTCGGGCGTTGCGGGGCATTTCGCGCCGTTTTTCCGGGGGATTATTTTCCATGACGTCTATTCGTTCTTCGCGCTTGCGCGGGCTGGCCGCCGGCGCCCTTCTCAGCGTCGCCGCGCTCACCGCGACCACTGCTTCCCATGCCAACGACCTGCTGGTCGCGCCGACGCGCGTCGTGCTCGACGGGAATCGCGGGACCGAGGTGATCCTCAACAATATCGGCACCGAAGAGGCGGATTATCGGATCTCGCTCGAGCTTCGGCGCATGCTGCCCGATGGCAGCCTGGCCGAGGTCGAAACGCCCAATGCCGCGGAACAGGCCGCGCTCGACATGATCCGCTACGCGCCCCGCCGGGTGACGCTGCCGCCGAACCAGCCGCAGGCGATCCGGATCGGCGCGCGCGTGCCGCCCGAACTCGCCGATGGCGAATATCGCGTCCACATGCTTTTTCGTGCGGTTCCGCGACCGACGCCCGTCACCGCGGAGACCGATGACAGCGCGGAGGGCTTTTCGATCCGGCTGATCCCGATCTACGGCGTCACCATCCCGATCATCGTTCGCAACGGCGATCTGCAGGTTACCGCCGCCATCTCGAATCCGCGCATCGTGCGCCAGGATGGCCGCGAATCGCTGAGTTTCACGCTGAGCCGCAATGGCGACCGATCGACCTATGGCGAAATCGTCGTGACCAAGCCGGGTGTCGATATCCCAGTGGTCCGCGCGCGCGGCATCGCCGCCTATGCGGAAATCGGCGAGCGTACGGTCACGCTGCCGGTCAGCGAGGAGTATCAGGGTTCGCTCGCGGGCCCGGTGCGGATCCAGTATCGCGCGCCCGAATCGGAAGGCGGCGGCCTGATCGCCGAGCTTTCGGCGACGCTGCAGTAAGGGCGGGGAGCCCGGCGATGCCGGAGCCGCCCTGATGGCGAAACCGCGCCTCCTTCCTTCGATCAAGGCCGGGATTGCGGGCCTTGTCGCACTGTTCGGCGCCGTCATGGCGCCGGCGCAGGGCGGCTGGCAGCCGCATCCCGACGATTCGCTGCTGTTCGACCTGCGCCTCGGCCAGTATCGGCTGGGCGATGGCGTGCGCGGCTATCAGACGCCCGACGGCATCTGCGTCGACCTGGGCGATACGATCGAGGCGCTCGACGTGCCTGTCGCCATCGACGAGGGCGCAAATCGTGCGAGCGGCTGGGCATTTCACGAAGAAAATCAGATAGATATCAACCGCGCCAGCGGACGTGTCCGCTATGGCGAGGCGCAGGGCGCGATCCCCGCCGATGCGATCCACGATGCGCCGGAAGGCTGGTGCATCGAAACGGGCGCGCTCAGCCGCTGGCTCGGCGTCGAATTCGATCCCGATATGCGCAACGCCGTTCTGACCGTCACCTCGGACGAGCCATTGCCGGTCGAACTGGCGATGCAGCGGCGGAATCGCGCGACGCGGATCCGCCGCGACATCGATTTCGACCTGTCGAGCCTGCCCCAGGCCGATACCCCCTACCGCATGTGGCGCACCCCGTCGGTCGACGCGGTGGTCAATATCGGCGCGATCCGCGATCGCCGCGCGGGCGGCCGGACACGGCTCGACCGCCGCTACGAGATCTACGCCTCGGGCGAACTCTTGACGGCATCGGTCGATGCCCGGCTCGCTTCGGACACGGACGGCGTGCCCAATTCGCTCCGGATGCGCGCCTTTCGCAACTCGAACGAGCCGAACCTGCTCGGCCCGCTGCGCGCGACGCAGTTCGCGCTCGGCGACGTATCGAGCCAGAGCTCGCCGATCGCCGTGCAATCGATGCCCGGCCGCGGCTTTTTCGTGTCGAACCGGCCGATCGACCGGCCGGATTCGTTCGACCGCAAGACATTTCGCGGCGAATTGCCGGCCGGATGGGATGCGGAGCTCTATCGCAACGGCCAGTTGCTCGCCTTTGCGGAGGAGCGCGGCGACGGGCGGTACGAATTCGCCGATGTCGAGCTGCGCTACGGCATCAACCGGTTCGAAATCATACTCTACGGCCCGCAAGGCCAGACTCGCCGCGATACCGAGATCATCAATGTCGGCGCTTCGAGCATTCCGCCGCGTACGACCTGGTATTGGGCCGGCGCGAGCCAGGACAATCGCGATCTCGTCAATCTGCGCGATTACAGTTTCGGGCGTTCGTCGAACTGGCGCGCCGGTTTCGGGCTCGAACGCGGGATCGATGCGCGCACGGCGCTCGCTTTCCAGCTCAACAACCTCGTGATCGACGATCAGCGGCTGACCGTCATGGAAGGATCGGTTCGCCGCGCTATCGGTCCGGCGCTGATCGAAGTGACGGGCGCCTGGGCCGACAATGGCGGCTATGCGGCGCGCGCGCAGCTGCTCGGCCGGTTCGGGCGGCTCTATCTGAGCGCCGAATCGCTCTATGCAAACGATTTCCGAACCGAACGCTATGGCGACACGCTCAAATGGAAGCACGAAGTGGCGGCCGATTATTCGGTGCAGCTCGGGCGCGTCACGCTGCCCGTGCGGTTGCAGGCGAATTACGAGCAATTCACCAACGGCCGGAAGGAATTCGAGCTGGCCGGACGGGTTTCGGCGAATTTCCGCGGCTTTTCGGTGACGGGCGAAGTGGGCCTGCGCGATCAGCGCGGCCGTATCGGCCCCGATCCGCCGCGCGATACGACCGCGGCGATTTTGGCGAACGGCCGCATCGGCGGAGTCAGGCTGCGGGGCGAGGCGAGATGGCGGCTCAGTCCCGATCGCCGTTTCGAAAGCGCGACGTTGACCGGCGAATGGGGCGGCGGCGAGCGCAGTTCGTGGCGTGCCGAGCTCGGTTACCAGGCCGAATATGATCGCGCGCGCGCTTCGATCGGCTATGTTCGGCGTTTCGAGCATTTCGCGCTGACCGCATCGGCCGAAGCGGCGACCGACGGCTCGGTCGCGGCCGGTTTGAACCTCGCATTCTCGATCGGACCCGATCCGCGCGGCGGCGTTCGCGTCACTTCCGCGCGTCAGGCGACCGGCGGGCAGGCCGTGGTGCGTGTGTATCGCGATCTCAACAATGACGGCATTCGCCAGCCGGACGAACCGCTCGAACCGGACGTCGAAATCACGGCCGGGCGCGCGCTGACCGACCAGCCGACCGACGATCAGGGTCTCGCCATTGCCGAAAACCTAACACCCTATCGCCCGGTGCTGATCGGCATAGATACATCCTCGCTTTCCGACCCGTTCGTGCAGCCGCGCGGACCCGGCGTGGTCGTCACGCCGCGTCCGGGCGTCGCGGCCGAGGTCGAAATCGCGCTCGTCAGCGCTGGCGAGGTCGAAGGCGTGCTCGTCCGCAACGGATCCGGGCTCGAAGGGGTCGATCTCGAGCTTGTCGATGTCGAGGGCCGCGCCGTGAAGACGGTTCGCACCGATTTCGACGGCTTTTTCCTGTTCGAAGGCGTGCCCTATGGCGAATATTCGGTCCGCGTGGCGCAACTTTCCGCCCAGGCGCTGCGTATCAGTCCCACGCTCGGCCGCCGGGCGTTCGTATCGGACGAAGATGACAGCGTACGGCTGGGTACGATTGCCATCGATGGTAGCGCGCGTGCTGATCTGTCAGAAATTCCCTAGCGGGAATTCGCCGCACCGGAATTGTTTGTCAGACTTTGGCTAGCGCCAAAGCGCCGCACCAGCCCGCACCCCCACCCGGCCTCCCACGAGCGTATCCTGAATGGGAGGCCGGGTGGGGGTGCGGGCTGGTGAGGCGATCTCGCGACAGCGAGGTCCTGACTATGAAAAGTTGCGCCAGACGACTTGGCGCAACTTTTTGACTGTTCAAAAACCCCAGTTACCCGCCGATTGCGCCCGCCAGCCGCTCGTAAGCCGCCGCAAACTCTTCTTTGAATTGCTGGACGACGTCGCCGGCCGACATGCTCTGGTTCATCAGCCCCACGCCCTGCCCCACCCAATAGGTGGCGAGGCTCTTTGCGCCCTCATGTCCGCCCTGGCTCAGCTTGTCGATCTGCCGCAGCGCGGGCTCGGAAATCAGCGATTGCAGCGGCATCGGCAGCGGCTTCGGCGCATCTTCGGCCTCCCAGGCATCGGTCCAGGGCGAGCGGAGCTGGCGCGAGGGCTTGCCGGTGCGCGAACGCGAACGCACCGTATCGCGCGAGGTCGCGGCCAGCATCTTCTCCTTCACCACCGGATTGGTTTCGGCCTCGGCCGTGGTCAGCCAGACCGACCCGCACCAGGCGCCGGCCGCGCCCATCGCCATCGCGGCGGCCATCTGCTCACCGGTCGTGATCCCGCCGGCCGCGAGAATCGGCGTATCGGCGCCGATCGCTTCGAGCCCGCGCGCGATCTCGGGCACGAGCACCATTGTCGAGACCTCGCCGCAATGGCCGCCCGCCTCGCCGCCGGCGACGACGAGAATATCGACCCCGGCATGGACCTGCGCGATCGCATGCTCCTTCGCGCCGACCAGCGCGGCGACGGGTACGCCGTGCTTCTTGCCGAGTTCGAGCATGATGGGCGGCGGAACGCCGAGTGCGTTGGCGACGAGCTTGATCGGATATTCGAACGCCGCCTCGAGGCTGCTCGCCGCGCCTTCCGCCTGCATGTTATTGGCGAAGTTCGACGAAATCCCGCGCGATTCGTCGAGCCCCGAGGCGTCGACATCGTGATCCTCAAGGATATGCGCGGCGAAGGCCTTGTGCTGTTCGGGCAAGGCCGCGGCGATGTCGGACGCCGTCCGCTTCTCCCCCTTGCCCTCGAACTTGTTCGGTACGATCAGGTCGATACCATAGGGCTTGCCGCCGCAATTCTTGTCGATCCAGTCGAGTTCTTCGCGCAGCCGGTCGGGCGAAAGGTTGACCGCGCCGAACACGCCCATGCCGCCCGCCTTCGAAACAGCGGCGACGACATCGCGGCAATGCGAAAAGGCGAGCAGCGGGAATTCGATGTCCAGCATCTCGCAGATCGGGGAATTCATCATCGGACACGTCCTCTTTCGGATTTGCCGATGTCAGAAACCGCTGGCCGCGCGCTGTCAAGCGTGCAGCCATGACGTCACAAATAACGATTTTATATCAATAGGTTAGAATATGGACGCCTGCCCGGACATCTTTGGTGCGGTCGAGAAGACTCGAACTTCCACGGGCTTTCGCCCACAACGACCTCAACGTTGCGCGTCTACCAATTCCGCCACGACCGCACAGTCCGGGAGGGGCGCGGACGCGGGGTCCGGCCTTCGGCAGGCGCGTGCCTCTAGCAAAGGCTACAGGGGGGCGCAATGGCCTTGCGCGGCTCGGCTCCGAAGGGCCGAACTCGCGGTGGAAGCGGCGTCCTCCCTTGCGGTGTCCGATCATCGGTGTAGCAAGGCCGGCATGTTGGAAGAAGTCGAAGACAAGGCGGGCATCCCCGCCGCCACATTGGTGCTGATGCGCGACAGCGCGGACGGGCCGCCCGAAGTCCTGATGGTCGAGCGCGCCGCGAAAATGGCGTTCGCCGGGGGCGCGATGGTCTTCCCGGGTGGGCGGATCGACGAAGGCGATCATGCGCTGGCCGCCAACGAGGCGCTGGTTCGGGGAGCGCCGGACGACAAGCTCGAGACGGCCGGCCGGGTCGCTGCGATTCGCGAGACGCTGGAAGAAACGGGCGTCGCCGTCGGTTTCGATCCGATGCCCGACGAGATCGGCGCGGCGCAGATGCGCGAAGGATTGCATGAGGAAGGCGATTTCGGCGCGATGCTGGCGACGGCGGGGCACCGGCTCGACCTTTCGGTGATGACCCCCTGGGCACGGTGGAAGCCGAATTTCCGGCAGGAGCGGACCTTCGACACCTGGTTCTTCATCGCCCGCGCGCCCGAACGCGACGCGCATCAGGCCGATGGCGGCGAAAGCGTATCGAGCCGCTGGGCGGCGGCGCAGCAAGTGATCGACGAGGCGGAGGCCGGCAAATGTTCGATCATCTTCCCCACGCACCGCAATCTGGAGCGGCTCGCGCAATGGAGCGATTTCGCGACCGCCCGTGCACATGCCGAATCGATCCCGGTCCGGATGATCACCCCCTGGACCGAAGAGCGCGACGGCGAACGCTGGATCTGCATTCCGGACGATGCGGGTTATCCCGTGACGGGTCAGCCGCTCGGCAATGAGCGCCGCGCCTGACCGGCCCGGCCAGCTTTGCCCTTCATCGGCAATTCATGCCGCCGGCCGGATGGCGGCGGGCGAAAGGAATTTGCATGACCTTGCGTATGGCCGCGCTCGTCGCGGCGTCGACAATCCCCGCCACCGCCGTCGCGCAAGAGGCGGGAACGCCGCGCGGCACCTATCTTGTGTACGCCGAGGAGGACGGCGTCGCTTTCGCTTCCTACGAGCCGGCGCTCGCCGGGGCCGGGCGCTGGCCGATGGTGCTGTTCTTTTACGGAGACGGGCAGTTCGGCGGTGCTGCGCGCGCGACGACCGAGGCGCGTTGTGCGGCGGGAGAAGCGACGGCGCGGATCACCGACCTGCTCGACGAAGCGGGGCGCCAGGTGCCCCTGCCCAGCGGGCAGGCCGCGCCCCCGATCAGCTTTACGCGCGCCAGCAATTCGGCCGGCGATGCAGCGATCGTCGATTTCCTGTGCGGCGATGCGAGCAGCCGGCTGGCGCAGAGCTCGGCGCCGATCTTCGGCACGCCCGCCGAGACCGCCCGCCGCTATGTCGCGATGCGCGCCGCGGGGCTCGGCGACCGGCTCGCGCGCGATATCGCGATTCGCGATCCGGAGGACAGCGATGCGCTGATCGGCACGGCGGTTCCGGAGGAGCTGCGCGACCGCGTCCGCGCCATACTCGACGCGCGCGACTAGGCGATCAGCGTTTCGGCGACGTCGCTGCCCGCATAGGCAACCAGCATGTCGCCATCGTGTGCGAGCGGTGCCGACTCATCGCACACCCAGACCTCGCCGGGCGTGAGCCGTTCTCCGCCCAATAACGTTGTGCCGTCGCGCAGGATCAGCCAGAGCGGCCGGCCCGGCACGGGCGCCAGGGTGCCGGAAACCGCGCCGTTCCACCGTTCGAGCACGAATTTGCGCCCGGCGGCGAGGATCTCGCGTCCCGGCTCCGGCGCGCCGGGACAGTCCGGCGCCGCCCACGGTGCGGGCTCGGCGACGCCCATCGCTTCGTCGAGATGGAGTTCGCGCGGGCGGCCATAATCGTAGAGCCGGTAGGTGAGGTCGACATTCTGTTGCACCTCCAGCAGCGTCACGCCCGCGCCGATGGCATGGATCGTCCCGGCCTGCAGGTAGAAGATGTCGCCCGGCGCCACCTGCTTCCAGTCGAGCATATTCTCGACCGACCCGTCGAGCGCCGCCGCGCGCAGTTCTTCGGGCGAAACACGCTCCTTCAGCCCGATGCCGATTGTTGCGCCGGGTTCTGTATCGAGGATCAGCCAGCATTCCTCCTTGCCGCTGCGATGGCCGCGCGCCTGCGCCGTCGCGTCGTCGGGATGGCATTGGACGGAGAGCTTCTCGCTCGTGAACAGATATTTGACGAGCAGCGTATCGGGAACGCCCTCACCGCCCTCGAACCAGATCTCGCCGACCGGTTCGCCGCCCTCGGGCGCGTCGCCGAAGCCGAGACCGAGCTTGTACCGGCCCCAGACTTTTTCGACGGTACGCGTCGCAAGGCGCGTGGCGGGCATGACGATCCTTCCGGCTTCTCGCTTTGGCGGGACGTTTGCCGCCACCATGCGTTATGGCCCTGATATGCAAAAATATCGTGACAATCCATGTGCACGCTGAATATCGTCAAAGGTCTGGCGGTAGCCGCGATCATTCTCGCCGCCATCGCGATGGCGCTTCTCTGGGCGCGATCCAATCCCGAAGACCTGCCCTGGACCCAGCTCGATCTTGCCGACCCGGTGGGTGCCTTTACGGGCCGAAAGCTTTCCCGGCTGACCGGCGATACGCCGTTATGCCGCAACCTGCTCGACGATGCGGGGATAGCCTATGAAGCCTTGCCGCCACGCGATTCCGGGCCGAACTGCAGTTATTCCGACGCGACGCGCCCGACCGCTGCATCGGGGCCGCAGCAGGTCGTGCTCGCCCCGACGGACGTTACGATCAGCTGCCCGGTGGTTGCGGCGCTGTCGCTTTGGGAATGGCATAGTTTGCAACCCGCCGCGATCGAACATCTCGGATCGCCGGTCGCCCGCATCGAACATTATGGCGGCTATAGCTGCCGCCGGATGTATGGCGCCGAGACCGGGCGCTGGTCCGAACATGCCACCGCCGACGCGCTCGACATCGCCGCCTTCGTCACGGAAGACGGGCGCAGGGTCTCGGTCGTTTCCGGCTGGAACGGCGAGGCGGACGAGCAAGCCTTTCTCCGCGACGTTCGCGACGGTGCCTGCGATCTCTTCGCCACCGTGCTGTCGCCCGACTATAACGCCGCCCATGCCGATCACTTCCATCTCGATATGGCCCGGCGCGGCGCGATAAGCGGCGGCGTCTGCCGCTAGCAACGAAAAGGGCCCGCCCGGCAGGCAGCCGGACGAGCCCTGTTATCGCTGATGCGCCGAAGCGCGGGCCTTAGCTGGCGACCGTGCCCTCTTCGAGCACTTCGAGCTCGCCGCCGCGGCCGATGAACATGTGATAGCCCGGATAGTCGTCGAGCGATTCGCGGCTGTTCGACAGCGCCTCTTCGCGCGTCGCGCCGAAGCCGAAGCCGATCAGTTGCAGCACCCGGCCGTTCAGGCCCTGCGCCGCCCGGACGACGACATAATGGCCGTTGCCATTATAGCCGCGGCAGCGAATGCGCTGGTTTTCTGCGTAGTTCGAGCGGAAATTGCGCTCCGCTTCGGTTTCAAGGGCGCGCCGGTCGATCGTCGCATCGCCCGATTGCGCCAGCGTGTAGGCGCTGAAATCGGTCATCCCGTTGCGGTCTTCGGTCGAACCCGTGCAGACAGCGATGCCGCCCGCGGCGGCCGGGGCGGCGGCCAGCAGGGCAATACCGGCTGCGATACCAAATTTGATCATGTCGTTACTCCCGCCAGAATTTCTCAAAGGCGGCAGAACGATACACCCAAAGGCGGGTCGATTTCAATCGGAATGGCGTTCGGGCCGGCGCGCGCCTAGTTCGGCAGGGCGCTTTCGGGCACCTTCTCCACCCAGTCGGGATAGAAGGTCGGTGCGCGGCTCGACCAGCCCGGCGCCGTCGCCGCCGCTTCGCTGATCGATTGCAGCAGATCCTTGCGCCGGTCGGGATGGATATGCGGAAGCGAGGCCGCGGCGCAGAAGGCGCCCGGCAGCCAGGGCCGGATTTCCGCACCGAGCAGGCGCTCGTAGAGAAACCGGTAGGAGGGGAAATGCGGCAGCCGGTCCTGGCCGAGATCGAAGGCCGAGATCGTCACCAGCGGGCCGAAAAACGGCTCGACGGCGTCGAGACCGCTATCGTCGGGAATATGGCCACGGATCGTATCGAGGCGCCGGTAGATCCGGCTCTGTGCCCGGATGCTGGCGGCTTCGACGAGATCGCGTGACCACAGGCCCACCGCGTCCTTGCGGCCCAGCCCGACATCGAGCGATCGGCGGACGTAACGCTGCGTCGATGCTTCGAAACCGGCGAATTCCTTCATTTCCGCCAGTGCCAGCGCGCCATGATTGGGTTTTTTCGTCGCAGCCATCGAACCCTCCGGTCCGTTGTTGATCCATAGGCCGCTTATGCGCCCCAAAGCGTTGACGGAGCGTTAACCATCAACGCTTTGGCCGATTAGAATCGATTATATTGCTGCAGTGCAACTGAATTGCACAATTTTATGTGGATTGGCGGCGCGCTGTTGCAATAAAGCAATGGCGCAGGGCACGGTCAGTCCTTGCCGTCCTTTTCGTCATATCCGGAAGAGGGCATGGGCTCGCCATGGCCCGGCTGGGTGTTCGCGGGCGGATCGGAGGCTGGGAAGGTCTCTTCCAGCCCCTCGTCCAGCTCCTCGCTCTCACGCTTTTCCTTCTTCGTTTTCCCGGTATCTTCCGGGTCCGGCGGGGCAACGGACATTTTTTCCATCTTGTTTTCGCCGACAATCTGTTCGCAGCTCATGGCACGACTCCTTGGCTTCTCACCCGACCAACCCATGACGCCGCGCTTCGTTCCTGCGCCGGTGCAGCAGCCATCGACAAAACAAGTCGTTCGTTCGACACAGGGCGTTCGTCCCCCGCGACGAAACGCAAAAATCCGCTAAAAGGCCCCCATGGACGAATATTTTATGGATTCCCGGCGCAGCATGGGCGTGACGAAGCGGCTGGGCTTCGTTTCGATCGCCGGGCTCTGGGCCTTCTACTTCTTCATCATCACCGGCCGTTCGGCGCTGATGCTGCCGAGCGGGCAGATCGAGCTGCTGATCTACCGCGTCGTCGTCACGCTGTTCGCGATCGGCGTGACCTTCCTGCTGTTCCTGTTCCTCGAACTGTTCGCGAACAAGCCGCTGCGCTGGCGCATCCCGATCGCCTTCGCCGCCGCGCTTCCCGTTGCCGCCGCGATCGCCGGGTTCAACATGTTCGTGTTCGAGGTCGCGGATCCGATGAACGTCATCTCCAGCCCCGAATGGGCCGAAGAGCGAGCGGCCTATGAGCGCGAGCTCGCCCGCGATCCGACCATCGCCTACAAGGCCTATGTCGAGGCCGTTATGGGGCGCTATTTCGTCGTCGTCGCCTGGACGCTGCTCTATATGGCGCTGGGCTATGCACAGGTCGTTCGCCGCGCCGAACGCCGCGCCGCGGTCTTCGCGCAGGAAGCGCAGACCGCGCAGCTCCGCGCGCTCCGCTACCAGGTCAATCCGCATTTCCTGTTCAACACGCTGAATGTGCTTTCCAGCCTCGTCATGCGCGGCCGCAAGGACGAGGCGGAGCAGATGATCCTCAACCTGTCGACCTTCTACCGAACCAGCCTGACCGCCGAACCGGCAGACGATGTCAGCCTGGCCGAAGAGATCAAGTTGCAGCGGCTCTATCTCGATATCGAAGCGGTGCGCTTTCCCGAACGGCTGACGATCGACATTTCTGTGCCGACCAACCTCGCATCGGCCTGTGTTCCGGCCATGATCCTCCAGCCGCTTGTCGAGAATGCGATCAAATATGGCGTGTCGCGCGTGCGGCGCCCGGTGACGCTGTCGATCCGCGCCTGGGAGGAGGGGGGCAAGCTGTTCCTCTCGGTGGCCGATGACGGCGATCCGCTGCCCGAGGGCGACGGGCCGCACGGCACCGGCGTCGGCCTTGCCAATGTCCGCGACCGGCTCGACGCGCGTTACGGCGAGGACAGCAGCGTCACCGCGGGCCCGCAGGAGGGCGGTGGATATCAGGTGGTATTGGAGATGCCGGTGAACAGGGAGACGTGCTAATGGTGCGGCTGATCAACGATGCCGACGCGCCGGACAAGGCCAAGGCCGGACAGGGGGATGACGCCATGAAGCCGCCCGCAAAGCCATTGCGCACCTTGCTGGTCGACGACGAACCGCTGGCGATCGAACGGATGCAGATCCTGTGTTCGTCGGTCGAGGGTATCGACCTGATCGGCACCGCGTCCGATGGCGAGGCCGCGCTGCGGCTCGTCGAGGCGCTGCAGCCCGAGCTGTTGCTGCTCGATATCGCCATGCCCGGCATGGACGGGATGGAGGTCGCCCGGGCGCTCGACGGGATGAACCTCGCGCCCGCAATAATTTTCGTGACCGCGTTCGACCAGTTCGCCGTCGAGGCGTTCGACGTCGCGGCGATCGATTACCTGCTCAAACCCGTCGGCAAGGACCGGCTCGAACGCGCGATCGAGCGGGTTGCGGGCCAGATCCGCGAAACCGTCGAGGAGCCAAAAGAGGAATCGCCCTGGGCCGACGAATTCTGGGTGCCGCACCGCTCCGAAGTCGTGCGGATTGCGGCGGAAGATATCGACCGGGTCGAGGCCGAGCGCGATTATATGCGGCTGCATGTCGGGGAGCGCAGCTATCTGCTGCACCAGACGATCACCAAGCTGGAGGAGCGGCTCAACCCCGACCAGTTCATCCGCGTCCACCGCTCCTCGATCCTCAACCGCGCCCGCATCGCCAAGCTGCGCCATGACGGCCAGGGCGGCTGGTTCGCCGAGATGGACGACGGGTCCGAAGTGCGGATCGGCCGGACGTACCTGAAGACGGTGAAGGAAATCGCGGGGCGGTAGAATTGGGTTTGTCGGATTCGACCTGACGGTCGAGCGCGCCGCGTTTTTGATTGTCAGACTTTGGCTGACGCCAAAGCGCCGCACCAGAATTTAATTTGTCAGAGAATTCCTAGCGGAATTTCGCCGCACCGGCCCGCACCCCCACCCGGCCTCCCATGAGAATACACTGAGTGGGAGGCCGGGTGGGGGTGCGGGCCGGTGCGGCGACCTCGCGTCAGCGAGGTTCTGACAAACCAGCCGTTTTCAAAGAAAACGGCCCCGGGGTGGGTCGCAGATACCCCGGGGCCGGTCGTCTGCCGCGGGAGGGGGCTAGGGGCGGCAGACGAAATAGAGGTTCATCATGTCGTGCGGGAGCCGGTGCAGCGACACATCGCCAAACCCAGCCTCGCCGAGCATCTGTTCGGCCAGTTCGGCGCCCCAGGCCGCGCCGAGCCCGACGCCGCCCTGCGCCAGCGATACGGTCATGCAGTGCATGCACGAGATCGTGTAGACGAAGGTTCCGAGCGGATTGTCGAAATTGTCCTGAACCTTGGTCGCGGCATCGATATCCTGCATCAGGTAGATACCGTCGTCTTTCACGAGCCGGCGGATATGGCCGAGCACCTCGGCCGGCTGCGCCTGATCGTGCACGGCGTCGAAGGTGAAGATCAGATCGAACAAATCCTCGCCGTCGAGCAGCGTCGCATCCTGCTGGACGAAGGCGACGTTGGTGAGGCCGAGCTCTTCGGCTTCGGACCGGGCGAGGTGCACGGTGTCCTCGCACAGATCGTAGCCGGTGAAGCGGCTGTTGGGGTAGAGCGCGGCGAGCCGGTTGAGGGCGCGGCCCGAGCCGCAGCCGATATCGGCGACCGCGATCCCCTGCTCCAGCCGGTCCGTCAGACCCGGCATGAGCGGCAGGATGTGATCTTCCAGCGCCTCGACGACGGTGACGTCGCTTTCCTGCGCCATGCATTCATGGAACCGGTCATAGGCTTCATAGGGCACGCCGCCGCCGGTCCGGAAACAGTCGACGATCCGGCTCTCGACATTGCCGAGCACCGAGATGAACTGGAACATCCCACTCATGTCGCCGAGCGCGGCGTCCTTGCCGAGAAAGACGGCATGATCGGCCGGCAGCCAATACTCGCCGCTTTCCGGCGCATATTCGACGATGCGCGCGGTCGCCATCGCGGCCAGCCATTCGCGGACATAGCGTTCGTCGAGCTGGGCCTTGGCGGCAAGCGAAACGCTGGTCACGCGCTCGCCGTCATTCAGGGCGTCCCAAAGGCCGGTGCGATGGCCGATCGCAATCATCAGCGAAGCGGCGCCGCCGTTGATCGTGCGGAAAATATGCTCCGAAAAGGCCTGCTGCCCGGGGGTGAGGTCGTCCGCCGGCGTCGCGGCGGCTTCGTGGGTCATCGTGGTGCACATGGAATTCTCCTGGCTGAAGGGTTTGGGTCAGATGCTGAGGACGAGCTGCTGGAACAGCGCGGCATGCGCGGCAAGCAGGGCGATGAAGACGGTCGATTCGCGAAACATGGTTCACTCCGTTGATTGGCGTTTTCGATGATGCGCTTATCGGCGCGTACAGTTGGAACGACCGTTGGAATCAGCGTAGAAAGCCGACTCGGGAGCCGTGGGAATTGCGTGGGAATGGCGATGGCAGGGGGCGAAGACCGGCAGGATCGGATCGTGGTGCGCCTGCTCGGCGAGCTTGAGCTGAGCCGGGGCGGGACGCCGCTCGCCCTTCCCGCATCTCGCAAGACGCGCGCGTTGTTCGTCTTTCTCCTGCGCGAACAGCGGGTGCATCGGCGCGAACGGTTGTGCGAGGTCTTCTTCAACGTGCCGGACGATCCGCGTGCGGCCTTGCGCTGGTCATTGTCCAAGCTGCGCGCCGCGCTGGGCGAGGATGCCGATGCGCTGAAGGGCGATCGCGAGACCGTCTCGCTCGATCCCGATTATTTCACGCTCGACATCGACCGGCTCGGCGACGAACCGGAGCCTTCGGCCGTCAAGGGCATGTTCGAACAGCCGCTTGCCGGGCTCGAATGGCACGGGTCCGATTTCTACGACAACTGGCTGGCGGCGGAGCGCGCTGCGGTCGACGCCCGCCGGCGCGACTGGCTTGTCCGCGCGGCGGAATCGGAAAATCTTTCGGCCGCCGATCGCGAGCGTTGCCGCAGCGAGGCGGAACGGATCGGCGAAGATAGCGGCGAGCGCGCTGCGCCACCGCCTTCCGGCAAGCCCGTCGAACATCAGATCCATTATTGCCTCGCCGAAGACGGCACCCAGATCGCCTATGCGGTGACCGGCGACGGGCCGCCGCTCGTCAAGGCGGCGAACTGGATCAACCATCTCGAACGCGATTGGGACAGCCCGTTATGGGGCCATCTGATCGAGGGTATTTCGCGTTCGCGCATGCTCGTGCGCTATGACGAACGCGGCAGCGGGCTGTCGCAATGGGATGTCGAGCGGATCGATTTCGACAGCTTCGTCGAGGACCTGGAAACCGTGGTCGACCGGGTCGGGCTGGATCGCTTCCCGCTGCTCGGCATCTCGCAGGGCGGTGCCGTTTCGATCGAATATGCGGCGCGTCATTCGGAGAAGGTCAGCCAGCTCATCCTGATCGGCGGCTATGCCGCGGGGTGGCGGCAGTTCGCCAAGCCCGAAGAGAGGGCGCAGCGCGAGGCGGTGCTGACGCTGGTCGAGCACGGATGGGGCGAGGACAATCCCGTCTATCGCCAGCTTTTCTCGCAGACCTTCTATCCCGATGCGACGGGCGAGGAGATCGCCTGGTTCAACGATTATCAAAAGCAGACGGCCAGCCCGGAAAACGCGCTGCGCTTTCTTGATATCTTCTCCCACATCGACGTCCGCGACCGGCTGGCGACCGTGCAGGCGCCGACGCTCGTCATCCATTCGCGCGGCGACCAGCGTGTCCCGATGGCGTCGGGCATCGAACTGGCGGCGACGATACCGGGGGCGACGCTCGTCACGCTCGACAGCAACAGCCATGTGCCGCTCAGCCGCGAACCGGCGATGGCGCGGCTCGTCGACGCGGTGCAAAGCTTCCTGGCCTGACAGGCTTATCCGGGTTCGCGGCTTGACCGCGCGCCCCGGACATGATTCTAAGCCCCCGACGCGGGTCGCATCTTTCCCCTTCAAGGAGATTTGCCGCGTGAAGACCTTATCCAAATTGCTGCTTTCCACAGTCCTCGCCGTTGCGGGCGCCGGGACCGCCCATGCGCAAAGCGTGGGCGTGTTCGGGGACAATATCGCCGATCCGGGGAATATCCCGCCGATCCTGCGTGCGGCGAATGCCGCCGGGCTCGGCCCGTTCGATGCGAATTTCCCCGCCTCGCCTCCGAATTTCGGCGGCCGGTTTTCCAACGGGCCGGTTGCCGCCGAAATCCTCCCTGGTCTGCTCGGCTATGATCCGGCCAATGTCACCAACAACGCCGTCGGGAATGCGTTTTCGGACCAGTTGCCCGTGTCGCTCGCGGGCGGGGCGCTGATCGGCAATGGCAGCTCGATCCCCGGGCCGATCGGGCGCGGTCTGTTTCCCTTGAACGATACCGATATCGCCAATCAGGTGACGGGCTTTCTCGCGGGCGCGGGCCCGCTCGGCCCCGACGATCTGATGCTGCTCTACCCGTCGAACAACGATGCGGCGCTGGCGCTCAACACGATCGCGCTGACGGCTCCGCCGCAGAATCAGGCGATCGCGATCATCGCGCAGGGCGCGGCCGTCAACGCGGCCAATACGGCGACGCAGGCGCAGCGACTGGTCGATGCCGGTGCGGGCACGGTGCTCGTGCCGAACATGCCCAATATCGGACTGACCCCGGCGGCCGCCGCAGGCGGGCTGAGCGGACAGCAACTGGCGACGCTGTTCAGTGTGCAGACCAACAATGCGCTCGTGACGCAGCTCTCGGCCATCGCGCCGGGCGACCAGTCGGTGCTGATCGCGGACATCTTCACGCTGCAAAACGACGTCGCCGCCAATCCGGCGAAATACGGTTTCGGCGACGTCACGACGCCATGCTCGCTCGTCGCGCAATGCCTGAACGCGCCGCAGGCGGTGCAGGACCGGTTCCTCTTCTGGGACGCTTTCTTCCCGACGGCGGCGGGGCACCGGCTGCAGGCGCTGTTCCTCGCCGACACGGTCCGCGCGCCGCGCACCATTGCGGCGCTCGGCGAAACGGCGCGCATCGGCACCGAAGCCGTCGCGCGCGACCTGCTGGCGATTCCGTGGCGCGAAGGGTTCCTCCTGGCCGTCGACAGCGCCTATGATTTCTACGAGCGCGGCGGCGCGCCACAGGCGCTCGCCTATGATGCACAAGGGGCGCGGATCGGCGCGGTGGCGGCCTATGGTTTCGGCGGCGGGTTCGAGGCCGGCGTCGCCGCTTCCTACACCGACGCCGATGTCGCCTTTCAGGACATCGCCGCCGGTTTCGACCGCGATACCGCGAATATCGGCGGCTTTATCGGCTATGAGGGCGGGCGGATCTCGCTTTCGGCCGCCGCCTCGGTCGGGTTCGACAATTTCGACGATATCGCGCGCACGACGGGCGTTGCCGGACAGGTCAGCAGCGGGTCGACCGACGGCACGAGCGTATCGGTGAGCGCGCAGGCGATGGGCAATATCCCGCTCTCGCCTGCCGTCATGGTGCACCCGCTCGGGCGGCTCGGCTGGTCGCGATCGGACGTCGACGGCTACGCCGAAAGCGGCGCCACGGGCCTGTCGCAGATCGTCTTCGATCAGGAAAGCGAGGCCTTTTACGGCGAGGCGGGTCTCGGCCTGTCGGCGCGTTTCGGCGGCAACGGACTGCCCGACGGCCAGTTCTGGGTGCGCGGCACCTGGCATTTCGCGCTCGACGACGATCCGCAGGACGTCCGCACCGCGCTCGTCTCGCTCCCCGATTTCACCCGCACCCACCGCGTCGATGCACCCGATGGCGACTATGGCCGGATCGAGGCGAGCGTCGCGGTGAACCCGGTGGGTAAGCTCGAAATCGGCCTGCTCGGCCATGCGAGCTTCGGCGGCGATGACTTTGACGGTGTCGGCGGTCGGTTGTTCGTGGGCGTCGGGTTTTAGGGGGGGATTTTTTGTCAGACCTCGCCTTTGGCTCGGCGCGGCACCAGCCCTCTCCCCCACCCGACCTCCCACTCAGTGTATGCTCATGGGAGGTCGGGTGGGGGAGAGGGCTGGCGCCGCGCTTTGGCGCTAGCCAAAGTCTGACAGAAGCTTTCCCAAATAAAAGATCACCCCCCGGACGAGGGACTGTCCGGGGGGCGCCTTTGAAACCTTGCGGGGCGGCAAGGTTTGCGGGAGCGGGTCTAGCGCGAGGCGACGACGGTGACGCGGCCTTCGCCGGCGATCTGGTCGAGCTGCGCCATCGCATTGGCGTGCGTTTCGCTGCGGCAGGCGATGACTTCGGGCGCGATGTCGAGGTTGCGCATGTCGAAATTGCCGCAGACCTGGCGCGAGGCGCGGCCGACCTGGCCGGCGAGCGCGTCATAGCCGGCCTGGGTGCCGACATCGTAGCCGGTCGTGTCGATCGTGACCGATGGCGGCTGCGCCATGGCCGGCGACAGCGCGGCGAAATTGGTGGTGGCCGCGGTGGCAACGGCGGCGAGGGCGAAAGCAAACTTCTTCATGGTAGGTCTCCTGAACCTTGGCCAAGTTGGTACCCGGCCGGATTGAACGTTTTTCTCGGCTGGCGGACCGGAGTGTTCCGTGTTCCGCCTCCGATCATCGAAATAGCCCGTTCGCCGGGACCGATCACGCGACCTTCGACCATCGCGCCGCGCTTTCCGCCCAATCGACGAACGGCCAAGCGGCGGCGACCAACCTAACGACGGCTGTCGTTTTTCTCCGCGCGCGGGACGGAAAATTGCGTTTCGTCGACCGATGAGTGTCATCGGCGCGTCATTGCGCCGTCATATCAGCCACTTTATGCGATGATTCGCACGCAAGACGGGACACGAGCCATGACAGGCAAGCCGATTTTCTCCGCGCCGCGCATGACGTTCCGGCCGGCGGCAATCATGACCGACGAGGTTCGCGAGCAGATGGCCGAGCGGATGATCGGCGGCGAACATCCCGACCAGGTTGCGAAATGGCTCTCGATGCGCGGCTTCCCTGCCGATGTTGTCCGCAAGGAGATCACGGCGGCGACCCGCGACCCGTTCTACCGCGGGATGACGAAGCTGCAGACCCGGCTGCGCAAATATGAATGGGTGCTCGCCAACCAGCGCAAGGCTGCCGCGCTCGATCCAGCCATCGGCGAGCTGGCGCATGAGGAGAAGATCGCGCCCGACCGCTTTTTCGCCGATTATTATGCGCACGGGCGGCCGGTGCTGATCGACGGGCTGGTCGATCATTGGCCCGCGATGGACCTGTGGAGCCTCGATCACATCGCCGAAACGCTGGGCGAGACCAAGGTCGCGGTGCAGGACGGCCGCGAGGCGGACGCCGATTACGAATATAACAATCTGCAGCATGAAAGGCTGGTGCCGTTCTCCGCACTCGCCGAACGCTTTCGCGGCACCGCGCCGACGAACGACTTCTATATCACGGCGAACAATGCCGACCGCAATCGCGACCGGCTCGCGCCGCTCTACGATGAAATCGCGCCGATCCCGGGCATTCTGGAAGAGGGCGGCGAACAGCAGGGTTTCTTCTGGATGGGACCGAAGGGGACGATCACGCCCTTCCACCACGACCTCACCAACAATCTGCTGGTCCAGATCGCCGGCGAAAAGCGGGTGAAGATGGTGGCCCCGCACGATACGCCGCTGATGCGGAACAACCGGCATTGTTATAGTGGCTGGTCGGGCGCCGACCTTCCGGCGGGCGATCCCGAACCCGGCAAGCCGCGCGTCATCGAATGCACGCTCGGCCCCGGCCAGGCGCTCTTCCTCCCCGTAGGCTGGTGGCACCATGTCGAGGGGTTGAGTCTGACCATCGGAATGAGCTTCACCGCCTTTGCCCGGCCGAACGACCACTATTCGGACTATTCGAGCCACGGGGAGATGTGAGGGGGGAGCTTTTTGTCAGACTTTGGCTAGCGCCAAAGCGCCGCACCGGTCCGCACCCCCACCCCCACCCCCACCCGGCCTCCCACGAGAGTATCCTGAATGGGAGGCCGGGTGGGGGTGCGGGCCGGTGCGGCGCTCGACCGCTAGGTCGAGTCTGACAATTCAGCGCCCCGCCACCTCCCGCGTGAATTCGGCGACGTCCCGCAACGTCGGATAACTCCCCCGCCCCCAGCGCGACACCGCCGTCATGATATTGATATGGCCGGCACCTTCATAGAGCCGCGCCTCGGCGAAGACGCCTGCCTGCTTCAGGAGGCGCTCCATGTTCGTGCTCTGCCGCGGGCGGACCACGGTGTCCTCGCTGCCATGAAGCAGGAGAGCGGGCGGGTCGCCCTCGCTGACATGGTTCACAGGCTGCGTTTCTTCGGGCTCCTCGACGCGGCCGAAGGCGCCGATCGTCGCGGGCGTGTCGAGCGGCAGGAAATCATAGGGGCCCGACATGCCGACCCAGCCTGCAATCGCCGCGCGATCCTCGCCCAGCCATTGCGGATCGAGCGCCAGCATCGCCGCGATATGCGCGCCGGCGCTATGGCCGACAAGGACGATGCGGCCCGGGTCGCCGCCATGGTCTGCGGCATGGGCGCGGGTCCAGCGCACGGCTTCGGCGACATCGACGACGAAATCGGGGAAATGGACCTGTGGCGACAGGCGATAGCCGGTGACGATGGCGACGAAGCCTTGCGCGGCGAATGCGCGCCCCGCCCAGCGATAGCCCTCGCGATTGCCGTCGCGCCAGCCGCCGCCATGAACGAAAACGATCACGGGCAGCCGGTCTCCCGCGCCCGCCCTTGTCGGCGCATAGACGTCGAGCGACTGGCGCGGATCGGAGCCGAAGGACCGGTCGCTCGCGACGAGCGCCGACCCCGCGTCCTTGGGCACGATGGCGTTGAACAGCGTCAGTGGCGGCACAAGAAACCAGATCGCCGCGCCGGACGCCAGCAGCACAAGCACGCCGATGATGATGTAGCGGAGCATGGCCAAACCCTCTCCCATCGGGAGTGCCAAGTTGGGTTGCCCCCGGCAACCCAAGATTGTGCCGGGGGCACAATCGGCTTAGAACGAGCTGGGTGAAGGGATCGCACCTTTCGAGAGCGCGGAACCCCTCATCCAACTCCGCCTAGCCTCCTTTGTCGGCAAGGCTGCGTAGCCTTCTCCCGACGGGAGAAGGTTTAGAGTGTCAATCCACCCGCTCCACGCTCACCTTCTGCTCGTTGAGCTGTGCCGATCCGAAGATCGTCATGAAGGCGATGTCGGTGGCGTCGCGGCCGACGACGATGCGGGCGAGCCCGTCCTGCTCCGCCAAGCGGCTCGGGTCGATCAGATGCCATTTGTCGTCGAGCCAGACTTCGACCACGGCATGGAAATCCTGCGGTTCGACGCCGAGCCCATAGGCCGAGACCATGCGAGCCGGAATGCCCGCCGCCCGCGCAAAGGTGATCAGCAGATGGGCATAATCGCGGCAGATTCCCTCGCGCGTCGTGAAGGTGTCGACGGCGGTCGTCGTGCCGTCGCTCGTTCCGGGGACATAGTCGAGCTGTTCGTCGATCCAGTCGTTCATGGCGATAATCTTGTCGCCGCCCGCGACATCGCCGAACACCTTGCCGACGAAGATCTCGAACCGGTCCGACTGGCAATAGCGGCTCGGCCAGAGATAGGGGACCACGAGCTGCGGCAGCTTGTGATAGGGCATCGCCTGCAGCCCGGCGATATCGGCGCGTTCGCGCTCGATCGTCACATCGGCATTGTATTCCGCGCGAAAATGGCCCGCGCCCTGCGTCCAGGTGCGGCGCCCGAACCCTTCCTCGGCCGGAAACGGATGCAGCTCCGCGCCCGTCGACACCGTCATATGGCCGCGATGGATGACCTGGTCGTGGGTGTCGGGCGCAACCTCGAGCTGCAGCAGCACATCCGCCGAATCGCGGATCGTGTAATCGAGCATGGCGGAGATGGAGAGGCGCATGAGCGTCCTTTGGTGGCCGGAGGATGGTGAGGCGAAGGGCGCATTCCGTTCGCCCCGCGCACCTAAGCCTTACGCGCGCGAATGCAATCGGTTCCGGCGGGAGAAGGCGAAAGAAGCGCAGGCCCCTAAAGCGCCCGGCCGAACAGCGCGCTCATCGCCGTCCAGGCCCGCTCGGCCTCGGCCTCGTCATAAACGGGGCTGTCGATGACGGTCCAGCCATGGTCGGCGGCGTAGACGTTGACCTCGGCCGGGCGCCCCGCCGCGTCCGCCGCTTCGCGCAGCACCGTTTTCACCTCGGGCGCCTGCGCATCGTCATTCTGCCCGATGGCGACGAGATAGCTCGCCTGCGTATCGCCGAGCAGCGCATGCGGGCTTTGCGGATCGCCCTCGCGTACCAGCCCGCCGCCATGGAGCGAGGCCGCCGCGCCGACCCGGCCGGGCACTGCCGCTGCGGTCCACACGGTGAACGGCCCGCCCATGCAATAGCCGTGCGTGCCGACGCCGCGCGCGGTATCGACCGCCTCCTGCGCGTCGAGCCAGCCGACTGCCGCCGTCGCGTCGCGCATGATCGCGTCCGCCGTCAGCTTCTCGCGCCACGGGCGCACCGCCTGGAAGCCGTCATTGGCGCGGAAATCGTCGAAATCGGTGAATTGCGGCGCGGGCGTATCGCGATAATAGGGATTGGCGACGAGCACGGCATAGCCCTGCCCCGCCAGCCGCCGCGCCATCACCTCGAACGCCTCGCGCAGCCCGGCGATATCGGGCCAGGTCAGGATCGCCGGATGGCTTCCCTCCGCCGGGCGCACGAAAAACGCGTCCATCGTGCCATCGGCGGTTTCGATGGTGACATGATCTTCGACCAGCGCCGGGCCGTCGCCCTGCGGATCGCCGGCCCCGCCGGTTTCGCCCTGCGCCGACCCGCGCTCCATCGCCCCGCTTTGGCCGGCCGGCGCGCAGGCGGCGACGATACCCGCCGCCCCGAGCGCGACGAAGCGCCGCCGGTTGACCGACCAGTCGCGACGGCCCTTGCGCAGCCATTCGTTCAGCATTGGGGTGTCACACATCGGATCGTCTCCTTTGGCGGTGCCGCTAGGCCGTTCCGGGCTTTTTGGGCATGGCAGCCTTTCGTTCTTCCTCGGCCAGCATCGCCGCGCAACCCGCTTCGGTCGTCGGCACGCCATAATGCCGCCGGATCAGATCGAAGACCACCGCCTTGACGATCGAAACGCCCATCAGCGCCGCGACGAGCGAGAAGGGCAAGGCGCCGATGATCATCGTGATGCGGATCGCGTCGATCCCGCCCAGGATCAGCATCGACCCGACCACGAAGGCCAGTGCCGCGCCCCAGAACAGGATATGCCATCGCCGCTCGCCCTCGGTATCGCCCGCGCCGTTGATCGTGTTGACGATCAGGATCGCACTATCCGCTGACGTGATCAGATAGGTCATCAGCAGGATCACGATCAGCCCGGAGAAGATATAGGCGAAGGCGGGATCGAGCAGCACCGCGAGCGTCGCGTAAAGCTGGTCCGCCATGCCGGTGTTGACGATGGCGCCCTGCGCCGCGCCGCTCAGCTCCAGGTCGATCGCCGTGCCGCCGACCAGCGTCATCCAGACGAAGCACATCAGCGAAGGCACGAGGACCACGCCCAGCACATATTCGCGGATTGTGCGCCCGCGCGAGATACGCGCGATGAACATGCCGACAAAGGGCGCAAAGGCGATCCACCAGGCCCAGTAGAAGACCGACCAGTCGAGCTGCCACTGGACGAGCTCGCCGCTGACCGGACTGCCCGTATCCTGAAAGATCGTCAGCGCATTGGGCACGAGCGTGCGCAGATAATCGAGAATGCCGAAGCCCAGCAGCTCCAGCCCGAACACCGTCGATCCGGCGACGAGGAACAGCGTGAGGAGCAGGAAGGACAGACCGAGATTGATGTTGGACAGCCATTTGATGCCCTTGCCGACACCCGAAAGCGCGCTGAGCGTCGAGGCGCCGACGAGCACCAGCAGCGCGATCACCACGGCGGTCGCCGAAGAGGAACCGTCCGCATCGAGCAGCCAGTCGCCGAGTCCCAGCCGCGCCAGCCCGGCGACGAACTGCTCGACGCCAAGCCCCATCGTCACCGCCACGCCCAGGATCGTCGCGACCACGGCCACGATGTCGACCAGATGGCCCGCCATGCCCGACATGGATTTGCCGAACAGCGGCGCGAGCGCGGAGCGGATCGTCAGCGGCAGCCCCCGGCGATAGGCGATATAGCCGATGGCGAGGCCGACCAGCGCATAGGTCGCCCAGGGCGCAAACCCCCAGTGCAGGAAGGTGTACATATAGGCGGACGGCACGGCCTCGGCGGACTGGCTTTCCACCGCGCCGCGAATGATCTCGGGATTGTCGGTGAAATGCGAGAGCGGCTCGCCGGTCGAATAGGTCAGCAGGCCGATGCCGATGCCCGCGCCGAACAGCATCGCGAACCAGGAAAAGCGAGAGAATTCGGGCCGGTCGTCCTGCGCGCCGATCCGCAGCGTGCCGGTGCCCGGAATGATGGCGAGGATGAAGCAGATCGCCATGAAGAAGGCGACGACATAGACGTACCAGCCGCGAAACGCGGAGATGATCGTCGAATTCGCCGCGGTCAGCGTCTCGTTCGCGCTGACGGGAAAGAAGATCGCCCACATGATGAGCAACGAGACGATGATCTTCGCCGGAATGGTGACCTCGCGGCTGAAGCCGTCATAAAAGCCGCGATCATGCGTGTTGATCGGGAGATCGATAAGCGGGGGTGTAATCGGCGGGTTGCGGTCGCTTCGGGAAGCCATGGGTCTCCATGCGAGGGGCGTGTGTGCGGCCACACCGTCTTTCAGGGGCGGCAGGTGCCGGAACGGCACGCGGTGATGGCCCAACCATAGAAGTTGGGCCGATCATTCGCAAATTCGGATCGTTGCAGATTTGGAATGGACGATGCGCCACGAGGCAGGTTAGCGCTGTAGCGTGCGATCGTGGCCATCCGATGCGGCAGATGCGGCAGGCCTTGGGATTTACATGCGCCATCCCCATTGATGGATACGGGACGTCTGATCGGCCCTTGCCCAAGAAGAACAAATCTGGAACAAGCTTCGCCCATGTCCCTCACCAAAATTTCCGTCAAAGGCGCGCGCGAGCATAATCTCAAGGGTGTCGATATCGATCTGCCGCGCGACAAGATGATCGTCATCACCGGGCTGTCGGGGTCGGGCAAGTCGTCCCTCGCCTTCGATACGATCTATGCCGAGGGGCAGCGGCGCTATGTCGAGAGTCTGTCCGCTTATGCGCGGCAGTTCCTCGAGATGATGCAGAAGCCCGATGTCGAGCATATCGAGGGCCTCTCGCCCGCCATCTCGATCGAGCAGAAGACGACGTCGCGGAACCCGCGCTCTACTGTCGCCACCGTCACCGAGATCTACGATTATATGCGGCTGTTATGGGCGCGCGCGGGGATTCCGTACAGCCCGGCGACGGGCGAGCCGATTTCGGCGCAGACCGTCAGCCAGATGGTCGACCGCGTCATGCAGCTGCCCGAGGGCACGCGCTTCTACCTGCTCGCGCCGGTCGTGCGCGGCCGCAAGGGCGAATATCGCAAGGAGATCGCCGAGTGGCAGAAGGCGGGCTTCACGCGCGTCCGCATCGATGGCGAGATCTACGCGATCGAGGACGCGCCCAAGCTCGACAAGAAGTATAAGCACGACATCGAAGTGGTCGTCGACCGGCTCGTCGTGCGGACGGGCGACGATGAGGGTGAGGGCGGGATCGCGACGCGGCTCGCCGACAGTTTCGAGACCGCGCTGCGGCTGGCCGATGGGCTGGCCTATGTCGATCTCGCCGACGGCACGGTTGAGGAAGCGCTTCGAAAGTCCTCCCCATCGATGGGGGAGGATTTAGGTGGGGATGACGCTTCCGCGAGCGATGCCGGGAGTGGAGAGGTCACCCCACCCCAAACCCCTCCCCATCAAGGGGAGGGGCTTACCGGCGGCAAAATGAAGGGCGCGGGCGTGCCCGACAACCGGATCGTGTTCAGCGAGAAATTCGCCTGCCCGGTGTCGGGCTTCACCATCCCCGAGATCGAACCGCGCTTGTTCAGCTTCAATGCACCGCAGGGCGCCTGCCCCGCCTGCGATGGGCTCGGCGAGCATCAGGAGTTCGATGTCGAGCTCGTCGTGCCCAACCCCGCGCTATCGCTGAAAAAGGGCGCGGTCGTGCCCTGGGCCAAGTCGAACCCGCCCAGCCCATACTATATGCAAGTGCTCGCCAGCGTCGCGAAGGCCTATGACTTCAAGCTCGACACGCCGTGGCAGGACCTGACCGAGGAGCAGCGCGACACGATCCTCTTCGGCACCAAGGGGCAGGCGATCACGCTCAGCTTCCAGGACGGCAAGCGCAGCTACGACGTCAAGAAACCGTTCGAGGGCGTGATCGGCAACCTCCAGCGCCGCATGATGCAGACCGAGAGCGCCTGGATGCGCGAGGAATTGAGCAAGTTCCAGACCGCGGCGCCCTGCGAAACCTGCGGCGGCGCGCGACTGAAGCCCGAGGCGCTGGCCGTGAAGATCGCCGGCGAGGATATCTCGATGTCCGCCCGCCGCCCGGTCGGCAAGGCGCTCAAATGGTTCGAGGAGCTGCCGCCCAAGCTCAACAAGCAGCAGGGCCAGATCGCCGCGCCGATCCTCAAGGAGATCGTCGAGCGGCTGGGCTTTCTCGACAATGTCGGCCTCGATTACCTCAACCTCGATCGCAGCTCGGGCACGCTGTCGGGCGGCGAGAGCCAGCGCATCCGGCTCGCCAGCCAGATCGGCAGCGGCCTTTCGGGCGTGCTCTACGTGCTCGACGAACCCTCGATCGGGCTGCACCAGCGCGATAACGACCGCCTGCTCGCGACCCTCAAACGCCTCCGCGATCTCGGCAACACCGTCATCGTCGTCGAGCATGACGAGGATGCGATCCGCAGCGCCGACCATATCGTCGACATGGGCCCGGGCGCGGGCGTCCATGGCGGCGATGTCGTGGCGCAGGGGACGCTGAAGCAGATCCTGCGCGCCAAGGGGTCGCTCACCGCCGATTATCTCAACGGCACGCGCGAGATCGCCGTGCCGAAGAAGCGCCGCAAGGGCACGGGCGCAAAGCTCACCGTCCATGGCGCCACCGCGAACAATCTGGACGGCATCACCGCGTCGATCCCGCTCGGCACCTTCACCTGCATCACCGGGCTGTCGGGTTCGGGCAAGTCGACCTTCACCATCGACACGCTCTACGCCGCCGCGGCGCGGTCGCTGAACGGCGCGCGGCTCGTCGCGGGCAAGCATGACAGGCTCACCGGCCTCGAACATCTCGACAAGGTGATCGACATCGATCAGTCGCCGATCGGCCGCACGCCGCGATCGAACCCGGCCACCTATACCGGCGCCTTCACGACGATCCGGGACTGGTTCGCCGGCCTCCCCGAAAGCCAGGCGCGCGGGTACAAACCCGGGCGATTCAGCTTCAACGTCAAGGGCGGCCGGTGCGAGGCGTGCCAGGGCGACGGCGTCCTCAAGATCGAAATGCACTTCCTGCCCGACGTCTATGTCGAATGCGATGTCTGCCACGGCGCCCGCTACAACCGCGAAACGCTGGAGGTGAAGTTCAAGGGGCGGTCGATCGCCGATGTGCTGGCGATGACGGTCGAGGACGCGCACACCTTCTTCAAGGCCGTCCCGCCGATCCGCGATCGGATGGCGATGCTCGAACAGGTCGGGCTCGGCTATATCAAGGTCGGCCAGCAGGCGACGACGCTGTCGGGCGGCGAGGCGCAGCGCGTGAAGCTTTCCAAGGAACTCTCCAAACGCGCCACCGGCAACACGCTCTACATCCTCGACGAGCCGACCACGGGGCTGCACTTCGAAGACGTCCGCAAGCTGCTCGAAGTGCTCCACGCGCTCGTCGAGCAGGGGAACACGGTGGTCGTGATCGAGCACAATCTCGACGTCATCAAGACCGCCGACTGGATCATCGACCTCGGCCCCGAGGGCGGCGACAAGGGCGGGCGGATCGTGGCGGAGGGGACGCCGGAAGAGGTGGCGAAAACGAAGGGGAGTTTTACGGGGGAATATTTAAAGGGGATGTTGGAGAAGACTGTGGCGGTGTAACGAGCGCTTATTAGCCAGTCTTTAGTTTTGGCCAATGCAATGGTTTGAACTCCATGCCCACAATTCCTCGATAGCCGAGGAATGCTGAGGCGAGGTCCGGCTGGTTGTTAGCAATTTTCCCCTGTGCAATTTCAACGGCCTTTGCGGAATAATTTAGAAATGTAGTCGATATATTCCGATCAACATTTTTTACCGTTTCTAGATCGTTACAAAACGTATAATGATGCGCCCAACCGCGTGCCATTCCCGAAATTTTGTTCTGCGTCCTCGGGATCGAATAATCTATGTTGAAATCTGTTGCCTTTTTCGCGCTTTTGAGCGCTTGTAGGGACTTGGCGGCAACCTCATTCGTTCTTCTAAGAATGCTTTTCCGCGATTTTGATGAAGGGCGTATCCGGCCATTCTGGAACTCGATGCCGAGATACTCGAACTTCTTCTCGACCGGGCATGGCAATTTGTCTGACTTTTCTGACGAGAACTCCATACCCTTTTCAGAGAGCATTTTTTTGGCTCGCCTATATCGTGCGGATGCCGCCTTCCCCGAAGGCGCGATGATGATAATATCATCTACATAGCGAATGCACGCGCAATCACCTTCATTCATTGCTTCATCAAAATCTGCGAGTACCAAATTCCCTAAGAATGGCGATAGGCACACGCCTTGGCCAACGCCCACATCACCATAAGGAAACTGATCCTTGTACCGCCAAATACGCTCGCAATTTTCCAGATCAACTGAGATGGCCTTCTGAAAAAGAGATGCGAATTTCTCATCAGTGGAAAGGGATCGGATCATTTCTACAGCGTCCGGTTTCTTTATTCGCGTAAAAAACCCAGATATGTCGGCAACAATAACATGAGTGCCACCTGCTCCGATTTTCTGCAAAAGCGCATTTACGGCAGCCGGAACCCCAGCCAAGCTGGCGCCGTCGACTTTGGGAACTCCGCCAAAGCTGAAAGGTTGGAATGCCTTTTTTCGGACCGCGTCATCGGACACAAGTGCATCTAGAATACAGCGTTGAACGACCCTATCCGTCGCGCGCGGGATCACGATCGGACGAATTGACCCGGGCTTATTAGGCTTTTCGAGTGCGACGCCTTTGGCGGGCGAAAACTCGTAGGTGCCGTGCTGAATACGAGCCGAAATCGACCGGATATTTGTTTTCTCGGCTTCCGAAAATTTTTCGATGTCGTCCGTTATGTATGGCGACGATGATCGTCGGCCATTGGTCTTTATCGTCTGCCAAGCTTTGGTCAGATTGCCATGCTTTCGGACAAATGCCGAAAAATCCGTCAAGGACCTTTCCTCCCAGTCTCCGGGCCCCGCTCTTATCGACCCATCCGACCTGCGCTATCCTCTGTGCAAAGGGACTGAATCCCGTTTACTGCTCCATCCTGAACGCATGCGCGCCCGAGAACTTTGCCGCTTTGCTCACTGGCCACACCGAATTCTTCGGCTGACTCACTTCGCATCGCCAGAGGCGTCCACACAATTTAAGTCGATTCTGGGAAGAAACAAGGCAGGCGGCGCATCATTTTGTAACTAGTAGGGTTGGGCCAAAACGTGACGCATCCGCAGCCCGACCGCAGGTCGAGCAGCGGATGCCAATAAGTTCAGCGTCCTACCACTAGACGACCGAGCATCGAATGGTTGCTCGGGTGGGATTCGAACCCACGTCTCTGAATTGTCTGATATTTAGTTTTATATTACCATAAATCTTCAAAAAGTCAATATAAAAATGATTATATCCTGATTTAATACTGTAGTTTGTATAGACTACATTAGGGCATTGCTGATTTTTATTCTTTGAAGTGCACTCGGCGGCGGTGCTGCATCGGCTAGCCGAAATAACGCGACAACTTGAAATGTAGGATATTTTCTATGAACCTATTTGGTTAGCTGCCGCCACGACCGGCGGCCGACCAAAAGGATCACCGCATGTCCCACACCCCCTCTATCACCGCGCCCCGTACCGCGCCCGCGCCTCTTCCCAACCCCGCCCCCGGCTGGACGCCCGATCGCATCCGCTTTTTTCTCGAGCAGCTCGCGCGGAGCGGGAATGTCGTCGCTGCGTGCGGCAAGCTCGGGATTTCGCGGCAGGCGGCCTATCAGCTGAAGCGGCGGATGCCGGCCTTTGCGCTTGCCTGGGACGGGGCGATCCTGCGCCATCGCGATGCGCTCGTCGATGCCTGCATGGACCGGGCGCTGAACGGCGTGTGGGAGGAGGTGGTCGTCGACGGCCGGATCGTCGAGCGGACGCGGGCCGACGGCGCGACGCTGCGCTTCATGATGGCGCGGGCGGACCGGATGGCGGAAAGCCGCGAGATGCACGATCGCCCCGCGCGGCTGGCCGAGGCGCATCTGGAAGACCTGATGGACATGATCGATCCGCCGCCGATCGAGGCGGACCTTGCCGATGGCGATGCGGCGGGAGACGCGAAGGGCGCAGCGGCGCCTGCCGCCGCGCCGGATCCCGACCGCCGCCGCTTCGACGCCCGCTCGGCGCGCGATCTGCTCACCTATATTACCGAGAGCGCGACGGCGGACTGGGACGAGCGGGTCGCGGCCGACCTGCGTGAGCGGCAGGGCGCGCGGCCGGGAGAGGCAGGGGCCGGGCCGGCGCGCGAACCGGCTTATGACAGGGCGATCGCCGAAAAGCGATTCCCGCGCCATCCGGTGATCGATCCCGAGATCGAGGACGAGTCGTTCACCGAAGAGGAGCGCGAGGGCCTCGCCTATATTGGCTGGCTCGTCGCTCTGCAGGACGTGGCGCCCGAGGATATCGACATTTCCGATCTCGATCCGGCGGAGAGCGACAGCTGGAGCCTGAGCGACTGGGACCGCGCCGACCGCAGCGGCCTTTCCGCGCGGATGGATATCGGGCGGCCCCGTCCTTGGGAGGACGAGGATGAAGCGAGCGACGGGGCGGCCGGATAACGGGCGGATGTGTCAAGCAGGTGTAAAGCAGGTGTGAAGTTCGGGAGGTTTTGGGGGTGTTGTGATTGTCAGACTCGACCTGGCGGCCGGTGCGGCGCCGAACCAAAGGCTAGGTCTGACAAACAACCCCAACCTTCCCAACCGCCGTCCGTTCTCCTATCGATAGGCCCAGGGAGCCGAGGAGAGACACGATCATGACACCATCCACCCGAACGCTGCTGGCCACGATCCTGATCGCGCCCGCGCTCGCCGCCTGCTCCACCATCTCGGGTACCGTCGGCGAACGGTACACGACCGGGCTTTCGGGCGGGCAGGAGGTGCCGGGGCCGGGCGATCCCGATGGGTCGGGCACGGCGCGAATCACTGCGGACGCAACGACGAACACGGTCTGCGCCGACATCACGGTGCAGGCGATCTCGCGCCCGATGGCGGCGCATATCCATCGCGGCGCGCGCGGGACGAACGGCCCGCCCGTGCTCACGCTGGATACGCCGGCCAACGGCGAAAGCTCGCGCTGCTACAATGTCGAACGCCAGCTCGCCGCGTCGATCATCGCCGATCCGGCGCAGTTCTACGTCAACGTGCATACCGAGGACTATCCCGGCGGCGCGGTGCGAGGGCAGCTGGAATAGGGTTGGGTTGGATTGCCGGAGCCGGCGTGACGGGTGATTCGTTGTCAGACCTCGCCTTCGGCTCGGCGCCGCACCAGCCCACACCCCCACCCGGCCTCCCACTGAGTGTATCCTGGATGGGAGGCCGGGTGGGGGAGAGGGCCGGTGCGGCGATTTCCCGAACAGGGAAATTCTGACCATAAAATGCTTTTGACAATCATTCGCAACAAAGCTAGCCGACGCCTCTCATTCAATCAGGAGTCGCAAAAATATGTCGTCCCGCCTTCGCCGCACATCCTATCTCGCCCGCCTCGCACCTGCCGCCGGAATCGGCGCGCTCGCCATCGTCACCGGTGCCTGCTCCTCGGGCGGCGAAGCCAATGACGCGGACAGCGGCGCCAGCACCGACGCGCCCGTCGAGGAAGTGACCGAGGCCGAGTCCGATTCCGACAGCGGCGCCAGCACCGACGCCCCGGCGACGAGCGCCGCCCCCGCCGAACCGGCAATCGACAGCGACGTGGTGCCGGCCGAAGGCGAAACCGCGTCCACCGATTCGGAAGGATCGACCGACACCGAATAGCGTATAGGGCGCCGCGCTGATCGGGGCGGGCGCCGCCGCCGAAATCACGGCTACAGTTCGAGTCGATTCTTCAACGGGAGTCCGTTCGAGCCGTGCCCCAAACGCAAAATGGGAGCTGATCCGAAGATCAGCTCCCACTGCGCCGAGCGCCTGGCTTTGCCTGCCTTGCGGCATTCGCTGCCGCGCTCTGGCACCGGAATTCGAAGTCTCTTTCAAGGCTTCGTCCTTCCATGACGATCGACGTCCCGAACTGCTCCGTCTTCGCTCGCACGATGACTTTGCCGCACGATCTTCCGATCGCCTGTCCTTGCAACACGCTCGCATCCGCGGGGGGCGCGATTGTCTTGCAGGACATGTCTTCGGTCAGGGCTTCCGGTCGTTGCCTTCCGGCTCTTCTTCCCGTCGACACACACTGTGTCTCATGCATTTTCGAGTCGCGCCAAGCGGATTCTGCCTGTGAATAACGAGGATATCGGGGAGAAGATTCGGAGCCCGTTCACCCTCCGCTCATCCAGGCCGGCGCAAGGACGTCCCCGGGTCGCATAATGTCAGCCTCGGGGAGGGGCGATATGCGATATCTGATTCCCATGGCCGCCATGCTGGCCTGCGCGGCGCCGGCGCTGGCGCAACCCGAAAATCCGCAGATCGACTTTGCCGGCTTCGTGGCGCTCGCCGGGCAGGTCGAGCAGGAGCGAGCCCAGCGGCTGTTGCCCTTCGGCGCCTTCATGGAGCGCGCGCAGTCGAATGACGCCCTGTTGCTCGATGCGCGGTCCGCCGCCGATTTCGCCGCCGGGCATATCGAGGGCGCCGTCAACCTGCCGCTGCCCGAATTCACCGCGCAGCGCCTGGCGCAGGTGATCGGCGCCGACCGGAACCGCCCGATCCTGATCTACTGCAACAACAATTTCATCAACGATGTGCCGCCGGTGACGCGCAAGGCGATCGAACTGGCGCTCAACATCCAGACCTTCATCAATCTCACCGGTTACGGCTATCCGAATGTTTTCGAGCTGGGCGATGTGATGGACCTTTCCGACCCCGATGTGCGGTGGACCGGCGCCAATGCAGCCGCTCTGCCCTACGCGCCCACCGAGCCCGGGGCATGATATTGAGAATGAGTAACAAAGTTGCGGCGAGCCGACTATGCGGACAAGGTCCGGCAAGCCTCGCGAACGATTTTGACAGATCAAAATGCCCGGCCTAAGGATTTGACCGGGCGCATGTGATTTTTGAAGCGGGAGGGTAGTTATGAGTAAGAAGATGGACCGCCGCTCGTTCCTGCGTCGCGTAGGCGCGACGGCGGGTATCGGGGCACTTGGTGTTGTCGCGGGGTCCCCCGCGCGCGCATTTCAGGTCACGGACAGCGACACGGGGCGGTATGCCGATCCCGTCGGGCGCGGACGTGGCAGTTCGGGCGTGACCGACAGCGATACCGGCAGCTATGCAGACCCGGTCGGGCGCGGGCGTGGCCGTTCGGGCATCACCGACAGCGACACGGGCAGCTATGCCGACCCCGTCGGCAACGGTCGCGGTTCGCGATCCTCGGGCATCACCGACAGCGACACGGGCAGCTATGCCGACCCCGTCGGCAACGGTCGCGGTTCGCGATCCTCGGGTTGCACCGACAGCGACACGGGCAGCTATGCCGACCCTGTCGGCAATGGCCGCTGCAGCAGCTCGACCGGCTATACCGATGCCGATAGCGGGCGGATGGCGGACCCGGGCGGAAACGGCCGTGGGCCGCGCCGCAATTATCGCACGGGCCTGACCGATGCCGACTCCGGCTCGACCGCCGATCGCGGCGGCTATGGCCGCGGGACCGATCACTAGAATTACTGCGTGCCCAATCGTTGTTGTTGAAAGGATGATTGCATGTCCAAGAAGATCGATCGGCGTTCGTTTCTGCGCCGTGTAGGGGCGACCGCCGGTGTCGGCGCGCTCGGTGTGGTGACCGGCTTCGGCGCAACGCGCGCCGGGGCGCAGATCACCGATTCGGATACCGGCGCCTATGCCGATCCGGCGAACAGGACTGGCTGCACCGACAGCGATGGCGGTGCCTATGCCGATCGGGCAGGCAATGGCCGTTGCGGCGGCGGCGGCGGTGCCACGGGATATACCGACAGCGATAGCGGTTCGATGGCCGATCCGGGCGGCAATGGCCGCGGCGGACGCCGTTCCAGCCCGACCGGGCTGACCGATGCCGATAGCGGCTCGACGGCAGACCAGGCCAATTACGGTCGCGGATCGGACAACTAGACGATCAGGTGCCACGTCTCCGCCGCCGCGTATTTCTTGGCCGCATCGGTGCGGCAGCGGGTGGCGGGGTCTTGGCGGCCATTGTCGGGGCACGGCCGCTTGCAGCGCAACCCGGCGGCGACGCACGCGAGCGGCGCCCCGACGGGCTGGGCAGGGCGAATGCGTGTAGCGGCGATTATGATGCAGGGGCCGTGGCGGATGCGACGTCGCGGCCACGCGGTGCATCGCTGGACTGTGCGGAGCCGGCCAGATCGGCTTTGTCGATGGCGACGCGGGCGCCTGGCCGGATCCGGCCGGAAACGGACGGGGTCCGGCGATAAACAGGTTTCACCGATCGCGACAAAGGAGCGACGGCGGATCGGGTCGAATATGGAAGGGGGAGGCCGATCGGCATGGCTCCCTCCAAAGGTGTTGAATAAACGGGGAAGGGAATATTGATGACCAAGAAAATCGACAGACGTTCGTTCATGAGCCGCGTCGGCGCCACGGTAAGCCTAGGCGCGCTTGCTGCCGTCACCGGTGCTTGCGACCAGCTCGGCCTGGGCGGCTCCGAGGATAGCGACGAGGAAGAAGACGACGCACCGGCCGAAGCCGAAGATTCGGGCAGCGAAAGCGAAGGCTTTGGCGCCAGCGAAGAAGAAGGCGGTTTCGGCAGCAGCGAGGAAAGCGGGCTGACCGACAGCGACTCAGGCGCCAGCGCCGATCCAGCCGGCAACGGTCGTGGCGGGCCCAGCGGCGGTTCGAGCTCGAGCGGCATCACCGATAGCGACACAGGTCCGAGCGCCGACCCGGTCGGCCAAGGCCGTGGCGGCTCGGGTTCCGGCGGCATCACCGACAGCGATACCGGACCGAGCGCTGACCCCGTCGGCCAGGGCCGTGGCGGTTCGGGTTCCGGCGGTGTGACGGACAGCGATACCGGACCGAGCGCCGATCCCGTCGGCCAGGGCCGCGGAAACTAAGCAACAGTGGCGCCGGGCCGGCGACGGAGCCCGGCGCCGCTGCAGCTGCGGGCAAATATGCCTGCAGTTTTGAGGGGGGAGAATGTCTATGTCCGGAAAGATGGATCGCCGGTCCTTTTTGCAGCGCGTCGGTGTGACGGCAGGCGCGGGGGCGCTGGCCGTCATCACGGGAACGACCGCCGCACGCGCGCAGGTGTCGGATGCCGATAGCGGATCGAACGCCGATCCGGGCGGCAGGGGCCGAGGCCCGCGCCGCTCGACGCGCTCGGGACTGACCGACAGCGATGGCGGTTCGACCGCCGACCGGGCCGGCTATGGCCGGGGCGCACCGGGAACGCACAATCCGGACACCGGCTGTTCGGATAGCGATGGCGGCGCCAATGCCGATCCGGCCAACACTGCGCCCTGCCCGGATTATTGATCTGAATCATTGTCCGGCCCCGGCCCGGCTGCTGTGCTTGCCCGCATTGGAATTTTCCGTATCACCGACAACGGCGATGGTGCGCCGATGCGTATGTAAGGTTTGACGATGCACAAATATGACGCCTCCCAAGGGCTGGCGAACGAGTCCGCTGAGGCGCTGCGCCGCGTTCTCGATCCGGTCGATCCCAGCACCTTCTTTACCGAGATTTTCGAAGAGGGGCCGCATCTGATCGCGCGCGACGAGCCGGATCGTTATGCCGATCTGGTGTCGGTCGAGGTGCTGGACCATTTCATTGCATCGAATGTGCTGTTTTCCGGGATGATCGATGCGACGCGCGCCGAACCCCGTGTGTCGCGCGACCAGTTCGTCATGGGCAACGACCAGATCGATCGCAGCGCGCTGCTCCGGCTCTATCAGGACAAGGCGACGATCATCGCGCCGCATCTGCACAGCTATCACAAGCCGCTGGGCGATTTTGTTCGCGCGCTCGAGCCGGTGTTCAGCGCCTCGGTACAGACCAACATCTATCTGACGCCGCCCGGCGCCAAGGGATTTCGCACCCATTACGACAATCACGACGTCTTCGTGCTGCAGGTGAAGGGTGCGAAGACCTGGCGGCTTTACGACGAGCCCGTCGGCAAGCCGTTTCGCGGCGAAGGCTTCGAGCCCGACAAGCACGATATTGGCGATCCGACCGAGGAATTCGTGCTCAAGGCGGGCGATGCCGTCTATGTTCCGCGCGGCCTGATGCACGATGCGGAAAGCCATCCCGAGGAAGCTTCGCTCCACATTACCCTCGGCCTGGTTACCAAGACCTGGGCCGATGTCGTGCTCGAAGCCGTGTCCAAGGCGGCGCTGGAAACCGAGGGACTGCGCCGCGCGCTGCCGCCCGGCTATGCCAACCGGGATTTCGATCGCGGGCCGGCGCGCGAGCAGTTCCGGGAATTCGTCGCCGCACTGGCGGAGAAGGCCGAGCTCGACGAGCCGCTCGACATCATCGCCGAGGATTATCTGAAATCGCGCACCCCCGACATGGCCGGCATCGTCACCTATGCATCCGAAGTGATCGCCGATGACCAGCGCTACGAAGCCGATCCCAATGCGCTCTACCGGCTGATCGAGGACGAGAAGGAGTTCGCCGTTGTGACGCGCGGCGGGGCCAGCGAATTCCTGAACGAGAAGCGCGCGGCCTTCGACCGGGCGATGTCGGGCGCGGCGTTCACTCGCGGTGATCTGCCCGATATCGAGGCCGATGCGGCGACCGACTTCATACGCCGGCTGCTGTCGCGGGGGCTCGTCCGCCCGGCCTGATCAGCCGCCGAGCATCATGAGTCCGCGAATCAGATAGGCCGCGCCGATCAGCGTGACGAGCCATCGCGTCCAGGCGAGGAAGTGCATGTCGCTCATCCGGTCGAGCACCATTTTCCCAACACGCGTCCCGGCCATGGCCAGCGGAATCGCCAGCGCAATGGCGACCCAGGGCGGAGCGCCTTCGCCTGTCAAACTTGCAAGCGCGAAGCCGTAGACGACGACTTTGGCGAGATGCGCGAAGACCTGGGTGAAGGCCTTGGTCGCGACGATCTGATGCCGCGTCAGCGTCGTGCGGACGAAGAAGATATCGAGCAGCGGTCCGGCCACACCTGCCAGCAGGTTCGTTCCCGTCACCAGCAGTCCCGAGGCGAAGGCATGGCTGGAGCGGCGGGCGTCGAGCACAAGCCGCTTGCCCGGTATCCAGACCGAAAAGCCGACGAGCCCGAGGCCGATGAACACCGCCGGGCGCGACGGCGTCCAGGCGATGGCGCCGAAGACGAGCGCCGCGATCAGCGAGGCGAGCGCATACCAGCCGATGATCGGCCAGACGATATCGCCGCGGTTGAGCCAGGCGCGCCAGCCATTGGAGACGATCTGGATCAACCCGTGCGTCACGAAGGCGGCGCTGACCGGCAGCAGCAGCGCCAGCGCGCCCATCAGCACCAGCCCGCCCGCCATCCCGAAAATGCCCGAAATCAGCGCCGTGACGAACGCGATTGCCGGCAGGATGATGAGCAGCATGCCTCCCATGGCGAAGGCTTAGGCTGGATCGTGCGATCGCACCAGACGCGGCGAACGGAGCCGGACCGCGTTGCGGATCCGGCCCCGCAACGATGTCAGTCGGCCGTCGGTTCAACCGTCATGCTGCCGAACTGTTCCCGCGCCTCGTCGATCGTGAAATTGACGCGCTGGTGCCCGGCATAACCGGTCACGCGCCCATCGCGGACGACGAGCCGGAAGCGGTTGCCCGGATAGGCGCGGCCGGCCAGCACGGTGCGGTCGGCATGGGTTTCCGCGGTATACTCGTAGACGACGCCGTCATGTTCGAACTGTTCCTCGACCGGTTCGGCGGCGGCCGGAACGGCAAGCGTGGCAGCGGCGATGGCAATGGATGCGAGCATTTTCATGGTGTTTCTCCCGACGATGAATGCCTGCCAGGTCCCTCTTATGGTCTGCGTGTTTTATGCTGCGGCGCAGCAAGAAGGGGAAATCGGAATGTTGCAAAGACGATTGTTGCCGTTGCATCGGGAAGGCGCGACGGCCTAAAAGCTGCCGCCCCCGACGCTATCCAGTTCCGCGCGGCCGAACAATTTGCCGCGCTCGGCGATCAGGATGACCGCGAGCGAGGCCAGGCCGCAGATCAGGAAGCCGGTGACGAACGGCACGGTGGTGCCATTGAAGGCCTGTCCGATCCCGATTCCGATCGCGGTGCCCAATACGGTCGAAAAGCACCCCTGGACCGAGGAGGCACTGCCCGCGATCTCGCTCATATTCTCCATCGCCATCGCGCCGAAATTGGCGGCGGCGAGGCCGAAACAGCCCATGACGAGAGCCTGGAATATCGCGAAAATGTAAATCGACTCGAGCCCGGCCAGCGCGACGACGAGATGGACAGCGGACACGGCGATAAAACCGATCAGGGCCCAATGGGCGATGAATCGGGTGCCCAGCCGTTCGACGATCCTTGAATTCTGCCAATTGGCGAGCGCCATCGTGCTTGCGATCAGCGCGAAGACGGGCGTGAACCAGAGCGGATGGCGGAAGACGTCGAAAAAGAGCTGCTGCGCCGAGGTGAGGAAGCCGATCAGCGCGCCCTGCATCAGCGACAGGCCGAGCGTATAGCCCACCGAATAACGCTCCGTCGCGGCATGGCGGAACGCGCGGCCGATCCGCCGAAAGGAGAGCGAAAGACGATATTCGGGATGCAGCGTTTCGGGCATCCGCCGCATCACCCACAGCATCACCGCCAGTCCCGCGATCGCCAATATCCCGAAGATCCAGCGCCACGGCGCCACGAACAGCACGATCTGCCCCATGGCCGGGGCAAGGATCGGTGCCGCCATGAAGACGATGAAGGCGAGGCTCATCACCCGCGCCATCTGCCGCCCGCCGAACCGGTCGCGCACAATGGCGACGGCGATCACGCGGCTGGCCGCCAGCGCCGCTCCCTGCATGAACCGCGCGATCAGCAGGACCTCGAAACTCGGCGCGAGCGCGGCGAGCAGGCTGAACGCGACGTAGAGCGCATAGCCCCAGAACAGCACGGGCTTGCGGCCGAACCGGTCGGAAAGCGTTCCGTAGACGATCTGCATCGCGCCGAAACCGAACAGGAAGATGGCGATCACCCATTGCCGGTCGTTCTCGTCGGTCACGCCCAGGCCGTTGCCGATATCGGGCAGCGCCGGCAGCATCGAATCGATGGCGAGCGCGGTCATCGCCATCATCGCGGCGATCATCCCGACGAATTCGCGAAATCCCGGTTCCGGTTTGTGCGGCGCAGCAGAAGCCATGCGGGCCAGATGCCGCATGGCGGGCGAAAGCTCCAGTGCGCGGATAACAAATATTCCTGCGCATGCTGAAACCGAAACTCGATCAGTCGTTGCGGGCCGGCCGATCCGCCATGCTTGACCGGCTCCGGTTTAGCGCGGAGAGATGCGGCGCATGGACATGTCGCTCGAGATTGCGGAGATCATCCAGCTGGCGCTGGCGCCGGCCTTTCTGCTCGTCGGGATCGGCCAGTTCCTGCAACTGGCGGCCGGGCGGCTGGCGCGCGTCGTCGATCGCGCCCGTGCCGTCGCGGCGATGCTGCCCGAAGTGCCGGGACCGGAGCATGATATGCTGGTCGGTGAGCTGAAGAAGCTCGACCGGCGGATGAACGTCGTCAACTGGGCGATCTTTTTCGGAACGGCGTCGATGATCGCTGTCTGCCTCGTCGTCGCACTGCTGTTCCTCACTAGCTGGATGGCGGTGGATCTCTCGCTGACGATAGCGGCCAGCTTCATTGGCGTGATGGCGCTGCTGATCCCGGGGCTGGTCCTTTTCCTCTGGGAGGTCCTGCTCGCCTACCGCACCATCCATGTGCGCACCGATATCGTCGGGCACAACATCCTGTGATAGCCGGCACGGAGAGAGGATTGCTGCAGGCAGCGGTGGCGATCGCCTGTCTCGTGCCGCTCTCCATGGGCGGAGCGAGCGTGATCCTGGGCCCCGCCATCCTTTCGGGCATCGGCAATCCGCCGCCGATCGATCTCGACAGCCATTTCCGCTATCTCTCCGGCATCTTTTTCGTTCTCGGCATCGCCTTCGCGACGTGCATTCCCGCCATCGAGACGAAGACGGCGCGCTTCCGGCTGCTCGGGCTGATGGTCGTCGGCGGCGGGCTGGCCCGGGCATTCTCGGCCTTCGAATATGGGTTGGCGAGCGATGGGCATCGTTTCGGCCTGGTCATGGAGCTGGGCGTCGTGCCGCTGCTGATGCTGTGGCAAGGGCGGGTGGCCCGGCGATATCGGGGACAGAACGAGGTCGGCGCCACATGAAGCCCCTCGTCATTGCGAGCGCAGCGAAGCAATCCAGAGCCAGGCAGGACAGAGTTTGCGGCCCTGGATCGCCGCGTCGCCTTCGGCTCCTCCCAATGACGAACAGTTGGGCGCTATAGCCTGTGCCTAATCCCTGGATCACAGTCGCCACCGGAAGCTGGATCGCGCTCGTCTTCCTGCTCGAACGGCTCCGCCCTGCCGACTGTCCACCGCGCGACAATGGGCGGCGCATAGCGCGCAATCTCGGCCTCGGGGTGCTCGCCATGACGGCGGCGCCGCTGCTGCTGTGGCTGGCGGGCAGCATAGCGGGAGGGCTGGGGCCGGTTATCCCTCTTGCCGCGCTTGGAACGGCTGGCGCCATCGCCGTCCAGCTCCTCGCACTCGACCTGTGGACGTACGGGATGCACCGCGCCTATCACCGCGTGCCGTTGATGTGGCGGCTCCACGCGCCGCACCATCTCGACGAATTTCTCGACGCGAGTTCGGCCTTCCGCTTTCATCTGGCGGAGATATGCCTGTCGGCGGCGATGCGTCTGATCCCGGCGATCCTGCTCGGCATCACGCCGTGGACGATGCTGCTGTTCGAAGCGATCCTGATGGCGAACGCGACATTCCACCATTCGAACGTCCGATTGCCTGCTGCATTCGAACGGGCGCTTTCGTGGATTATCGTCACCCCGTCCATCCACTGGCGGCACCACCACGCGATCCGCCAAGACACCGACAGCAACTACACCGCGATCCTGTCGGTCTGGGACCGGCTCTTCGGCTCGGCCAATCCCAAGCCGCGCGAGATCGGTATGAAGATCGGCGCCGAGGGCGAGCATGAGCGGAGTTTCGGCGGGTTGTTGATTTATCCGTTTGTGCGTTGATTTGTCAGACTTTGGCTAACGCCAAAGCGCCGCACCAGCCCGCTCCCCCACCCGGCCTCCCACGAGCGTACACTGGATGGGAGGCCGGGTGGGGGAGCGGGCTGGTGCGGCGCTCGACCGCCAGGTCGAGCCTGACAAACAATGAAAAAGACCGCCGGGCAGCTTGCCCGGCGGTCTCTAACATGGTCAGCGGCCGGAGTGCCGGCCGGGAAGACTAAGGCGGGTCGTTAGGCCCGCATCTCCCGAAACGACTGAACCGACCCCATTGCTGAACCATGAGACATCGGATCACCTCCTTTCGCGCTGTTGAAACTGCATGTGAATCAATGAATCATCGCGAGTCGCGGAACAAGCCTTGAATTGAATTTTTTTCTGGGTAATTCTCTGCCGCTCGCCGCGACGGACCCGTTCGCGGCTTTTTATTCGCCGCTTTCGGCCGGCATTTCCGCATCCCGGCATCGCTCGACAAAGCCCTGCAGCGCTTCGTCGGTCTCGAGCATCACCGGTTCGCCGCCGTCGGTCTCGATCGTCATCGGCGAGGGTTCGCCCATCAGCGCGGTCGTGATCGGGCCGCTGGCGGGAAGGCGGGCCACCTTGACGGGGCCCTCGCCGTCATCGCGGACCTCGACCGGATCGATGCCGTGCATGAAATTGCCGACGCGCACGAGCATCGCGCGGCGCGCGCCCTCGGCGAAATCGCCGTCGGTTTCCAGCATCAGCTCGCCGGTTTCGGCGTCGCAACGGAAGGTGGCGAGCCGGTTGCCGTCCTCATCGGCGAAGGCGGCCTGCTCGTCATTGGCGGCCCAGCTGCCGGGCGTGAGTTCCAGCGGCGCGGGCTCCTCGACGGTATCGCCGGTGGATTCCCCGCCGCCGCTGCACGCCGTAAGGGCCAGAACCAGCGCCATCGCGGCGCCATGGACACGCATCGTCATATTGAAAGCTCCTGTCGCGACTCATCGCAAAGCGCGCCGCATGGCACGGAAGTGTTACAGCTTTGCGGCAGTGCGGCGGCGGGTGGCTAGCCCCGGCAATCCTCGAACACGCGTGTCATTTCTCCCCAGTTCGGGATGGCGAGCACGCGCAGGCCGCTGACCGAGACGACGATCCGCCCGCGGCTATAGGCGATGGTGTCGAGATAGTCGTCGCTCGCGCTCGTCATGGCGACGACATAGTTATTGCCGCCGGTACCGTTCTGCGCGGGATAGGACCGCGTGCCCGCCGATGCCTGGAACATCATCATGCCCTGCCCGCCCGCAACGCTGCCTTCGCGCGAAAAATAGATGCGGCGGTCGGACATGTCGCAGCGCACGACAAAGGCCGCTTCCTGGTTCGGCTCGCCGAACAGCGCCACCGATCCGCGCGCATCGTCGCGATAGACCCAAGTGCCGGGGGTGACTTCGATGTCGCGCCAGTCACCTTGCGGCTCGGGCGGTGGCGGAGGCGGCGGTGCGGGGGCCGGTGGCGGCGGTGTGGGCGGTGGCGGCGGCGCCGGAGGCGAGGGGTAGCAAGCCGCCAGCATCGCCAGCGTCACGCCGAGCGCGGTGGCGTTTCGAAGCGCGGTGCGATGCGTCATTGGCCGGTCTCCGCGCCATCGGCTGTAGCGGCAGGCGTCGTCGCCGTTGTTGCGTCGGTCGCCGCGCCGCCCGTCGCCGCATCGTCGTCGCCGCGCCGATCGCAGGCGCTGACGATGCTCGTCAGGATATCGTCGGCCGGGAAAACGATCCGGCGTTCGGTGCCCATGCGCAGCGCGAAGGGGCCGTTGCCCGAAATCAGCCGGCCGATGAACGGATCGCTGGCGGGAACCGAGATATAGGTTTCCGGATCATCGGCGATGGTATCGGACGCGGTGAAGGTCGAGCTGCCCTCGGGCGAGGAGATGTTGACGGTGGACGAGCCGCCCTGCGGCGCGACGCCGGGCAAGCGCATGTCGATGCCGCCGCCCAGTTCGCAGCTGATCGTGACGACGGCCATGCTGCCATCCTCGCCATAGCGCGCCATGCGCTCTGTGCCTTCGGTGACGGTGGACCAGCTTCCCGGCGTCATCGCGCCGGCGGTGTTGATCTGCCCCGGCGATGTGCCGAGCAGCGCATCCTCTTCATCGTCGCCGCGATTGGCCTGCGCCTCGGCGTCGAAGGCGGCATAGGCCTCCTGCGCCGCCGCGCGCGCCTCTTCGGGCGTCTCGGACTTGGCACAGGCGGTCAACGCCAGGGCGGTCGTCAATAGGGCAAGCGTTACGCGCACATCTCTCTCCGGATTTGGCCTGTCCCACCAATGGGGAGAATGCGGCGGGGAATCAAGGAAGTGTTGGCGGGCGGCAAATCAGAGATGGCAGTGATCTTGGCCCACCCGAAAACCGCGATGCGATAGCGCCGTTGCTCTATGCCGCTTTCTGGATCGAGAGACGTAAGCCAAGCGACGCGATGATTGCCGTTACCGTCTCCAGCGTCGGGTTCCCTTGGTCGGACAAGGCTTTGTAGAGCGCCTGCCGGCCGAGGCCCGTGCGCCGCGAAATCTCCGTCATTCCCTCTGACCGCGCGACATCGCCCAGCGCGCGGGCAATGTGTGTGGGGTCGTTTTCCTTCATCGCCTCGTCGAGATAGGCGATAATGTCCTCTTCGGTTTGGAGATATTTCGCCGGATCAAACACCCTGGTCCGAACCTTCTTCGTCATCGAAATCGCCTTTCGCCATCTCCTTGGCCAGAGCGATAGCGCGCTTCTGGCTGGACTTGTCACCGCCGCAAAGCAGCAGGACGAGGCGATTGTCGCGAATGACGAAATAGGCGCGGTAACCGGGCCCGAAATTCAGCCGCAACTCGTGAACGCCACCGCCCACCGATTTTGCGTTCCCGAAATTCCCGTCGCCGAGCTTGCGAAGATGGCTGGGCATCCGCGCCCGGGCTTGCCGGTCGCGCAGATTGTCGAGCCAGTCTTCGAAAAGTTCGGTAACGCGAACCTCGAAAGCGTGTCCTTTATAGAGGACAGATTGCGGCGTGTCAAAATGTGCCGGTCGTTCGGGCATTACGTCCTCTCAGGTTTTCCGACTTACGACAATACCGGTTGATCGGTTAGAGTTGAATCGCGTCAACCGAACACCCGGAATGGTTCCGGTCGGTTCGATATGGCAGATTCCTAGGCAGTGTTACCGCCGTCAGAAACCCGAACCTGGTTCGGTGAAATCACCCCATCTTCCGCTGCGTCTTGCCGTAGCGCAACTTCCGCGTCCCTGGCCGCCCCTCTGTCGCCCGCCCCTTCGGCTGAGCCACCTGCTCGTCGGGCGGCAGGCCGAGTTCCTCGGCTTCGAGCTTGCGGATTTCGTCCCTCAGCCGCCCAGCCTCTTCGAATTCGAGGTCCGCTGCGGCGGCGCGCATGCGTTTTTCGAGGTCTTCGATATAGGCGCGCAGATTGTGGCCGACGAGGTTGTTGACCTCTTCGTCGCCGGTATCGACGGTGACCTGGTCCTTCGACGCCGTGTGGGCGACGATATCGGCGATGTTGCGGATGATCGTGGTCGGCGTGATGTCGTGTTCGATATTGTATTCGCGCTGCTTTTCGCGCCGCCGGTCGGTCTCGGCCATGGCGCGTTCCATCGATCCGGTGATGCGGTCGGCATAGAGGATGACGCGGCCTTCGACGTTGCGCGCGGCGCGGCCGATCGTCTGGACCAGGCTCGTCTCCGAACGCAGGAAGCCCTCCTTGTCGGCATCGAGGATGCAGACCAGCCCGCATTCGGGAATGTCGAGGCCTTCGCGCAGCAGGTTGATGCCGACAAGCACGTCGAACACGCCGAGCCGCAGGTCGCGGATCAGCTCGATGCGCTCCAGCGTCTCGACGTCCGAATGCATGTAGCGGACCTTGAGCCCGGCCTCGTGCATGAACTCGGTCAAATCCTCGGCCATGCGTTTCGTGAGCGTCGTCACCAGCGTGCGATAGCCCTTGGCGGCGGTCGCCTTGCATTCGGCGATACAGTCGTCGACCTGCTCCTCGACGGGTTTGACCTCCACCGGCGGATCGATCAGGCCGGTGGGGCGGATCACCTGTTCGCTGAATACGCCGCCCGTCTGCTCCATCTCCCATGGACCGGGCGTGGCGGACACGCACACCGTCTGCGGCCGCATCGCATCCCATTCGTTGAAGCGCAGCGGCCGGTTGTCGATGCAGCTCGGCAGACGAAAGCCATATTCGGCCAGCGTGATCTTGCGCCGATGGTCGCCGCGCGCCATCGCGCCGATCTGCGGCACCGTCTGATGGCTCTCGTCGACGAAGAGCAGCGCATTGTCGGGGAGATATTCGAACAGCGTCGGCGGCGGTTCGCCGGGGAGGCGCCCGGTCAGGAAGCGGCTGTAATTCTCGATCCCGGCGCACGAACCTGTCGCGGCGATCATCTCAAGATCGAAGTTCGTGCGTTGCTCGAGCCGCTGGGCTTCGAGCAGCTTGCCCTCGTCCTGCAGCTCCTTCAGCCGCACCTCAAGCTCGCGCCGGATCGCGCCCATCGCCTGCTTCATCGTCGGGCCGGGGGTGACATAGTGCGAGTTCGCGAACACCTTCACCCGGTCGAGCTTCGTGCCCTTCCTACCGGTCAGCGGATCGAACTCGGCGATCTCCTCGATATCGTCGCCGAAGAAGGAGATGCGCCAGGCCATATCCTCATAGTGCGAGGGAAAGATCTCCAGATTGTCGCCGCGCACGCGGAAATTGCCGCGGGCGAAAGCATGGTCGTTGCGCTTGTACTGCAGCGACACGAGCTTGCGGATCAGCTCCCGTTGGTCGACCGTCTCGCCCTTCTTGATCGAGAAAGTCATCGCCGAATAGGTCTCGACCGAGCCGATACCGTAGAGGCACGAGACCGAAGCGACGATCAGCACATCGTCGCGTTCGAGAAGCGAGCGGGTGGCCGAGTGCCGCATCCGGTCGATCGCCTCGTTTACGCTCGATTCTTTCTCGATATAGGTGTCCGAGCGCGGCACATAGGCCTCGGGCTGGTAATAATCGTAATAGCTGACGAAATATTCGACCGCGTTGTTCGGGAAAAAGCTCTTGAATTCGCCATAGAGCTGCGCGGCGAGGATCTTGTTCGGCGCGAGCACGAGCGCCGGCCGCTGCAGCGCCTCGACGACCTTGGCCATGGTGAAGGTCTTGCCGGAGCCGGTCACGCCGAGCAGCACCTGGTCCTTCTCTCCGGCCTGCGCCGTCTCCACCAGCTCGGCGATCGCCGTCGGCTGATCGCCCGAGGGCTCATATTCGGAGACGAGCTCGAAGCGCTTGCCGCCCTCCGCCTTGTCGGGGCGTTCGGGGCGATGTGGGGTGAAGCTCTCGCCGGTTTCGGGTTCGTCGAGGCCGGTGCGGATGGCGATGGACATGCGCCCGATATGCGCGCTGTGCCCCCCGTCCGCAATATTGCCTTGGCCGGGCGAAGCGATCATGCTGACATCCGGCCGGGTCGCACCGGAGGGAGGGGAATATATGTCGTTATTGCTGTTTTCGCTTGCGGGCGCTGCGGGGCTCCAGCCCGTGCCGAACCCCTATGACGGAGGCATCCGTCCGGGCGAATGGGCGACGTCGATGGAAATGACGGAATTTTCGATCGCCGTGCCGGAAGAGGTGCAGGAAGAGGCATGGCGCGAACTGGCGCGCACCCTGGCCGAAGGGTCCGACACGGAGATCGAGTGCATGGACGCCGAAGAGGCGGCCAATCCGCTGGCCCACAACATGATGCGGTCGGAGGACGACTGCGACATGGTCGAGAGCGTGTTTGCCGATGGACAGATGCTGGCGTCGTTGCGCTGCCTGGATGCGGGCGGCATGGCCATGGATATGACCTTTTCGGGAACCTACACTCCGCTCGCCATGCGCGTCGACCTGACGATGTCCGGCGTCGACCAGAGCGGTTTCGAGATGGAGCTTCGTGGGCGGATCACCGCGGTCTATCTCGGCGAGTGCCCGGTCGAAGACGAGTAGGCTGGCCGCATCGGGATTGGACAAGCGCCGCCGGCTTTGCGAGGCTGTGTCCGGGTCGCGACGTTCAACGCATTCACGTTTCGAGGATTTTCATGCCAGGTAAATTGTTCTTCGCCACTGTGCTCGCCACCGGCGCGGCCGGGCTCACCGTTGCCGCCGCCCAGACGGGCGCGCCCCAGATCCAGCCCGGCCAGATCCAGCCGGGCCAAATCCAGCCCGGAATGTGGCGCTCGACCAGCACCATCACCGATATTTCGATCCCGGGCCTGCCGGCGAATGTACTCGAAATGGTGCGGGGGCGCTTCGGCCAGGGCTACACGTCCGAACAGTGTATTTCGGCCGACGATCTCAATCCCGATTCGGCGCTCTTTGCGGGCGAGAATCAGGAAAATTGCGAATATCGCGACTTCAGCTATTCGGGCGGCACGATGCGCGTCGAACTCGTCTGCGATACGCAAGGCGCGGGACAGGCGGTGATCGAGGTTAGCGGCACCGGCGGACCGGCCAGCTATTCGGGCACCACCAACATGACAATCACCGGCGGACCGATGGGGACCATGCGGATGAGCGGCACGGCGCGGGGCGAGCGGATCGGCGATTGCTGACCGCCTCGGCCTGGCCTAATTGCCGGCCGGCGATGGTGGGCAAGGTGCGATGCCGTCGGTTGGTGAAAGGCGTTTGATGAAAGCTCTCCTTGTTCCTGTGGCGGCCGCGCTGGCGGTTGCGGGCTGTTCCTCCGGTCCCGACCGGATCGATGCCGGCGAATGGTCGATGTCGACAGAGGTGCTGTCGATCGAAGGCCCCGGCGTATCCGACGCGATGAGCGAGGCGGCCGCGTCCCAGCCGCCGCAAACGGCTTCGACCTGCGTGACCGAGGAAATGGCTGCGAACGATTTCGGCGGCCTGCTCAACCCGTTTCCCGGCAATGAAGATGCGTGCGAGTTCGCGCGGTCGGACGTGGCCGACGGCTCGATGGCGATCGAGGCCGAATGCACGATGCCGGACGGCAGCGCCATAGGCTTTACCGCCGATGGCAGCTTCGACCGGCAATCGATGGAAGGCGATATGGAGGTCCGCATCAACGCGCCGGGGGCCGGCGAAGTAACCGTCACGAGCCGATTCAGCGGAGAGCGCACCGGCGACTGCTAGGGCGGAGCCGATCAGTCGAACTGTGATCTGGCGCACTTGCCATGCGGCGGCGCGACGGGCAAAACGCCTGTGGGCCGCACGAAGTGAGACCAGATTTCAGGGGAATTTCAGGATGAAAGTGATTTTGATCGCGGGTGTGGCCGGCCTGGCGCTTGCCGCCTGCTCATCGGGCGGTGGCGACAATCTGCAGCCCGGCGAGTGGGAATTGACGCTCGATGTGACCGAGGCGAACCTGCCCGGCGCGCCGGAAGAAATGCAGCAGGAGCTGATCGCCGAGCTCAATCGCGAGCTCGCCATGGACCCGGTGTGCATCAGCGAGGAGGATTCGGCCGAACCGACGCCCGAGCTGTTCATCCCGAACGAGGCCGAAAGCGAATGCGACTTCGAAGGATCGACAGTCGAAAACGGCGAAATCTCGATCAGCGGCACCTGCGACGGTGAAGGCGGAACGCTGACCATCGAGGGCACCTATGATGCGACGTCGATGACGGCGACGATGGAGGCCGAACTCCGGGACGGCAACGAAGTGCTCCAATTCACGGCCGATATGACGGGCGAACGTTCGGGCGATTGCACGGGCTGACGCTTGCCAAGGGCGGGCCGCTTCGGCACAACGTGACGAACGGGGCCGCATGGAACGAACTGCGACTGACATAGGGGAATAAACGATGAAGAAACTGATTTTAGCAGCCGCGCCGATTGCGATGCTGGCGGCCTGTTCGGGCGGCGGCGACGCCGATGCGGACGGCGACGGCGAAGTTTCGGCCGACGAGGCCGCCGAGGTTGCCGAAGATGTCAATGTCCGTCCGGGCATGTGGGAAACGACGTTCGAAATCACCGAACTCGACATCCCGAACGCACCGCCGGAAATGCAGTCGATGCTCGGCGCGATGCGCCAGCAGATGGGCCAGGGCATGAGCGATACGTCCTGCCTGACCCAGGAAGAAGCCGACAATATGCAGGAAAGCATGTTCAACGACGACGACGATTGCACGGTGTCCGATTTCAACATGTCGGGCGGCAATATGCGCGTGGTCGCGACCTGCCAGGAAGGCGACGGACCGGCCATGACGATGACGATGGACGGCACCTACACCGAAACGACCAACGATATGACCGTCACCGCCGAGGGCGAAATCCCCGATCTGGGGCCGATGCGCTTTTCGGGTAACATGACACGGCGCCATGTCAGCGACGATTGCGGCGCAGAGGGCTAATGCGATGACCGGCCGGGCGGGCAATCGCCCCCCGGCCGGGTTATTGGGACATATAAGAAGGAACGGGGCATGAACGGACCGGACGGCACGTCGGATGGTCGCATGCCGACTGCCTTCATCAGTCACCACAGCTCGGAATATAAGACCGCGAAGCACCTGAAAGAGGTTCTCGAGCGCAACGGCGTCTATGGCTGGATGGCGCCCGACGATATCGAGCCGGGGCTTCCGTTCGACGAGGCGATCGTCAACCAGGTCGAAAAATCCGATCTCATCGTCCTGCTGTTCTGCGAAAAATCCGATCAGTCGCGCCATGTGAAGCGCGAGCTGATCATGGCCGACAATCACAAAAAGCTCGTCTATCCGATCCGGCTCGAGGATATCGACGCCAAGGGCCTCGCCTATTGGCTCAACGACTATCAGTGGATCGACTGGATGGATCGCCGCGACGAGACGATCCAGAAGCTGGTCGAGACGATCAAACGGCAGGTCGAGGCGAAGAAGGCCGAAGGCCTTGCCGCCGGCAAGGAAGAAGGCGCGGAACCCGGCGACGAACAGCCCGCCGATGACGCAGCGGAAACTCCCGATGCCGCGCCAGCCGACACGCCACCCGATGAACCGGCAAAGCCGGCGCCTGCCGCTGCGGCGAAGCCTGCTCCCGCTCCCGAAGCCGCGGTGCCTGTCGGCCTGATGTCGCAGCCCGCGGACGGCGACGGCGCGGGAGAGACATCGGGCTTCAGTCTCAGCAAGATGAAACCGTTGCACTGGCTCGCCATCGGCGGCGTTGCGGTGGTGCTCGCGGTGATATTGCTGCTTGCCCTGGGCGGTTCGGAAGAAGAGCCGGTCGCATCGGCCGAAGAGCTCGATCCCGGCCAGTGGGAAACGCGATTCGAATTCGTCGATGCGCGCTTCCCGGACCTGCCCGACGAGACGGCGTCGATGATGCGGACTCAGCTCGGCAACACGATCGGCAACCAGCCCGAAACCGCGTCGGCCTGCGTATCTTCCGCCGCCGCGGCCAATCCGAACGCTGGCAACATCCTGCCGTCGGATTTCGTGTCCTGGTGCAATTTCTCGCGCGACGAGATCGAAGATGGCGAGGTCAACCTGCAAGGCACCTGCCAGATTCCGGACACCAACGGCCAGTCGCAGATGCGGATGACCGGCGATTACGATGCCGACAGCTTCGATTCGCGGATCACCTTCCAGTTCAACGATCCGAATCTCGGCAATTGGGAGCTCGACGCCACCTATCGTGCGCGCCGCACCGGCGATTGCGGCTGATCGGGCCCTAACCGCCTGTTAAATATCGCGGACTATCGTGGCGGCTCCCCGAAAAGGAGGCCCGTCATGACCCGTTTCACCATTGCCCTGACCAGCGCGCTTGCGCTCGCCGCCTGCCAGTCCGGCCCGGCCGGAGAGACCGATCAGGTGCCCGAAGACGAAGGCGCGGACGAGGTCGTCGGCGCGCTGCTGCAGCCGCTGCGTCCCGGCCTGTGGGAATTGCGCGAAACGGTGGGTGACGTCGCTTCGGCCACGATCAGCAGCGAGGAGCGGGAAGAGATCGAGGCCGATCCCGCCAATCGCGGCGCCGCGCGCACCGTCTGCCTGCCGCCCGATTATGCCGATCGCCCGCCCGCCGCCTTTTGGGCGGGCAACGAAACGCCGTGCAGCTATGACGAGGTCACCATGACCGGCGGCGTCGTGACCGCGACGATCAGTTGCAACGCGACGCCGGGTTCGCTGACGCTGACGATCGATGGCGAGTATGACGAGACGGCGCTCGATGTCGCATCGACAAGTGCCCGGCGCGGTACCGGGGCAGACGATGTGACCGTCAACGGCCGCATCCGAGGCGAATGGCGCGGCGAGTGCGAGGCCGAGGTTATCCAGAGCGACGACGAATAATTCCTCCCCGTTCGGGGGAGGATCAAAGCCCCGGCACCTCCCACACCGTCCCGACCGGCGCCGCGAGGAACCGTTCGCGCGGCACGCCGGCCGCGTCCAGCTCCTCGCCCAGCATCCGCCCCGGCGTATCGAACGCCTCCCAGCTCAGCCGGAAGGTGCGCCAGTGGATGCCGAGCGCATGGCGCGCGCCAAGCCCCTGCATCACGCGCACGGCATGGTGCGGGCCGATATGGCTGCCGCTCCAGTTCTGCCCCGGCTCGAAGCGGAAGGCGCCGATGGGAATGAGCGCCAGCCGCACCGGGCCATAAGCCGCCGCCTCTTCGGGCCAGCGCATATCGCCCGGCCCCGTATCGCCGGCGAAGAAGATATTGCCGCCCGGCGTCCGGATGACGAAGCTTGACCACAGCGCCCTATTGCGATCGACGAACCAGCGCGATCCCCAATGATGGTTGCGCGTCACGATCACCTCGGCCTGCGGCGACACGCGCACCTGCCCGCCCCAGTCCAGCGCCATCGCCTCCGCGCCCGCCTGCGCGATCACCGTGTCGTTGCCGAGGCTGGTGACGATTTGCGGCCGGTCCCGCTCCCAGAGCCTTTCCAGCGTCGGCAGGTCCATATGATCGTAATGATTGTGGCTGACGAGGACGAGGTCGATCGGCGGCAGGTCATCGAACCGCACGGCGGGCGGGCTGACGCGGCGCGGGCCCAATGGCGGGAACGGCGTCGCATAGTCCGACCAGATCGGATCGGTAAGGATGTTCAATCCCTGCGTCTGCACCAGCACCGTCGCATGGCCGACCCAGGTGACGACGAGCCGGTCGCCCTCGACACGGGTTTCGGGCACGATCTGATCGATCGGTACGCTTTCGGGCCAGGGCGGGCGCCCGTCGCCGGTCACGAAACGCGCGATCAGCGAGCCGCGATTGTTGCCCCGCGTCGGATCGCCGACCCATTCGCCCTCGCCCTCATCGGGATTGAAGAACCGCGCCCCGTCGAAATGATCGCTGACCTCACCGCGATAATAGATGCGGTCGAGAAAGGGCGGGACGAGCACGATCGCTAACAGGAACGCGATGACGAGCCAGAGCAGGGCAACGAAAAAATATCTGAGGACTCGCAGGATCATTTTCTCCCCTCCCCTCGATGGGGAGGGGTCGGGGGTGGGGTGACGGCTCCACGAGCGCTGTCTTCTGCGGCAACGTCACCCCCTCCCAACCCTCCCCCATCAAGGGGGAGGGCAAACGACCATCGCGTGCCCAGCAGCATCATTTCTCTTTCGGCGGTGACAGGACTAAGATCGGACGATGTTGCCGATCCGCCTTCTTGTAGCAACCCTCCTCCTCCTCGCCGCGCCCGCCTTGGCCGAACCGCCGCCCGCCGACCCGGTCATCGGCTGGGCGCGGGTGGAGTTCGATGCGAACGGCATCACGCGCGAAGAGGCGGGCGGCTATGCCGATCTGGCAACGATGCGGCCGATGACGGTCGACGATCCGGTTCGCGTCGCCAGCGTCTCCAAGCTCGTCGTCGCGCTGGGCGTGCTGCGGCTGGTAGAGGCGGGGACGCTCGATCTCGACGCCGATGTGTCGGACTATCTCGGCTGGACGCTCCGCAACCCGGCCTTCCCGGATACGCCGATTACGTTGCGCCACGTTCTCGGACACCGTTCGGGCATCCGCGACGATGCCGGCTATGCCCTCCCGCTCGATGCCGATCTTGAGGAATGGATGCGGCAGGACGGCGCGTGGAATCACGAGCATGAACCGGGCGAATGGTTCTCCTACGCCAATCTCAATTTCCCCGTCGTCGCTGCCGCGATGGAAGGCGCGACCGGCGAGCGGTTCGACCGGATCATGCACGCCCAGGTTTTCGAACCGCTCGGCCTCGACGCCTGTTTCAACTGGACCACCTGCAGCGACGAAGCCCGGTCCCGCGCCGCCGTGCTCTATCGCGCGGACGGCGAAGCGATCCGCGACACCCAGGATTTCATCGCCACCGGCTGCCCTGCAACACCGGCGAGCGACGGGACATGCGATCTCGAAAGCTATGTGTTGGCGCGCAACGGCGCGGCCTTTTCGCCGCAGGGTGGTCTCAGGATTTCAGCGCGGGATTTGGCGCGGATCGGGATCGTTCTAATGGGCTGGAGCGGAAATGAGAGTTTCGCATTCCTGTACGACCACTTTTCCAGTGCCGGGATCGGTAGCGTAATTCTTGGTCGGACAGCATACCCAATTTCAGCGGGGTATGGAGACGGCGAAAGTGGACTATATTGCCGATACGACAAGGGAATCCATTACCTGAACCATGATAACCCAGAGTGCCACGACGATCTTTTCGGATCGCAGCGGCTCGCTTGGGAAGACCAGCAATATCACCGGGGCCATTCTGGTGAGGCATATGGTTTGAGGTCCGGCCTTTGGGCCGACCCTGGCGATGAAGGACAAACCGGCGTCGCCTATTTCGCCACCGGCCTGCCCGAAGAGAGTGCGCGGCCCGGCAACTCCGCCTTCACCGCGATCGAGGAGCGGCTGGCGCAGGGGCTGTCGGTCGAGACGGTCGTGCCGGAGGGTGGCGATGGGGAGTGAGGCCGCATCCATTCCCAACCGTCATCCTGAACTTGTTTCAGGATCCACTCCTCCTCGCGAACGGACGGGGCAGGTTGAGGGGTGGATGCTGAAACAAGTTCAGCATGACGATTTGGCAGGGTCGTTCCTCCCCGTGTCGGGACGGAACAGGTGACCGACCTCACCCCCGCCCAGCTCACCGCCTATCGCACCCGCCTCCTCGGCCTGCGCGACGAACTCACCGGTGCCGAGGAAAGCACCGCCGACTGGCGCAAGCCGGTTGCGCTCGACCAGCAATCGGTCGGGCGGCTGTCGCGGATGGACGCGATGCAGCAGCAGGCGATGGCGGAGGCGGAAGGCCGTCGCCGCCGCACCGATATCGCCCGGATCGATGCCGCGCTCGAACGGATCGAGGACGGTGAGTTCGGCTGGTGCCTGACCTGCGGCGAGGCGATCGCGCCCAAGCGGCTGGAGATCGATCCGATGGCGACGCGATGCGTGGGATGTGCTTCGTGATTCCGTGCGCTCACCCTGAGCCTGTCGAAGGGTGTTGCGCCTCGAATGCGGAAAGATGCTTCGACAAGCTCAGCATGAGCGCGATTTTTGCTTTTGTGGGAGCAATTCTTCTTGGCGCCTGCGACAGTGCGCAAGACGATGCTGCGCCGCAGGCTGCGCGGGACGACAACATCACGGTCGCCGGCCATTTCGGCGAGGATGGCGGTGCATCGGAGGATGTCAGCGGGCTGGCCTGCGACTGGCCGAGCGAACGGGCCGATGGCGCGATGCGCTGTCTCGCCGTCGAGGATGAGGGCGGTTCGGCGCAATGGGCGGGGTTCGACGGCGTCGTGCTGGAGGCGCGGGAGCGGATCGGGCTGCTCGATGCGGCGACCCCGCTCGGCGCGCCGCCCGATGGCATCTGTGAGGAGGCCGATCCCGGATCGGGCGAGTTCGACGGCGAAGCGGCGGCCTTCGATGAGGGCGTCTTCTACGTCACCGGTTCGCATGGCTGTTCGCGCCATTCGGACGAATTGCGACCGGCCGGCTTCCTCGTCGCCCGGATCGCGCCGGACGAGCCGGGGCTCGATGTGCATCCGGGCACCGTCGCCATCGATCTCAGCCATCGGCTCGGGACCTTGCTCCGGCGCTCGCCGCCGCTGGCGCGCTATTTCGGGGCGTCGCTGAACCGGGCGAATGGCCTCAATATCGAAGGGCTGGCCGTGCGCGAAGGACGGATGGTCTTCGGGCTGCGCGCCCCTCTCATCGACGGCCATGCCTTTCTGTTCGAGACCACGGCAGCGACCTTGTTCGAACGCGATATCGTCGGCACCGGCCGGGCTATCCCGGTGGAGCTGGGGCCGCAACGCGGCATTCGCGACCTCGCCTTCCTGCCCGACGGGAGATTGCTGATCCTCTCCGGCCCGGCGCAGGAACAGGACATTCCCTACCGCCTGCACCTTTATGACGAGGGCGATCTCTCCGACCTGACCGACATCGCCCCGCCCGGCGGTGGCAAGGCGGAGGCCATCGCGATCGTCGGGGTCGAGCGTGATCGTGCGACACTCCTGGTACTCTTCGACGGCGCCCGCGACGGCGCGCCGCGGCGGATAATCGTCGACTTGCCGTAAGCGTCAACTTTAACGCTCGACAGACTCGTGGGCGATGCGCATCATATCCGGCAAATCATAGCCTTGGGAGAGGTGTCAAATGAGCGACAACAGCTTCGACGCGATCATCGTCGGCGCGGGCTTTTCCGGTCTCTATCTGCTGCACAAGCTGCGCGGGCAGGGGCTCAGCGTGCGCGTAATCGAGATGGGCAAGGATGTCGGCGGCACCTGGTACTGGAACCGCTATCCCGGCGCGCGCTGCGATATCGAGAGCATGGAATACAGCTATAGCTGGGACGAGGAGCTGGAGCAGGAATGGCAATGGTCGGAGCGCTATTCGCCCCAGCCAGAAATTCTCGACTATCTCGGCCATGTTGCCGACCGGCACGATCTGCGCCGCGACATCGCGTTCGAGACGAAGGTGACGGCGGCGCATTATAACGAGGATCGCGACCGGTGGAGCGTGACGACCGATGGCGGCGAAACGCTCGACGCGCGCTTCGTGGTGATGGCGACGGGTTGCCTCTCCTCCCCCAACAAGCCGCAATTCGAGGGCGAGGAGGATTTTACAGGCGAAACCTATCTGACCGGGCTGTGGCCGCATGAAAAGGTCGATTTCACCGGCAAGAAGGTCGGCGTCATCGGCACCGGATCGAGCGCGATCCAGTCGATCCCGCAAATTGCAAAGGAGGCGACCGAGCTGACCGTCTTTCAGCGCACGCCCAATTTCGCGATTCCCGCGCACAATCACGATCTCGATCCCGATTATGTCGCCAGCATCAAGGCAAGCTATCGCGAGCTGCGGGCCGAGGCCAAGGAGCAGGCGGCGGGCTTTACCGGGTCGAGCGTCGTCAACGAGGATCTTGCCGTCGACCTGCCGCGCGAAAAGGTCGAGGCAGAGCTGCAACGCTATTGGGACAAGGGCGGGCTGACCTTCATGGCGAGCTTCTCCGATTTCGGCGTCAGCCTCAACTCGAATGCCATCGCCGCCGAGTTCATCCGCGACCGGATTCGCGAGCGCGTCAACGATCCCGACACCGCCGAGCTGCTCTGCCCGGACAGCTATCCCGCCGGCGCCAAGCGGATGTGCGTCGATATCGGCTATTACGAGACGTTCAACGAGGATCACGTCCACCTCGTCGACATCAATGCCGAGCCGATCGAGCGGATCACCGCGGCGGGGCTGAAAACGAGTGAAAAGGATTATGAATTCGACGCCATCGTATTCGCCACCGGCTTCGACGCGATGACGGGCACGCTCGCCAAGATCGACATAAGCGGGCGCGGCGGCAAGAAGCTCAAGGACAAATGGGCGGACGGCCCGCGCACCTATCTGGGGCTGATGAGCGAAGGCTTCCCCAACCTGTTCCTCGTCACCGGCCCGCAAAGCCCCTCGGTCATCTCGAACATGATCGTGTCGATCGAACAGCATGTCGAATGGATTTCGGACTGTATCGAACGCGTCGGAAAGGGTGTAATCGAACCGCTGGAAACGGCGGAAAACGACTGGGTCGACCATTGCAACGCCGTCGCCGACCTCACCGTCTATCCCTATGCGAAGAGCTGGTATCTGGGTGACAACGTCCCGGGCAAGCCGCGCATCTTCATGGCCTATCTCGGCGGCGTCCCCGAATATCGCCGCATCTGCGATGCCGTGGTCGAGAAAGGCTATGCGGGCTTCCGCATCGACGGCGTCGCCGGCAATGCGACCGTCGATCCGATGGAATTCTTCGAGCAGAACGAGAAGGTGCTCGCGCTCGTGATGAAGGAACGGCCCGAGGCGCTGGCGGCGTTTGTTTAGTTCCTCCCCGGAACGGGGAGGGGAACCGGCGAAGCCGGTGGAGGGGCACCTGCCTCTTCAGCGATCTGCCAATGTGGACGGCGCCCCTCCACCATGCCGTGCATGGTCCCCCTCCCCTGAAGAGGAGGGGTGTTTTTCACCCCATCCGCCGCAGCATCAGATAGCCGCCAATATTGAGCGCCGTGTACACGCCGTAGACGAACACGATCATCGCCGAGCCCTCGCGCGCGAACCAGAGCGAGACGGTGAGGAAGACAAATTCCAGGGCGTAGCCGGCCCAGCCGCCGCCATAGCGCTTCATCGTCTCGGCGAATTCGCGCAGCAGCCGCCCCTGCCCTTCCAGCACCGCGCGGTGACAGTAGAAGTTCGCGACGCCCATCAGGAATACGATGATCACCATAGGGCCAGCTTGTAGCAGAATATGCGGTCAGATTTGACTCGGGCTTTTCCTGTCAGACTCGACCTGCCGGTCGAGCGCGGCACCAGCCCTCTCCCCCACCCGGCCTCCCACTGAGTGTACCCTGGATGGGAGGCCGGGTGGGGGAGAGGGCTGGTGCGGCGACCTCGCGACAGCGAGGTTCTGACAAATAAGTTCCGGTGCGGCGCTTTGGCGCATGCCAAAGTCCGACCATCCACGATCATCAGCCCGGAACGATGGCGAAGCCCGGCACCGCCTCATCCTCGACATGGCCGCCATGATACATGTCCATGTAGATTTCGGAGCGTCCCGGTTCCGAATCGGTGCAGAGAACTTCGTAGAGATCGACGATATGGCCGTCGGGACCGGGGCCGACATTGCCGGCGCGCTGATAGGTGGGAGCATTGCCATCCGCACAGCGCAGCCGATCGAGATAGGCGCGCTGGCCGGCCGGCATATCGGCATGTACCGGCTTGGCCTCGCTGCCGAGCGTGGCGGCCGCGGCCGCGCCGGGCGCGGCGATTAAGGCGGTGGCGAACAGCGCCGTGCCCAGCGCGCCGCCGATCATTGTCTTATGCCGCATGTCTGTCTCCCTCGCTTCGATGCGTCATGGACCCGAAAGGCGCACGGGCATAGTCCCTTCCGGCAGGCTTCCGAGTCGTTGGCGGAATTCCGCCAGATATGACGATATTGTTTCGGTGCGGCTCCGATGGCCGGTGCGGCAGACCGGCTTGCCGGATAAATTTGCAACGATCCTCATCGTTCCTGCTTCGTTCCCTTGCATTATCGAAAGCCCTGTCAGGTCCACGCGTCGCGGGCGATGGGCCGCCTTGTAGCGTCGACGAACCGAGTCGCTTATGCGACGAATTGAGTCGGTGGAAGGGCATGATCCCCCTTGTGTCGTCTTAACGTTTCATACACTATGGCTAGTGGTTCGCTCGGGGGGCAACTCAACAGGTTGTGGTATGTGGCCGCGATCGCGTTTCGCGGCACGCCCCTGTTTTGCGCCTTCGAGAGGGACCATGTGAATATCGGGGACAAGGTGAAATCGGTCCCCGCAGAGGCGAGTTTATGGTGTAGGACGGTCGTTTACCGACTCGAACGAAGCCGGAACATTTGGTATGGCGTAGGGGAGCAATAATGGATTTTTCGAGCAGCAGAGACGTGAGCGCAGACGACGTCATCGATATGCAGGACGAGGCCAAGGCCGACGCGAAGCCCGACAGCAAGTCGGTCGCGCCGCGCGCGCATGAGATTACGCTCGATCCGTCGCGCGACGAGCTCCTCACCGATTTCGGCAAGGAGACGCTGAAGGACCGCTATCTCCTTCCCGGCGAATCGTTCCAGGATCTCTTCGCCCGCGTCGCCTCGGCCTATGCCGACAAGGACGACAGCGAGCACGCCCAGCGGCTCTACGACTATATCTCCAAGCTCTGGTTCATGCCGGCGACGCCCGTGCTTTCGAACGGCGGCACCGGGCGCGGGCTGCCGATCAGCTGCTATCTCAACAGCGTCGGCGACAGCCTCGACGATATTGTCGGCACCTGGAACGAGAATGTCTGGCTCGCTTCGAAGGGCGGCGGCATCGGCACCTATTGGGGCAATGTCCGCGGCATCGGCGAGCCGGTCGGCCTCAACGGCAAGACCAGCGGCATCATCCCCTTCATCCGCGTGATGGACAGCCTCACGCTCGCGATCAGCCAGGGCTCGCTGCGCCGCGGATCCGCCGCCTGCTATATCGACATCCACCATCCCGAGATCGAGGAATTCCTCGAGATCCGCAAACCCTCGGGCGACTTCAACCGCAAGGCGCTGAACCTGCACCATGGCGTGCTCGTCACCGACGAGTTCATGGAAGCGGTGCGCGCGGGCGAGCCGTTCGACCTCAAATCGCCCAAGGACGGCAGCGTGCGCGGCACGGTCGACGCGCGCAGCCTGTTCCAGAAGCTCGTCGAAACGCGGCTGGCGACGGGCGAGCCCTATATCGTCTTCAACGACACGGTGAACCGCATGATGCCCAAGCATCAGCGCGATGTCGGGCTGAAGGTCAGCACGTCGAACCTGTGCAGCGAAATCACGCTGCCGACCGGCGTCGACCAGCATGGCGTCGATCGCACCGCCGTGTGCTGCCTTTCGTCGCTCAACCTCGAAACCTGGGACCAGTGGTGCGAGGACAAGCAGTTCATCGAGGACGTGATGCGCTTCCTCGACAATGTGCTGCAGGATTATATCGACCGCGCGCCCGACGAGATGGCGCGGGCGAAATATTCGGCCGAGCGCGAGCGTTCGGTGGGCCTCGGCGTCATGGGCTTCCACAGCTTCCTGCAGGCGCGCGGGCTCGGCTTCGAGAGCGCGCTGGCGAAAAGCTGGAACATGAAGATCTTCAAGCACATCCAGGCCAAGGCGTCCGAAGCCTCGATGATGCTGGCGCAGGAACGCGGCGCCTGTCCCGACGCCGCCGATCAGGGCGTGATGGAGCGGTTCAGCTGCAAGATGGCGATCGCGCCGACCGCGTCGATCAGCATCATCTGCGGCGGCACCAGCGCCTGCATCGAGCCGATCCCGGCGAACATCTACACGCACAAGACGCTGTCGGGCAGCTTCATCGTCAAGAACAAATATCTCGAACGCATCTTGGTCGAGAAGTCGAAGGACAGCGCCAAGGTCTGGAACTCGATCCTGGAACATGGCGGCAGCGTCCAGCATCTCGACTTCCTGACGCCGGAAGAAAAGGAGAGCTTCCGCACCAGCTTCGAGATCGACCAGCGCTGGTTGCTCGAACTCGCGGCCGATCGCGCGCCCTATATCGATCAGGCGCAGTCGCTGAACCTCTTCATCCCGGCCGACGTCGACAAATGGGACCTGCTGATGCTGCACTTCCGCGCCTGGGAGCTCGGCATCAAGTCGCTCTATTACCTCCGATCGAAGAGCATCGCCCGCGCCGGCTTCGCCTCGAACGGCGAGGATACGCCGGTCGGCGGCGTCGAGGCGGACAACACGCTCGATCCGAAAAAGGTCGAACTGGCAACGACCGCCGGCACGACCGATTACGACGAGTGCCTTGCGTGCCAGTGACCCCGTCACTGGTCCCGGCGCGGCACTCTCGCCTGCCAATGACGCGGACGGCGCGCCTTGTCGTCTGCCTGGCACCGCTCGCGCTGCTCGCCGCCTGCGCGGCGCGGCAGGGGGCGGGCGGCGTCGCGCCCGAAGCGCCGGGCTTCCTGCTCGGCGTGTGGCACGGCTTCATCTTCCCGGTTGCCTGGGTGATCTCGCTGTTCGTCGACAGCGTCGCGATCTACGCGGTGCCGAACAATGGCGGCTGGTACGATTTCGGCTATTTCGTCGGCATCGTCTTCCTCGGCGTCGGCGCGCGCAGCTCGAAAAAGGTCATCGTCTACCGGAACCGGCAGCCATGACCCGCACCCTCCCCCTGATGCCGATCATCGGCGCAGCGGCAGCCTTCGCCGGCCTCGCCATCCTCGCCCGCCCCGCCATCGCGGCGCGGCTGTTGCGGGCAGGCGACGGCGATGCCGCGACCTACGCCCTGCGTATCATCGGCGCGATGCTGTTCGCGCTCGGCCTTTTCTTGGGCGGCTTCGCGCTCGCCCTCCATCTCACCAGTTAAAACCCAGCGGAGCAAATCCATGTCCCTTACCGAATCCCGCAAACAGTATAAGCCGTTCGAATATCCTTGGGCGTACGACTTCTGGAAGCGGCAGCAGCAGGTCCACTGGATGCCCGAAGAGGTGCCGCTGGGCGAGGATTGCCGCGATTGGGCGCAGAAGCTTACCGATCATGAGCGCGCGCTGCTGACGCAGATCTTCCGCTTCTTCACCCAGGCCGATGTCGAGGTGCAGGATTGCTATCACGACAAATATGGCCGCGTGTTCAAGCCGACCGAGGTCAAGATGATGCTGACCGCGTTTTCGAACATGGAAACGATCCACATCGCCGCCTATTCGCACCTGCTCGACACGATCGGCATGCCGGAGAGCGAATATGGCGCCTTCCTCGAATATGAGGAAATGGCCGCCAAGCACGATTATCTGCAGGAATTCGGCGTCGACACCGATGAGGATATCGCCCGCACGCTCGCCATGTTCGGCGGGTTTACCGAAGGCGTCCAGCTCTTCGCCAGCTTCGCGATGCTGATGAACTTCCCGCGCTTCAACAAGATGAAGGGCATGGGGCAGATCGTCAGCTGGTCCGTCCGCGACGAGAGCCTGCACTGCGAAGGCATCACGCAGCTCTTCCACGCCTTCACCAAAGAACGCGACTGCCTGACCAAATCGGTCAAGGAAGACATCATGGACTGCTGCCAGAAAACGGTTCGGCTCGAGGACGCGTTCATCGATCTCGCCTTCGAAATGGGCCCGGTGGAGGGCATGACGGCGAAGCAGATCAAGCGCTACATCCGCTACATCGCCGACTGGCGGCTCAGCCAGCTCGGCCTGCCCCAAATCTACATGGTCGACGATCACCCGCTGCCCTGGCTCGCCCCGCTCTTGAACGGCGTCGAGCACGCCAACTTCTTCGAAACCCGCGCCACCGAATATTCGAAGGCCGCGACGAAAGGCGACTGGAACACCGTCTGGGCGAACTTCGACAACCGGCAAAAGGCCAAGGCCAATGACGACGAAGCCGAGGACGAGGGCGACGATATGTTCAAGCAGGCGGGGGTTGCGGCGGAGTAGACCGCCACGTCATGGCAGATACGTCAGCAAAAGATAGCAAGGCCCGGCTATTAAATTTAGCTCTGGTGATATTCGCATTCGTCGGGTTCTTCGCATCTGTCGTGACGGTAGTGCAATATCTACGACCGGATGCAAAATCGGAGCTTACAGTTTCTCTCCACCAGTATGAATTTCGCACGCCGAACTATTCCGGCGCTCCGTTACGTACAGGCGCGCCAGCGCGGGATTTGGTCGAAAATCTCCGCACATCATTTTGTGAAAATATAGACCAATCCTATGTAATTGAGACGGACCGTGATGAACTAAGGCGAGCGGAAGAAGAGCAAGATGATCCGTCAGGCTTTATAAGCTGCAAAGATTTCACGGAAATCGAATTTGCCGCTCGTTGGAATGGCGAGTTTTCGGAATCTGACTCTTCGCTTCTGCGCTATGAAATAACAAACGTAGGGCAGGACATAGCGACGGACATCCGGATTCGAGCGAGCGACCTAAACGCCTTGCAGTATCGACGGGGAAGAGATTTCGTCGATGTTCAAAAATCGGATGATGATGAGTATTTTGTTATACCCAACTTAAACCCGAATGAGTCAATCGAAATTTGGGCATGGTCTATCTATCCGGAGCGCAATCTAGAGTATACAAATTGGGATGATTTCCCTATAGTTACATTTGCAGGATCGGCAGTGCGGACGGAGTTATATAAACCTGTGCCTGATGGTTGGTATGAGATATATCAATTTACTCAAGACTTGCCACTTCTTTTTTCTGTTATCATATTTCTTGCAGTCTGTATTTTCGTCACGCTTGGCGTTTGGCTAGTAATCGCTATACCGACAGCCCTCATAACGGGACGTCCGCTATCAAAGGTTTTCGATGAACAGAAAAAAGACGAGGATGATAGCGAGAGCTAGAAGTAAAAGACCAATGTAACTGGCGGTCCGACGGGTCATCGACGATCCGTAGCAATACGAGCCGCGCTCTTAATTTGCCGGTGACCTTCTGATTAGCGCGCTCTTGCGCTCGTCTCGCCTTGACCCCGCACCACACCGCGCTATCCCTGCCGCTGCAACGCTTGAAAGACATTTTATGAAGGAAATTGTCGCCCGCTGATCGACGGGCCGGGGAGCGCTCCGGCGGCCGTCTTCGCGCGCACCGGCATGGCCGCGCCCTCTTTCTAACGCCGAACCACACCCTCCACGCGCGCACCCTGAGCCTGGCGTGCCGAAGGCGACCGAAGGTCAACGGTCCTCTCGATCCGCAACGACCCTTCGACAGGCTCAGGGTGAGCGCGTTGGGAGGGGGTTGAACGGACGGCTGGCCCGGCAGGAAAGCCGAGAAGCGTGGCCCCTCCCCCTTGATGGGGGAGGCTGGGTGGGGGTGATCTTTCCGCCCGGCGCATCGACCGGGACTTTTGCCCCCGTTGCGGCGTCACCCCACCCCCGGCCCCTCCCCATCGAGGGGAGGGGAGATCGCGACCTTCTGTCCTACATCTCACCATATAGGGTATCCTCTGGCTCCCCACAGGAGACCGAACCATGGACAACCCATCCCCCCTCGCCGCCGATCCCTT
>NZ_CAKZNF010000092.1 GCF_937129435.1 uncultured Parasphingopyxis sp. | reverse complement strand
GTCCCGAACGTCCCCGTCACCGCGTCACTGCCGTCATTGTCGATGATCAGATAGTTGAACGGATCGTCGCCGGCGAAATCGCCGACCTCGAGCACGTTCAGCATCGCTCCGCCCAGCGTCACCGAGCCGTTGACGATCACAAGGTCGCCATTGCCCATATCATCGACCTCCACCTCAAAGGTCGAGGCCGCGTCGAGCACCAGGTCGCCGTTCAGGGTCAAAGTGCCGATCGATGCGCCAGGGGCCAAGGTGCCGCCCTCGAGCGATACCGCACCGAGGCGACCGGTACCGAGCAGGCGCGCATCCGGTTCGACGACGAAATCGATGTTCGGTACCTGCGCATTTGAAAGGAGTATGCCGGCCTCGACGTTGAAAATCGCATCGAAGCCGTTGTCGGTGCCGGTCAGCGTCGCGCTTCCTTCACCGCGCTTGAACAGCCGCTCGAACGAACGGAAATCGGTGGTTGCGAAGTCGAATGTCGTGCTCTCGCCTTCGAACATATCGATGACGATGCGATCCTCGCCCGCCTGGCCGTCGACGGGCCCGGTGAATATGCCGGTCGCGTCGTAATTGATCGTGTCGTTGCCCGCGCCGAGCGCAACACGGCCATCGATCGTGCCGACATTTTCGATCGTGTCGTCGCCTTCGCCGCCGATCACGGCCGCTCCGGACAGCGCGGTCACGGTGCCTTCGTTAAAGAGGATACCGCTGCCCGGCCCTTCGAACACAACGCCCGCGCCCGTTCCGGTACCGCCCGACACGGTCACGCCTTCGCCGACGAAGATTGTCGCGCTGGCGGCGTAGTCGTCGAAGAAACTCTGGTCGGGATTGCCGAAGATATAGCCGGCACCCAGGTCCGCCCGTATGCCGTCCGAATTAGCGCCGGTCGCGGTGATGTCTGCATCGGTAAAGAATGTGATGTCGGTATTGAGGTCGCGCTCGGCGTCGTAATTGTCGGCGACGACATCATATGTCTCGGGATCGACGGTGAAATCCGCTATCAGAACCGCAAAGGCGTCATCGCCAGTGGCCGTGATCGTGCCGGTATTGAAGGCGAGCGCATTGGTGAAACCGGCCAGGAAGAGCCCAGCCCCGCCATCGCCGCCCGCCAGCAACGCGCCGGAATTGTCGAGGTCGCCATTGCCGGTGAACTCGACGCCGAGTGCCGTGGCGAGATCGCCCGAAACCGTGATGTTCCCACTATTATCGAGACGGGCGTCGAGATCGATATCGCCGCCGAATTCGCCCGGACCGAAAAGCTCGAACGCGCCCTGGAAGGCGTACAGCCCGTCCGCGAACAGGCCGACCGTCTCGATATCACCGCTATTGGTGATGTCGAACACTCTGGCCTGGGCGCGGATACCGCCATCGCCTTCGGCATAGACCGATCCGCTGTTCTCAAGCGTCAGCACGCTGGCTAATTCGCCATTCCCGACAACACGGCTGAAAGTGTCGCCGACGCTGACATTGATCCCGTAGCCCCCGGCACCTGTAAACTCGGTGTCGCTGACCATCCCCGTACCGTCCGTGATGCGGAGATCGCCTTCGTTGATCAGCACATATTCGCCGCCGGCATTGTCGTTGAGACTGATCCCTCCGCGACTCAGTGCATCGCCCATCGACAGCGTGATCGGCGCGTAATTCTCGATCCGAACGTCGCTGTTGACGAAGTTCTCGATCTGCGTTCCCGACACGTCGATCCCGAGCCCGCCAAAGCCCGTAATCGCGCCGCGATTGACCAGGGTGATCGTGTTTGAGCCGCCGCGCGACTGCACATCCATGCCGAGCACATCGATACCCACGAGATGGCGGCCGTTCAGCGTCAGCGCGCCTTCGTTGACGATATGCGTCGCGTTGTTCGAACCGAAGCTCTGGGCGAAGATCGCCGCGGCGTTGGCGCTGGTCGAGGTCTCGTCGATTTCGGCGATCGTGATGTCGCCGCTATTCGTAATCCGCGTCGTACCTTCGCCGAACATGCGCGACTGGATGCCGCTGGCGACCACGTTGAAATCGAAGCCGTCGCCCTGCCCCGCGAAGACGTCGATCGGCGCACGGTTGATGATTTCCGTCGATCCCGGGACGCGATCTCGCGGAGGAGCCGAACTTTCCAGATTGGTGACGCGAATGCCGGACACATTATATCCGTTCGGCGCATCGGCGGTGAGCGCAAAGGCGTTGTCGACAAAGACTGTATCGGCTTCGGTCTCCGCATAAATCGCCGAGATCTCGCCAGTGACCGACACGCCGAAATCGTCGGCTTCGGTCTGGATCGAAACCGGCCCCGCGGCGCGGACGAAAGCGATCCCGGGCACGCCATCGGCCGGCGCGATCTGTTCGGTCAGTGCGCGAACGACCAGCCGGTCGACATTGTCGCTGCCATCGACCGCGACACCGTTCGGCAGAGACCCTTCGCAAATCATTGTACGGCCATCGATCCGGCAACCATCGATGAAGGTTGCGTTGTTGGGCGTCAGTTGCAGGATGACGTCGTTGCCGGTGCCGCCCGCATAATCGACGCTCGGCGTCAGGAAGGCGAGCTGGTTCAGGACATAGCCGAAGGTGCCATCGACCGCGTCCGACCCGTCATTCTGGATGATCGTATAGGTAAAGGGGTTGCTACCGAGGAAATCGTCCCCAACCGCTTCGTAGACATTGAGACCGCCGCCGCTGAGCGTGACCGAGCCGGTGACGACGATCCGGTCGCTATTGCCCGCATCGTCGACATCGATCTCCAGCACGGAACCGGCCCCGAGCGATAGATCGCCGGTTTCGAAGGTCGCGATCGCGCTCTCGTCACGATCGCTGCCCGCCAGTCCGCCAGGCGCAAACACCGCGCCGCGCGTCAGCGTGACGCTGCCGCCGATGCCGCCGGACCCGCCCAGCAGGCTGTATCCCTCGACCGACACATCGCTGTTCGCGAGCACGCCATCGACGATCAGCCGGGCATCGTCGACGCTCGTCGGGCCCGTGAAGCTGCTGTTCGCGGTAAGCCGGGTCGTGCCGCTATCGAGCACCAGTTCGCCATTGCCGCTGATCGGCATCGGAAACAGGAAATCGCTGTCGCTGTGGTTGAAGAGGATCTGGCTGCCACTGCCTTCGAAGACGACACGGTCGGCGAGCAGCGAGCCGGCGGGCGCCGGGTTTCGACCGCCGATGATCAGCCGACCGCTATCGGAAAGATAGAGCGGACCGCGATAATCGATCGTTTCGGTTTCGAAGATGGAGCCGGAGATGAACAGTTCCGATGAAGCACCGTTGATCCTCACGAACGGGTCGATGAGCACGTCGGTTTCGTCGCACAGGATCGAAGAAGGTGGGCAGAACTCGCCGATTTCCAAGCGCCGTGTCTCGAACCTGCCCCCGTTCGAGACCGTCAGCTGACCGTCGACCTCTGCCCCGGACAAGACGCGTATGACGGCCCCCGTACCATCGACAAGTGCGCGTGAGCCTGGATTCTGGAAGTAGAACCCGGTGCTCTCGTAGAGTCCGCCGTCGAGGACTTCCATGCGGCCGAGGCTGAAAAAGGCAACGCCCTCGGTCTCGAGCCGAGAGCCAAAACCGGTGACCGACACCAGACCTCCTGCCGCTCCGTCGACATTGCTGCCGATCAGGAACACGAACGAGCCGCTGACCTCGCCGCCATTGCGGACGATCAGCGTCCCGTCGCCGCCGTCGGGCTCGATAACACCGCTGCCCGTGCGTTCGCGCAGGTTGTTCACACCGACATAGAAGGAGCTGCGACCGAGCTGGAGCAGCGAGCCGGTTCCATCGACGATCACGGTGCCGACGCCCGTGCTGGTGCTGCCGATCGCCATAGCGCGGACCTGCATCATCGCGCCATCCTCGATAGTCAGCGTGCCGGTCCCGGCCTTGCCGACGTTGAACAGTTCCTGCCGCTCGCTGATCCAGGCGCTGCCCGCGCCGGAGATCAGGACCGAACCGATCGAGCCTTCCAGCCGGCCGATGGCGGAGTTGTCATCGCGATCGACCGAAGCCGTTTGGCCCTGGCGGAAGATCGCGCCACCCCGGATCTCCATCGATCCGTTTCCGGCATCGCCAATGCTCAGCCGAAATTCATTGGTCCATTCGGATCCCGCACCGGTCAGGACGGCCGAACCCGTGCTGCCCGCGTCGGCGCCCATGATCGCAAAGCGTGTCGACAATTGCCCCCCGCTGTCGATCGTGATCGCGCCGTTCGACCCTGCGGCCCGCCCGATGGTCATGTCGGCGGCTGTCATTGCGCCGCCATTGGAAAGCGTGAGACGGCCCGTCCCGGCATCGCCGATTCGGATCGAGCCCGCCTCGAACAGCGAGCCCGCGCGGTCGACCAACAGCGTTCCCAAACCGCCCGCTTCGATACCGAGCGCGGTCTGTTGGCCTTCAACGGTCGCACCATCGCGGACGGTCACATTGCCCTCGCCGCGAATGCCGATATTCGTCTGCATCGTCGAACGCCAACGGCTCCCCACACCTTCCACCAGCACCGTGCCGACACCGCCCGCCTCGATACCGACCAGGTTCCCCTCCGCCTCGGCAAGCCCGCCGTCCTGAACCAGCAGAGTGCCGCTGCCGGCAAAGCCGGTCTGGAGCTGCGGCGTGGTCAGCCGCGATCCCGCGCCTGTCACGGTCAGCAGGCCGACACCCGTCGCATCGCTTCCGATCGTCGTCGCTTCACCTTCGGCCAGCGCGCCGTCGGCGACGAGGAGCACGCCCTCGCCAGCATTCCCGACGACGAGATCGTTTTCGATATAGGCGAACCGGCTGCCCTCACCGGTTACGATGATTTCGCCCCGGCTGCCTTCATTCTCGCCGATCCGCCCGAAACGCGTACGCAGCACGCCGCCCGAACGAATGGTCAACAGGCCGTTCCCAAATTCGCCCACGATGATCGCATTGGTCGGCGCGCGCCCTTCATTCTCTATGACTGGCGCGTCCTCGCCGTCGACGTCGACAACGGCATTGTCCGCTTCGTTGGGAATACGGGTAGGCCCCTCGTCGGCAATCCAGTTCGCCGAGTCGAACCAGTCGGTGGAGCCGTCGCCGGTCCAGTAGATCGTGCCCTGCGACTCCTCACTTTGCGCATGCGCCGGAGAAAGCAACCCGATCCCGCCCGCCAACAACGCCAAAGCGCTCACGCCCGCCGATCGAATCCACTTCGGGTTGGGATCCGACGGCCGCCGCCCGGCTGGGTATTGGTGGATCGGATGTCTGGTAAGTGGCACTCGCATTTCTAACTCCCGCTTCGCTGGACCGCTGGGGCAAACGTTTTGCGACGCTATTCCCGCTCATCGCCGACCGTCTGCGGCACGGGCGGTCATTTAGAGAAGCGAGAAAAGCCGAAAAAACGGGTCAAATTTTTTGACGGGGCCGGCCAAAGCTGCGGCTCCGAGGATCGACGATCAGCCTGTTCGAAACATTTTTTCGCTGCTCGTGACCCGTTTGCGCCGGTTTCTGCGCTTAATTGGATAGGCGGACATTCGACTACGGCCGCGGGGAGAGCGACAATGGCAATTTCAAATCGCAAGCCGGGCAGAAGCCGTTGGTTTGAGGGCACTGCCATGGCGCTGGTGAGCGGCGGCATGTTGTTCACGTCGACACCGGCCTATGCGGACTGTTACGATGCCGCTCCCGATTTCGGCGATACCGTCACCTGCGATGGCGATCCGCCCAACCCCTCCAGAACTGAGTTCTTGCCAGTGGCGGGTGCCGCTGCGATCGGGCCGGCAGAGATCTTTCCGACAGCAGGTGAGGACGCCACATGGCTCGCCGCGCCCGAATCGGGCGATTTCAATACGGCCGCCAATTGGGACCCCGCGAGCACGCCCGGCAGCGGCGACACCGCCTTTTTCGGCACATCGAGCATCACCAGCCTGACCTTTTCGGCCGATACGACGGTCGGCGGCTGGACCTTCAATTCCGGCGCGAACAGCTTCGATTTCACAATTGGTGCCGGCGGGAGCTTGATTTTTGACGGCGCCGGCATCGTCATCAACGGCGGCCGCGCTACCATCGTCAACAACGGCAACCTGCTCTTCTCCAACGCCAGCACGGCCGGCAGCGCCTGGATCACCAACAACGACCGCCTGTCGTTCAGCGGCAACAGCACCGCCGGTAGCGCCGTAATCACCAACAACGCCGGGGGCGCGGTCGACTTCTCGGCGAGCACCGGCCCGGCCGGGGACGGCAGGCTCACGGCGGCGGCGCTCTCCGGCGCAGGCGACTACTTTCTCGGCCACAACGAGCTGACGGTAACCAATGTGACGAGCACGGTGAGCGGGGTGATCTCGGGCACCGGCTCGGCGACCGGCGTGTCCTTGATCAAGGACGGCACTAGCACGTTCACGCTGTCGGGCGCCAACACCTACACCGGCGCAACGTTAATCAATGGCGGCACGCTCGGCGTAGACGGCTCGATCGTGTCGGCGGTAACCGTCAATAGCGGCGGCACGCTAGGGGGCCTGGGCGTGGCCGGCGCCGTCACCTCGATCGGTGGCACCATCGCGCCGGGCAGCCCGAATGGCGCCAGCACGATCGGCACGCTGACCACGGGCGATCTGGCGCTCGATGCGGATTCCGTGTTCGAGGTCGAGATCGACGAAGACATCGTGCACGACCTGCTCGTCGTCAACGGCACGGTGTCGCTGGCTGGCACGCTGTCGGTGATCGAGTTCGGCGAATTCGTCGGCAACCCGTTCCGCTATCTGATTATCGACAATGACGGGGCCGACGCCATTTCCGGCACGTTTGACACGCTGGAAAACCGCTTCGCTTTCCTCACCCCCAGCGTCAACTATGCGGCGGGCGACGGCAACGATGTCGAACTGACACTGACCCCGGACAACCTGCCGCCCGGAGGAGACGCCTCTTGGCTGCAATCACCCCCTGCAACGACCACCGGGACGGCTGGGACCTTCGGCACCTACAATGTCGGCGAAAACTGGGATTCGGGAGTACAGCCAGCAGACACGGCTTTTTTTGGCCGGTCGAACGTCACCAACATTGCCTGGAATGGCGAGATCTCCCGCGAAACCTTCGTCGGCGGCTGGACCTTCAATTCAGACGCGGATGACTATTTTTTCAGCGTCGGGACCCAGGGTATTTTCTTCGAGGGCGCGGGGATCGTCGTCAACGGCGGCAGCGTGACCATCGATGTCGGAGGCTCCCTCTTCTCCGGTCTGACCTTCAACAATTCCAGTACCGCCGGCAACGCGATGATCATCAACGGTGCCGACGTCGAATTCAATGATACCAGTTCGGCTGGTGATGCGGTTATCGACAACGAAGAAAATGTGCGCTTCTTTGACGACAGCACGGCGGGAAATGCGACGATAAACCGGGTGACAACCGGCGCAAGCTTGATCTTCAACGACAACAGTACCGCCGGAAATGGCACTATCAACGGCAGTGTCACTTTCAACAACTCTAGTTCAGCCGGCAGCGCCACACTGAATCTCGATCGGCAGTCGTTATTCCGCAGCTCGAGTACGGCGGGCAGCGCCACGATAAACAACGATTCCATCGTCACCTTTCAGGGTGGCAGCACCGCCGGCAGCGCAACGATTGTCAACGACTTTTTGGTCGATTTCCAAGATAATAGCACGGGTGGAGAGGCCCAAATAGTCACGAATCCGACCGATCGGACGGTGCTTGGTGGCGAGCCGGGAACCGATTTTTCCAGGACCACCGGCCCGAACGACGACAATGCGCTTTCAGTCGGCTCGATAGCGGGAGCCGGCAACTATTTCCTGGGCGCAAACCAGCTCACGACGGGCAGCAATAACCTCTCTACCGAAGTTAGCGGCGTGATTGCCGATGGCGGTCTCGGCGGCGGCGTTGGTGGTGGTCTGACCAAAATGGGTACAGGGACTTTCACCCTGTCCGGAGAAGGCACTTATACAGGACCGACGCGCGTCAATGGCGGTTCGATGATCGTCCACGGTGTTATCGTGTCCGATGCCACGGTCAACGCGGGCGCACGGCTCGGCGGGTCAGGTACCGTTGGCGCTGTGATAAGCGCTGGCGGCACCTTGGCCCCTGGCGCATCGATCGGCACGCTGACGGTGAACGGCGACCTGGTGCTCGACGCCGCCTCGACGT
>NZ_CAKZNF010000091.1 GCF_937129435.1 uncultured Parasphingopyxis sp. | reverse complement strand
GCCTCGCGCTCGGCGATCGCGCCGCCCGTCATCATCCGCAGCGTCCGCAGCCAGATCACCATGCCCATCTCCGCGCCGAGCATCCAGCTTTCAACGGCCAGCGCGGGCCATCCCGTTCCTTGCGATTTCATGAGGAAAATTCCTTCCGGCAGCGAATTGCTGCAATGCACAAACGCGCGGCGGGGCAGAAGGTGCCGCGTTGGCCTGATTACCCGTTGCCGAAGACGAAAGCGAATTGTTTGGGTCGAGGTTACGGTGGAGGCGGGACGATGGGCGCCCCAAAATTCTCGTGGCGTGGGGGCGCTGGCAAGTGGGCGGCGGAACGCCTAACGATTGCCGGGTGATCGACCCCGCCACCATCCCTGCCCCGACAATTCTTGTCGATGCCGACGCCTGCCCGGTGAAGGACGAGATCTACCGCGTCGCCGAACGCCACGGTGCGCATGTCCGCGTCGTCAGCAACTCACCCTTCCGCGTGCCGGTCAGCGATCGGGTGAAGCGCGTGGTGACGGATGGCCATAGCGTGCACATCTCGGGCGGCCCGCCGCCCGCAAGCGCGAACGCGCGCCCGAGCTTATGCGAGGAGCCAAGCGGGCCGGATGGCCCGCGCCCGGCGCCTGAGGGCCCGAAATATGACGCGGCGGACGACTGGATCGCGGAGCATGCGGACGGACGCAGCGTCGTGATCACCGCCGACATCCTGCTCGCCGATCGCTGCCTGAAGGCGGGCGCGCAGGTCCTCGCCCCCACCGGCAAACCCTTCGACGCCGCCAGCATCGGCGCCGCCGTCGCGACCCGCGCGATCATGGCCGACCTGCGCGCCGGCGCCGACGGCCTCACCGGCGGCCCGCCGCCCTTCAGCAAGGCCGATCGCTCGCGGTTTTTGCAGGCGCTCGATCGGGTGTTGGTGGGGATGGGGTGATGAGGCGCGATTAGTTTAGTACACTGTCGCCGCAATTCCCTCGTTCAGTCGGAATTGATGTGTTCGCGAAACCAGTTGGCCAGTTCTTCTTCTGTCAGTTCACTGGCGGCCAGCGCCACAAATGCGACGACCAGTTCGGCATCGGTCGCCGTCACGGAAAAGCCGTTGAGGTTCAGAAAGGATTCCGCGACGACCGCCGCCGTCCTTTTGTTGCCGTCGACGAAGGGATGGTTGCGCGCGATAGCGAAGGCATATGCGGATGCGAGCGCGGCGGCGTCGGGGTCGTCATAGGCGGCCAGGTTGCGCGGCCATGCCATCGCGCTTTCGAAGGCGCCGGCATCGCGTATCCCGTCACCCCCGCCATGCTCGACGAGCTGCCCGGCATGGGCGGCCAGCGCTACCGCATCGGATATCCAGAACCAGTGGTGCGCCATCAGATTCCCCTCCCGTTCGCGGGAGGGGCAGTGAGACTTGGGCTTGCGCAGCAAGTCCTAGCCGCAGCGGGGTGGGCAAGGCGCGTCGGTTCTGACCCACCCCCAACCCCTCCCGCAAGCGGGAGGGGAGCCATCACTTCGCCAATTCGCGCAACGCGCGCTTGCGCCGCGCCATCACCTCGCGCGCGACGGCCATCTGCTCGTCGAAATCGGGATCGCCCACCGACAGCTCGATCCCGCGCGGCGTGACGACGAGCGTCAGCGTCTCGCCGACCTCGTCACCCAGATGCGCGAGCACCGCCTTGGGCAGGATGACCCCGGCGCTGTTGCCGGTCTTCGTGATCTTGGGTGTGATGTTCATACGGGTGTTTTGACGGAGGGGGTGGGGCAATGACGGGAGTTTAGTGCACTGTCACTGTAATCCGAAGAAAATCAAGTTGTGCCGCCTGCTGCGTCCGCGTTTTCAGTTACGCCTGTTTCAGTTTCGGGAGGGTTGGATTCTTCCTCAGTCGTTTCGTCCGCTGGAGGGGTCGCTTCCTCCAATTCCGCGACGCGTTCTTCCAATGCGGACAAGTCCAATCGATCACCAACGGCTTCCATCCAAATCGAAACGCCCATCGGTATCAGCAGTGCGGCCAGAGCGATCGCGATACCCGCCCAGCCGATACCAACGGCCAGTTTTGGTAGTTTGAAGATGTTTCGTGCGACGTCATCAGTTAGACTGTCCATGTGTAAAAAGGTGTCCGAAAAGTGCCGACTTCGCTCAACGATGTCGGCGAGATATTGCGGATTGCTCCGCTGCACTTTTGAATAGCTCGTTCGCTCATGCTGAAGGAAAAGAACGCGGAAAAAGGGGTCTCGCTTTTTGAGTTGGATCGTCGATCCGCTGAAATTCACTAGCGCGGTTGCTAAGGGACCGTCCCATCCTGGATCGATCACTCCGACATTCAGCGCGAGAAGGCCCTTGTGGGTCCAACTTGTTTTCAGTGTTGCGAGACCGGTCGTTTTGTCATCGAAGGCGAAACGCTCACTTGAGACGACCCATACTATCCCACGCTTTCCGAGCAGATAGCTATCGCCCTCGACGACCGAGCCTTCGCATACTATCTCTCCGATTGTGGCGTCATATGTGGTCGAACGTCGGCTTTCCGATCGATCTCCGCTGACGATGCGACTTTCTGTGATTTGACCTCGATTGAGAATCATTACTTTGCATCCCACGCCTGCCTACAATAGCTCTATAGAAGCGGATCGTAAGTTTCTCCAGCTTGCCCAAGAAACAAGGTCTCAGTCGGATGATCCGAAAGCGGCTATCATGCCATCTTCGGGTGTAGGTTGCGTGATTGTCAAAGATGGAGAGATTCTTAGCACTTCGGCAAACGTGCTCCCGCCGATCGAAGCCGCTATTCTATTGAACGCGACTGGTGGGCAAATTAGCCCGGCGGATCGGTATCACCTGTTAGAGCATGCGGAGCGAGCGGCAATCTACAAAGCTATTTCAAAGTTCGGACCAATACACGGGTCTGATCTATACTGTAGCCGCTTTCCGTGCAGCGATTGTGCAAGAGCAATCGCTTGGTCAGGAATTCGACGCGTCATATTGGCCGAGGACCTGCCAAACCCTGAAGAACTGAACCCGGACGCGAGGCACTGGGTGGATTCCCAGCGCGCGGCGGCTCGCATTTTTGAGGCTGCAGGCATTCAATTGACCGTGATTCGCTGATGTTGGCAGACGGAAGGTAGCCGTCTCAATCCTCCGGCAAATACATCCGCTCACCCTTCTCCCGGTAAACCTCGCTCATCTTCGCCATTCCATCGCGCGCTTCTTCGGCCTCTTCGGCGGAGGTCTCGCGCTTGATGTTCTCGCTCGCCAGATAGCTGTCCGAATTCTGCTTCGCCGCGAACTCCCTCACCTCCTGCGTGATCTTCATCGAGCAGAATTTCGGCCCGCACATCGAGCAGAAGTGCGCCGTCTTCGCGCCCTCGGCCGGGAGGGTCTGGTCGTGGAACTGCTCCGCCGTGTCGGGGTCGAGCGACAGGTTGAACTGGTCGCGCCAGCGGAATTCGAAGCGGGCTTTGGAGAGCGCATCGTCGCGGACCTTGGCGGCCGGGTGGCCCTTGGCGAGGTCGGCGGCGTGGGCGGCGAGTTTGTAGGTGACGACGCCGACCTTGACATCGTCGCGGTCGGGCAGGCCCAGATGCTCCTTGGGCGTGACGTAGCAGAGCATCGCGGTGCCGTACCAGCCGATCTGCGCGGCGCCGATGCCGCTGGTGATATGGTCGTAGCCGGGCGCGATGTCGGTGGTGAGGGGCCCTAGCGTGTAGAAGGGCGCCTCGCCGCACGCTTCCAGCTGCTTGTCCATATTCTCCTTGATCTTGTGCATCGGCACATGGCCGGGGCCCTCGATCATCACCTGGACGTCCTGTTCCCAGGCCTGTTTGGTGAGCTCACCCAGCGTGTAGAGCTCGGCGAACTGGGCCTCGTCATTGGCGTCGGCGATCGAGCCGGGGCGCAGGCCGTCGCCCAGGCTGAAGGCGATGTCATAGGCCTTCATGATCTCGCAGATCTCGCCGAAGCGTTCGTAGAGGAAGCTCTCCTTGTGGTGGGCGAGGCACCATTTCGCCATGATCGATCCGCCGCGGCTGACGATGCCGGTGACGCGCTTGGCGGTCATCGGGACATAGGGCAGCCGCACGCCCGCATGGATGGTGAAATAGTCGACGCCCTGCTCGGCCTGCTCGATCAGGGTGTCGCGGAAGATTTCCCAGGTCAGGTCCTCGGCGATGCCGCCGGTCTTTTCGAGCGCCTGGTAGATCGGGACGGTGCCGATCGGCACGGGGCTGTTGCGGATGATCCATTCGCGCGTGTCGTGGATGTTGCGGCCGGTGGAGAGGTCCATCACGGTGTCCGCGCCCCAGCGGATCGACCAGACCATCTTGTCGACCTCGGCGGCGACGTCGCTGGCGACGGCCGAGTTGCCGATATTGGCGTTGACCTTGACGAGGAAGTTGCGGCCGATCGCCATCGGTTCGCTTTCGGGGTGGTTGATGTTGTTGGGGATGATCGCGCGGCCTCGGGCGACCTCGTCGCGGACGAATTCGGGGGTGACGTAATCGGGGATGGCAGCGCCCCAGTCCTCGCCGTCGCGCACATATTCGGCGAGCCGCTCGCGGCCCAGATTCTCGCGCTCGGCGACATATTCCATCTCGGGCGTGATGATCCCCTTGCGAGCATAGTGCATCTGGGTGACGTTGGATCCCGGCTTGGCGCGCAGGGGGCGCTTGACGACATTGGGGAAAGTCGCGACCCCGCCGCTGCGATCCGGCCCGAGCTGGCCGTTATCCTCGGGCTTCACATCGCGCGCGTCATAGCTCTCGACATCGCCGCGCGCCTCGATCCATTCGCGGCGTAGTGCGGGGAGACCCGCCATGATGTCGATATTGGCTTCGGGGTCGGTGTAAGGACCCGACGTATCATAGACCCGGATCGAAGGCTCGCCGCCCTCCAGATCGATCTCGCGCATCGCGACGCGGATGCCGCTCCCCGAATGCGCGGCGACATGGACCTTGCGGCTGCCCCGGATCGGGCCTGTCGTAACGCCGATCTCGGTCTTTGCGGGAATGTCGGCCATGGGGAGATACTCCTAGATATAAACGGGATAGGTTTCGGCAGTGTAGGCGCAGAAGATCAGCACCGCGCCGGCGACGACGGACAGCAGCGCGAACAGCCTGACCCAGGGCATGAAGTAGCGGGCAAGCGCGAGCAGGGGGCCGGGAAAGGAGATCAGGATCAGCCCCTCGATCGCGGCCGCCCAGCCGATCAGCGTGATGAATACGGAGAACGCGTCGAACCAGAGGTCGTGCAACAGCGCGATCGTCACGCCGATCGTGAAGGTGACGATGCCGGTGATATAGGCAAGGCCCGGAGAATCGGAGAGGCTGTCGATCATCCCCATCCAGCGGCGCGGCGTCGCCAGTCCGCCAAGCCCCGCGGCGACCATGTATGCGCCGATGGCATATCCGAGATAGACGGTGATCGGGAATGCGGTGGCGATGGCCGGCCTCCTTCGATGCTTTCGGAGAAAGGCGGCTTTCGGGCCAATGGTGCCGGCCCGCGCCTTCCCTCCCTCCGCCGGGATCAACCGGATCAGGTTCTGCGGGTCCGGACGGACTTGTACCGCCCTCTCAGCCTCGTGGCGCCCCGGGGAAATCATGCCTCTAGCAGCTTGTCGCGGCGGGTGAAAGCGGGTTCGGCTGACGATCGACTTCGCGCTTGCACAATGAGGTTGCGGTCTGTAGGCGCTAATGCGAGCGATTATCATTAACAGGATGAGCCGATCACCGCCGCATGACCCGCCGCACCATCAAGAGCTGGTTCCTGATCCATAAATGGACGAGCATCGTATCGACGCTCTTCCTGCTGATGCTATGCATCACCGGCCTGCCGCTGATCTTCCATGACGAGATCGAGGCGGCGCTGGGCGAGGATGCGGAGGCGGCACTGGCGGGCGAAGCCTCGTCGGCGGGCGGCCTGCCGCTCGATACGATGCTCGATCGCGCGCTGGCCGAACGGCAGGGCGAGGTGCCGCTCTTCATGGCGTTCAGCAACGACAGCCCGCTGCTCACCGTCACGACCGGGCCGGCGCCCGATGCGCCGGGCGAGGCGATGACGCTGCTCTTCTTCGATCGGGCAACGGGTGAGAGCCTCGGTCCGGCGCCGGGCGGCGGCGTCATGGATTTTCTGCTACAGCTCCATACCGACATGTTCCTTGGCCTGCCCGGCATGCTCTTCCTCGGCGCGATGGGCGTGTTCTTCGTCGTCGCGATCGTCTCGGGCGTGGTCCTCTATGCGCCGTTTATGCGGCGGCTGCGCTTCGGGACACTGCGCACGGCGCGATCCAAACGCGTCAAATGGCTCGACTGGCACAACCTTCTCGGCGCGACGACACTTGCCTGGGCGCTCGTCGTCGGCGTGACGGGCGCGATCAACGCCTTTGCCGACCCTCTCGTCGAACAGTGGCAGAACAGCGAACTCGCCGACATGACCGCCGCCTATGAGGGCGCCGCGCCGCTGCCGCCCGAACGCTACGGGTCGCTGGATCGCGCCATGGCGTCGGCGCGCGCCGCGCAGCCCGGGCTGAACCCGCAATTCATCGCCTTTCCCGGCGGCGACTGGAGCTCGCGGCACCATTATGCCGTCTTCTTCCAGGGCGGCACGCCGCTGACCCGCCATCTTCTCACCCCGGCGCTGATCGATGCGGAGACGGGCGAGCTCACCGATATGCGTGCCATGCCCTGGTACAACCAGGCGCTGATGCTCTCCAAGCCGCTGCATTTCGGCGATTATGGCGCGATCCCGCTCAAGATCCTCTGGGCGCTGCTCGACCTCGCGACGATCGTGGTGCTGGTGTCGGGCCTCTATCTCTGGCTCGGCAAGCGCGGCCGTTCGACCGACGAGCGCGTGGCGGAAATCGCCGCCGGCGCCGTGGGCCAGCCCGCATGACCGGCGCCCGCTCACGCAGCCGCCGCTCGCTCGGCCAGGTGTTTCTCGTGCCCGCGATCCTCGCGCTCGCCAGCCTTGTCGGCCTTGTCAGCGGCCTGACCGGCGACGGCGTGCGCGACGCGCTGAGCTGGGCGCTGCTGACTTTACCCCTTCTCGCCATCGCCATTGCCTGGCGGCGGCGATCTTCCTGACCTTAAAAAGAAAGACCATCCGTGAAACTCTTCCTGACCCTTCCGCTCCTCGCCATCGCTCTCGCGGCGGGTCCCGCGCTCGCCCAGCCGGAGCGCGGCGATAATTCCGACGCGGCGCAGATCGTCGTCACGGCGCAGCGCGAGAATCAGACCGAGGTGCTCAATTCGGGCGATCTCGGCGTGCTCGGTGACAAGGACGCGATGGAGGTGCCCTTCACCGTCCGCGCTTATGACGAAACGCTGATCCTGAACCAGCAGCCGCAGACGATCGGCGAGGTGCTGGAGAACGACCCGACGATCCGCACGACCTACGGCTTTGGCAATGCCGCCGAACAGTTCGTCATCCGCGGCTTCACGCTGTTCGGCGACGATGTCGGACTGAACGGGCTGTACGGCATCGCGCCGCGCCAGTTGATCGCGCCCGAACTGTTCGACCAGGTGCAGGTGCTGAACGGCGCCACCGCCTTCCTCAACGGCGCGGCACCGGGCGGATCGGGCATCGGCGGCAGCGTCGACCTGATCCTCAAGCGCGCCGATGCCGATCCGCTGACGCGCGCGACGCTGGGCTATACCTCGAACGAACATTTCGGCGGCAGCTTCGATGTCGGACGGCGTTTCGGCGATGCGGGCCAGTTCGGCATCCGCGTCAACGGCGCCTTCCGCAGCGGCGATGTCGGCATCGACGACGAGTTCCGCCGGACGCGTGTCATCGGCGCGGGCTTCGACTGGGACGGCGGCGATGTCCGCCTGTCGCTCGATCTCGGCTATCAGCGCGTCGAGGTCGACCGGCTCCGTCCGAAGGTGACACTGGCGACGACGACCATCCCGCGCGTGCCCGACTCCGATGCCAACTACGCCCAGCCCTATACCTATACCGATCTGCGCGATTATTTCGGCATATTCGGGATCGAATGGCACGTCGCCGACAACGCGCTCTTGTACGCCTCCTTCGGCGCGCGCGACGGGCGCGAGGACGGCATTTACGGCGGCATCACCGTGACCGATGCGGCGACGGGCGCGGCGAACGGCACCGCGCTCTTCGTGCCGCGCACCGACAATAACGAAGCGGCCGAGGCGGGCATGCGGATCGCTCTCGGCTCGGCGATCACGCACGAGATCAATCTGGGCGGAAACATCTCATGGCAGACCAATCGCAACGCCTATGATTTCCTCTATGGGCCCGGTTTCGCCGGCTTCGCGACCAATCTCTACGATACGCCCATCGTGCCGATACCGAGTTCGACGCTCGTCGGCGGCGATCTCGACGATCCGTTCCCGATCTCGAAGACGCGGCAGGGCAGCGTCTTCGCTTCCGACACGATCGGTTTCTGGGACGACCGGATCCTGCTCACCGGCGGTCTCAGACTGCAGACGATCCGTGTCGAGAGCTTCGATTATTTCACCGCCGCGCGTTCGAGCCTCTACAGCGAGGACGCGGTAACGCCGGTCGCGGGCATCGTCGTCCGGCCAACAGAGCAGATCTCTCTCTTCGCCAACCGGATCGAGGGACTGCAGCAAGGGCCGGTCGCGCCGCTTGACCCGGTGCTCGTCAACCCGGGGCAGACCTTCGCGCCGTTCCGCTCGACCCAGTATGAGGTCGGCGGCAAGCTCGAACTCGGTCGGTTCAATGCAAGCCTCGCGCTGTTCCAGACCGAACTGCCGAGCGCCTTCGCCGTCCCTGTCGATCCGGCGAACCCTGCCGGCCAGCAGGTCTTCGGGATCAATGGCGAACAGCGAAACCGGGGGCTCGAACTGACGCTCGACGGCGAACCGGTCGACGGACTGCGGCTGATCGGCGGCCTCGCCGTCTACGATGCCGAGCTGCGCGACACGGCCGGCGGCGCAAACGACGGCAACGAAGCGGTCGGCGTGCCAGATTTCACCGTCAACGCCAATGTCGAATGGGACGTGCCGTTCCTGCCCGGCTTCACGCTGACGGGCCGCGTCGTCCATACCGGCGAGCAGCAGGTCAACCAGGCGAATACGCTGACGCTCGAGGACTGGACACGTTTCGACCTCGGCGCGCGCTATGTTTTTGCGGCGGGCGAGACGCCGGTAACGCTGCGCTTCCGCGTCGATAATATCGCCGACGACCGCTATTGGGCGTCCTCGTTCGACGCGTTCAACGCGGCCCTGCTGCAAGGCGCGCCGCGCACGTTCAAGCTATCGGTCTCGGCCGATTTCTAGCCCGGATGGTGCCGGGATCAGGCGAAGACGTCGCCGATCTCGGGTTCGTCCTCGCCCTGAAAATAGGTGTATTCGACGCGCATCGACCGATTGAAATAAACGGTCCAGCCGATCGCCCAGCCCAGTGCCAACACCGCCTGGATCGGCCGCGCCTTGATGAAGAAGATGATCATGTCGATCGTGTACATCAGCGGCGCGCCGGCCGAGATCGCCCAGACCGCGACATAGCCGGTCCAGAGCAGCGCGAAGCTCGCCCAGGCGCCGGCGATGGCCCAGGTGACGCTTTCGGGCGTGCGATAATGATAAAGCCGGTGCGCGACGAACGCGCCGATCGCGACTTCCGCCGCGACGAGCAGGCCGAGCCCGGCGATCAGCCATGTCTGGTCCGACATCGGAATGAACAACCCCTCCGCCGTACCCGACGACACAAGCTGGTACCCGCGAAGGAGATCGGCGAGCGGAATGACCGCGCATTGCCCAATAACGAAAAAAAGCAACCAGCCGCTGACTCCACTTGGATATTCGCGATCGTTCATGGTGTCCCTCACGTAAAAACTGTCGACCGTTCGAACGCACTTGCAGATACGAGCGATGCCGTCCGTCAGGTAAAGACCTCTTCGGTTTCCCCGTCACGCGATTCGAGATAGGTTTGCCGAACGCGCTCGGACATCGAGAAATAGGCAGTCCAGATTCCGGCCCAGATCAACGGCCGGATTAACTCGAAAGGCGATTCCTCGAAACTGGCGGCGAACAGGCCGCCGAACGGCATTCCGAGGAACTGGGCGAGGATGAATATGCCGAGCGCTGGCAGGACGAGCGCGCTGACCCAGATCACGATGCGCGTAATCCGGATCGTCTCGGGATTATAGACCTTGATCAGGCGATAGCAGGTATAGACGAACAGCGCGATTTCCCCGGCGATGAAGAGCGTGAAGATCGTCCGGAACAGCGACCAGTTTTCGATCTGCGCCTGGAAGAATATCGAATCCGCGCCATATAGCATCGGATAGACCGACGCGATTTCGACCAAAGGCGTCAACACGCCAAGCCCGATGGTGAACAGGATCAGCCAGCCGCCGAAGCCGTAGAGATCGCGTTCCATTTCCTACCCCCCTTTTGCCCGACGGAGGTGATCAGCCGATTCCTTTTCCCGGTCAATCGCGGAAATCGCCCGGCGATGATTGCCTAGAGACCGAAATCGAGTTGCGCGGAATGTGCGTCCGTTTCCCGCTCGCCGGCGTCCGCATTGCCGAAGCCCGACATCGTCAGTCCGAGGAGGCGCACACCGCGCGGATCGGGAATCAGCGTGTCGAGCAGGTCGCAGCCGATGGCAAGAAGCTCCTCGCGGCTCGCGACCGGCTCGGGAAGCGATCGGGCGCGGGTCGGCGTGACGAAATCGGCATATCGCAGCTTGAGCGTCACGGTGCGGCCGAAACTCTCCGATTTCTGCGCGCGCTCCCACACCACATCGGCGATCTCGCCCAGTCTTTCGATCATCGCATCGCGGTCGTGCAAGTCGTCGCCATAGGTGCGTTCCGCGCCCAGCGATTTGCGGATGCGATGGCTGCGGACGGGCCGGTCGTCGATCCCGCGTGCCGCGCGATAGTAATATCGCCCCGAACTGCGAAAGCGCGCTTCGAGAAATTCGAGGCTGCACGCGCGCAGGTCTGCCCCCGTCTCGATGCCGAGCGCCTGCATCTTTTCCGCCGTCTTGGGGCCGACACCGTGGAAGCGGCGCACGGGCAGCGCCGCAACGAACGCTGCGCCTTGCTTGGGTGTGACGACGCAAATGCCGTCGGGCTTGTTCTGGTCGGAAGCGAGCTTGGCGAGGAACTTGTTGTAGGAAACGCCGGCCGATGCCGTCAGGCCGGTCGCGTCGCGAATGCGCTCCCGGATTTCCTCCGCGATTGCCGTCGCGGTGGGAAGCTTGCGGCAGGCGGTCACGTCCAGATAGGCCTCGTCGAGCGAGAGCGGTTCGACCAGATCGGTATAGTCGCGAAAGATCGCGCGGATCTGGTTGGAGACGGCGCGATAGACGTCGAAGCGCGATTTGACGAAGATCAGGTCTGGGCAGCGCCGCTTCGCCGTCACCGAGGGCATCGCCGACTTCACCCCGAATTTGCGCGCCTCGTAGCTCGCCGCCGCGACGACGCCCCGCCCGCTCGATCCGCCGACGGCGACGGGCTTGCCGCGCAGCTCGGGATTATCGCGCTGCTCCACGCTCGCGAAAAAGGCATCCATGTCGATATGGATGATCTTGCGCAGCGGCGGCGGTTCGTCGGACGTGTCGGACACCGGCGCAATATGGCGCAGCACGCAGCCGGTGCGAAGGGGTTAGCCCCTAGAGGAAATAGCGCATCCTTATGTCCTGCCGCCCTTCGCCGTTCGACAGCGTAAAGCGGGCGGCGGAGAAGGCCGGCGGGCCGAAGGTGAAGCGCGGGTTGCGCGAAAAGCCGATGCCTTCGCGCGGGATACCGGCGAAGCGATCGAGCCGGTCATTGCTGTTCTCGTCATGGACGATGGAGACGGCATAGCCACCGGACGGAAGGTTGGTAAACCGGGCAGTTAGCGACCCGTCGGCGCGGATGCTGCGCGTGATGCGGTTTGGATCTTCTTCGCAATCGGGAAAATAATCGTCGTCGCGCGTTACGCAGATATGCAGCATGCCCTCGTCCGACCGCATCCGCTCGACATTGACGTCAAGCCGCGCGCTCGGGCTCGTGCCCGCCAGCGCCGCGAACAGGCCCGCCGCCGCGCCCGCCTTGGCCAGCGAAATGCCCCAACCCCTTGTCCGTTCGGCAAAGCCGGTCCCAGAAACGGAAATATAGCCCATAATTGCACCTGTACTCAGCATGATGGCGTTGATGATGGCTCGCCGTGATCAGCCATCGCCCCAATATCCCGTCAACGATGAACCTCGGGAAAATCTCCCATCCCATATGGTTCGTCACACCCATTACCGTCATGATCGTCAAAACGACAGCCAGCGCGGCGATATGGATGGGGATCAGGAAAACGAGGACGGGAATGACGATCGCACCGGTCACCGCCTCGATCGGATGAAAGCTCATCGCCGCCCATGCGGTGGGCGGGCGGCTGTCATGGTGGACGGCATGGGCGATCCGGAACCAGCGCGGCCGGTGCATCAGCCGGTGCGTCCAGTAAAACCAGGTGTCGTGCGCGAAGAGATAGGCGAGGATCGACACCGGCCAGTACCAGAGTGGCATCGCGCCGATCTCGCCGTAAATCATTGTCCAGCCCTGCGTATCCCAGCCCCAGGCGACGATTCCGGCTGGGATGCCGTAGATCGCGGCACTGGCGAGCGACCACCACATTTCGCGCCCGATTTGCGGTTTGAGATCGCGGTAAAGGCCGGGCCGCGTCCGCTCGGTAAGCCAGGCGAAAAAACCCGACGCCGCCAGATAGCGCAAGCCGACGATCAGCGTCATGGCGAAAGCGGAGAAGAGAATGGCAAGGGTGACCGGCATCGCGCCGGTCTTAGGCGAACATCGTCTCCGCGTCACGCCGTTCGAACAAGGTGGCCACGTCCAGCAGCGGACGCGTCGATTGAAGCGCCCGGGCGAGGCCGGTTGCGCCGCAATAGATCGCGAACATAAGGCTGGCGGCGGTAAAAGCCTCATCCGTCCCTTTCTCGCCAATCAGCCGGCACAATGCATGCCCGACAGCTTCAACGTTGCGGCTTACGGCCTCGGCAATCACCGGTTCGTGCGGCACACCCTCATCGGCGAGCATCATGAGCAGGCTACCCTCGGCAAAATCGCGTTTCTGGAGCCATTCCGCCGTGTCGCGGGCCGCGCGCGCGAGGAACTGCGCCGCGCCGACCGACTTGGCGCGAGCGCGCTCCATGGCATCGACGATTTCATTCCCGAGCCAGTCGGCCGCGGCAGCCGCCAACTCGGTCTTACCGCCCGGAAAATGATGGTAGAAGCAGCCCTTGGGAAGCTTCGTCTCGGCCAGGATCGCCGCCACGCCGACCGCATGATAGCCGTTGCGTTGAAACAGCTTCACGGCGGCGGCGATCAGCCGATCGCGCGTTGCCGCATCGGTGAGCGGCTCTCGTTCCGCAGCGAGCAGCATCACCGCGCTAGGACCGCGACCGACACCAGCGTCGTCGCGCACAGCTTCGGCGCTTCGTCCGCCTTTTCGCTGAAGACCTTGCCGTCCACCGTCACCGTTCGTTTCCCCGCCCGGATCACGGTCGCGTGAACACGGATACGGTCTCCATCGGCGGGGCGGAGAAAATGCAGCGTCGAGGACGCCGTGACGACATCCCCCGCAACGGTCGACGCCGCCCAGGCGCAGGCGGTGTCCGCCAGCGAGGTTACGCAACCGCCATGGAAGAAGCCATGATGCTGGGTCAGCTCATCGCGCATTTCCAGCGTCAGTTCGTCCTCACCATTACCGGCGCCGAGACAATCGAAATCGAACCATCGATTGAATCCGGCGACCTTCGCATTGGCTTCGAGACGGGCGACGGTGGACGGGTCGGAATAGCTTCGCATAGGCCTTCCCTGCCATAATTAGACCGATCGGTCTAGATCATTTCGACCAGCGCGTTTGCACATCGCACCGAGCCTCCTAGGTTGGACGGATCGAAGCGGCGCAAAAAAGGGAGCATGAAACCGACCATGGCCACCGGCCCGACATGCGATGTCGCCATTCTGGGCGGGGGGCTGGCCGGCGGTTTGATCGCGCTCGAGTTGCACCGGCGCCGGCCCGACCTTTCGGTGCTTGTGGTCGAAGAGAGCGAAAAGCTGGGTGGCAACCATCGCTGGTCGTTCTTCGAAAGCGATGTCGATGCCGACGGGATGGCGCTGCTCGGACCGATGATCGGGCGCAGCTGGGACGGGTATGAAGTCCGCTTCCCGGCCCATCGGCGCGAACTCGACACACGCTATCACACGATCAAGTCGAGCGATTTCGAACGGGTACTTCGCGACACACTCCCGCGAGAGGCGATCCGTTCGGGCGATCGCGTGCTCGGCGCAACGACCGACGCGGTCGTCCTTTCCAATGGCGAGCGGATCGAGGCCGGCGGCGTGATCGACGCGCGCGGCGCGGGCGATTTGACGCTGCTCGAATGCGGATGGCAGAAATTCGTCGGCGTCGAAATCGAGACCGAAGAGCCGCACGGGCAGGAGTTGCCCGTGGTGATGGACGCGACGGTCGAGCAGATCGACGGCTATCGCTTCGTCTATGTGTTGCCGCTCTCCGGCACGCGCATCTTCATCGAGGACACCTATTATAGCAACCTGCCGGCAATGGACGCGAAGGCGATCGAACAGCGCTGCCTCGATTATGCCGAGACCAAAGGCTGGATCATCGATGCCGTGGTGCACCGGGAAAAGGGGGTGCTGCCGGTGACCTGCACGGGGGGAAAGTTCGGCGAATATTGGCGATCCGGCGGCAAGGCAGCCAAGGCGGGCGTGCGCGCCGGGCTGTTTCATCCCGTCACCGGCTATTCGCTTCCCGATGCCGTGCGAACCGCGCAGATGGTGGCGAAACGGAGTGACTTTTCGGGCGAAGCTCTGCGCGATGCGATGCTCACCATGGCGGCCGGCCATTGGCGCGCGGGCGGCTTCTACCGCATGCTCGACACGATGATGTTCCGCGGCGCGGGCACCGAAGACCGCTACAAGATCCTCGAACGGTTTTACACGCTCGATGCCGGGCTTATAGAGCGCTTCTACGCGGGTCGCAGTCGCTGGTCCGATAAGCTGCGTATCGTCTCCGGCAAGCCGCCCATCCCGGTCGGTCGCGGATTGAAGGCGCTGATGGGGAGCAAGGCATGAGCAAGGCAGCCGTGATCGGCGCGGGCTTCGGCGGTCTAGCGCTCGCCATCCGGTTGCAGTCGGCGGGAATCGAAACGACGGTGATCGAAGCCCGCGACAAGCCCGGCGGCCGCGCCTATCATTGGGAGCGCGACGGCTTCACTTTCGACGCCGGCCCCACCGTCATCACCGATCCGAACTGCCTCGCTGAGCTCTGGCAGCTGACCGGCGCCGACATCGCAGCGGATGTCGATCTTATGCCGGTGATGCCCTTCTATCGCCTCAACTGGCCCGACGGTACGAGCTTCGACTATTCGAACGACGAGGTCGAACTCACGCGCGAGATCGAGAAGCTCAATCCGGCCGATGTCGAGGGCTATCGCCGGTTCCTGACCTATTCCGCCGGAGTCTTCGAGGAAGGCTATGAGAAGCTGGGCGCGGTACCGTTTCTCGATTTCAAGTCGATGCTCCGCGCCGCGCCGCAACTGGCGAAGAAGCAGGCCTGGCGCTCGGTCTATTCGATCGTCTCGAGCTATGTGAAGAACGAGAAGCTGCGCGAGGCACTGTCCTTCCATACACTGCTCGTCGGCGGCAGTCCGATGAAGACGAGTGCCATTTACGCGCTGATCCACAAGCTGGAAAAGGACGGCGGCGTGTGGTTCGCGAAAGGTGGCACCAATCGCCTGATTGCCGGGATGATCACCCATTTCGAACGGCTCGGCGGCACCGTCCGGCTCGGCGATCCGGTGACCAAGATCGAAACGCTCGGCGAGCGGGTGACAGGCGTTGCCTGCGAGAGCGGCTGGCGCGACGATGTCGACGCGCTCGCCTCCAACGCCGACATCGTCCACAGCTATCGCGACCTGCTGACCGATACCAAGCGCGGCGAACGGGCGGCGCGCAGCCTGGAGAAGAAGAGCTTCTCCCCTTCGCTCTTCGTCGTCCATTTCGGGGTCGAGGGCAGTTGGCCCGGCATCCCGCACCATATGATCCTGTTCGGCCCGCGCTATGACGGGCTGCTCAAGGACATTTACGATCACGGCGTCCTGGCCGAGGATTTCTCGCTCTATCTCCATCACCCTACGGTCACCGACCCTTCGATGGCGCCGGAAGGATGTTCGACATTTTACGCGCTCGCGCCCGTGCCTCATCTCGGGAAATTCCCGGCCGACTGGGACGCGATCGGCGAGGACTATGCGAACCGCATCCTCGACCATGTCGAAGCGCGGCTGATCCCGGGCCTGCGCGACCGGATCGTGACCAGATTCTGGTACACGCCGCAGGATTTTGCCGGCGACCTCAACGCCCATCTGGGCAGCGCCTTCAGCCTCGAGCCCCTACTGACGCAGAGCGCCTGGTTCCGCGTCCACAACCGCGACGATGTCGTCTCCAACCTCTATTTCGTCGGCGCCGGGACGCATCCGGGCGCCGGCATTCCGGGTGTCGTCGGCAGCGCCAAGGCGACCGCCGGGTTGATGCTCGATGATCTGCGGCAATAACTTAGATCGGCCCGTGACAACGAAAAATCCCCTCCCCTTCAGGGGAGGGGTTGGGGTGGGGGCGTTCCACAAGCACCGCGCTCAACGGACAGCCCCCACCCCCGGCCCCTCCCCTGAAGGGGAGGGGTGAGTGAAGCGCGCCGAACTCGTCGAACACGCCCGCGAGACGATCGCGCGCGGATCGTACAGCTTTGCGATGGCGTCGAAACTGTTCGACAGGAAAACGCGCGAGCGGGTGTGGCTGCTCTACGCCTGGTGCCGCCGCTGCGACGATCTCGCCGATGGGCAGGAACTGGGGCACGACATGCAGGCCGTCGCCGATCCGATGGCGCGGCTGGAGGAAATCCGCGCCCGCACCGCACGCGCGCTCGCCGGCGAACCGGCTGGCGACCCCTGTTTCGACGCGCTCGGCATCGTCGCCGCCGAATGCGCGATTCCGCATCGCTATATCGAGGACCATATCGCCGGTTTCGCGCTCGATGCCGAGGGCTGGGTGCCCGAAACCGAAACCGATTTGCTGCGCTATTGCTATCATGTCGCCGGTGTCGTCGGGATCATGATGGCGCATGTCATGGGCGTCGATCCTGCGGACAAGCGAACGATGAACCGCGCCTGCGACCTCGGCCTCGCCTTTCAGCTTTCGAATATCGCGCGCGACATCGGGGAAGACGCGTTCAACGGCCGCTGCTATCTGCCGCGACGCTGGCTGGCCGATGCGAACGTCGATCCGACGGCGCTCGAACAACAGTCCAATCGCCCTGCCCTTGCTGCCATGGCGGGCCGGCTCGCCGATATGGCGCAGCTCTATGAAGCGAGCGCACGGCGCGGCACGCCCGCCCTCCCCTTCCGCTCCGCATGGGCGGTGCTGGCCGCTGCGGGCATCTACGGCGCGATCGCGCGCAAGGTGCGCGAGGCGGGCGAGGAAGCGCTCGACAGTCGCCAGGTCACGACACGCACCGAAAAGATGCGCTGGCTGATCCGCGCCTTCTATCAGGCGCGTGGCCGCAAGCGCCTCTTCCGGGACGAGCCGCGCAGCGATGTGCTATGGAGCCGGCATGACCGATGACCGGATCGTGGCCCGCAAGGCCGACATCACGACGCTCGACGTCGACGCCATCGTCAATGCGGCGAATGAAGGCCTGCGCGGAGGTGGCGGCGCCGACGGCGCGATCCACCGCGCCGCCGGGCCGAAATTGCTCGCCGCCTGCAAAAAAATCGGCGGCTGCCCTACCGGCGAAGCCGTCATTACGCCGGGTTTCGATCTCCCGGCCGATTACGTCATCCACACGGTCGGGCCGGTCTGGACAGGCGGCAATGCGAGCGAACCCGAACTGCTCGCCGCCTGCTATCGCAACAGTCTGTCGCTGGCGGCCGATCACGATATCGCCAGCATCGCCTTCCCGGCGATCAGCTGCGGCGTCTACGGCTATCCGGTCGAACAGGCCGTGGCTATTGCGGTGCGCGAAGTGCGCGATTTCCTCCGAAGCAACCGCGCGATCGGGCAGGTCACCTTCGCCTGTTTCGGCGAGACGATGCTGGAGCAGTATCGCACGGAACTGACCTGATCCCTGCGATCGGCAAGCCATCTCAGAAAATCAGGCGGTGTATTCACCGCTCCGCCGTCGCCCTCTCCCCACGCGGCGCGCGCACACCGGCGCGTTCCCTGCGCTTCAATTCCGCCTTCAACTCCTCGGGCTTCGGTGCCCAGAGGAAGCCGAAGCTCACCGTGCCGTGCTTTGTCTCGACGACATGGTGCAGCCGGTGCGCCTGGATGATGCGTTTCATATAGGCCGATTTCGGCAGGTAACGATGGTTGAGCCGCTTGTGCACGATCACGTCGTGAAAGCCGAAATAGATGGCGCCATAGGCCGCGATCCCCGCGCCGATCCAGGTGAAGCCCGGCCACCAGCCGAGCTGCACGCCGCCCAGCAGCATGACGAAGGACGGTACCGCGAAGATCAGCGCATAGAAATCGTTGAGTTCCCAATTGCCTATACGCGGTTCGTGATGGCTCTTGTGCAGAAACCAGCCCGGCCCGTGCATCACCCAGCGATGCGCGACATAGGCCACGCCCTCCATGAAGAGGACGGTTGCGAAGAAAAGGAGGAGGCCGAGCGCCCAGTGCATAGGGAGTGATATAGCGAAGCGCCGTGCGTGATGCGAGGGGCGCAACACGCGATTTGACATTCACCATTTCGTGCCGGACTTCATCAACATGTACTTGCACGCTCGGCCGGGACGAGTTTTCCACATATCCGAGTCCTCGCATGTTCTGCGTGCCCTCGGTTCAGCCGGCGTCTGCATTGGAATGGGCTACTGGGCATATCGCCTATGGCCGTACATCGAACCAAATTTCTGGTCGTGGCTGGAGTTCGCTTTTCCAATCGCGGTCTCATTGGTGACACTGTACTTTTTCGTCGTACATCTGGTGACACTGTACTTTTTCGTCGTACATCTAATGATGCTATATGTGACCTCTGGCGGATACATGTCCGTCAGCGACGACGGCATGTGGCTGCTTCCCTATGGAAAACGGGTTATAGGATGGTCCGAGATATCGACCATTCGCGCGAAAAAATACTATCATCGAGGGATGTATATGGGCACCAATTTGTGTGTCGATTTCGTATGTCCCGACGACTTTGTGGAAAAGAACGTGTTCGGATCAAGGTTTGGATCGAAGGGCTGGGCCCGGGCGAATCGATTTTTGGGAGGCGCGGATTTCGAAATGGATTTCGGTACGTTCGAGGCCTCCCGAGAAGAGATCATGGCCGCTATCCATTCCAGCTCCAACGGGCAGTTCGGCGAACCCGCAACCACATCCGCGCAAGCGGATATCTAAGCCAACCCACCCTTTTCACGCCCGCCCGACTATGCTTTAGCCGCTAGCCGAATCCACCCGACTCACGGACCCAATCGAAGGAGCGCGCCCGCGCCATGAACATTCACGAATATCAGGCCAAGGAACTGCTCGGAAAATTCGGCGTCGGCGTCCCCAAGGGGATTGCGGCGACCACGGTCGAAGACGCGGTGGCGGCGGCCGAACAGCTGCCCGGCCCGCTCTACGTCGTGAAGGCGCAGATCCATGCCGGCGGGCGCGGCAAGGGCAAGTTCAAGGAGCTGGGGCCGGATGCCAAGGGCGGCGTGCGGCTCGCCAAGTCGATCGACGATGTCCGTACCGACGCCGAGGAGATGCTGCACAACACGCTCGTCACCGTGCAGACGGGCGAAGCCGGCAAGGAGGTGAACCGCCTCTACGTCACCGACGGCGTCGACATCAAAGAGGAATATTATCTCGCGCTGCTCGTCGACCGCGCGTCGGGACGCGTCGCGATGGTCGTTTCGACCGAAGGCGGCATGGACATCGAGGCGGTCGCGCACGAGACCCCCGAAAAGATCGCAACGATCACGATCGATCCGCTCGCGGGCTTCACGGAAGCGGACGGGCGCAAGGCGGCCGAAGCGCTGAAACTCGAAGGCGATCTCGCCGATGCCTGCGTCAAGCTCACCGCCAATCTCTACGAGGCGTTCACCAAACTCGACTGTTCGATGCTGGAGATCAATCCGCTGGTCGAAACCGATGGCGGCGAGTTGCTCGTTCTCGACACCAAGATGAGCTTCGATTCCAATGCCGATTTCCGGCACCCGGAATATGCCGAACTGCGCGACGAGAGCGAAGAGGACCCGATGGAGCTCGAGGCATCGAAGCATGACCTCGCCTATATCAAGCTCGACGGCAATATCGGCTGCATGGTCAACGGCGCCGGCCTTGCCATGGCGACGATGGACATCATCAAGCTGAACGGGGCCTTCCCCGCCAATTTCCTCGACGTCGGCGGCGGCGCTTCGAAGGAAAAGGTGACCGCCGCGTTCAAGATCATCCTGTCCGATCCGGCGGTCGAGGGCATCCTCGTCAACATCTTCGGCGGGATCATGAAATGCGACATCATCGCCGAGGGCATCGTCGCCGCGGCGAAGGAAGTGGATCTCGACGTGCCGCTGGTCGTTAGACTGGAAGGCACGAATGTCGAAAAGGGCAAGGAGATCCTGAACAATTCGGGCCTCAAGATCGTCAGCGCCGACGATCTGGGCGATGCGGCGCGCAAGATCGTCGCCGAGGTGAAGAAATAGTCGCCGCGCTGGACATATTGCAGCGCAACATGCTAGTGACGTTTACGTGAACGTAAAGCGGGCCGGAAGAGCCCTGGAGGACTGAAACGATGAAAATTCTGGTGCCCGTGAAGCGGGTGATCGATTACAATGTGAAGCCGCGCGTCAAGGCGGACGGGTCGGGCGTGGATCTGGCCAACGTCAAGATGAGCATGAACCCGTTCGACGAAATCTCCGTTGAGGAGGCGATCCGCCTCAAGGAAGCCGGCAAGGCCGAGGAAATCGTCGCCGTGTCGATCGGCCCGGCCAAGGCGACCGAAACGCTGCGCACCGCGCTGGCGATGGGCGCCGACCGCGCGATCCTGGTCGAGACCGATGACGAGGTCGAACCGCTCGCCGTCGCCAAGATCCTCAAGGCCATTGTCGATGAGGAAAGCCCCAGGCTCGTCATCACCGGCAAGCAGGCGATCGACGACGACAGCAACCAGACCGGGCAGATGCTCGCCGCGCTGCTCGGCTGGGGCCAGGGCACCTTCGCCAACACGGTCGAGGTCGAGGGCGAGGCCATCACCGTGAAGCGCGAGATTGACGGCGGCCTGCAGACGGTGAAGCTGAACCTTCCCGCCGTCGTCACCACCGATCTTCGCTTGAACGAGCCGCGCTATGCCTCGCTGCCGAACATCATGAAGGCGAAGTCGAAGCCGCTCGATACGAAAACGCCTGGCGATTACGGCGTCGACACCACGCCGCGCCTGACCACCACCAATGTCGGCGAACCGCCCAAGCGCGAAGCCGGGGAGATCCTCGAAGATGTCGACGCGCTTGTGGCGAAGCTGAAGGATATGGGGGTCGCATAGGCACCCTACCCCGTTTGGGCTGAGCCTGTCGAAGCCCTGCACTTTTTGAAGAAATCAGCCCTTCGACAAGCTCAGGGCCAACGGATAGAGGAAAAGGAGCGAATAGAATGAAAACGCTCGTCTGGGTCGAACACGACAATAACCATGTCGCCGATGCAACGCTCGCCGCCGTCACCGCGGCCGGGAAGCTCGGCGAAGTCCATCTGCTCGTCGCGGGTGAAAATTGCGGCGGCGTCGCCGATGCGGCCGCCAAGATCGCCGGCGTGGGCAAGGTCCATGTCGCCGACGATGCTGCCTATGGCCATCACTTGGCCGAGAACATCGCGCCGCTGGTCGCCGAACTGATGGGCGATCATGACGCCTTCGTCGCGCCCGCCACGACGACCGGCAAGAACGTCGCGCCGCGCGTCGCCGCGCTGCTCGATGTAATGCAGATTTCCGACATCCTCTCGGTCGAGGGCGACAAGACCTTCACGCGGCCGATCTATGCCGGCAACGCGATCGCGACGGTCGAGAGCGCGGACGCGAAGCTCGTCATCACCGTGCGCGGCACGGCCTTCGAAAAGGCCGCGACCGAAGGCGGATCGGGCATCGTCGAGGCCGTCTCCGGCCCGACCGACGCCGGGCTTTCGAGCTTCGTCTCCGAAGAGATCGCCGAGAGCGACCGGCCCGAGCTCACCAGCGCCAAGATCATCGTCTCGGGCGGCCGCGCGCTGGGATCGGGCGAGAAGTTCGAGGAGGTCATCACCCCGCTCGCCGACAAGCTCGGCGCCGGCATCGGCGCCTCGCGCGCCGCGGTCGATGCGGGCTATGTCCCCAACGACTATCAGGTCGGCCAGACCGGCAAGATCGTCGCCCCCGAACTCTACATCGCCATCGGCATCTCCGGCGCGATCCAACACCTTGCCGGCATGAAGGACTCCAAGACCATCGTCGCCATCAACAAGGACGAAGACGCACCCATCTTCCAGGTCGCCGATTACGGCCTGGTCGCGGATCTGTTCAAGGCGGTGCCGGAGCTGACGGAGAAGCTGTAAGCTTTTCTCAAATCCTATCGCGTGGCAGGGCGTCCCGATGGACGCCCTGCCCGCCTTCCTCCTGACTGCGCTCGTGATCGAACTGACGCCGGGACCGAATATGGCCTATCTGGCGCTGATTTCGGCCGTTGAGGGACGGCGGGCGGGACTGGCCGCTACGGCGGGCGTAGCGCTCGGGCTGGCGCTGATCGGTATCGGAGCGGCGCTGGGCCTTGCCGCGCTGATCGCAGCTTCCCCCCTCACCTTCGCCGTCCTGCGATGGGCCGGAGCGCTCTATCTCCTGTGGCTCGCCTATGAGGCGTGGCAGGGCACCGGTGAAGTTTCGCCGGGCCGGACCGCGCCAACGCACGCGGCTGCCGATCACTTCCGGCGCGGGCTTGTCGTCAACCTGCTCAACCCGAAGGCAGGCTTGTTCTACATCGCGATCCTGCCAGGCTTCGTCGACCCCGAGCAGGCGGTCGCGGCGCAGACCGCGATCCTGACGGGCGCCTATGTCGCACTCGCGACAGCCATCCACCTGACCATCGTCGCCCTCGCCGGAACCCTCCGCCCCTGGCTGACCGAGGAAGCTCGCCAGCGCACGGCGCGCCGAATCTTTGCCACACTGCTCGTCGCGGTGGCGGCGTGGTTTCTGTACTCGACGCGGCTGGCCTAGGCCTCGCCTATCATCTCCTCGCTCATCGCCCAGAGCCGCTCCGCCGCCTCATCTTCGCAGATATGCGGGTCAGCGCCGCGGTAGCGGGCCATGGGGCCCTCGGGATCGGTGGGTTCGGCGATGTCGCAATCCTCGCAATAGACGCCCGGCTTGCCTTCGAGCTTTGGGCTGATCGCGGCCCAGAGCGTCGTCGAGCAGCCCTGTTCGGGGGTCTTGAACCCGGCCTTCGCCATTTCGGACAACTCGCCATTCTCGTCGAGCCAGCCGAGCGCGATCATTTCCTCCTGCGGCAGATGGCGCTGCAGCGGGGTGAAGATGCCGCCGGGATGAACAGCGAAGGCGAGCCCGCCGCTGTCCTTCAGCCGCCGCGATAGCGCATTGGCAAACAGCGCATTGGCCGATTTCGCCTGCCCATAGGCTTGCCACTTCTCATAGGGTTCCATTTCGAAATTCGGATCGTCCCAACGGATTCCGGAAAGCTTGTGGCCTGTGGACGAGAGCGCGATGACGCGGCAGCCGGGCGTCTTTTCGAGCAACGGCATCAGCTTCCGCGTCAGCTCGAAATGCCCCAAATGATTGGTGCCGAACTGCAACTCCCAGCCCGCGCCGATATGTTCTTCGGGGCAAGCCATAACGCCGGCATTGTTGATGAGGAGGTCGAGGCTCTCCAGCTCTTCCAGCATCTTATCGCCAAAGGCACGGACGGACGGAATGTCCGCCAGGTCCATTTCCTCGATCCGGACGTCGCCCTCGACATCGGCGAGCGCTTCCTTCGCCTTGGGAATGTTGCGCGCGGGAATGATGACTTGGACGCCTTTGGCCGCGAGCGCGCGGACCGTTTCGAGCCCGATCCCGCTATAGCCGCCGGTCACGATTGCCGTCTTTCCGGCAAGATCGATATCCGCTATGATGTTCGCACCGTCGGTTTTCGCCGGGAAGCCCGAATCCACCGGCACCTGGTCTTTGATCGCCATCACACATTCTCTCGTTGCTTTTTCCGCAGGCTAGGGCGTGCTCACACGCAGCGCAAAGAAAAAGCCCGGCCGGGCATTGCTGCCGGGCCGGGCCTTTCCGCTCTTGCAAAGAGTACGAAGGTTATTTGGCGGCTTCCTTGGCCGCTTCTTCCTCTTCCTTCTCGGCGTTCCAGATCGCGGCCGCCTTGTTCAGGATGACTAGGATTTTCTCGAGCGCTGTCGGCTCGTCGGTCTTCTCCATCGCCGCGAGTTCGCGGGCGAGGCGCGAGGAGGCGGCCTCAAAGATCTGCCGCTCCGAATAGCTCTGCTCGGGCTGGTCGTCGGCGCGAAACAGGTCGCGCGTTACTTCGGCGATCTGGAGGAGGTCGCCCGAATTGATCTTGGCTTCATATTCCTGCGCGCGGCGCGACCACATGGTGCGCTTGACCTTCGGCTTGCCTTCGAGCGTCTTGAGCGCGTCCTTGAGCGTCTTGTCCGAGGAGAGCTTGCGCATCCCCACGCCCTCGGCCTTGTTGGTCGGCACGCGAAGCGTCATCTTCTCTTTCTCGAAACGCAGCACATAGAGTTCGAGCTGCATGCCCGCGATCTCTTCATTCTGCAGTTCGACCACCCGGCCGACACCGTGTTTCGGATAAACGACGTAATCGCCGACTTCGAAGTCCAGCGCATTGCTAGCCATATAATGGAGACCTTTCCTGTGGACCCGGGGTCGACTCGCGCAAACGGGGCTGTCTGCCGCCCGCCGCCAGTTCGAATTTGCCCAGTTCTGTCCGTGCCTTAGCCAATCGAAGCGGACCGAAACGGTCCGTCTCTTGTCCTATTATATAACATAGTTGTAACAAAATTTCCAGTGTTTCGACGCGGTGCAGCACGCGCCGTCCAAAACACTGGAATCACGAAAGTTTCGCGGATTTTCAGGCGCGCCGCAGGGGCGCGGCGAATCAGTCGCCTTCGCCCGGCTCCGGCGAGAAATACTTGTCGTATTTGTCCTCTTCGCCCTTGTGCTCGTCGGCGTCTTCCGGGGCTTCGCGGCTCTGCGTGATGTTCGGCCATTCCTCGGCGAACTTGGCGTTGAGCTCGAGCCATTTTTCCTGGTCGGGCTCGGTATCGGGCAGGATCGCTTCGGCCGGGCATTCCGGTTCGCACACGCCGCAATCGATGCATTCCGCCGGATGGATGACGAGCATGTTCTCGCCCTCGTAGAAGCAATCCACCGGGCAGACTTCGACGCAGTCCATATATTTGCATTTGATGCAGGCGTCGGTGACGACATAGGTCATGGGCGCGGCTCTCCCTCGAATATGCGCGGCCGCCTGCTAGCCACGCTTTGCGCTGTGCGTCAACGGTTGATGTGCCGTGCAGGCTGGACCGTTTCATAGACCTCGCCGACCTGCTTCGCGGGTACCCGCCGGGGCGGCAGGCTGGTGACGCGCAAGACCCTGACGCCCGAGGGCAGCGGGACGCTGAGCACGTCACCGACGCGGACGACAGCATGGGCGCGATCAATGCGCCGCCCGTCGCAGCGGATATGCCCGCTCTCGGCGATGGTTTTGGCAAGGCTGCGGGTGCGCGCCAGCCGGGCGTGCCAGAGGAACTTGTCGATGCGTTGCCCCTCGTCAGCCACGCGAAATTTTGAGATCGGCCAGCTTGGCGAAGGCGTTGCCGGGCTGTGGTGCATTCTGCGCACGACGCTTGGCTGGTTTTCTGCGCCGGCCGCGCCAGGCCCATTGCGGCGGATCGCCCTTCTGCTTCTGGAAGCCCAGCGCGTGCATCAATTTACCCAGCGCCTCTTGTTCGAGCCCCAGCGACGTCGCCAGTTCGGTATCGACAGCGAAGGGATTGCGCCCGTCGCGACGATCATGCGCCGACCGGCTCAGCCGCTCGACCATATCGATACGGAGCATTTGACCGGCGAAGCCGCGAAACCCTGCCCGCCGCCAATGCGCCGCCGTGCGGCCCTTGGGTTCGGCCAGCAGCGTCGCGCCTTCGGGCGGCAAATCCGGCATCGGCTTGTCCGCGAATACCGAACCCAGCGCGAGCCGCCAGCGGATCGCCTCGGGTTTCAGCATTCGCGGGTGAAAGATATCGAGCGAGCCGATGACAAGGCCCAGCTGTCCCGCGCGATGACGCAGCGCCTTGTCCAGCGTCTCGATTACATCGCCGAGATCGGCCCGCGCGGCGATCCCGCCCCCCTCGACAACCGGCGCGAGCAATGCGCGCAACGCCGGCGGCGTCTTCTCCCCCGCGATCGCCGCGTCGATCCGCAGCAGCGGGCCGAGCGCCTCGGCCAGTCTGCTGTCGAGCCAGCTCATCAACCGGTTCTCGACACGCGCCTTCATCTCGGGGCTCAGCACATCGAGTGCGCGGTCGAGCTTGATCTGCGGAGCCAGCGGCGTCCGCCCGGCCTCCAGCCTGGCAACGCGACGCCCTTGCCAGTCGATCGCAACCGCTTTCCCCGCCACCGTGCCGAGCGCGAATTCCCGATCCTCATCGGCGATCAGCGCCGCCGCCCGCGACGCATATTCACCGCCCAGCCGCCGCTCGGCGGCCGCGAGGAGGCGCTTTTTGTCGGTATGGCTCGCCCCGGCCTCGACCTGGAAGCGAAAGCCCTCGATCCGGCCGATCGGTTCGTCGTCGACGGTGACAACGCCCTCGCCATCGACACGAACGGGCAACGCCTCCTCCCCCTTCGCGCCGAGATCACGCATCAACACCGATGTGCGGCGGTCGACGAAGCGCTGCGTCAACCGATCGTGCAGTGCATCGCTCAATCGCTGTTCGATTTCCTCGGTCCGCCGCGCCCAGCGCTTCGGATCGGCGAGCCAGTCGTCGCGATGCGCGACATAGGCCCAGGTCCGGATCGCGGCGAGCCTACCGGCGAGCGTTTCAACGTCGCCGTTCAGATTCTCGAGCGCCGTCACCTCGCGTGCGAAGACGTCGCCGGGAATATGGCCATCGCCCTCGGTCAGATGACGGTAAAGCCTGGAGACCAGTCGCGCATGGCCCTGCACGCCCATCTTGCGAAAATCGGGAAGGCCGCAGGCTTGCCACAACCGACCCACCATCCCCGGGTCGGTCGCCCGCTCGACGATCCAGCCCTCGCCCGCCAGCGCCTTGAGGACGGCGAGATCGGTCGCCTCTGGCGCAGCGCGGAGCATCGGATCATCGGGCTTGGCTTCGAGATCGGCGATCAACGTCTCGATCGTATCGAGACGCGGATCGCCGTCGCGCCAGTAAATCTGCTTGAGCCACGAAAATTCATGCTCCTCGATCCGGTTGATTTCTTCTTCCGAGAAGGAAACCTCTTCCGCGCCTTCGAGCCCGAGCGTGCCGAACGTGCCATCGGTCTGGTGCCGCCCGGCGCGGCCGGCGATCTGCGCCATCTCGTGGACATGCAGGCGGCGTTGCCGGCGCCCGTCGAATTTGTGGAGCGAGGCGAAGGCGACATGGCGCACGTCCATGTTCAGCCCCATGCCGATGGCGTCGGTGGCGACGAGATAGTCGACCTCGCCGGCCTGGAACATCGCAACCTGGGCGTTGCGGGTGCGGGGCGAGAGTGCGCCCATCACCACGGCCGCCCCGCCGCGAAGCCGCCGCAGCGCCTCGGCAACGGCGTAGACCTCTTCGGCGCTGAACGCGACGACGGCGGAGCGCGGCGGCAGGCGCGACAGCTTGGTCGCGCCGGCATAGCTCAGCGTCGAGAAGCGTGGGCGCGAGATGATCTCGGCCTCGGGCACCAGCGTTTTGAGGATCGGCCGCAGCGTGTCCGAACCGAGGATCATTGTCTCCTCGCGGCCCCGACAGTGGAGCAGCCGGTCGGTAAAGACATGCCCGCGCTCGCGATCGGCGGCGAGCTGCGCCTCGTCGATCGCGGCGAAGGCGACGTCGCGATCGCGCGGCATCGATTCCGCCGTGCAGCAGAGCCAGCGCGCGCCTTCGGGCAGGATTTTCTCCTCACCCGTCAGCAGCCCGACCTCCTTGGGACCCTTCATCGCGACGATGCGATCATAGACCTCTCGCGCGAGCAAACGGAGCGGAAAACCGATCATGCCGCTGGAATGCGCGGTCATCCGTTCGACCGCGAGATGCGTCTTGCCGGTGTTCGTCGGACCCAGCACCGCGGCAAGCGGCGCGCGGGCAAAATTGCTCATCCCGCGATGATCGTTGGTCGAACCGGAAAACGCAAGGTTCCGTGGTGGATAACCGTCCATCGGCCCTGCGTCACGGCTCGCCGCATCGCTAGAATCGATCTTCGTCTCTTAATTTGACTTTAACGGTTTTTAACCACAGTGCTCGGCACCGGACGTGCAGGCGATGCACGCCGGGAACAGGAATTACGAGCGGGGCCGCAATTGTTCCAGCGCAACGAATTCACCACCGGAAATGGCGCCGGTAACGGCGGAGGCGCATCGACGCTTTCGCATCAGGGTGCCGCCGGTTCTCATCACCATCATCCGGCGCGGACCGCGATCGGCCGCGCCTTCTGGCACGAGATCGACCTGGTCGTGGATCTCGGCGCGCAGATCGGATCGAAGACATGGTGGCGAGGTCTCGTCACCTGCACCGCGCTGTGCGGCGCGACGATCCTGATGGCGCCGAGCGTCGAGGCGATTCCCGCCCTGCCCTCCGCGCTCGACCAGGACCAAGTCGACGAAGCGCGCGCGCAGGCGATCACGCCGCTCGCCTTTGGCGCCGATACCGGCCGCCGCATGGCTGCCACCGATGTCGTCGAGCCGCTCGCCGACACGCCCGAACGCCCGCATATCGAAATGACGGCGACGCTGGGCCGCGGCGACGGATTTACCCGGGTTCTCGAACGTGCAGGCGTCTCTGGCGACCAGGCCGAGGAAATCACCTCGCTGATCGAAGGCATCATCCCGCTCGCCGATATCCGGCCCGGCACGCCGATGACCATCATTCTCGGACGGCGCCCCAACCGCACGGTCGCACGCCCGGTCGACCATATCGCTTTCCGCGCCCGCTTCGATCTGAAGATCGAACTCGATCGTGTCGACGGATCGCTGCGGGTCAACCCGATTCAGATCGCGGTCGACGATACGCCGCTGCGCATTCGCGGCCGAGTCGGCGCCAGCCTCTATCGATCGGCCCGCGCCGCCGGTGCGCCGCCCTCGGCGATCCAGGAATATCTGCGCGCCATCGGCACGCAGATGTCGATCAACGATATCGGCTCGGACGCAACCTTCGACCTCATCGTCGAGCATCGCCGCGCCGAAACCGGCGAGACCGAGATGGGCCGCCTGATCTATGCCGGCGTCGAACGCGGCGACCGCAAGACGCAGCTTCTGCGCTGGTCGGTTGCAGGGACAGACCAGTGGTTCGAAGCGTCGGGCGTCGGCCGCTCGACCGGCGAGATGCTGATGCCGGTCAACGGACGTCTTACCTCGCCCTTCGGATATCGCCGTCATCCGATCCTCGGCTATCGCCGCCTGCATACCGGCCTCGACATCGCCGCCGGTCACGGCACGCCGATCCGCGCCGCGGCGAGCGGTACCGTCAACTATTCCGGCCGCAACGGTGGCTATGGCAATTATGTCCGGATCGCCCATAGCGGCGGCATCCAGACCGCCTATGCCCATATGAGCCGGATCGCGGTATCCTCGGGCACGCGCGTCACCCAGGGCCAGGTCATCGGCTATGTCGGCTCCACCGGCATGTCGACAGGCCCGCACCTCCATTACGAGATGATCCGCGGCGGCCAGAAGATCGATCCGCGCTCCGTCCGCTATATCGAGAACGCCCAGCTTTCGGGACCAGAGCTGCAACGCTTCCGCTCGACGCTGGCCGGTCTGATGCAGGTCGAGCCCGGCGCCGCGCTCGCCCGGCGCGAACGGCCGCGGGATCTCGATACCGCAAGTGCCGACCAACCACGCAGGGCCGATCGCTCGCGCTCGTAGCGCCTCGAAGTTCCAAAAAATATGGGCCGCGCCGGAAAGACCGGGGTGGCCCATTTCGTATCCGGAATGTGTTTGGTGAGCGTTACCGCCCCTGGCTGCGCCAGCGGCGGATGGTGCGATCGACGATGCCGGCTTCGTCGCCCGTCTGCGTCCACATTTCGGAGAAGAGCGGATCGGTCGAGGCCGGGCGTTTCTCGCTTTCCAGCGTGTCGAAGGTGACGCGCACCGGGACGGCGACGCCCTCGCCGCACATGATGCATTCGCGGTTGCGAAGCGCCGGGATGACATCGAGGAAACCGCGCGCGCCTTCGGGCATGGCCGAGCGGACATGCGCCTGGTCGCGATCGTTGTTGAGGCGCATCGAGATGATCGTTCCGCATTGGGAGAGCACGCCCTCGGCCAGATCGGACGGGCGCTGAGTCACGAGGCCCAGCGACACGCCGTATTTGCGGCCTTCCTTGGCGATCCGGCTCAGGATCTTGCCGACCGCCGACTTGTCGACGAGCTTTTCCGACGGGACGTAACGGTGCGCCTCTTCGCAGACGAGCAGGATCGGCCGCTGCGATTCATTGCGCGACCAGATCGCATAGTCGAACACCATGCGTGACAGGACAGCGACGACGACCGAGCAGATGTCGGATGGTACGCCCGAAACATCGACGATCGAGATGGGTTTGCCGTGGCCAGGCAGGCGAAAGACCTTGGAGATGAATTCGGCCATCGTATCGGCAACGAGCATGCCCGAAAACATGAAGCTGTAGCGCGGATCGCTCTTGAGTTCCTCGATCTTGCTCTTCAGCCGCATGAACGGCGCGGTATCGTTGGACGCGTCGAGATGGCCCATTTCAGCGACGATGAGCGAAAGCAGGTCGGACAGCAGATAGGGTATCGGGCTGTCGACCGTAAGCTGCGGGATTTCCTCGGACAGCCGGTTTTTCGCCCGTGCCGCGAGAAGACATTTGGCAAGGATGTCGCGATCGCGTTGCGCTTCGGCGCCCGAGGTCGTGATCAGCACTTCGCAATGTTCTTCGAAGTTCATCAGCCAGTAGGGGAGAGCGATATTGTTGACGTCGAAAATCTCGCCCGCGCCCTTGAAGGCGGCCGAATATTCGCCGTGCGGATCGATCATCACGACATGACCTTCGGGGGCCATTTCGCAGATCCGGTGCAGGATCAGCGCAACGCTGGTCGACTTGCCGGTGCCGGTCGATCCCAGCACGGCGAAGTGCTTGCCGAGCATCGCATCGATATAGAGCGCCGAGCGGATATCCTTTGTCGGATAGACATTGCCGACCTCGATATAGGCGCGATTATCGGCCGCGAACATCTGCCGCATATCGCGTTCGGTGACTGCCAGAACCTCGGAGCCGGGGATCGGGTACCGCGTCACGCCGCGGCGGAAATTGCTGACATCCTCGCGGCCTTCGAGCACCTGCCCTTCGCCCAGGAAATCGATATAGGCGGTGACCTGGTTCGCCCGGTTGTCGTCTGTGGAAAGCGTGCGGATATTGGCGATGAGCCAGCTGTCGCCGACCTTGACCTTGACCTGGCTGCCGACCTGGCCGGCCATCGCCAGCACCTGATCGGTCTCATTGCGTACCTTGTTCAGCGCATCGATGTTGATCGCGATTCGGGAGCCGGAGCCCGCAATATCGACGACTTCGCCGAGGACGAGACCCTCTTCGGCCACAAGGTGAGGCACGGGGCCGCTGTTGTCCTCATCCGCTGTTACCGGTCTGAATGCGCCAAAATCGGTCATATTTCTCTGCCCATGCCCCCATTGGTGAGCAACCGATTTACCGAAAACTGATTAACAGAGATTTACCCTTAATCCGCGCGCTGGACACTCAGATCCGGCGGAAAGCCAAGCCCGCCAGCCAGCCGAGCAGGAGCGAGATCGCGACGGCGAACAGGCCGTAGAGCAGGCTGTGGCGGTTTGCGGCGTCGGCAACGAAACGTTCGAACCCGCCCTTGTCGATCCGGATGTCGCGCACCTCTCCCGTCAGCACGCGGCCGTTTTGGATGAGGAAGGTCTCGGCCGTATATTCGCCGACCGGCACGCGTGCGGGCACGCTGATTCGAGCGTTGAACAGCACGCCTTCGGTCACTTCCACGGCATCGGGCAGTTCGGCATAGAGACCCGTGCGCTGACGCAGGTCGGCAAGACCGGCGACGAAACGCCGCGCTTCGGCGGGTGGATTGGCGCTGGCGGGCGACAATTGCAGCCCGTCGATGCCGAGTTCGTAGATCGCGGCGGTGCGCTCGTCGACGATCTCGGCGATCGGGCGCGAACTGGCGACGGCATAGAAGGCGGGGGCCGAGCGGAACCGCGCCTGCGCCGCGTTCATCCAGATACCGGCGCGCTGCTGCTTCTCGCGCATCAGGATCGATTGCTGCGGCCCCTTGAGCACGACGACGATGTCGACGGGATCGTCCGGCGGGCGGCCGCCCGGATAGAGGATCGCGCCGTAGATCATGAGTTCGGCGCCGGTGAAGCTGTAGACGATCTCGATCTGCTCGTCGCTGACGGCGGGGACGAGGCGCGGCCGCGCCTGCGCCATAATCATCGGCGTCAGCAACACGAGCAGGAGGAGGCGCAGCCGGTTCATCTGAGCTCGATCGAATAGATTTCATCGGGCCGCCAGCCGAGCCCCAGCGCCAGACGAACCGCGACGATGAGCACGAGCGCGGCGAGCATCAGGCGCAGCCATTCGGGGCTGGTCCGCATCGCGATCCGCGTGCCGATCTGAGCGCCGCTGACGCTGCCGATCAGCAGCAGGATGGCGAGCACGATATCGACCGATTGCGTCGTCAGGGCGTGGACCATCGTCGTCGCGGCCGTCACGAAAAGGATCTGGAACAGCGAGGTACCGACCACCACGCGCGTTGCCATGCCGAGCAGGTAGATCATCGCGGGCACCAGGATAAAACCGCCGCCGATACCCAGCATGACCGTCAGCGCCCCGACGGCGAAGCCGACGGCAAGCGGCGCGATCGGCGAGATGTACAGTCCCGATCCGTAGAACCGCCAGCGAAAGGGAAGGCTCGCGACGAAGGGATGGTGGCGGCGGACCGGCGGCTTTGGCCTTTCCCCGCGCCGCCTAGCTGCGATCACGGTCCAGCTTTCCTTGATCATCAGCACGCCGATCCCGCCAAGCAGGAAAACGTAGAGGATTGAGACGATGGTATCGATCTGCCCGGCGCGTTGAAGCGACCGGAACATCGCCCCGCCCGCGATGGCGCCGAGCACGCCACCGGCAACCAGCACGGCGCCCATCCGATAGTCGACCCCGCCGCGCCGCGCATGAGCGAGCACGCCGGAAACGCTGGCGCCGGTGATCTGCGTCGTTGCCGATGCCACCGCGACGGCCGGCGATATGCCGTAGAAGATCAGGAGCGGCGTCGTGAGAAACCCGCCGCCGACGCCGAACATCCCCGCCAGCACCCCGACCGCGCCGCCCAGCGCGATGATCACCAGCGCGTTGACCGACATTTCGGCGATCGGGAGGTAGAGGTCCATGGCCCGCCCCGCCTATCCCTTTTTTCCCCGCTCCGGAAGGCGAGCAGACAGCCCGGGGTCAGAAATCGGTCCCGGCCGTCAGGGCGAAGCCGGAGCCCGGCCGCGCATTCCCCGCAAGCCGAAAGCGATAGCCCGCACTCAATCTGAAATTGCCGCCGGCCACAGGCAGATGCATGACCATTTCCGGTCCGGCATCGACGCGGGCCAGCCCCGGCTGGGCGGCGCCACGAAGCTCGCCGCCAAACGCGATTTCGGCGCGGCCGATCGCGGCAATAGGGCGGTTGAGGCTCAATGCGCCGTCGGCATAGAAATCGCGGCTGCGGGCGCCGACAACGCCGGCCTGTGCATAGGCGCTCACCTCGAAACCCGCAGGAAGCGGCCGACGAGAGACACCGCCCGCCAGACCCAGTGCCCAGGCGTCCCGGCCGCCCTCGCCCAGATCGAACCGCCGCTCGGCGATCAGTTCGACGGGCAGTCGGCGATCGGGCCGAACCGATACACCGAATGCCGCTTCGCTCGTGCGTGGACGGTCCAGCGCACGGGACAGCCGCGCATTGGCGGCCAGCGTGAAGCCCTGGACCCGAACAAATGGCAGTCGCATGCGAAGCCCTGCCTGGCTCGCGCCGAGTTGCCCGCCCGGGGCCAGTCCTGCCTGTCCCCGCCCGCCTCGCAATAAGGCCCAGCCGGAGAACGACAGCGGATTTGCCCTTGGGGGTTCGAGAGGCGTGATCATCGGCGAGGCTGTCCGCACCACCGGCTCATAGCCAGTGTTTCTCCGCGCGCTAGAACCCTGCTGGAACGGCGCAGGCAGGGCAACCGCATCGGCCTGCCTCAGCGCACGGGGCGCTACGACCTCTACGTTTAGCCGAAGATGATCAGCGTTCGCCGCGGCCAGGAAACCGGGAGAATCGGGTGCAACCGATTTCCTGGCGGTCGCGAGAGTCTCAAGCTCCGCCACATCCAGAGCACCCCTTGCCTCTTCACGCTCGAAAGGCATCGCCTGCGGTGCGCTCGCGACCACGGCTTCGTCCCCGCTCACCGCCCAGATCCGCACCCCGATCCAGATCGCGATGACGGCGACGGGGAAACGAACGGGCGAGCCGAATCTCATCAGAGCAATGTCGTGTCCGGAAAGACGTGATGGGTCTTTTCCCAACGCTTCGCACCATCCGATCCGCCGAACAGGTAGCGGCCCGTCGCCCGCCTCGCCGCCATCATGGCGACGATATTAGAGGTGATGGTCCGCGGAATGGCGCGCAGTCCCTCACGCCAGCCATAGGCGTGGGCCGTGAAGCCGGCCCGCATGAGCAGGCGCCAGATCAGCAGGCCGAAATTGATCCAGAGCAGCACGCGAAGTAGGGGGTCAATTTCGGGCATTTCATAGTGGCCCAGCAACGCGGCCGCACCGAGCAACGCAGCGAGCGCCAGCGCCGCATAGGCCGCAAAGAGCACCATCGCCGCCAGTATCGTGCCGCGGTCGCGCAGCCGCATCCAGCGCTCGGCCCAGCCCCCGCGCCAACCGAGCCGGTCCCAACCCGACAGCGCGATCCCCATGATCCAGCGCGTCTTCTGGCGCACCGCCGTGCCGAGCTTGGAGGGGAAATGCGAGCGGACTGCGATCAGCGAACCATCCTCATCGCGACACCGGGCGAAAATCCCCTTCCCGCCCGCTTCGGCGATCCGCAGGCCGAGCTCGTAATCCTCGGTCAGGCTGTCGGCATCGAACGGCACGCCGCCGCGCTGTTCGGCGAGGCCTGCAAGAGCCTTTCGGGAAATCGCACAGCCCGTGCCGGCCGAGGGAATGGCCGCGCCGAGCGACTGGCGCACGGTCATCGCCTTGCCATGCGCCTCGGCGAACTCGTCGCAATAGCTGTTGCCGATCCAGCGCGAATGCGGATCGGGCAGCGGAAGCACGGGCAACTGGACAAAATCGAGGCCCGGCAGCAGCCGATCGTAGAGCGCCAGTTCACTTGCGTGGATCAGATCCTCGGCATCGTGGAGGATGATCGCGTCGAAGCGGTACCCCTTGTCGGATTCGGCCTCGACCATGCCTCGCCAGATCGCGTTAAGGCAGTCGGCCTTCGTCGTGGGGCCCGGCCGTGGCGCGCGAACCGGAACAACGCGTCCACCTCGCACGGCAACTCTTTTGAGTATGTCGCCCGTCTTTCTGTCATTGGGATAATAACCGACGAAAATATCCACGTCGTGACCGGTAACTTTCTCAATCGAATGATCGAGCATGGCCTCAATAACGGCCGATTCGTCCCATGCGGGAACGAAGATGGCGAATTTTGAATGCGTGGCTGGCTTTCTTTTCCAGCAATGGGCACTCTCCTGCCGCAGGGAAATCTTGGCGCGGAGTGCCGTGCCTATCCAGATCAAGTCGATGGCAAGATCGCTTGCGCCACCGATCACGAATCCGATTGCTGCAAACAGCATCAATTCGTGCAGCAGCCCGCCTGCCAAAAGTAATAGTGCATCCAATTGATGCGCCCCCCGTCATTGCTCTTCTTAATTCGATCCGATTCGGAGTAAACCCGTTTCTGATGGAATCCGTGTTGTGCGGTGCAACGCGGTTTGCAGTCGCGCGCGAAGCGGATAGAGAACGGTCCAGTGATCCAAGGGAGCAGACATGACTAAACGGACCGGCGTACGATCCGCTTTAAGGCAATTTTTGAATAGCGAGGCTTCGGGCGGCATCGTCCTGATGGTCGCGGCGGCGCTCGCGATGATCGTTGCCAACACAGCCCTGTACGAGCCCTATCACCACTTTCTCGAAGATCCCCTGCCCCGGTTCGAAATTCCCGGCCTCGGCTGGATGGTAAACCTCTCGCCGGTGCTGTCCGAAAAGCTCGGCCCGATGAACATGCATCTGTGGATCAACGATGCGTTGATGGCGATATTCTTCCTGTTCGTCGGCCTCGAGATCAAGCGCGAGTTCGTCGACGGGCGGCTGGCGACATGGGAGCGGCGGCGGCTGCCCGTGCTGGCGGCGGCTGCGGGCATGATCGTTCCGGCAATTATTTACCTGGTTGTCACCGGCGGCGATCCCGCGCTGCAAAATGGCTGGGCGATCCCGGCGGCGACCGACATCGCCTTTGCCATCGGCGTGCTTGCCCTCTTGGGCAGGCGGGCGCCGACATCGCTCAAGCTCTTCCTGGTTACCGTCGCAATCGTCGACGACATGGGCGCGGTGGCGATCATCGCTTTGGTCTACACCGCCGGGCTCAACACCTTCGCGCTCTTCATTTCGGCGATGATCCTGCTCGTCATGTATGTGCTCAACCGGTCGGGCGTGATCCGTATCTGGCCCTATCTGCTGTGCGCCGCCATCCTCTGGTATTTCGTGCTGCTGTCGGGCGTCCATGCAACGATTGCAGGCGTGCTCGCAGCGATGATGGTGCCGCTGCGCAAGACGCCTGGGGCCCCGGACGCGGCGGATTCGACGCTGCACCGGCTGGAACACGGTCTCGACTGGCCGGTCGCTTTCCTGATCGTGCCGCTGTTCGGCTTCGCCAATGCCGGGGTACCGGTCGGCGCGCTTGGGCTGGAGCAGATTTTCGCACCGCTGCCGCTCGGCATCGCGGCCGGCTTGTTCTTGGGCAAGCAGATCGGAATCTTCGGCAGCGTGTGGATCGCGGTGAAGCTCGGCTTCGCCGGTAAATTGCGCGGCGCCACCTGGCTGCAAATCTACGCGACGGCGCTCTTGTGCGGCATCGGCTTCACGATGAGCCTGTTCATCGGCGCGCTCGCCTTCCCGGGCAATCCATTGTTGATCGAGGAGGCGAAGATCGGCGTGCTGATGGGGTCGTTCGTCTCCGCGATCGCCGGCTATCTGATCCTCCGCTTCGCGCCGCTCCACGAGCGGCACGACGAGATCGAGGCAGCAGAGGCCGGCGAAATCGCCGCCGATGGCGACGTGGCGGGGACCAGCGAAACGGTCGTTCGAAAGGGCGCGCCTTCCTGAATCGGAGCGAACTTGCCAGCGGCGCCGCTTAGCTGTATTGTTCACATAACACAGCAAGGAGAGTCGTGATGCGCTTCCTATTTCCGCTCGTGGCGCTGGGTGCGCTGGCTGCGTGCAACGGCCTGGCCAGCCCGGGACAGACCGATCCGGAAAGCCGCGTGGTAAGCGGCGAGGATGGCGCCGAACGCGGCTTTGCCCTCGCCGATTTCGACGAGGTCGAACTGCGCGGTCCCGATAATGTCGAGGTGACGCTGGGCGAGGAATTCTCGATCCGTGCCGTCGGCGACGAGGCGGCGCTCGAAGATCTGGAAGTGACCGTGCGCGGGAACACGCTGCGGATCGGGCGAGAGAGCGACGGCTGGTTCGACGGCGACAGCGAGGGACGTGCGACGATCTATGTGACCCTTCCCCGGCTGACCGAAGTGGCAGTCGCCGGGTCGGGCAACATGACCGTCGACCGGGCCGAAGCCGAAGAATTCGAGGCGTCGATCGCGGGATCGGGCGATCTTTCCATTGCCTCGCTGACCGCGCGCGATACGGAATTGAGCATCGCCGGTTCGGGAACCATTACAATTGCCGGGACGGCCCAGGATCTGGAAATCGACATCGCCGGGTCGGGCAACGTGGAGGCCGCCGATCTTCGCGTCGCCACACTCGAGGCGAATATCGCCGGGTCGGGCGATGTGCGCGGCTATGCCACCGAGGCGGCGGAAGCATCGCTGCTGGGCTCGGGCGATGTGGAAGTGCGCGGTGGAGCACGGTGCAGATCGAACGCGCTGGGATCGGGCGAATTGCGTTGCGTGTGACGGCCGTCACTTGCGAAATCGGGCGGGAGACCGCACAAGAATGACGGATCAGGGCGCATAAACAATCGAGGGGAATTGATTTATGTCCGATACGGCCAAACCGAAACCGACCGCCATGGAACTCGTACTGATCGTTGTCGGCGCCGCCGTCGGCGCGGCGGTCGGATTCGGGTTTCTTGCACCACAGATCGAGGGCATTGCCGGGAGCGCGATCGCGGGCGGCATTACGGGCCTTGGCGCGGTATTGGGCGCCCTGCCCTATTCGCGCCGCGTCCAGGCCTGGCAGAAAGCGCAGAAGGGCTAATCGCCCCGGCGCTTCGCGCGCTTTCGTTGCCGCTGATTTTCTGGCACCCGGAGACCCATGGGTTTCTGGGATCGCCATGTCGTGCCGCGCCTGATCGGCTGCGCCTGTTCGCAGAAGCCGATCATGAAGCGCCGCGCCAAGGTCGTGCCGCTGGCCGAAGGCAAGGTGCTCGAGCTTGGCGCGGGCGGCGGCATCAATTTTCAGCTTTACGATCCGGCACGGGTGTCGACGGTGCAGGGCGTCGATCCGTCCCCCGGCCTGCTGAAACGCGCGCGTGAGGCGGCGCATGCCGAGGGCATCGAATTCGATATCGCGGAGGGCGTAGCCGAGAACCTGCCGTTCGACGACGACAGTTTCGATACCGTCCTTGCCACCTTCACCCTGTGTTCTGTGCAGGATCAGATGCAATCGCTTGCCGAGGCCCGCCGCGTGCTGAGGCCCGGCGGCAAGATGCTGTTCCTCGAACATGGCGCCGCACCGGACGCGAAGGCGGCGAAATGGCAGCGGCGGATCGAGCCGGTCTGGAAGCCGATCGCCGGCGGCTGCCATCTCACCCGGCCGATCACCAGCGCCATTGCTCAGGCGGGATTCAGGATCGTTGCGCAAGACCAAGGCTATATGCCGAAAACGCCGCGCGCCTTCGGCTGGACCGAATGGGGAGAAGCCACCAAATGATCGCCCGACTGGCCGCCGCCGCGACCCTGATCGCTGCGCTCGCCGTGCCCGCACAGGCCGAGCGGCGGGGCTACACGCTGACCGCCTTCGACCGGATCATCGTCAATGGCCCCTTCGTCGTGCGCCTTTCGACGACGCAGCCCGGCCAGGATTATGCCGAAGGCGACGCGCGCGCGATCGAGCAGATTTCGGTGCAGATCACCGGCCGCACGCTGACCGTGCGGCGCAACGTATCGGGCAACTGGGGTGGCTATCCGGGTGAGGGCAATGGGGCGGCGACCCTCTACCTGACAACGCCCAATCTCACCCAGGCGACTGTCATCGGCACGGGCGATCTCGAGATCGACCGGATGGAGGGCGGCCAGGTCATTGCCAGCCTGGGCGGCAACGGCCGGCTGGCAGTCCGCGAGTTCGACGCCGACAATGTCGCGCTCAGCCTGACCGGCGCCGGCGGGATCGAAGCAGGCGGTCATGGCGAGACCGGGCGGATCACCGTGCAGGGCGCGGGAACGGTTTCGGCCCAGGCGCTGACGATCGAAGACCTCTCGGTAAACCTGAACGGCCCCGGCATGATCGAAGTGACGGCCGATCGCGAAGCCGAGATCGTCGCCAACGGCAACGGCAATGTGACTGTCTATGGCGATGCGGCGTGCACCGATCGCAGCGTAGGTTCCGGGTCGGTCCAGTGCGGCGGATTTCTGGGGCGGAGATGACTTTTTTGTCAGATTCGACCTGACGATCGAGCGCCGCTAGAAAAAATCTGACAATCAAAACCCCAAAAATGGTCAAGCCACCATGGGGGATCCGGCCGGGTCGCATAAAACCTTCAGCCCCCATGGCGACTTGTGCCGACGGACCTGCCTGGGAGGCTGCGCCCATCGGGTGAGGGCCTTATGCGCCGGGACCGGTGACAGCGTTGTGACGCGCATCACCGGATTTCACGACATCGCATGTCTCGCGAAGGCGAAAGCGCTGTGCTAAGCCCTACGCAACATTCCGAACCGATCCGAAAGACCCTGACAATGAACGTCGAAACCCCGGTCAAGCCGGCCAAATCCACCTCTTTCACCTATCGCTGGGACGATCCGTTCCTGCTCGAGGAGCAGCTCACCGACGAAGAGAAGATGGTCTACGAAACCGCGCGGAACTACGCGCAGGAAAAGCTGCTGCCGCGCGTGATTTCCGCGACGCGCGAGGAACGGTTCGACCGCGAGATCATGAATGAACTGGGCGAACTCGGACTGCTCGGCTGCACGATCGACGGCTATGGCTGCGCGGGCGTCTCCCATGTCGCCTACGGCCTTGTCGCGCGCGCGGTCGAGGCGGTCGATTCGGGCTATCGTTCGGCGATGAGCGTGCAGAGCTCGCTCGTCATGCACCCGATTCACGCCTATGGGACCGAGGCGCAGCGCGAGAAATACCTGCCCAAGCTCGCCACGGGCGAATGGGTCGGCTGCTTCGGCCTGACCGAGCCCGATGCCGGCTCCGACCCCGGCGGGATGAAGACGCGCGCGAAAGAGGTCGATGGCGGCTATTCGCTGACCGGTTCGAAAATGTGGATCTCCAACTCGCCGATCGCCGATGTCATGGTCGTCTGGGCGAAGGACGAGGGCGGCGTGATCCGGGGTTTCATCCTCGAAAAGGGAATGGACGGCCTTTCGGCGCCGAAGATCGAGGGCAAGATGAGCCTGCGCGCCTCGATCACCGGCGAGATCGTGATGGACGAGGTGTTCGTGCCCGAAGAGAACCTGCTGCCGGGTGCGCAGGGTCTCGGCGGCCCGTTCGGCTGCCTCAACAAGGCGCGCTTCGGCATCGCCTGGGGCGCGATGGGCGCGGCCGAAGATTGCTGGCACCGCGCCCGCAGCTACACGCTCGACCGGCAGCAATTCGGCCGCCCGCTTGCCGCGACGCAGCTCGTGCAGAAGAAGCTCGCCGATATGCAGACCGAGATCGCGCTAGGCCTCCACGCCGCGCTCGCCGTGGGCCGCAATATCGATGGCGGCACCTGGGCGCCGGAGATGATCAGCCTGATCAAGCGCAACAATTGCGGCAAGGCGCTCGATATCGCGCGGCAGGCGCGCGACATGCACGGCGGCAACGGCATCGCCGACGAATTCCACGTGATCCGGCACGCGATCAACCTGGAGACGGTGAACACGTACGAGGGCACGCACGACGTCCACGCGCTGATCCTGGGCCGGGCGATCACCGGTATCCAGGCCTTCACCGGCTGATGCGGCACGCACTATCGGGCGTCCGCGTCCTCGATCTCTCGCGCGTGCTCGCCGGGCCTTGGGCGACGCAGATGCTGGGCGATCTGGGTGCGGAGATCGTCAAGATCGAGAAGCCCGGCGCCGGAGACGACACGCGCGGCTGGGGGCCGCCCTGGCATGGCGAGGGCGAAAACCGCCGCGCCGGTTATTATCTCGCCGCCAACCGCAACAAGCATAGCGTGACCATCGACATGGCGAGGCCCGAGGGACAGGCGCTGATCCGCCGGCTGGCCGAGGACAGCGATATCGTCGTCGAGAATTTCAAGCTCGGCGGGCTCAGGAAATACGGCCTCGACTATGATAGCCTGAAAGCGATCAACCCGCGCCTGATCTATTGTTCGATTACCGGCTTCGGGCAGGACGGGCCCGACGCCGCCAAGCCCGGCTACGACCTGATGATCCAGGCGATGAGCGGCTTCATGTCGGTGACGGGCGAGAAGGACGGCCCGCCGCACCGGATGGGTGTCGCGATGGTCGACATGACCACGGGCATGAACGCCGCCGCCGCGATCCTGGCGGCGCTTTATCAGCGCGAGAAGACCGGTGAAGGCCAGCATATCGATATCGCGCTGTTCGACGTCGCGATGGCGGGGCTGGGCAATCAGGCGCTCAATTATCTGGTCTCGGGCACAGCGCCGGGGCGGACGGGCAACGCGCATCCCAATGTCGTGCCCTATCAGCCATTCGAAACCGCCGATGGCTGGATTATCGTCGCGGTCGGAAACGACGGGCAGTTCGCGCGGTTCGCGGCCCTGACCGGCCATGGCGAACTGGCGGAGGACGAGCGCTACCGCACCAATGCCGCGCGGGTCGAGAATCGCGACATGCTGATCCCGCCACTGGTTGAAGCGATAAAGACCAGGACGACCGCCGAATGGACCGAAGGCCTGATCGCGGCGAAGGTCCCTTACGGCCCGATCAACACGATCGCCGAGGCCTTTGCCGAGCCGCAGGCCCGCCATCGCGGCCTGTCCTACGAAACCGACGGCGTACCGCAGGTCGCGAGCCCGCTCCGCCTCGGTGCTTCGCCGCCGCCCGAAGGAAAGGCGCCGCCCGTGCTGGGCGAGGATACCGAGGCGGTGCTGGCCGAACGGCTCGGCCTGTCGACGGATGAGATCGAGAGATTGAGAGACGGCCGCGTCATATAATCCGGCGAACCTGACAAAGCCGCACATTCCTGCTATATATGCCACATGTTCCAAGCCCTCCCATCGACCGCATGGTGGACGATGCACCGGTTGAGCCGCTCGCTCGCCAGCTAGAGAGCCGCGCCCGCTGCGCGGGCGCAAAGCCGGAACCTCCCGGCCTTTCGAACTTTCTGGATATATCAAGATATTGGAACGAGCATCATGACCGAACAACGCGAAAACCCCATGGGCCTCGACGGCTTCGAATTCGTCGAATTTACCGGCCCCGATCCCGAAGCGCTCGCCTCGCTCTTCACGGCGATGGGCTTCACCCATATCGCCACGCACCGCAGCAAGAATGTCCGCCGCTATGTACAGGGCGACATCAACTTCATCCTCAACATGGAGCCACAAGGGCAGGTCGCCGATTTCCGCGAGGCGCACGGCCCCTCGGCCAACGCCATGGCCTTCCGCGTCGCCGATGCGAGCAAGGCGCTCAAACTGGCGGTCGAGAAAGGCGCGACGCCGGTCGAGGGCAAGGTCGGCCCGATGGAGCTCAACATCCCGGCGATCGAGGGGATTGGCGGCGCCAATCTCTACCTCGTCGACAAGCGCGGCGCGGCGACGATCTACGACATCGATTTCGAGCCGGTCGACGGCGCGAGCGCCGAAGACAATAGCGTCGGCCTGCACACGCTCGATCATCTGACGCACAATCTGATGCGCGGGCGGATGGATCACTGGGCGAGCTATTACGAGGACATCTTCAATTTCCGCGAGATCCGCTATTTCGATATCGAAGGACAGCAGACCGGCCTGCTCAGCCGCGCGATGACGGCGCCCGACGACAAGATCCGCATCCCGCTGAACGAGAGCCGCGACGATCATTCGCAGATCGAGGAGTTCATCAAGGACTATAAGGGCGAGGGCATCCAGCATCTCGCGCTCTCGACCGACGACATCTTCGCGACCGTCGATGCGCTGCGCGCGAACGGCATCCGTTTTCAGGACACGCCCGACACCTATTACGATATGATCGACGAGCGCCTGCCAGGCCATGGCCATTCGATCGAAGAGATGCGCAAGCGCCGCATCCTGATCGACGGTTCGCCCGAAACCGGCGAGGGCCTGCTGCTGCAGATCTTCACCGAGAACATGGTCGGCCCGATCTTCTTCGAGATCATCCAGCGCAAGGGCAATGAAGGCTTCGGCGAGGGCAATTTCAAGGCGCTGTTCGAAAGCATCGAAGCCGACCAGATCAAGCGCGGCGTGATTCCGGCGAAGCAAGAAGCGTAAACCCGATATCCCTCTCCCCTTGGGGGAGAGGGATGTGGAGACTTGGCAGCTTGCTGCCTAGTCGGAGCTGGGTGAGGGGTAGGCGGTCGCGAAGCGACCGCGCGGAGCGAAGCTCCGCTCACCCTCATCCAACTGCATCTAGCCAGCAAGCTGGCAAGATTTCGTATCCTTCTCCCATCAAGGGAGAAGGGAGGGGAAGATAAATGACCGATTATCTCACCGGTTTCGGAAACGAATTCGCCACCGAAGCTGTATCAGGCGCCCTGCCCGTTGGCCGCAACAGCCCGCAGCGCCCGGCCTTCGGCCTCTATGCCGAGCAATTCTCCGGCAGCGCGTTCACAGCGCCGCGCGGCGAGAACCGGCGCAGCTGGTTCTACCGGATGCGGCCGAGCGCCATGCATCCGCGTTTCGAGCCCTATTCAGGCAATAAGCGGCTCGAGACGGCGCCGATCGGCCGCGGCCCGTTCGAACCGAACCGGATGCGCTGGGACCCGTTCCCGCTGCCCGAGGCGCCGACCGACTGGGTCGACGGCCTCGTCACCTGGGCGGGCAATGGCGATGCGGCCGCGCTCACCGGCATCGGCATCCATTATTACGCCGCCAATGCCTCGATGGCGGACCGCGTCTTCTTCGATGCTGATGGCGAGCTGCTGATTGTGCCGCAACAGGGCGCGCTTCGCCTCGTGACCGAAATGGGCGTGCTCGACGTGCCGCCCAACCATGTCGCCGTTATCCCGCGCGGCCTGAAGTTTCGCGTCGAGATCGACGGGCCCGCGCGCGGCTATGTCTGCGAAAATTACGGCGCGCCCTTCCGCCTTCCCGATCTCGGGCCGATCGGCGCCAACGGCCTCGCCAATCCGCGCGACTTCGAAACGCCGGTGGCCGCCTATGAGGATATCGAACGCAAGACCGAGATCGTCCAGAAATTCGGCGGCGCGCTCTGGACGGCGAGCCTCGGACACTCGCCGCTCGACGTTGTCGCATGGCACGGCAACAACGCACCCTATCGCTATGATCTTGCGCGCTTCAACACCATCGGCTCGATCAGCTTCGACCATCCCGATCCATCGATCTTCACCGTGCTGACCTCGCCTTCCGAAACGCCGGGCACGGCCAATTGCGACTTCGTCATCTTCCCGCCGCGCTGGCTGGTCGGAGAGGACACGTTCCGCCCGCCCTGGTTCCATCGCAATATCATGAGCGAGTTCATGGGGCTGATCCACGGCGAATATGACGCCAAGACCGGCGGTTTCGCGCCGGGCGGGGCGAGCCTGCACAACTGTATGAACGCACACGGCCCCGACAAGGCTTCGACCGAGGCCGCGATGGCCACCGATCTGAAGCCGCAGAAGATCGACGGAACGATGGCTTTCATGTTCGAAAGCCGGTTGCCGATCCGGCCGACCAAGGCGGCGATGGAATCGCCCACGCTACAGGGCGACTATGACCGGTGTTGGGACGGTTTCGAGAAGGCGAAGCTGCCTTAGGGGGTTTTGATTGTCAGTCTCGACCTGACGGTCGAGCGCCGCACCGCCCCCCGACCTCCCACTCAGTGTATGCTCATGGGAGGTCGGGGGCCGGTGCGGCGATTTCGCGTCAGCGAAATTCTGACATACCAAAAACAGAAGGGCCCCGCCGCTTTATGCGGCGAGGCCCCCGCCCCCAGCTTGTCAGCTTGTCCTAGAAACCGACGCGCGCACCCAGCCGATAAACCCTGCCCAGCGGATTGCCGATGAACGGGTTGTAGCCCAGTTCGAGGCGAGCCGCCGACGGATCCTCGTTCGTAAAGTTCTCGATCGAGAATTGCAGCGTCGCATCCATGAACTGGAACGGCAGCTGGTAGCTCACATGGAAGTCGTGCTGCGTGTAGGACGGGATGTTGGCGGCGAAGTTGGTGCCGCCGAATTCCGGCGTCGAAGCGCAGGGATTGACCCCGACGCAACGATCGTCGGTCACACCGTCGATAAACTGCACCGAGTAGCGCAGGTTCAGACCGGAAACATTGTAGTTCACATAGCCATTGGCCCGCCATTGCGACACGGTGTTCGGATCGCGGAAGAAGTTCGCGAACCCGGCCGCCTCGTACCCGTCCTGCAGGTTGACGCCGCGGAAGATGAAGTCGTCGAATTCATATTCGAACACATGCGTCGCCTGACCGCCGATCGAGAACACGCCCGGCCCGAGATCGGTGGTATAATCAATGGCGAAGTCGAGGCCCGAGGTCTTCACCGCCGGCCCGTTCACCCAGTCGGTGCGGACGCGCGCGATATCGAGGCCCGTCGTCGTGCCCTGGACACAACCACCAGCAAAGGTGATGAGGTCGACCAGCGGGCTGGAGCAGTTCGCGAACTGCGTGCCGTTGGGTGATACGCCGCCGCTGGCCACGGCCGATGCAATCGCCTGGCCCGGCGTCGTCGTGATCCGGTCTTCGAAATCGAAATACCAGTAATCGACCGAGAAATGGAACCCGCCCCAATCGATCACCGCGCCGATATTGAAGGTGAAGGCCGTTTCCGGACCCAGATCGACCGGGTTGCCGAAGATATCGACCGCCTTGAAGTTGTTCTGGGCGGCCTGAATGCCGGCCAGCGAAGTCACCTGTGTCGGCGCCACCTGACCGGGCAGCGGGCCGCGGAAGGTCGTACCCACCGAGCCGCGAAGGACGAGCCAGTCCAGCGCTTCCCAGCGCAGCGAGGCTTTCGGGTTCACCGTCGATCCGACCGAACCACCATAGTCCTCGTAGCGAATGGCGCCGGTCAGTTCGAGCGTGTTGCCGATCGGCACGTTCACCTCGGCGAAGACGGCATGGACATCCTGGTTCAGCGACACCGGTCGGGTACCTCCGAGGAAAATGAACGGTCCCGCCCCTTCGGTGGCCGTGCCGACACAGCTCATGTCCCCCGGCGTCAGGCACGGGTTCTGATTGAGGTTCGACAGATCGTCGACGGGCCGGCTGTTGAAGGCGGTTTCACGATATTGTGCGCCGAAGGCGTAGGCCACCGGACCGCCCCCCAGATCGATCCCGGTCTCGCCCGAGAAGATCAGGTCGTAGATGAAGGATTCTTCGGTCTGGAAAGTGCCGTTGTCGACGAGCAACCAGTCGATCAGCGCCGGATCGTTGTCGTTGCCCGCAATATAACCCGGATTCACGCCGCCGGTGATGGGGTTGTTCGGGAAGCTGTTCGAGAAGGGATTGAAATACTGGCATCCGTTCTGGCCGGGCGTAATGCCGGTACAGTTCGGACCGCCAAACCCGCTCAACGCCATTTGCAGGCGCTGGCCGACGAAATCGGTGACGAAACGGTCGGCTGTCGATCGGATAAAGGTGCCGTAGCTCGACACACGGAAATTGTCGGCGATGTCCCAATCGAGACCGCCCGAGATCCGCCACGAATCGAGCCTCGCTTCGCCGAGCTGACCACCGCCCGTCAGCGGGTTGCCGCCATTGGCGAGCGGACGGAACAGCAGGACCGTCGAATAGCTGCCGAACAGATTGGCGAATGTGCCGGGCGTGAAGGGATCGGCCGCTGATCCCGTCAGCCCCGATTGAGCAATAAAGCCCGCATAGCCGGGGTTCGTGTCCGGCACGAAAAAGCGATTGACGCTGCCGGCGCCGGGCGGACCCTGAATCGGCGGAAAGGATGGCGAATAGCGCCCCGATTGCCGGGTCCGTGCCCAGAGCGCTTCGATATGACCGCTCAGATTGTCGGATAGGTCGACATCGAACTGGCCATAGGCCTGGTAGCGGTTCTGCCGCTCGACGAGATTGTCGAACGGCACATAGGTGAAGCGGCAGACTGGAAGGCCCGTACCGCCGGGTCCGGTACTGCCGAGCACGCCATTGGTCGCCTCGCATGTACCCACGGCCGAACCATCGAGTACCGGGGCCGCGAGCGGCGTTGTCGGCGATGCACCATTATAAGGCGTTGCGGGCCGCCCGAGACCGGGGAAATAGGTGCCCGGATTTCCAAGCGTCGAATAGCCCGACGGATTGTCTTGATATGGAACGTCGCGGATGAAGCTGCGCTCATAGGCGTTGAGCGGGGAGCGATGCTGATAGCCGAAGCCGGCGAGGAAGCTTGCATCGCCGAAATTCTGGCCGACCAATATGCTGGCATTATAGTCGTCGTTCGACCCATCGATGAATTCATAGTCACCGGCGATTTCGACACCTTCCCAGCCCACGCGTGTCACGAAGTTCGCCACGCCCGCGATCGCGTCGGACCCGTAGGTCGCGGCGGCGCCGTCTTTGAGAAGCTCGATTCGGTCGAGCGCGAAGATGGGGATGAAGTTGGTATCGACGAAACCATCGCCCGGCGACGTAATCGTCCGGCGTCCGTTGAGCAGGACGAGCGTGCGCGTCGAGCCGAGGCCGCGCAGGTTGATCGAGCCAGCGCCCTGGAAACCCTGCGATGCCGTCGAAAACTGATTGGTGTCGCCCAGAACGGCGCCAACCGACGGCAGGTCCTTGATGAAGTCGAGCGGCGAGTTGACGCCCTCCTGTGCCAGATCCTCCGACGAAAAGACGTCGACGGGAAGCGCGGCGTCTTCCGGGGTGCCGCGGATGAACGAGCCGGTGACGACGATTTGCGGACCGGTTGCTGTTTGGGCACCCGATTCGACCTGGGCATGGGCCCCCGCCATAGGAATACCCATAGCAGCAGCGATCGCGGCCGACGCCGCGCAAGCGCGATAACGCATTTTCATGTGATGTCTCTCCCTTAGGGGCCGCCGCTCTGCTGGAGGCGTGCCCTTGGGTGCATAATGGCTAAATTGGTGTGGGCGTCAAGCCGCTCCGTGCACGGTTCGATTTGAGCAGCATTTTGGCAACAGTTGACGTTGACGTAACGTCAGCGCGTACGCGGCTCCCGCACCATGAACGCGGTGATCAGAAGCGCCGCAAGAAGGAAGGCGATCGAAATGAAGAACAGCGGCAAATAGCCGAAACCCCAGGCGATCACGCCGCCGGCCAGGGGGCCTATCGTGGCCATCGAGGTTTCCGCCGTCGTCGACATGGCAAGCCGCATCGGCAGATCGTCGCGGCTGCCGAATTCGAGAATGATCGTCGACGAGCTCATCATATAGCCCGACATCGACGCACCGATTCCGAAAAAGGCGAGATAGATCGGCACAGCACCCTGCGCGACGATCAGCAGCACCAGCGCGATCATCCAGATCAGGATCGATACGATGAAGGTGAGCCGGTAGCCCTGCCGGTCCCCCAGATGACCCCAGATCAGATTGGAGAGCGTGTCGGCACCGAGAAAGGCAAGCGTCAGCATCCCGATCGCGGTGCCGTCCATATCCATCTTGTCGGCGGCATAGAGGATGCAGAACGGCGTCGATATCCGGGCGGCAACGACGAGTAGCTGCGCGATCAGGAAGTTTCGATAGTCGCGATCGCCGAGCAGTTCGGGGAAATCGCGCAACCGTTCGCGCATCGAAACGCGCGGCCGGATCGTCGGCGGCTCGGGTTCGCGCATGAAACGCCAGAGCACGTAGAGACCGATGCTGGTGAGAATGAAGGAGAGCAGGAAGGTCGTCGCATAGCCGTTGCCGAGTACATTGTGCGTGATGAAATAGGCGCCGGCGAAATAGGAGAGCAGCGCGGCGACAGCGCCGCCGGCAATGTTGCGATAAGCCTGAAGCCGTCCGCGCCGTTCGATCGGGATCACCTTGGCGAGCAGCATCTGGAACGCGACGCGCTGCTGTCCCATGAAAAAGCCGAGGCAGAACAGGAAGAAGAAGGTCGCGAAGATCAGCAGGCTGCCGGTCAGGAAATAGCCGGCAAGCGCGAGAAGCAGGATCTGCACGCGCATCGCCGCGCCGATGCGGATCGCGACGGGCAGCACGCGCTTGCGGTGCTCGACATTCGATGCGCTGATCATGGGCGACAGCACCGCGCCCATCTGCTGTAGCGACTGGCCGAGACCGACCAGGAAATTCGAGCCCGTGATCAGGAAGAGATAGGCCGGCAGGAAAGTCGGCGCCATCATGATGCGAAAGCCGGTCATGCCCAGCATGCCGTGCGAGAAATGCGCGATGTAATTGGCGCGCAAATTCTCGTTCACGAAGGCGTCGTACTCGGCCTCCTGTTCGGCGAGGGAGGGGGCGTTATCGGCCATCCGCTCTCACGTGCTCCTGCGAAGGCAGGAGCCCAGGGCGGCAAGCGGTGTCGCCCGAGGTCCTGGGCTCCCGCCTTCGCGGGAGCACTGGTTGATCAATAGCCGCTCAGCTGGGCAAACCGCTCGCGGTGGAAGCTCGCATTGCCCCACTGGTTCTCCAGGATGCGCGCGCGCTTGATGTAGAAGCCCGCATCATGCTCGTCGGTCATGCCGATGCCGCCATGCAGCTGGATCATCTCGCGGCTGACGAGGTTGAGCGTGTCGTTCGCCGTCGCCTTCGCCGTGCTGACGGCCTGGGCGACGCCCATGCCGCTGTCGATCGCCTGCAGCGCGCCCTCGACCGAAGAGCGCATCAGCTCGATCTCGGCGAACATGTTCGCCATGCGATGTTGCAACGCCTGGAAGCTCGCCAGCACCTGGCCGAACTGGACGCGCTGCTTGAGATAATCGAGTGTCGTCTCGAAGGCCTGCACCGCCATTCCGAGCATCTCGGCGCACGCAATGGCGCGGGCGCGGTCGAGCACCTGATCGGTGAGGTCATCCCCGCCGCCTTCAAGCTTTTCGGCCGCAACGCCCTCGAAGGTCACCTGCGCATGGCTGCGATGATCGGTCATGGTGCGCGAGGCGCGACTCACGCCGCCGTCGCTGCCGTCCACGAGATAAAGCCCGTCCGTCGCCGCGACGACGAACAGCCCGGCGCTGTCGCCCTCGGGCACGAACTCCTTGGTGCCGCTCAGTTTGCCGCCCGATAGGCTCGTTTCGATCTTGTCGGGACGGTGGTGCGGCCCTTCGTCGATGGCCAGCGTGCCGACGACTTCGCCGCTCGCGAGCTTGGGCAGCCACGCCTCTTTCTGCGCGTCGGACCCGCCGAGGATGATCGCCGAAGCTGCCGCCGCGCTGGCGCCCAGCGGTGAGGCGTTGAGATTGCGGCCCAGTTCCTCGAGCACGAGGCCAAGGCTCAGCCAGCCGAAATCGCTGCCGCCATAGGCTTCGGGGATGATGATCCCGGCCCAGCCCATTTCCGCCTGCTCGCCCCAGGCCGTTACGTCATATCCTTCGGCGGGCGCATCGTTGCGCATCTTGCGGAAAGCGGAAACCGGCGATTTCTCGTTCGACCAGTCGCGCGCCATGTCGCGGAGCATCGTCTGTTCTTCGTTCAGCGCTGCCATTTATTCATCTCCCTCTCCCCTTCAGGGGAGAGGGCCGGGGAGAGGGGGCGTCCACCGACCCAAGGTTTCAACTGTTCGGGAGACTGCCCCTCTCCCTTCGCCGCTACGCGGCTCTTCCCTCTCCCCTGAAGGGGAGAGGGCGTTTCGCTATTGGTGGTCCTGCATGCCCAGAATTCGCTTCGCCACGATGTTGTTCTGGATCTCGAAGCTGCCGCCATAGACCGACACCGCCTTGCCCCAGAGCCAGGCGCGCGTTGCCGCGAGTTCGGCGGGTTCGAAGCCTTCGCCTTCCCAACCGAGCCCGTTCATCCCCATGATCTCGAGCACCAGCTCGGCGCGTTCCTGGGTGATCTTGCCACCGACATTCTTCATGATCGAAGTCGCCGCGGTCGGCCCCTGATTGCCCTTCGCCTCTTCGGAGGCGCGGCGCAGCGTGTTCATGAAGTTGCGCTGGAGCATCTCGAACTTGATAATCTTGTCGCGCAACTCCTTGTCGGCGATTTCGCCATTGTCGTTGACGCCGCGATACTGCTTGGCCTGATCGGAAAGCGAACCGCCCGAGAACATCCGCGCCGCCGCGCCGCCGCCGCCCGACAGGCTCGAACGTTCATGCTGCAGCAGGCGCTTGCCGATCGTCCAGCCCTCTCCCTCGGCCCCGACGAGGTTTTCCTTCGGCACCTTCACATCGGTGAAGAAAGTTTCGCAGAACGGCGACGCGCCCGAGATCAGCCGGATCGGCCGCGTCTCGACGCCGGGATCGTTCATGTCGATGAGCATGAAGCTGATACCCTTGTGCTTCTCGCTCTTGTCGGTGCGGACGAGGCAGAAGCATTTGTCAGCCCATTGGCCGCCGCTGGTCCAGGTCTTCTGGCCGTTGACGAGATAATGGTCGCCCTTGTCCTCACCGAAGGTCTGGAGCGAGGCGAGGTCGGATCCCGCGCCCGGCTCCGAATAGCCCTGGCACCAGCGGATCTCGCCCTTGCAGATCGGCGGGATATGCTCCTGCTTCTGTTCCTCGGTGCCATATTCGAGCAGCGTCGGGCCGAACATCATGACGCCCATGCCGCCGATCGGATTATAGGCGCCGATCCGGTTCATTTCCTCGGTCAGGATGCGCGCCTGTTTCGGCGTCAGCCCGCCGCCGCCATATTTTTCCGGCCAGGTCGGAACGCCCCAGCCCTTTTCGCCCATCGCCTCGCGCCACTGCCTCTGCACCGGCGTTTCGGCGGTCGGGCCGTCGACGCCTGCCATGGCATTGCCCTGGTTCTTCAGCTCTTCGGGAAAATTCTCGGCGAGCCAGGCGCGCGCTTCCTCGCGAAAGGCTTCGTTCTCGTCGATCGTTTCAGCGGCAGTGGCCATGATCTCTCTCCATTCAGCTAGCTTGCGGGGCCGGTCGGAACATCGGAACGGGCGGTGCATCGCCGCCGGTTTCCGTAAACGTCAAGCACACACGCCCGCCAATGGCAAGCGAGTCAGGATCGGCATCGATGATATTGGTCAGCATGCGCGGACCTTCGTCAAGTTGGACATAGGCGATGGTGTAGGGCCCGGTCGGCGAGCGGCGCATGATCGAGAAGCTGTAGACCGAGCCCGCACCCTTCGATTTCTCCCAAGCCGTATCGGCGGAGTGGCAAAAGGGGCAGATCGCACGCGGCGGATAATGCGCTTCGCCGCATCCGCCGCATCGCTTGATCAGCAGCTTGCCCTCGCGCGCCGCGTCCCAGAAGGGCTGTGTCTCGGGTGTCGCTTCGGGCTGTGCCAGTTTGCGCGTTTCGTTCATGCCGCGCGCTCCATGATCAGGGTCGCGGCGCCGTGGCGGATGCCGAGCGAGCCGCCGATCCCGGTCGCCAGCGCAAGGTCGCAATTGGGCACCTGCACCGCCGGATGCGCCTCGCCGCGCAGCTGCCGCACCGCCTCGATCACCTTGGTCATGCCGCCTCTGTTGGTCGGGTGGTTGTTGCAGAGGCCGCCGCCATCGGTGTTGAAGGGCAGCTTGCCGCTCCCCGAAATCAAATTGCCGTCGGTGACGAACGCACCGCCCTTCCCCTTCTCGCAAAAGCCGAGATCCTCGATCTGCATCAGCACGGTGATCGTGAAGCTGTCGTAGATCGAGGCATATTTGATATCGGCAGGCGTCACCCCGGCCTCGGCAAAGGCCGCCGGCCCGGACTTCGCGGCAGCGCTGTAGGTCAGATCGACCTTGCCGCCATTCTGCCCCTTCACCGCCTCGCCCGCACCGAGGATTTTCACCGCCGGCCGGTCGAGCGATTTCATCACCTCGGGCGCGACGACGACGAGCGCGCCGCCGCCGTCCGACACCACACAGCAATCGAGCCGGTGGAGCGGATCGGAGATCATCGGCGATTGAAGCACGTCCTCGACCGTCACGACGTCGCGCAACATCGCATGTTCGTTATATTGCGCGTGCTGGCTCGCCGCGACCTTGATCCAGGCGAGCTGTTCGGACGTTGTCCCAAACTCATGTATGTGCCGCATCGCGGCCATCCCATAGGTGTTGTGCGTCGATCCGCCGCACCAGGCCTCGAACGGTCCTTCGAAGCTGTTCGGACGCGGCCAGCGCACCTGCTCCGAACGCGGCCGCCCGGCGAGCGTGATCAGCGCGACCGTGCACTTGCCCATCGCGATCGCCTGCGCGGCATGGCTCACATGCAGGATATAGGACGATCCGCCCGTCTCGGTGCTGTCGATATGCGAGAGGCCGGTCAGCCCCAGATAGTCGGCCATCGACAGCCCGCCGAACCCCGGCGCATCGCCGGAGCAGAAATAGCCGTCGACATCGTCGAGGCTCAGCCCCGCATCGGCCAGCGCCCCCATCGCGCATTCGGCATGAAGCTGCGGCGTCGACACGTCCGGCGCCTTGCGCAGCGGATGTTCGAACGCACCGGCAATATACGCCTTGCCCTTGATGCTCACGCGGCTTGCTCTCCCACCGCATCGAGCGCGATTTGCTTGACCGCCTTGTAATCGAGCTTGCCATTGGGCGCCCGGCCGACGCTGTCGACGAAGACGAAATCGCGCGGGGTCTTATAGTCGGCAAGCTGCCCGCGCACCCAGTCGGCCAGTTCCTGTTCGGCGGGCCGCGCCGCACCAGAGCGCAATTCGACGACAGCGCAGATGCGTTCGCCCCAGCGCGGATCGGGAAGGCCGGTCACGGCGACGTCGTTGACCGCTTCATGCCTGCGCAGCGCCTCCTCCACCTCTTCGGGAAAGACCTTCTCGCCGCCGGTATTGATGCACTGCGAACCGCGGCCCAGGATTTCGAGGCTGCCGTCCGCATGCACGATCGCCCAGTCGCCCGGGATGCACCAGCGCTCGCCCTCGATCACGGGGAAGGTCTTCGCGGTCTTCTCCTCGTCCTTGTAATATCCGATCGGATTGATGCCGCCGACCGCGAGTAGCCCCTTCTCGCCCGACCCCGGTTCGACGCGGCGATGGTCCTCGGTGAAGACCGAACACGTCTCGCCGATCTCGAACCGCGCGGTCTGCGTCTCGCCCTGCGCATTGGTGACCGACATTCCCATGCCGAGCGCCTCGGACGAGCTGTAGGCGTCCATCAGGTTGACGTTGGGCATGTGCTTGATCAGCCCCAGCTTGGTCTCGCGCGTCCACATCGCGCCCGAGGACGTCATCAGCAGCACGCCCGTCATGTCCCAGCGTTCGGGCTCGGCCTCGAGCGCATCGAGGATCGGCCGGGCGAACGGTTCGCCGACGATCGTCATCCGCGTCGCCTTGTGCTGCTGCGCCATGTCGAGCAGCCCTTCGGCAGAGAATTTCGCGTCGGGGAGCAGCAGCACCGTGCCGCCCGCGACCAGCGCGGCCATCGCCGTCAGCAGCCCGGTTCCGTGCATCAGCGGCGGCGCGATCAGCGAGCGCGATTTGAACACCGCGGCGGCGGCGCGCGGCCCGGCATCTTCGGGCTTTTCGAGCGGCGGAACGCCGAGCAGCGGATTGGCGCCGTAATTTCCCTTGGCGATCAGGTCCGACAGCCGCCACATCACGCCCTTGGGCATTCCGGTGGTGCCGCCGGTATAGATCATCAGCATGTCGTCGTTCGACCGGCCCCAGGGCGCCTCGAACGGCCGGGCATCGGGCGTTTTCGCGATCGCGTCTTCCCAGCGCGCGGCCCAGTCAGGGCAATCGCTGTCGGCGCCGACCGCGATCCAGCATTTCACCCGGTCGAGCGATCCGCGCACTTCCTCGATCGTTCCGGCATAGCGCGCATCGAAGACGACCGCCTCGGCATCCGAATTGTCGATCAGATATTCAAGCTCGCCCGATGTGTAGCGATAGTTGATGTTGATCGGCGTCAGCGCCGCCTTGATCGCGGCATTATAGGTCGTCATGTACTCCGGCCGGTTCGGCATATAGGCGGCGACCGTCGCATGCCGCCCCAGCCCCGCCTCGACGAGATACGCGGCCAGCGCATCGCCCTGCCGGTCGAACTCCGCCCAGCTCAGATGTTCGTCGCCCTGGATGAACGCATCCGCATCGGGCTGCGCGGCGGCGATCGATTCCCAGATCGCGGCGTAGGTCCAGGTGAGGTTGGGGTCGGTCATCTCATCTTCCCATTCAGTTCGTCGTCGCCGGATTCACATTGCGCCCCAGGCCGCCCGGCTCGATTTCCTTTTCCTGTTCGGCGAGTGCGGCGGCTTCGCGCAGCTTCAACTCGTCGAGATTCGCCTGATGGCTCTGACGGTCGATCCGATAATAGAACAGAAAACAGGCACCGACGATATAGAAGGCGACGAGAAGCGGCACATAGACCACCGCCAGATTGAGCGGCACGGCCGGATCGACGGTCGCCGGATCCGTTCCCGGCTGCAGCCCGACCAGCGCGATCACGAGACCCGCGAAAAAGACGCCGAGACCCGACACCGCTTTCTGGATGAAGGTATTGGCGGCGTAGAAGATGCCTTCCGAACGCCTGCCGGTTTTCAGTTCGCTTTCCTCGACCACGTCGCCGACCATCGCATGGACGAGGATCGCGGACGAAACGCCGCAGGTCGCGTAGACGATGCTGACGGCGAACAATGTCGGCACCAGGGCGGGGTTTCCATTGTCGAAAAACAGCCCGGCGATCCGCAGCAGGTACGGCGCCGACACGACGAGAACGGCGACGACCGCCAGCCCGAACGCCGCGTTGCGCTTGCCGAAACGTTTGGAGATTTGCGGCGCGATCAGCAGGCCCAGAAAGGCGCCGACGAGCGAGTCGAGCGTCAGGATCGCAAGCTCGGCCGAGTTCAGCCCCCAGAGATAGGTGCCGAAATAGATGTTGAGAGCGGAGGTGAGCCCGATCGCGGTATATTTTAGCAGGCCGAAGGCGAGAATCGCAAGAAAGCCGCGATTGGCGAGCGTCGTCCGCATCTGGCCGACCGTCCTCACGAAACCGATCTTCTCCGGCGGCGCGATCGGCCGGAAATATTTGACCCGGTGGAAGGTCCCGAGGCTCGAGATGACGATACACCCGAACATCAATGCCGATCCGAGCAGCGCGAATTTCCAGTAACCGGCCGGATTGAGCTGGCCGACCGGATATTCGGCGGTCGGCGCGAGGAATATGTACAGCGTCGCGAAGGCCAGCGCGATCCCGCCGAGATAGGCAAAGAAATAGCGATAGCTCGCGACCGATGTCCGCTCGTCATAGTCGGTGGTCAGCTCGGGCGCGAGCGCGCTGCTAGGGATTTCGTAGAATGTGATGAACGTCCGGACGCAGCAACCGACGACCAGGATATAGACGAACATCTGCGTGTCGCTCATCCCCTCGGGCGGCATGAAGAGCAGCAACAGGCTGCCGGCCGCGGGAATGGCCGAGGCGAACATCAGCGGATGCCGCCTGCCCCATCGGGTCCGCAGATTGTCCGAAAACTGCCCCACGATCGGGTCGGACACCGCATCGACGACCAGGGCCACGAGGATCGCGAACGATACCAGCTCGGCGCGCACGCCGATGACCTGGTTGTAATAAAGCAGCAGGAACGAACGGAAGGCGACGTCCTTCACGCCATATCCCACCGATCCAAAGCCGTAGAGGACCTTGGTCGGCAGAGACAGCGGCGGAGGTGGAGGCGTCGCCGCCTGGGTCATCGCGCAGGCGCTCCGATCGGGGCATCGCGCATCTCTGCTTCCCGCGCCTCGGCCTCGCGGGCACGCAGGATCTCGATATTGCTCTCGTGCCGCTGACGCGTGATCGGATAGAAGAAGAGGAACAGACAACCGATTGCCCATAATCCGAACGACGTCGGAATATAATGAATCAGCAGGCTGTCGACCGTTGCGTCGGGGATCGTTGCGGGATCCGCGCGCTCGGGGAAAGCCGACCATTCCAGCACCCGACCCGCCACGAACACGCCGAGCGCCGCCGAACATTGCTGCATGAAGCTGGATGCCGCGAAGAAGGTGCCCGCCGTATGCCGCCCGGTCTGGACGGCGCTGTCCTCGACGACATCGGCCAGCATCGAGGACGTGTTGATCAGCGAGATCGCGACCATCGCCCCATAGACCGCTCCGACGAGAAACAGGCTCGGCACGAGCAGCGGATGGCCGACGGGGAAATAGATGTCGAACAGGCTCATCCAGAGCGGCGTGACCCCGATGCCGACGCCGACCACGGCGAAGATCATCGAGCTGGCACGCTTGCCCATCAGGTTGGAGAAATACGGCGCGAGCGGTGCGGCGAGCGTCGCCGCGACCAGGCTGTCGAATGTCAGGATCGCCAGTTGCCCGCTCGACAGCTTGAAGAGATAGGTGCCGAAATAGAGCGTCGTCGCGCCGTATAGGCCAATCGCCGTGTATTTGAACACGCCGAAACCGAAAATGGAGAGGAAGCCGCGATTGCGGAATGCGGCGAACATTTCGCGCAAATGCTGACCTAGCGATGTCTTGCCGGTCGGCACATCAGCCTGCCGCAGATGGGGGATACGATTGTGCGTGCCGACACCGAAGACGACGATCGCGATGAAGATCAACGCAGCACCGAGGATGGCGAAATTGGCGTAGCTGTCGGGATTGAGCTGGCCGACCGGATATTGGTCCGTCGCCACGAAGATGACGGCGAGCGAAAAGGCGGCAAAGCCGAAGCTGCCCGCATAGCCGAACCAGTATCGCAGCGAGAACAATTTGGTTCGCGTTGCATAAACATCGGACAGTTCCGGTGCCATGGCGCTGGCGTTGATCTCGAAAAGCGAAATCGACGCGCGCGTCAGCGACGCCATCGCGAAAATCCAGAAGCCCAGCTGCACATGGGTCAGCCCGTCGGGCGGAAACCATGTCAGAATGAAGAAGATCGCCGTCGGAACCGCCGATCCGTAGATGAAGGGATGGCGCCGTCCCCAGCGCGATCGCGTCACATCGGCCCAGCGGCCGATCGCCGGATCGACAAAGGCGTCGACCAGCAGCGTACAGGCAAGCGCCGTACCGACGATTCCCGCCGGAACCCCCACCACCTGATTGAAATAGAGCATCAGGTAGGTGGCGAAGGCGGCATTCTTCACGCCATTGGCGATCGCCCCGAAGCCGTATGAGAATTTCGTGCCGAACCCCAAGGGCGGCACGGACGGATTTTCGGTCGTTCCCGCGCCCGCGGTTGTGCTTGCCATATCCGCGCTCAGGCTTGCGCGAGCTTGCCGCTGCGGGCGAGCTCCCCGGCATCGGCGTCCTGCGCGAACTCGGTCGGATCGCCAAGCCGTGCGAGCGCGGCGGCGCGCTTGTTCGGGATGGTGTAATCCGGGAAAAGTTCGTTCCCCGCATCGTAATCGCGCAGCAATTGCTTGGCGATCGTCACCTTGTGGACCTCGGTCGGGCCATCGGCGATGCCCATGTCATAGGCGCCGATCAGCTGGCGTGTGAAGCCCATCTCGTTCGACACGCCGAGCGACCCGTGCAGGTGCATCGCGCGGCTGACGATGTCGTGATAGACCTTGGGCATCGCGACCTTCACCGCCGCGATGTCCTTTCGCACCTTTCGATAGTCCTTGTGCTTGTCGATGAGCCAGGCCGTGTAGAGCACCTGCAGCCGGAACTGCTGGAGCTGGACATAGCTGTCGGCGATATCGGCCTGCACCAGTTGCTTGTCGGCCAGCGTCCCGTCGCGCGTTTGGCGTGACACGGCGCGCTGGCACATCTGGTCGAGCGCCTTTTTGCACTGGCCGACCGTGCGCATCGCGTGATGGATGCGCCCGCCGCCCAGCCGCACCTGCGAGATCATGAAGGCCTTGCCGCGTTCGCCGAGAAGATGATCCTCGGGAATGCGAACATCGGTGTAGCGGATATAGCCTTCCGACCCGTCGTCATTGCCCGCGCCGACGCCGAGCGAACGGACGACCTCGACACCGGGCGTGTCGGCCGGAACGAGGAACATCGAGGTGCGATGGTGGCGCCTTTCCGCGTCCGGGTCGGTCACCGCCATGACGACGAGGAATTCGGCCCATTTCGCGTTGGTCGAAAACCACTTCTCGCCGTTGATGACCCAATCGCCGCCATCGAGTTCGGCGCGCGTCACGAAATTGGTCGGGTCTGAGCCGCCCTGCGGCTCGGTCATCGAGAAGCTCGAGACGATCCGGTTTTCGAGCAACGGCTCGAGATAGCGCTTCTTCTGCTCCTCGGTGCCGAAATGGGCGATGATCTCGGCATTGCCGGTATCGGGCGCCTGGCAGCCGAAGACCGAAGGGGCGAAGGGGTAGCCGCCGATGATCTCATTCATCAGACCGAGCTTCAACTGGCCATAGCCCTGCCCGCCGAGCTCCGGCCCGAGGTGACAGGCCCAAAGGCCTTTCTCCTTCACCCGCTGCTGCAACGGTCGCACCAGTTTCTCGTATTTCGGGTTGGTGACGTCCGATGGGTGGACGCCGGCGTAAATCAGGGGCTCGACTTCATCGCGGACGAATTCCTCCATCCAGTCGAGCTTCTCCTGAAACTCGGGTTCGGTCTCGAAGTCCCAGGCCATGCCTTCTCTCCAGGGGCAATATGTTCTTTTTATTTTGTGCAATCATAGGCAGGTTCGAAAAGGCGAGACAAGGGCCCTCGCGACGCGCGTGCCCTGACAGGCCGGGCATTGCGCGCCCTAACGCTACGGAAAGTGGCGCGCGGCGCCCGGAAAAATTGACAAACGCACCAATAAGAATTCCGGTGACATCCTGCAGCGAATCGAAAGGACCCAACCCGATGCGGCTCAATCGCCCCCGAATCGCCCCCCTGGCGGACGACGAACTCGACGCCGATCAGCGCGAATCGCTCAACGCCTTTTTCGAGACCGGGCGGGTCTTCAACATCTTCCGCACCCTGGCCCATGCCCCCAAGGCGCTGAAGCGGTTCAACCTGTGGGGCGGCTATATCCTCTCCGAACACAACGCCCTGCCCCCGCGCGAGCGCGAGCTCGTCATCCTGCGCACCGGCTTTCTGTGTTCGGCCGGCTATGAATGGGCGCAGCATGAAGTGATCGGCAAGCGCTGCGGGCTGACCGACAAGGAGATCGCCCGTATCAAGGACGGTGCCGACGCCGATGGCTGGAACAGCGAGGACGCGGCGATGCTGCGCGCAACCGACGACCTTGTCCGCGATCATTTCATCAGCGATGCGAGCTGGGCGGCGCTCGATTTCCTGTCCGACAAGGCAAAGATGGATCTCGTCTTCACCGTCGGCCAGTACACCCAGGTCTCGATGATGTTGAACAGTTTCGGCGTCCAGCTCGACGACGGCCTCACGCTCGACCCGGACCTGACGCGGTGAGCGGCCGTCTCGCCAGCAAGCGCGCCATCGTCGTCGGCGCTGGTCAGACGCCGGGCCAGACGATGGGCAACGGCAAGGCGACCGCGATCCTGTTCGCCCGAGAAGGCGCCGAAGTCCTGTGCGTCGACCGCAACGGCGAGCGCGCCGGGGAGACGGTGGCCGCGATCGGCGAAGAAGGCGGAACCGCGCATGCGTTGGCCGCCAATATCGCAAAGGCCGACGACTGCGCGGCCATTGCCGAAGCGGCGGCCGATCGCTGGGGCGCAGCCGATATCCTGATCAACAATGTCGGGATCGGCGGCGGTGGCGACGGGCCTGCCCACACCCGGACCGAGGATGCCTATGATCGGATCATGGCGGTTAACCTGAAGGGCATGTGGCTCACCATCCGCGCGGTGCTGCCGCAGATGCGCGAGGCGCGCGCCGGGGCGATCGTCAATGTCTCGTCGCTGGCCTCGCTCGCCGGTGGCTTCCAGCTCGGCTACGAAATGTCCAAGGCGGCGGTGAACCGGCTGACGACCAGCGTTGCCCAGGCCAATGCCGGGCGCAATATCCGGTGCAATGCGATCCTGCCGGGTTTTCTCGATACGCCGATGGCGGTCGAAGGCATTGCCGCCGCGCGCGGCGCGCCGGTCGAAGAGGGCCGCGCCGAACGCGACAAGCGCGTGCCGCTCGGCGGCAAGATGGGGACGGCCTGGGACGCGGCCTATGCCGCGCTGTATCTCGCCTCGGACGAAGCGGCCTTCGTCACCGGCGCGCTGCTCCCCGTCGACGGCGGCATGGGCGGCCGGATCGGCTAGCCTCTGTCGACCTGCCGGATCAGGCCTTCCTGCGCCACGCTCGCCACCAGCCGCCCGTCGCGGGTATAGATCTGGCCGCGATTCATGCCGCGCGCATGGCCCGACCAGGGGCTGTCCATGACGTAGAGCAGCCATTCGTCGATCCGGAAATCCTCGTGCAGCCAGAGCGCATGATCGAGGCTGGCGGTCTGCATCCCGCCGCTCTGCCAGTCGACGCCGTGCGGCAGCATCGACGTGCCCATCAACCGCGCGTCCGAGGCATGGGCAAGCGCCGCGCGATGAATGGCGGGGTCATCGGGCAGCGGCGCCACCGCCTTTATCCAGAGCTTCGAGACCGGTTCGCGTTTCGCACCGCCTTGCGGCCGATAGTCTTCGCAGGGCCGCATCTCGATGGGTCGCGGCCGCAGCATCATCCAGCGAAAGGCCTCGGGAATTTTGTCTTCGTGCGCCTTCCAGAAATCGAGCTCGCTGATCAGATTCTCGGGCGGCGGCGCATCGGGCATGTCGAACTGGTGATGCAGGCCTTCTTCCGGCACCTGGAAATTGACCGCCATCGACAGGATTGGCCGCCCCTTTTGCTGGGCGATGACACGGCGCGTCGAAAAGCTGCGGCCGTCGCGGTCGCGCGTCACGCGGTAGATGACCGGGAAATTCTCATCGCCGGCGCGCGTGAAATAGGCGTGGAGCGAATGGGCGGTGCGATCGTCGCCGACCGACTTTTCCGCCGCCGCCAGCGCCTGCGCAATCACCTGCCCGCCGAAGATCCGCCCGCGCCCGCCATGGAGCTGCGCGCCGCGATACAGATCGGTGTCGATCGGTTCGACGTCGAGCAGCCCGACGAACTCGTCGACCAGTTGCTGCGGCGAGGCCGTGTACGGATCGAAATCGCCCGCCGGATCGGATTCGCTCATTGCATGGCTTTCCCGATCAGGTCGGCAAGCGTCACCGCTTCCTGTTCGCGATATTTGGCGGTCACGATCTGCAACCCGATCGGCAGGCCGTCGGCATCCTCGCCGATCGGCATCGAAACGGCCGGAAGGCCCGGATAGGTCGCGATCGACACCCAGCCGAACTGGCGGCCGAATTCGGTTTCCTCGCCATTGATGACGAGCTTGCGGTCGTTCATCGGCACATCGGTGTGCGGGAAGGCCGTGGTGCCCGAATTGGGGCAGAGGATCGCGTCATATTCCTCGAACAGGTCGCGATATTGCCGGCCGGCCCGCGCCTGCTGGTCCACCATTTCGACCCAGCCGGGATAATCGGGCAGTGGATATCCGGACGACGGATCGCGGACGGCGAGCACCGTCAGCAGCATGTGCAGATACTGGCTGTGCAGCGTCGCGAAATCGGGCGCGAGATCGCTCTTGTGATCGACGGTGGCGCCGGCTTTGGCGCATAGCTCGGCTATGCCCTCGACCGCGTTCACGATCGCATCGTCGGCGACCGCCATGTCCGTCTCCGTCACCACCAGAAGCCGATAGTCCTCAAGCTTCTTCTTGCGCGCCCGCGGCAGCGCGATCTCCGCCGTCAGGTCGATCGCCAGTGCGAGGTCGTCTGTCGACCGTGCCAGCGGCCCCGTCACCGACAGTGGGATATCCGCCGTATCGGTCCCCGGGAAATAGTGCCCCTCGAGCGGGACGACGCCATAGCTCGGCTTGAGGCCATAGACGCCGCAATAATTGGCCGGGATGCGGATCGATCCGCCGATGTCCGACCCATATTCGAGCGGCACCATCCCCGCCGCCAGCGCCGCCGCCGAGCCGCCCGACGACCCGCCGACGACGCGGCCATGATCGTGCGGGTTGTTGGTGCGGCCGTAGACGGGATTGTTCGACATCCAGTCGGCAAGCATCGGCGGCACGTTCGTCTTGCCGAGGATGATCGCGCCGGCGTCCTTCAGCCGGCGGACGACATAGGAATCGCGGCCGGGAATATAGTCGCGGTTCGATTCCACGCCCCAGGTGGAAGGCAGGCCCGCAACGTCATGCGATTCCTTCACCGTCATCGGCACACCGAGCAGCGCCCCGCTTTCGCCCCGCGTGCGCCGGTCGTCGGCCGCCTTGGCCGCATCCATCGCCCGGTCGAAATCGCGCACGACGACGGCGTTGATCTCGCCGTCGCGCTCCTCGATCCGCCGGATCGCCGCCTCGCATTCGTCGACGGCGCTGCTCTCGCCCTTCGCGATCGCGGCGGCGGTTTCGATGGCGGTCTTTTCGGTTACGTGAATCATGGCATTCCTCCCAAAATCCTCCCCGTCACGGGGAGGGGGACCGGCCGCAGGCTGGTGGAGGGGCACCCACCACAAACGGCACACTAACGTGGCAGGCGCCCCTCCACCCCGCCGCTTCGCGTCGCGGTCCCCCTCCCCGTTCCGGGGAGGATCGCTAGTTGAACTTCTCTCCCGCCGCCGCCTTGTCCTTAAGCAGCTTCGACATCCTGAAGTTCTCGCCGAGCCGGTCGCCGTGTTTCTCGAGCCCCGCCACGACATTGTCGAGACCGACGGTATCGGCCCAGAACATCGGCCCGCCGGTGTAGAGCGGCCAGCCATAGCCGTTGATCCAGACGACATCGATATCGCTCGCGCGCTGCGACATGCCTTCCTCGAGGATCAGCGCCCCCTCATTGACCATCGGGTAGAGCAGACGCTCCTTGATCTCCTCCTTGGAGATCTCGCGCTGCTCGATGCCCTGCTTCTCGGCGAATTCGGCGATGACCTTCTTCACATCGTCGGACGGGGTGCGGTTGCGCGCTTCGTCATAATCGTAATAGCCCGCGCCGGTCTTCTGCCCGCGCCGGTCCATCGCGCACAGCGCATCGCGGACGCTCTCGATCCGCTCGGGGTCCCGATGCCAGCCGATATCGAGGCCGGCGAGGTCGGACATCTGGAAGGGCCCCATCGGGAAACCGAAATCGAGCAGCACGTCGTCGACGTCCCAATAATTCGCGCCCTCCATGATCAGCTTTTGCGCCTGCTGCTGGCGCGGCGAGAGCATGCGGTTGCCGATAAAGCCGGGGCACACGCCCGCCACCACCGCGATCTTGCCGATCTTCTTGGCAAGCTTCATCGAGGTCATCAGCACATCGTCGGCGGTCTTTTCGCCGCGTACGATCTCGAGCAATTTCATGACATTGGCCGGCGAGAAGAAATGCAGGCCCAGCACATATTCCGGCCGGCTCGTCGCCGAAGCGATCTCGTCGACGTTGAGATAGGAGGTGTTGGAGGCAAGGATCGCACCCTGCTTCACGATGCCGTCGAGCTTCGCAAACACCTCCTTCTTGATGTCCATATTTTCGAACACCGCCTCGATCACGAGGTCGCAATCGGCGAAGTCGGCATAGTCGAGGCTCGGCGTGAGCAGGCCCATCGCCTGTTCGACCTGCTCGTCGGTCATCCGGCCGCGCTGGGCCGTCCGTTCGTAATTCTTCCGCATCGTGCCGGTGCCGCGGTCGAGCGCGTCCTGCTGCATCTCGACGATCGTCACCGGGATGCCCGCCGAGAGGAAGTTCATCGAAATGCCGCCGCCCATCGTGCCGGCGCCGATCACGCCGACCTTCCTGATCGGGATGAGGTCGATATTCGGATCGATATCGTCGATCTTGTTCGCGGCGCGCTCGGCGAAGAAATAGTGGCGCATCGCGGCGGACTGGGTGCCGGTCATCAGCTGCATGAAGAGCTCGCGCTCTTTCTTCACGCCGTCGGCATAGGACATCTCGCCCGCCGCCTTGACCGCCTGGATGCCCGCTTCGGGCGCATCGAAACCCCGCAGGCGGCGCCCGTTCTTCTGGCGGAACTCGTCGAAGATCGAAGGATCCTTGACGCCGTCCTCATTCGCCGTGCCCTCGCTCGAACGCGGGACGGGTTGTCCGATCTTCGAGCGCGCAAAGGCGATCGCGTCCTCGGCGAGCGTGTCTTCCCCGACGATCTCGTCGACCAGGCCGATCTCCTTCGCTTTTTTCGCGCTGATCGGATCGCCGATCACGACCATCGGCAGCGCCGCCTTGGCGCCGACGACGCGCGGCAGCCGCTGCGTCCCCGCAGCACCCGGAATCAGCCCCAGCTTCACCTCGGGCAGGCCCAGTTTGGCGCTCGGCACCGCGACGCGATAATGGCAGGCAAGCGCGACCTCGCACCCGCCGCCCAGTGCCGTTCCGTGGATCGCGGCGACAACCGGCTTGTCGCCCGCTTCCATCTTGTCGAGCGCTTCGCCGAGGCTTGGCCCTTGCGGTGGCTTGCCGAATTCGGTGATGTCGGCGCCGGCGTGGAAGGTCCGGCCGTCGCAGCGGACGACAACGGCCTTGACGCTGTCGTCGCCCAGCGCCTCCTCGACGCCGTCGACCAGTCCCTGGCGGACGGCGGCGCCCAGCGCGTTGACGGGCGGGTTGTCGGACACGATGACGAGCACGTCGCCATGACGTTCGGTGGTGACTACGGACATGTGATGGGTCTCCTAAAGACTCGGGCTTTTTTCTTTCGAGTGTCGCCCATCGGTGCGAGGCTTGGCAAGGCTGTCGTTACGTCAACCCGCCGCGCGGGAATCACTTGAGATTGACGGGCTCGGCTCATAGCGTGCGGAAAAAACAAATAGGCTCCGGGATTCGCGCAAAGGCGAGGCCGGAGAAATGGAGAGACAGCGTGAACGAGATGGTGGCCGACACCGAAGCCGAAATTGCCGAAAACCCGATGGCGCTCAATCCGGAACATCCGGACTGGCCATTGGTATCGCTGGCCGAGGCCAATGCGATCCTGACCGCCGAAGGGAGCACGTTCGAGACCGAAACGGTCGAGATCAACGGCCGCCCGACCACGGTCTGGAAGAACATCCCGCCGAGCTTCGCCGATTTCGCCCGCGCCGCGCGCATGGCCTTTGCCGCGCGCGAGTTCGTCGTGTTCGAAGACGAGCGCGTCACCTACGATGCATGGTTCCGCGCCGTTTCCGCGCTGGCCCGGAAATTCCAGGAGATGGGCGTTCAGAAGGGCGACCGGATCGCGCTTGCCACCCGCAACCTTCCCGAATGGCCGGTCGTCTATTTCGCGACGCTGTCGATCGGCGCCATCGCCGTGCCGCTCAATGGCTGGTGGACGGGCGGCGAACTCGAATATGGGCTGGCTGATTCGGGCGCCAAGATCCTGGTCGCCGATGGCGAACGCTATGACCGGATCGCCCCGCACCTTGCGAACCTTCCCGGAATCGAAAAGATCATCGTCACCCGTCCCGGCGGCGAACTCGGCGAAGACGTGACGCTCCTGAGCGATCTGATCGGCACGAGCGCCGACTGGGCGAACCTCCCCGACGAGGATATCCCGGCCGCCGATATCGGGCCCGAAACCGACGCCTCGATCCTCTACACCAGCGGCACGACCGGCAAGCCCAAGGGCGCGATCGCGACGCATCGCAATTCGCTGACCAACCTGCTCTCGTCCGGCTATGCCGTCGCGCGCGGGGCTCTCCGCCGCGGCGATCCCGTCGCGCCGCCCGGCACGATCCCCGATCCGATGTGCTTGCTGCTCGTGATCCCGCTATTCCACGTCACCGGCTGCACGGCGATGATGGGGCCGCTGATCGCGGGCGGATCGAAGATGGTGCTGATGCACAAATGGGACACGGTCCGCGCGATGGAGCTGATCGAGCGCGAGAAGGTGACGCTGACCGGCGGCGTCCCGACCATCGCCTGGCAGATCCTCGAACATCCCGATCGCGACAAATACGACCTCTCCAGCCTCGACAGTATCACCTATGGCGGCGCGCCAGCCTCGCCCGATCTCGTCCGCAAGATCAAGGGCGACTTCAAGGCATCACCGGCGATGGGTTGGGGCATGACCGAAACCTCGGGTACCGTTACCGGGCACAGCGCCGAGGACTATCTGAACCGACCCGACAGCTGCGGCCCGCCCGTGCCGGTGGCGAAGCTCAAGATCATGTCCGAAGACGGCAGCCGCGAGCTGCCGACCGGAGAGATCGGCGAATTATGGGCGTTCGGCGCGCAGGTCGTGCGCGGCTACTGGAACAAGCCGGAAGCCAATGCCGAAACCTTTGTCGACGGCTGGATCCGCACCGGCGACCTCGCCAAGCTCGACGAGGAAGGCTTCTGCTATATCTGCGACCGCGCCAAGGACATGATCATCCGCGGCGGCGAAAACATCTACTCCAGCGAAGTCGAGAACGTCCTCTACGACCATCCCTCGGTCACCGATGCGGCGCTGGTCGGCCTGCCCCACAAGCAGCTGGGCGAGGAGCCCGCAGCGGTCGTCCATTGCACCAAAGGGCAGGAGGTGAGCGAGGCGGAATTGCAGGCCTGGGTCGCCGAGCGGCTCGCCAGGTTCAAGGTGCCGGTCAAGATCGCCTTCGTCGAGGAAACGCTGCCGCGCAACGCAAACGGCAAGATTATGAAGAAGGACCTGCCGAGGTTGTATTTCGGGGTGGAGGGGTAAAAAAAATGCAACTGTCATGCTGAACTTGTTTCAGCATCCACCCCTCCTTCCGCACCCGCTCGGCATTTGGAAGAGTGGATCCTGAAACAAGTTCAGGATGACGAAATTGGGCGAAGGGGGAATGCTATGAAAGTCGTGCAACTGGCTATCGGGCTCATCGGCACGCTGCTCGCCGCACCAGCCACCGCCGCGCAGTTCGATTTCGTCGCGCTCGGCGATACCGCCTACAACCTCCCCGGCGACCTGCCGCACTATCAGCGGCTGATCGACACGATCAACGCGGCCGATCCCGCTTTTACCATCCATGTCGGCGACATCTGGGGCGCGCGCGAATGCAATGAGGAAAGCTATCGCGACGCCGCGACATGGTTTGCGCGCTACGAGGCACCGGTCGTCTATACGCCGGGCGACAATGAGTGGACCGATTGCCGCGACATGCGGATCGTGCGCGCATTTATGGGCGTGGGTTCGCCCGAGGACCGGCAGGCGCTCGGCGAGGCGATGCGCTTCGAGAACGCCTTCGCCAACTCCGCCTATGTCGATGTGCTGGCGACGCTCGATACGCTGCGCGGCGTCTTCTATCCGGGATCGGAGAGCCTCGGCGCCAATCCGATGCCGCTGGCGCGGCAGGCCGATGCCGGCGGCGACTTTCCCGAGATGGTCGAGAATGCGCGCTGGACTCACGACGGCGTCGTCTTCGCGACCGTCCATGTACCCGGGTCGGACAACGACTTCCTGATCAATGACGAGGCGCGGGCCAGTGCCGCCCAGCGCCGCAACCGCGCCAATGTCGCCTGGATCGCCGAAACGTTCGCACAGGCCATGGCAAACGATGCCCCCGCCATCGTCATCGCGCTCCATGCCGGCATGTTCACCGGCGAGGAGGGTGACAGCTTCACCGGCCAGGCGATCCGCGGCGGGCGAACGGGACCCTATGGCTGGATCGTCCTCGCCATCCGCGACTATGCCGCGCGCTTCGGCAAGCCGGTGCTGCTGATCAACGGCGATTTTCACGAGTTCACGATAGACCGCCCCTTCCTTGTCGATCGCGGCGAAGGCGAGGCGCCGCTCTATGGCAATATCACCCGACTGCAGGTTTACGGTGCGCCCGAAATTCGCGCCGTACGCGTGGGCGTCGACACCGAAACGCCTTGGGTCTTCAGCTTCGAACCGCTCTACGCTGACTAATTCCTCCCCGGCACGGGGAGGGGGACCATGCGAAGCATGGTGGAGGGGCGCCCGCCTCAAAGCGCGCCGCAAGAGGACAGCCCCCTCCGTCAGCCCTTCGGGCTGCCACCTCCCCGTGCCG
>NZ_CAKZNF010000090.1 GCF_937129435.1 uncultured Parasphingopyxis sp. | reverse complement strand
GGCATGGGCCATGCGGAGGCGGGCATCGTGCTCGAGGAAATCGGCCGCAACCTCACGCCCTCGCCATTTCTGACGACCGCGGTTGTCGGCGTCACAGCGCTCAAACATGCGGGAGACGAGACGAAGGCGAAATATCTGCCGGGCATCATCTCGGGCGATACGGTGCTGGCATTGGCGCTCGACGAGAGCGCCAAGTTCCGTCCCTCGCGCATCGCCACCAGGGCCGAGCGTTCGGGCAACGGCTTCAAGCTCAACGGCAAGAAGCAGTTCGTCGTGCAGGGCGGATCGGCCGATATGCTGATCGTCGCCGCGCGCACCGGCGGCAGCGAGGACGAGACCGCCGGGATCACGCTGTTCGCGGTCGACAGGGACGCGGCCGGCTTGTCGGCTGAATCCGCGCGGCTCGTCGACAGCGCGATGGCCGCGCATGTCGAACTCGACAATGTCGAAGTCACCGCCGATGCCGTGATCGGCGAGGTCGATCAGGGATGGGATGTGCTCACCAAGGTCATCCATGCCGGGCAGACCGGCGCCGCCGCCGAAATGATCGGCGTCGGTTCGGGCGCAATGGATATGACCGTCAATTATCTGAAAGAGCGCAAGCAGTTCGGCCAGCTGATCGGGAGCTTCCAGGCGCTCCAGCATCGCGCCGCGCATCTATACAGCGAAATGGAAATCGCCCGCGCCGCCGTGATGAAGGCGCAGCAGCTTCTCGACGAGGGCGATGATGGCGCCCCGCTTATGGTGTCGGTCGCCAAGGCCAAGGCCGGGCAGGCCGCGGGTCTCGCCGTGCGCGAAGGTGTGCAGATGCACGGCGGCATCGGCATGACCGACGAATATGACATCGGCCTCTATATGAAGCGCGATCGTTCGCTGGCCGAGTTCATGGGCGATGCCAATTACCACGCCAATCTCGTGGCCGAGATGAACGGATACTGACGGCCCCGGCAGGCCGTCATCCTGAACTTGTTTCAGGATCCACCCTTCGACGTGGACGGACGGCTTTGGCGGATGAGTGGATGCTGAAACGAGTTCAGCATGACGAATAGGAATTGAGATGGCTCTAGACCCCGAAACCTACACCCAACTCCTCGAAACGATCGAGCGGTTCGTCAACGAGACTCTTCGCCCGCGCGAGGGCGAGGTCGCCGAGACTGACGAAATCCCGGACGACCTTGTCCAGGGAATGAAGGATCTCGGCCTGTTCGGCCTGTCTATTCCCGAGGAATATGGCGGGCTCGGCCTCAATATGGCCGAGGAGATCGGCGTTGCCATCGCGCTCGGCCACACGTCGCCGGCAATGCGATCGACCTTCGGCACCAATGTCGGCATCGGCAGCCAGGGCCTCGTCATGTCGGGGACCGACGAGCAGAAGGCCGAATGGCTGCCGAAGATCGCTAGCGGGGAAATCATCACCAGTTTCGCGCTGACCGAACCCGATGTCGGTTCCGACGCGGGATCGGTGAAGACGCGCGCCGAGCTCGACGAGGCGAAGGGTGTCTACCGATTGAACGGCACCAAGCGCTACATCACCAATGCCGACAAGGCCGACCTGTTCACCGTTATGGCGCGGACGGGCGGGGAGGGGGCGCGCGGCGTCACCAGCTTCCTCGTCCCGCGCGACCTTCCGGGCCTCAGCGTTGCGCCGCACGAGAAGAAGATGGGTCAGCAGGGCGCGCATGTCTGCGACGTCAATTTCGACGATGTCGAAGTGCCCGTCGCCAACCGGCTCGGCGAGGAAGGCGAGGGGTTCAAGGTCGCGATGCGCGTGCTCGATCGCGGCCGGCTCCATATCGCCGGCGTGTGCGTCGGCGCGGCCGAGCGGCTGATCGAGGAGATGGTGTCCTATGCCACCGAGCGGAAGCAGTTCGGAAAGCCGATCGCCGAGTTCCAGCTGATCCAGGCGATGATCGCCGACAGCAAGGCCGAGTGCATGGCCGCCCGCGCGCTCGTCGAGCAGACGGCGAAAAAACGCGATGCGGGCGAGAACATCACGCTCGATTGCGCGGCGGCGAAGCTGACGGCGTCGGAGATGGTCGGCCGCGTCGCCGATCGCGCCGTGCAGGTGCATGGCGGTGCCGGCTACATCGCCGACTATGGCATCGAACGCTTCTATCGCGACGTGCGGCTGTTCCGGATTTACGAGGGCACGAGCGAAATCCAGCGCACGATCATCGCGCGCGAAACGATCAAGGCAGGGGGCTGATTTTACCGTCATTGCGAGCGCAGCGAAGCAATCCAGAGCCACTCAGGAAGACGCTTGCGGCTCTGGATTGCCGCGTCGCCCCGAAACAAGTTCGGGCCTCCTCGCAATGACGACTATCTAGGAGAAACTTCAAATGGACACCAAGGCACTGTTTTCGCTCGAAGGCCGTACGGCGCTGATCACGGGCGGATCGCGCGGTATCGGCAAGATGTTCGTCGAGGGCTTTCTCGATGCCGGCTGCGAGCGTATCTACATCACCGCGCGCAAGGTCGACCAGGTCGAGGCGACGGTCGCGGAATTCGGCGATCGCATCGTCGGCATTCCGATGGACTTGTCGACGGTCGAGAATTGCAAGGCGCTCGCGGGTCAGATCGCCGAGCGCGAAGACAAGCTCGACATCCTGATCAACAATGCCGGTGCAGCCTGGGGCGAGCCGTTCGAGGAATTCTCCGAAGCCGGCTGGGACAAGGTGATGGACATCAACGTCAAATCGCCTTTCTTCCTGACCCAGGCGCTTCACGGTCTGCTCAAGAATGCCGCCTCGCCCGAGCGGCCGGCCAAGGTCATCAATATCGGCTCGATCGACGGGATGCGGCTCAACCCTTGGGATACCTATAGCTATCACGCGTCCAAATCGTCGATCCTGTATCTGACGAAGCGGCTCGCGGCGCGGCTGATCCGCGACAACATCATCGTCACCGCGATCGCGCCCGGCGCCTTCGAATCCGACATGAACCGTGCCGCCCGCGACCATGGCGATACGGTGGCCAAGGGCATCCCGGCGCGGCGGATCGGCGAACCCGAAGACATGGCCGCCGCCGCCATTTATCTCGCGAGCCGCGCCGGCGACTATGTGATCGGCGATACAATCACCGTCGATGGCGGGCTGGTCCACGCGGCCGTCGGGACGAGTATCGACGCCTGACGGTCTTCGCTGGCCCAATCATTCGAGGCTGGCGTCCCCAGCGGCGCGCCCCTACATCGGACGATATGCTTGAACTTCAATATCATCCGCCCGCCCCGCCACCGGCCGAGGAGCGGCGGGGTGCCATCGCCGAGGCCGTTGCCGCAGCCTCCGGCCACACCCAGCACGTCGTATATCGCGACGGCTATCTCGAGGCGCCGATCGCGACGGTCGACACCGGCCTGCTCGTCTATCGCGCGGACAATGGGCGGATTTTCTCGGAAATGGTCGCGCGCGGCCAGACACGGCAACAACGCGACGATGCCGAGGAACAGGAACTGATCCACGAACTGCTCGTGGCCAAGGCGAAAGAACCCGACGGGCCGATTTTTGCCGAGCTAGAGCAGCGCGGAATCCAGACAGAACCATTGCTCGTCACGGCGACCGGCGTGGTCGTCAACGGCAACCGCCGCCTCGCCAGCATGCGCGAGCTGGCGGCGGTTGACCGAGCGAAATTCGGCGGGTTCGATGCCGTTTCGGTCGCGGTGCTCGACGCTTCGCTGAGTGCCCGCGATATCGAATATATCGAAGCTGCGCTCCAACTCGCGCCCGATCTCAAGCTCGACTATAGCTGGATCAACCGCCGGTTGAAGCTGCGCGACCATGTCGATCATCTCGGCCTGCCGACCGAGGAAATCGTCGCCGCCTACCGGTTCGAAGCAGCCGAGGACATCGATCGCGAGCTGGCGCAACTGGCTTTGGCGGAGGACTATCTGCGCTATGCCGGAACGCCCGGCGATTTCGAGGCGATTGCAAGCCTGGAGGACATATTCGTCGCCATGCACCGCGAATTGTCGGCCTTCGAGAACCGCCTCATCGTCGACCTATGGACCAGAGCCGGCTTCGCGCTGATCCATGCGCGCGAAACGCTCGATGCGCCGCTCGAACGCTATTTCCCGTTCAGCAGACCGGCGCCTTTCGAATATGTCCATTGGGGCATGCGTTCGCTGGGTGAGGAAAAGGGCTATGTCGAAGAGCAACAGGCGGGCGAAAACAAACCTGTCGATCGCCCGCTAGGCGACAAGCTGCTCCGCTTCCTGGGCGAGATCGCCAATGCCGAAGAAGCAGCGGCGCGACTGACACGCCTCGCCAACCGCCTGCGCGCCGATGCCGACACTGAAATTGGCGCGGCGCAGCTGATCATGTATCTCAAAAAGGCGAAACAGAACCTCGTCCGGCTCGATCGAGACCATGTGACGGGACCGCAGCTGAACGAGATCCGCGCCGAACTCGCGGCAATCGAGAATGGCTTTGCCAATCTGGGCGAGAAAGCGGGGCAGGGCGACGAAAATCGCGGTATCGTCTCGCGCCTTTTGCGAAGCCGCTAAGCCGCCGGCCCGGATTCCGGGGGTAGCTTACCGCGTGCCGCCCCAAAGGCCGACCGCGTCGATGACATGCTTGTCCTTGATGTCGGACGCGCGTTTTACGAACGCCTTGTGCGCGACGAGAAGAGCAACGACGCCGACCTTGGCCAGCGACTCGTCAAGTCCCGCAAGGCGGATATTGTCGTAGCGCCAGAGTTTTTCCGGCAGTGCGTTTACATGCGGCTCGACCGCGTAGACCTCGAATCCGTCCTTCGCCAGCGCGATCGCGATATCGACGGCGGGGCTTTCGCGCAGATCGTCGACATCGGGTTTGAAGGCGAGGCCCATGCACGCGACTTTGTCGGTGCCGTGTTCCCGGCACGCCTTCTTGATTTTCGCCACGACCGCCTCTGGCCGCCCATCGTTCACCCGGCGGGCCTCGGCCATCAACTTTGCCTTGTCGGGATCGGCTGAGATCAGGAACCACGGATCGACGGCGATGCAATGCCCGCCGACGCCGGGGCCGGGATTGAGGATGTTGACGCGCGGATGGCGGTTGGCGAGCCCGATTGCCTCCCAGGGATTGAGCCCGTGCGCCTCGGCGACATTGGCGACTTCGTTTGCGAAGGCGATATTCACGTCGCGATAGGCGTTTTCTATCAGCTTCACGAGTTCCGCCGTCTTCGCATCGGTCATGTGAATCTCGCCGCGCACGATGCTCTCGTAAAGTTGGCCGGCCCGCCTGGCGTCATGCGGGGTGATGCCGCCGACGATACGGTCATTCTCGACAAGTTCGCGGACCATCTGTCCCGGCAGGATACGCTCGGGACAATAGGCGAGAGAGACCGACAGCTCTTCGCCATCAACTAGATCCTCGCGCAATTCGCGGATGATCCCGGCCATGTCTTCGGTCGCGCCGAGCGGACTCGTCGATTCAAGGATGATGAGATTGCCGGGCTGCAGGACGGGAGCGACGGCACGGGTCGCGGCTTCGACATAGGACATGTCCGGCGATTTATCGTCCCGGATCGGCGTGGGCACGGTGATGATGAACGCGTCGGCGGCCTGCGGTTCGGTATAGGCGGTAAGCCGCCCGCTGGAGACCGCGCCGCGCACGAGCATGTCGAGATCGGGCTCGGAGAAATGCGCGCGCCCCTCGTTCAACTCTTCGACGATATGTTCGGCGACGTCGATGCCCTTGACCTCGAAACCTGCACTCGCAAGCGTCGCCGCGGTCGGTAGCCCGATATAGCCGAGGCCGACGACGCAGACGGTCGAAAATTCACGGTTGCGTTCAACAAGCATTCTTCATTGCCTCTACGATACGTTCAGCCGCCCGGCCGTCGCCATAAGGGTTGGCGATAGCGCTGACTCGTTGATATTCCGCTTCGTCGTCCAGAAGTCTTGTCGCTTCTGCGACAATCCTGCCGGGATCGGTCCCGACAAGGCGGCAGGTGCCGGCCGCGATCGCCTCGGGCCGTTCGGTGACGTCGCGCGTGACGAGAACGGGCTTGCCGAGCGACGGGGCTTCTTCCTGGATACCTCCAGAATCGGAGATGATCAGATGAGCCCGATCCATCAGGTAGACGAAGGGGAGATAATCCTGCGGTTCGATCAGGTGCACCGATTCGGTGTCCGCGAGCACGGCATTGGCCGCGCGCTGGACGTTCTGGTTGAGATGGACGGGATAGACGATCTCCACGTCGCCGCGGGCCGCAAGCTGCAAGAGCGCGCCGCACATCCGTTCGAGCCCGCCATCGAAATTTTCGCGCCGATGGCCGGTGACGACGATCAGGCGTTTGGAGCGATCGAGGAAATCGAACTGGCTCGCGAAAGCGTCGGCCCGTTCGGCATCGCCGCGAATCCGTTCGGCGACCGACAACAGCGCGTCGATCACGGTGTTGCCGGTGACGAAAATCTGTTCTGCGGGTACCTTTTCCGAAAGCAGCGCGTCGCGGGACACATCGGTCGGCGCAAACAGCCAGCGCGAGACCATGTCGATCGACCGCCGGTTCATCTCCTCGGGCCAGGGCGCCGTCAGGTCGCCGGTCCGCAATCCCGCCTCGACATGGCCGACTGGGATTTGGGCGTAAAAAGCGGCAAGCGCCGTCGCCATGGCCGTCGTCGTGTCGCCATGGACGAGCACGGCATCGGGACGGTGATCGTCGAAATACGGTTCGAGGCCCTGCAGAGTCGCGACGGTGACGTCGGTCAGGCTCTGTCCGGGCTTCATGATTGAAAGGTCGATATCGGGCAAGATCCCGAACAGGCCCAGCACCTGGTCGAGCATCTGCCGATGCTGTCCGGTGACGCACACGACCGTCTCGAACGCCGGATCGCCGCGAAACGCCTTGACGACCGGCGCCATCTTGATGGCCTCCGGCCGCGTACCGAAGACGATGAATATCTTCATTCCTGCTCCGGCCCATCCGGGCGCTAGCGTCCAAAAACTGTGGCTTGATCCGTTGGAAAGCGGCCCAAAACCGCCAAAAGCTATGCCAGAATATAGCTAAGAAAGGGTGGAGAAGCTACAAACCTGCGGAAATGGCGCGCCCTGCAGGATTCGAACCTGCGGCCTCAAGATTAGAAGTCTCGTGCTCTATCCAGCTGAGCTAAGGGCGCGCTTGGACGTTGGTCCGCCGCTCCTCTAGCTAGCTGCCGAAGGGAAGGAAAGGCTGCGGGCGGTGGTTGCCGTAGAGCGACAGGCGCCGTGTGCCGGGGACGGCGTCGCCGCGGCGGTGGAAGCCGAACACATTGGCGACGATCAGGGTGTTTTCGGGGACCGGAAAGGTGCGGGGCGGGGGCAGGCCCAGATCGGCGAGTTCGCCCTCCTCGATCCGGAAGGAGCCCGTCATGCCCTTGCGGTCCTCCTGCAGCCGGGCTTCGACCGCGGCATCGGCCTTGGCCTGCTCCCAGGCGATTCGCGCATCGGTCAGCTGGTGGCTGCCGGGGACGTAGACGAAGGGGCCGTCTTCCTCGCGCACCGGATCGATGAAGAACCAGTATTTCATCGCGTTGAAGAAGGTGTCGCGGTGGAATTCGCGCTGGATATCGTGGATTTCCGTCTCGTCACCATTGACCGTCTGGTAGAGCCAGTTGCGCTTGGCGCGCATCGCCTTGCCGGTGACGAGCCGGGCCAGACGCTTGAAGCGGGTGTTTCGCGGGAAGGCGGCGGCGATGGGGCCGGGCGCGATGAACCGGTTGAGCGTCGACCCGTCGAACCGGTCGAAGCCCCATTCGTGGCGGTCGGCATCGCCGAAGCCCCAGACTTCGGGCTTTTCAGGCAGCGGCGTCGCCCGGTCGGCAGCCTCGGCGGACGCATGGGCCTCCGCCTTCAAAGCGGCGAACTCGTCTTGCGGCAGGAAACCGGGGATGGCCACGAAGCCGTGATCGAGGAGATGCTGTTCGTCCGCGTCACGAACGCGAACCGTCTGGGCGCGGCGAAATCTCGCAACCGCCATCGCCGCCTTGACCCTTTTGGTGTGCATGCCGCGCCGATTGAGACCCGGATGGCCGACCCAGGGGTCGCTGAACACCTTCATCGAGGTGAAGATCGAATACATGGGCGCGCTTTCACGCCAAAACGCGCTGGATTGCAAGCGCCGCATGGGGCAGAACCGGTCGCATGAGCGGGGGTATCGAACGGATCGACGCGGCTGAGCTGGGCGCCCGGCCGATGCGCTATTTCGATTTCGTGATGGCAGCTTTCGTTACGGTCCTGCTGCTTTCCAACGTTCTGGGCGCGGCCAAGCCCACCTTCGTGACCATCGGCGGCGAACAATGGGTCTATGGCGCGGGCATCCTCTTCTTCCCGCTCGGCTATGTCATCGGCGACATCCTGACGGAAGTGTACGGCTATGCCCGGGCGCGGCGGGTCATATGGGCCGGTTTCGCGGCGATGCACTTCATGGCGTTCATGAGCTGGGTCGTCGTCTCGCTGCCGCCGGCGGACGGCTGGGACGGGCAGGCGGCCTATGAAAGCGTGTTCGGACAGGTCCCGCGCATCGTCTTCGCCTCGATCGCCGCCTTCTGGGCGGGCGAGTTCGTCAACAGCTACGTCATGGCGAAGATGAAGGTGTGGACCAACGGCAAGCATCTGTGGACGCGGACGATCGGATCGACGGTGGTGGGGCAGGGCGTAGACAGCCTGATCTTCTATCCGCTCGCCTTTTGGGGCGTATGGGAGACCGAACAGGTCATCGCCGTGATGATCACCAACTGGGCGCTCAAGGTGCTTTGGGAGGCGGTGTTGACGCCTGTCACCTACGCGGTCGTCGGCTGGCTGAAGCGTCGCGAGGGGCTCGACATTTACGACGAGCATACCGGCTTCACACCTTTCCGCACAAAATTGTGAGCGCCTTTCAGGATACGAAGATCTGGCTGGTTTATACGCTCGGCCTCTCGAAGGACGCGCTGCACATCTATGTCGGGATGATCGTCTATCTCGGTACAGCGGCGCTTTTCCGCCTGCCGCTACGCGATTTCAGGCCGTGGCTGGCGGTGCTGCTCGCCGCGCTGGCGGGTGAGGCATGGGATATCTACGACACAGCAGCCATCGCCGCGCCGCAGGATTATCCGGCCAATTGGCACGACATCTGGAATACACTGTTCTGGCCGACGGCGATTTTGCTGCTGGCGCGATTTACGCCGGTTCTTCGTCGCTGATCCTTCTCCCCTCCCGCTTGCGGGAGGGGCTGGGGGTGGGCGCGAGAAGTGATAGCTTCGAGCGATTGTGGTGGGTCCCTCCCGCGAGCGGGAGGGGAAAATTCGCGTTAGGCGATCGCTTCGACCAGCCCTTCGAACAGCTTGCGCCCGTCGGTCCCGCCATGGGCCGGCTCGACCATGCGTTCGGGGTGCGGCATCATGCCCAGCACATTGCCCGCCTCGTTGACGATACCCGCAATCGCGCGGGCCGATCCGTTGACGTCCTCGGCATAGCGGAAGGCGACGCGCCCTTCGCCTTCGAGCCGGTCGAGCGTATCGTCATCGGCGAAATAATTGCCGTCGTGATGGGCAACGGGGATGACGATCTCCTCATCCGCGTCGTAGCGGCTGGTAAAGGCGGTCTGGCTCGATGCGACGGTCAGCGGTACGTCACGGCAGACGAAGCGGATGCCGGCATTGCGGAGCAGCGCGCCCGGCAGCAGCCCGACCTCGGTCAGGATCTGAAAGCCGTTGCACACGCCGAGTACGGGAACGCCGCGCTCGGCCGCCGCCGTCACCTCGCGCATGATCGGCGAATTGCCGCCGATCGCGCCGCAGCGCAGATAGTCGCCATAGGAAAAGCCGCCCGGAACGGCGATCAGGCCGAGCCCCTCGGGCAGTTCGGTCTCGCGGTGCCATACCATCGCCGGAGCCTCGCCGGTCACCTGTTCGAGCGCCACCGCCATGTCGCGGTCGCAATTGGAACCGGGAAAGACGATGACCGCGCTCTTCATGCCGCGTTGCTTTCGAGGATCTCGAAATTCTCGATCACCGTGTTGGCGAGCAGCTTGCGGCACATTTCCTCGATCTCGGCCTCGCTCGTCCCGTCGGCGAGATCGAGTTCGATCAGCTTTCCCTGACGAACATCGTTGACGCCGTCAAAGCCGAGCGATTCGAGCGCGTGGTGAATAGCCTTGCCCTGCGGGTCGAGGACGCCGTTTTTCAGGGTGACGTGGATGCGGGTTTTCATGGCGCTTGTCCTGACGGGGGAGCGTTCGCGCGCTCTATGGTTGCAATGCGGCAATTTCGCAAGGGGAGGGTACGCTGGGCTGTGGCCAGCCGTGAAGAGGTTTCCTTAACAGCGTTCGTTAAAGCGGCTCCAAGGAAATGCTGTCATGGTTGCGATGCCGCGATGTACGAGCGGCGATTTTGCGGGGAGGCGCATCATGGTGATGCTGGCATTGAGCATGTTCATCGGGGTGTTCGCCTATGGCGACCAGGTGCTCGGCTATCGCGACCCGGACGGCATGGTGCAGCTGGCGCTGCTGGCCACCTTCGTCTTCGGCATCATCTGCGGCACGAAGCTGCGCGGCTAATCCGCCTCAGAAATAGCGCTTCAGCGAGAATTGCACGCGGTGCCGGTCGCTTTCGTAAAGATCGACCGAGCTGTCGTTGAGGCTGTATCCATAGGTCACGGAGGGTGAGAAGCCGAGCACGCGCAGGCTCCGCAGGCCGAGCGATACCTGCCCGTTCAGCCGCCAGTCCTGCCGGGCTTCGGTGGAGAAGAGCGGTATGGGGCCGTCATACATGGCGCGTGAGACGCCGCCTGCGACGCTGGCGTTGATGCCGAGCGGCAGTTCGCCGCCGACGCCGATCCGGCCGCCGATTTCATAATTCGAATAAGCTTCGGAGCGCAGAGCATCGCGGCGCGCGAAGATCGTGGCCGAGCCGACGAGCGATGCGTTGAAGACCTGTTCGTAGCTGCCGTAAATGCCCGCCTGCCAGCCGGAAAATTGTTCGCCGAACCCCGAATCGAGCCGCCGCCCGTCGATAGCGAGGCCGAGCCGCGCGCCGCGGTTCAGCGTCCGCTGGAAATCGGCGCGCAGGCCGAAGCTGCGCTGGGCATCGTCCCAGCCGTAGAAGCGTTGCGCCGCCGTCGCCTGCACGGTCAGCCGGTTGCGATCGTTGAACCGGATTTCGGGGCCGATGGCGAGCGTGCCCGACAGATCGTCGAAATCGCCGCCCGAATAATTGATCATCCGCGCATCGGCATCGACGTTTAGCGCGATCGACCGGTTAAGGCCGATCTCGATACCGCCCGAAATCGCGGCGGTCTGGCCGACGCCCGATTGCGCGCGCGAATTCTCGCCGAGCGTTACGGGAAGCGTCAGCGGCCCGGCGACGAGGTCAATGCGTTCGACATCGGTTGCATTGTTGATGTTGGTATCGGGCGCCAGGCCGACATCGATATCGAGGCGCCAGCCGCGCTGGTCCCGGATGACGCCGCGAATGCCGCGCACCATGCGGGCGAGCTCGTCGGGCAGGTCGTCGGCCTGTTCGGCGAGGCGGAAATGATGATCGGCGGCCTGTGCACGGCCTGTCATCAGCAGCGCGCGGCCCAGTTCCAGCCGGGCGCGGGTCTGTTGCGGATCGCGCTCCAGCACGTTGCGGAATTCGGCGATGGCGAGGTCGACATTGCCGCGTCCCATCGCGACATGTCCAAGCATCAGATGCCGCTGTACGGCGCGTTCCGGCGAATGATCGAGCGCCGCGAGCACCTGCTGCGCCTCGTCGAGCCGTCCGGCTTCGATTAGCCGCCCGGCCGATTCGATCATGCCATCGGCGGTCAGTTGGACCGTGCAGCCTTCGGCATCGCATTCGGGCGTGCTTTGTGCGGCGGCGGGCGCGGCAAGGCCCGCCAGCGCTGCCAGCGGCAGCATCAACGTGGTGATGATTTTCATGCGGTGCCGCTCCGTCTTCGGCACGTCGCCGCGTCAGTCGCGGCCGGCGGTAAAGGTGCCGAGGATGTCGATGCGTTCATCGGGAACGCCGCCGACGATGCGGAAACCGCCGCCCAGTTCTTCGCCGTTCGGGCCGAAGAACGCGCCGTCGATGCTCGATCCTTCGATCAGCAGGTTCTGAACCGTCGATCCGTCGGCAAAATTATTGCCATTCTGCGCCAGGAACCGGGCCGAGGTAATCGCGCCGAGGAAACCGCCAGCGTTGACAAGGTCGATCGATGCTTCGCCCGCCGCCTCGAAGCGCGAGCCGCCGGGCACGAAGGCGTAGATCATGTTCGGATCGAAATTGTCGCCGATCTGCGTCAGCGCATCGACCTGCGGATCGGTGACCGTACCGGCGAACAGAATGTCGCGCACCTCGTCATTGGCGAAATCGACCGTGAAGTCGGCCGTGCCCTCGATCCACTGGTAGAAGCTGGGAAGCCGCTGGCCATTCTCGCCGTCGAGCGTCGGGTTGTTGAGCATCGAGGCGAGCATGTTGCCCGAGAAATCGAACACGCCGGTGGTCGGCACATCCTGGTTCGCCGTGCGCTCGCCAAAGGCGAAGGCGCCGCGGGTCAATTCGTGATTGACCTGGTAGACGATGCTGCCGTCGTCGTTGGTGATCTGAGAATAATTGTAAGCGTTCCGCAGGAAGCCGGCGAAGGTGACATAGTCGGTCCCGCTGCCCGGATTCTGGAAGAAGTAAGAGACCGCCTGAAAGCTGCTGCCCGGCGAGCCGAGCGACGGCAGATCGTTGCGGCCGACCTGGACAGAGCCGCTGCCGCTGCGGCGATAGGGCGAGATCGGATCGCCATCGCCCGCTTCGAAGATCGTGACGTTCTGGAAGCCCAGATCGGGAACGCCCCATTGCGGCTCGACGGCCCCGCCGAAATCGGTGCGGGCGGCCGGATCCTGGAACGCGGTGCGCACGTTCGAGCCGGACGCCGGATCGGCGATCCGCAGCGTGTAGAGCGAACCGCGCGGATCATAGGTGATCTGAATGTTCGAATTGCGCGCCGTTGAGGCGTTGCCGGCATAGGTCTGCGCCTGATGGCCGGTGGAATCGCCAATGAACGTGCCATTGTCCGGATCAACACCGATCTCGACGAGATAGCTGTAGCTCTGCGCGCCGCCGATGCCCTGATAGGTGCGTGTCTCGGTCGGATCGACGAAGCTGTGCCCGGTGCCGTCGTTGCCACCGCCAGTGGCCGGAGGCGGAGTGCTGCCGGCGAATGTCGGTCCGGCGCCGCTGCCGCCGCCGCAGGCAGTCAGGCAGGTGGAAACGGCAAGCAAGGCAAGAGCGGTACGCATCGGTTATCGTCCCTTCGAGGATCGGTCGAACTCGAAGCGGCGATAGGCCGTGATTGGTTAAAGGCGCGTAAACCAAAGAGATTGAAAAGAGATTGCCGGGGGCGGGAGATGCTGTTCGCACGCCGTCATTGCGAGGAGCGAAGCGACGCGGCAATCCAGAGCGGCTGGCGCTGTTCTGTTTGACTCTGGATTGCTTCGCTGCGCTCGCAATGACGCGGGTTCGATAATTGATCGCCTAGTGCCAGAGACCGAGGATCAGCCCGTAAAGCGTAAATTGCAGAGTCACATAGCCGCCGTTGATAAGAAAGTGCGACAACGGCCTGCGTTCGAAGAGATAGATGATGCCGATCGCGGCCGCGACCCAGCACAATCCGGCCGATGCGCCCGCACCGAGGGCAAAATTCAGTTCGGGTGCCGGGCCGAGGAACATCGCGAAGACAAAGGCGGCGACCAGCGAAAGGATAAGCGAACCGCCAAAAATGATCGCTGGCGAACCCGATTGCGCTGGTTCGTCGCTGACGCCGGCGGCCTTTTGCCAGGCCTTGCCGAACAGCGGGCCGTACCAGAGCCCGCCAAGCACGAATGCCGAAACCGCCGCGGCGATCACCGCCAGATAATTCATTTCCATGGTCGAACTCTCCCCCTCTAGTGAACCGTCTCGTCGGCACCGCGTGCCGCCCGCGCGCACAGCATGTCGATATGGTCGCGCAGGACGGAGACGCTGCGGTCGAAATAACCGATGTCGCGCTGGGCGCGGCACTGCATGATCGCGCCTTCCATCGTCGTCAGGATGAATTCGGACAGCGCCTGCCGGTCGGTGTCGCCTGGCAGGCGATCCCCGGCATCGGCGAGGCACTGGCCGATCGCGGCGGTCCAGTTGTTGAAATTGGTCGCGATCAGCTCGCGAACGCGCGGATCGGGCTCGGCGATTTCGAGGGCCAGATTGCCGATCGGGCAGCCATGAGCGAAATCGGACACTAGCAGTTGCGTGCGATAGCCGTTGAGCAGTGCAAAGATGCGGTCGATCGGATCCTCGACGTCGCGCCAGGCATAATCGAGCAAATTCTCCTTGATGCCGTCGCGGTAAAATTCGAGCACGCCGACGAGCACGTCCTGCTTGCCGGGGAAGAAATGATAGAGGCTGCCCGAATGGATCTGCGTGCGGCTGAGAATGTCCGCGATCGAGGTCGAATTATACCCCTTTTCCCAGAACAGCTCCATCGCCGCGACGACGATCTTGTTGCGGGTATCGGCATTCATGACGCGGCTCCGTTGGTCGTTCGGTCATTTGATTGACCATTCAACCAATAGAGTCAACGACAAATTGATCGGGCATTCAACTGCCTGGAAACTGCCTGGAATAGGCTATTTTCCGCGCTTCTTCCGGTGCTGTTCGAGGTCGAGCACCTCGTTCGGCTCGCCCTCGGGCAGCAGGCCGAGACGGCGCGCGACCTCCTGATAGGCCTCGACCTCGCCGCCGAGATCGCGGCGGAACCGGTCCTTGTCGAGCTTCTCGTTCGATTCCATGTCCCACAGCCGGCAGCCATCGGGGCTGAT
>NZ_CAKZNF010000089.1 GCF_937129435.1 uncultured Parasphingopyxis sp. | reverse complement strand
CGGGCCAGCGGGCAAGAAAATCGGCGAAACGCGGCTTTACGGCCGCCACTGTCGTCTGCTGCAGCATGATCTCCGACAGCCAGACGCGATAGGGATCGGGTGGCGGATCACCGGGCGGCGCGCGCCACGGCAAGCGCCGGGCGTTCCGATCATACCATTCGAGCAGCGATTTTCGGACGTTTTGGGCGTTCATGCGCGCAAATCAGGCTCTCGCCCCATTATCCACACCGTTCGACTCTGATTTGTGGCAGCCATGCAGGCCCTATGGCATGACCGCCCGGATGGCGGAAATACGCAATTTTGCCGACGCCAAGGCGTCGAGGAAGAAGCGCGAGGAGGCGCCGCGCCAACGCCGTGCGCGCGCCATCGGCGACATGCTGCCCGAAATCGGCCGCGCGTCGTTCCGCCGGTTCGGTTTCGTCCAGAGTGCTGTCGTCAGCCGTTGGCCGGAGATTGTCGGCGAGCGTTATGCCCGCGTTTCCGCGCCCGAGGCGATCCGCTTTCCGCCGGGAAAGCGCTCGAACGGCGTCCTGCGCCTCACCGTATCGGGCGCCCATGCGACGATGATGCAGCATATCGAACCTGAGATCATCGAAAGGGTGAACCGCTTTTTCGGCTATCCTGCCGTTGCCCGGATCGCGATCCAGCAGGGGCAGGTCGCGGTGACGAGCGAGAAGCGGCCTGTCGCGGCAGCGCTGAAGCCAGTGCCGCAGAAGCTGGGCGAATCGCTCAGCGAAATCGGCGATCCCGAATTGCGCGCCTGCCTCGAAGGGCTGGCGGCGTCGGTCGCCACGGCCGAAAACGGCGAGGACAAATCGCCCTTCGGGCCCAGTCGTTCATTGCAGATCAAGCGCCTTGGCGATATCGGGCCCGCGGCCACAAGGGAGTAATATCACGTGAAACACCGTTATCTGACAGCCGCTGCGGCAGTCGCCGTCATGGGTCTCGGCGCGTGCGGCGGCGAAAGCGCCACCGCGAACGAGGAAACCGCCAATGTCGAAGCCGAAGATGGCGGCTGGGCGGAGACAGTCACCAAGACCGAGGAGGGCGGCTATCTGATGGGTAACCCCGATGCCGCGGTCCAAGTCGTCGAATTCGCGTCGCTGACCTGCTCGCATTGCCGCGATTTCGCCGAACAGAGCGCCGGCGGGCTCGAGGAATTCGTCGCGTCGGGCGATGTCAGCTTCGAACTGCGCAACTTCGTCCGCGATCCCTATGATCTGACGATGGCGCTGCTCGTGCGCTGCGGCAACGAGGACGCTTTCTTCCAGCGCAGCGAGCGCATGTTCGCCAATCTGGACACGTTCGGCGAGACGCTCGGGCAGGCGGATCAGGCGGAAATGCAGGCGCGTCTGACGCCGCAGGCGGCCGAAAGTGGTGAAGCCTTCACGATCGTCGCCGAAGCGGGCGGGCTGATCGACTTCATCGGCGGCCTTGGCGTTCCCGAGCAGGAGGCGCGTCAGTGCCTGACCAATACGGAATTGCGCGACGAGCTCGTCGGGATGCGCGATGCCGCCATTGCACAGTATAATCTGCAGGGCACACCGACCTTCCTGATCAACGGCGAGGTCGCGTCGGGCGTTTCGAACTGGCCGCAGCTTGAAGCCAGGCTGCGCGAGATGACGCAGTAGCGCATATGGCCGGGGGGCTCGAACGGGTGGAGACGAAGTGAAGATCAGGAAGCTCAAGCTGACCGGCTTCAAGAGCTTCGTCGACCCGACCGAGCTCCGCATCGAGCCCGGGCTGACCGGCGTGGTCGGCCCCAATGGCTGCGGCAAATCCAATGTGCTCGAGGCGCTGCGTTGGGCGATGGGCGAAAGCTCGCCTAAATCGATGCGCGGTTCGGGCATGGAGGATGTGATCTTCGCGGGCACCGATGCCCGCCCCGCACGCGATTTCGCCGAGGTCACTATCCTTGCCGAGCGGGAGGAGGGCGACCAGGCCGACGGCGCCGTCACGTTGGAAAGCGAGGTCGAGATCGTCCGCCGGATCGAGCGGGGCGCGGGATCGGCCTATCGCGTCAACGGCCGCGACGTCCGCGCCAAGGATGTGGCGCTGCTGTTCGCCGACGCCGCCACCGGCGCGCATTCGCCCGCGCTCGTCAGCCAGGGCAAGATCGGGCAGGTCATCTCGGCCAAGCCGCATGAGCGGCGGCAGATGCTCGAAGAAGCGGCCGGGATTGCGGGCCTCCATGTTCGCCGCAAGGATGCCGAGCAAAAGCTGCGCGCGACCGAAACCAATCTCTCGCGTCTCGACGACCTGCTCGCCGATATGGAAAATCGCGCCAATGCGCTGAAACGGCAGGCGAGCCAGGCGCGGCGCTACCGGCGGCTCAGCGAAGCGATCGAAATCGGCGAGGCGCGGCTGATCTATTCGCGCTGGCGCGATGCCGAAGCGGCGGCGCGCGAGGCGCAGGAACAGGCCGAAGCCGCCGAGAATGCTGTGCGCGAAGCGGCGGAGAAGCAGCAGGCGGCGGCGGTCTATCAGGCCGAGGCGGCGAAGACGTTGGCCGAGAAGCGCAATGCCGCGCAGGCCGCGCGCGACGAGGCGACGAAGCTCGGTCATGAACTGGCGGCACTGAAAAACGAACGCGCGGCACTCGAACGGCGGATCGCGGAGTTGGCCGAGCGGCGCGAGACGCTGGATCATGATCGCGGGCGCGAGGATGCGCTGGCCTCAGATGCTGCGGATGCATTGAAGCGGCTCAAGGGCGAACAGGCGGAGATCGTTGCGCGGCTCGACGGTGCCGGCGAAAGGCGTGCCGAGGCCGACCGCAAGGTACGCGAGGCCGAGGGTGTCGCCAATGATGCCGAACTTGCCATGGCCCGCGCGCTGGCTGCGCAGGCGAGCGAGCAGGCCGATGCGCGTGTGGCCGAGGCCAATGCCGATGCGGCGCGCCAGCGGTTGGCGCGGGCCGAAGACGAAGCGGCGCGGATTGCGGCCGAGCTCGATCAGATCGGCGATGCGAGGCCGCTGGAGGAGCAGCGCGCTGCCGCCGCCAAAGCCCGCGAGAAATCCGAGGGCCGGATCGAGCAGCTGCGCGAGGCGATCGCGCAGGCCGAGCGCAAGCGCGACGAGGCCGCCGAAGCGCGCGACCGGGCCGAAAGCGATACCAGCGCGGCACGGGCCGAGCTGTCGGCGCTCGAATCCGAAATGCGCGCGCTGCAGCAGGCCATGGCCGATGCGAGCGGCGACAAGGCGCTCGACCAGGTCCGTGCGGCGCCGGGCTACGAGGTCGCTCTCGCCGCGGCGCTCGGTGAGGATCTCGAAGCCGGGTTGAGCGGCGATGCGGCGCGGCGCTGGTCGGGCAGCGCGGCGGGGCAGGGCGATCCCGCGCTGCCTTCGGGCCTCGAATGCCTTGCCGATCATGTCGAGGCGCCCTCGCAATTGCGGCGGCGGCTGGCGCAGATCGGTGTGGCCGATAGCGATGACGGCGGTGTCGCACTTGCGGTCGGGCAGCGGCTCGTCACGCGCGACGGCAAGCTTCGGCGCTGGGACGGCTATGTATCGCAGGACGAGGGCGCGACGGCGGCCGAACGGCTGAAGCGCGCGAACCGGTTGCGCGAGATCGAGACGGCGCTGCCGGCGGCGCGCGAGGCGGTCGAAGGCGCGGCGGCGCGGGCCGCGGCGGCGCTGGCGGACCTGACATCGGCGCGCACCGCGGTCGAGGATGGCCGCGACGGCGTTGCCAGGGCGGAGGAATCGCTCCGCAACGCGATTCGCGAAGAGGATGCGTCGGACGCCGCGCTCGAACGGCTGGCGGCGCAGCGCGAGGGGCTGTCCGAACGCGCCCGGCGCTCGGCGGACGAGGTGAGCGAAGCGAAGTCGGTGCTGACCGAGGCCGAGCAGGCGATTGCGGCGCTGCCCGATGGCAGCGAAACCGACGGCGCGGTCGAGCGGCTGAAATCGGCGAACGAACAGGCGCGATCGGTGCTTTCCGAAGCGCGCGCCCGGGCGGCGACGATCGGTCAGACGATCGACGCCGATGCGGCGCGGCTCGAATCGGCCAAGGCCGAGGCCGCGAGCTGGAAGGCGCGCGCCGGCGATGCCGCGCGGCGGGTGCAGGAAATGACGAAGCGGGCCGAAGAGGCTGAGGCGGAAGCGGCCTCGCTCGCCGATGCGCCGCAGCAGCTCGACGGCCGGATCGCCGAACTGGCGAAGGCGAGCGAGGAGGCCGATGCCACGGCCGAAACGCTGCGCGCCGACGAACGCGCAGCCGAGGAAAAGGTCGCCGAGGCCGAGCGGCTCGCGGCCGACGCCGTCGAGGCGCTGGCGAGCGTGCGCGAGACGCGGGCCGGGGCGCAGGCACGGCGCGAAAATGCCGAGAGCCGCCAGCGCGAAATGGGCCGGATCGCCAGCGAACGCTTCTCTGCCCAGCCCATGGGGCTGCCCGCGAAGTTCGAATTCGAGGCCGACGATGTCGAAGCCTCGGAGCGCGAATCGGCGAAGCTCGACAAGCTGAAGGCCGATCGCGAGCGGATCGGCCCGGTGAATCTCGTTGCCGAGAACGAGCTGGAAGAGCTTGAAACCGAACGCGAATCGTCATTTGCTGAGCGCGAGGAGCTGGGGCAGGCGATCAACCGGCTGCGCGGCTCGATCGGCAATCTCAACCGCGAAGGCCGCGCCCGCCTGCTGACCGCTTTCGAAGAGGTTGACCGGCACTTTCAGCGGCTCTTCGCGACGCTGTTCCAAGGCGGCAAGGCGCATCTCGCACTCGTCGATTCGGACGATCCGCTCGAAGCCGGCCTTGAAATCATGGCGCAGCCGCCGGGCAAGAAACTCGCCTCGCTGACGCTGCTGTCGGGCGGCGAGCAGGCGCTGACGGCGATCGCGCTGATCTTCGGGCTGTTCCTGACGAACCCCGCGCCGATCTGCGTGCTCGACGAAGTTGACGCGCCGCTCGACGATGCGAATATCGAACGCTTCTGCGAACTGCTCGACCGGATGACGCAGGAGACCGACACCCGCTACCTGATCGTCACGCACAACGCGGTGACGATGGCGCGGATGGACCGCCTCTATGGGGTGACGATGATCGAACGCGGCGTAAGCCGCCTCGTCTCGGTCGATCTCGGCAGCGCCGAAACGTTGATCGCAGCCGAATAGTATTCCTGCGCAGGCAGGAATCCAGAGCGATAAACCGAAACACTTGTTGCCCTGGGCTCCTGCCTTCGCAGGAGCACGGTCATGCTAATTCTCACCGTTGCGGCGGGCCTCTTCCTCCAGCTCGCGCATCAGCCGCGGCCGCTCGAACAGATAGGTGGCATAAACGCCCTCTTCAGGCGCGTCGGTGAATAGCCCGTCGACACCGGCCTGAAGAAACACCAGCATTTCGCTCGCAACATCGCCGCGCCGACGAACACGCGGCCCTTCCCCCGCCTGGCCGCGCAGGTTGGCGGGCAGGAAATAATTTTCCGGGCGGAAGGTCCATGGGATCACCAGCAGCCCCGCCCGATGCGCGTCGGAAAGAAGCATCGTCGGGTCGCCGAGCGCACCCATATCGTCGAGCGGGATGACGAGTCCCTTTTCGGGCCCGATCGCATCGGCATAGGTGGCGACGGCTTCGAGACCGGCGGGCGTGATCATCTGCGCGTAGCTCGTGTCGGGAACGTCGGCCGGTGAACCGCTTGGCGCGATAAGCTGCACGAGGCGAATGTCGGTCAATATGTCGAGCCGGGCGAGCGGCCCGATTTCGAAGCTCTGAATGAAGACGGGGTCGTCCGGCCCGTCATATCCCGCCGCCTCCAGCTGCGCGACCAGCGCCTCCTCCATCGGCAGGCCGATCGAGCGGAAATAGGACGGGTGCTTGATCTCCGGGATGATGCCGACCGGGCGGTTTGCGCCCTGGGCCAGCGCAATGATTTCGTCGAGCGTCGGGATGGGGAACTGACCATCATATTCGGTATTGCCGGGGCGGAGTTGGGGCAGCCGCTCGCGTGCTCTCAGGGTCCGCAATTCGGCGAGGGTGAAATCCTCGGTGAACCAGCCGGTGACCTCTTCGCCATCGATCGCTTTGGTCGTGCGGCGGTCGGCGAATTCGGGATGATCGGCGATATCCGTCGTGCCCGAAATCTCGTTCTCATGCCGGGCGACGAACACGCCGTCGCGGGTCATCACCAGGTCCGGCTCGATATAGTCGGCGCCCTGCTCGATCGCGAGGCTGTAGGCGGCAAGCGTGTGCTCGGGCCGCTCGGCGGAAGCGCCGCGATGGGCGATGATCAACGGATCGGGTTGAGAACCGGCTGTCACGGGCGGCACGGGTGTACACGCTGCGACAAGCGCGCCGAAAATCGAAAGGCCGGCCAGCCGAAACCCGAATCTCGTGCGCCTGCCTTGCCGAAAATGCGCTATCGCCATGTCCATCGCCGATTTCTCCCGATCGCATCGTGAGCGATCGGGAGACAGGCGGCAAGCGCTATTCGCGGCTGTCGAATTCCGCCTCGGCGGCGCGTTCCAGCTCCTTCGGCTTGCGCTGTTCGAACTTGCTGGCGAGCTTTTCTTCCTGTGTCTGGCTCAGATCCTTCGCGGCGGCGGGAAACATGTCCTCTTCCTCCTCGTCGATATGATGGAGGTAGCGGTGCTTCATCTCCTTGAATCGCGGTAGCCAGCCGGGTGAGGAGAACTCCTTCTCGGTCAGTTCCTCGAGAAAATCGTCGATTTCCTTGTGCTCGGACACCGAATGCTGCGCGTCCTCGCGCAGGTCCGGTTTTTCGAGCATGGTCGCGTAAAGCGTCTCTTCCTCGGCGGCGGCATGCGCCATCACCTCGGTACGGAACCGCTCGAATAGCTCCTCCCGCCCGTCGCTGTCGCCATGCGTTTTCTCGATCTGATCGAGCAGCGTGCGATGTTTTTCGTGATCTTCCTTGAGGCGGGCAAAAATCTTCTCGTCGGCCATCGGTAATTTCTCCTTCTGTCACGATATGAACACGAAGGATGGGGCTTGGTTGCACCTGCGAACCGTTCTCACAGCTCGGGTTCGGCCCATTCGATCCGGTCATTGGCGCGTAGCCACGCCATGACCTCGCCGGGATTGTCGAAGCGGGCGAGGAGATCGTCGGGATTTTTCTTAAGGATGTCGGGTTCGCCACCGAGCGCGGGGTCGACGCCGAGGAAGCGCCAGATTTCCTCGATCGGTTCGCGGCGGCGCGCCTGCGTGTAGCTGATCTCCAGCGCACCGGCGTCCATGATCCGCCCACGCCATTTCGCGTCCAGGCGTTCGCGATTACGGACATGCTTCGCGAAATCATCCGCGTCGAACCGAATTGTGTCGACGGCTTGCGGCTGACCGGGTTCGCGCTGTTTCCAGCCCGCTTCATTGGCGAGCTTCGCCGAGGAATAGGTCGCCAGATGATTCGGGCGCGTCAGGAAGATCAGCCGGTCGGCCCAACCGCCGATCATCGCCTCGGTCGCCGATTCCGGGCCGCTCAGATGCTGCTTGAGCCCGACCGCTTTCGTCTGCGGCGTCGCGCCCGTCATTGCCGACAGAAAGGCGTGGGGGTCCGTGTGACGGCTGTCCCAGTCCTGCCACCGATCGCCGAGCCGGGCGCGCAGAGCGGCGGTGTCGTCATGATCGTCGACGAGAAATTCGTTGCGGCTGAACAATGCCAGATAGCAGGTGACATCGGGGTGGGTGCCGAGCTGGCGCGCGAGCATCATCGATCCTGTGCGCGGCATGGAAAGGATGGCGAAGCGGATCATTCGGCGGGCGCGCAACGGTACAGCATCTCGCAGATATTTTCGTTATCCTTGAGCAGCGTCCTCTCCTCGATCGACCAACCCGCTTCGTTCAGCATGGCTTCGAATTCGGATTCGTCGAACGCATTGATCCAGCCTCGCTTGTGACGGAATGCCCAATCGGCATCCGGCTGCGGATGGCAGAAGCTGGTGATGAGCGCCGCGCTTCCGCCCTCGCACGCGCGGCGCAACACGACCGCGGGATCCTGCAGATATTCGAGCAGGCCCAGCATCGCGACGGCATCGTAGGGGCCGTCGGGAAAATCGCCTCGGTCGAGATCGATCGGGATGACCTCCAGCGTCCATGCGCGCAGGTCGGCAGGCTGGTAGCGGCAATCGCTGGCGAGATACCGGCCCAGCGCCAGCCTGCCCCCCGATCCGAGATCGAGCACGCTGGTGCCGGGGGCAATCCATTTGGCGGCCAGCTTCGCGCGGTCGTCCCAATCGGGCCGGTAGGAGTCCGCCTTGCGCCAATGCGCCTTGCCGATGTCCGGCAGGTCGGCATAGCGGTGCCAGAAATGCTGATGGCGGACGGCTGGTTTCATCCATGGCTTGCGCGCGCCGACCCAGTGAACGATCGCCGGTTCGGGGTCGAAATCCAGATGCGGCATCGCGTTCCAGCGATCGGGAAGCGCGGCATAGCCGCCGGTCGCGGCGAGATTGAGCGCGTCCTGGTCGTGCAGGCCGAAGCGTTCGGCAAGACCGCGTGCCCGTTCGAGCATTCCGTTTTCGCGAAGCCGGTCGAGAGAAAGGACGAGCACGCCTGCGTTGAATCCTTTCTGCCGCAGGTCGAGCGCCCGCGCCGCATATTCGCGCAACGCGCGGGCTTCGCCTTCATCGAGTTTCATCGCGCGCCGCTCGGACATCTCGACCAAGGTGCGGACATTGGGATTGGGGGTAGGGCGGGCCGCGATTCCCGCAGCGCCAGGTCCATAGCCGGCGAGCTCGGCGATATCGCCGTTCACGATGATGTCGCAATCGAGATAGACGACCCGGTCGAGGTCGGGGAGAATTTCGTCCAGGAACAGCCGGTCCATCGTCGAAATCGTGATCTGTTGAAGCAGCTCGACCTCGACCCCTTTCATCCGGCCGTCCATTGGCAATATGCGCGTCTCGACGGGCTCTATCGCATTGACCAGCGACGCGACTTCCTCTTTGCCGAGTCGGCGAACGAGCAGCACGAGCCGGATCGGCGCCATGCTATTTTCGCGCACCGAGCGGAGTGCGACCTTGGCCTTGTCGAGATATTTTTCATCGAAGGCCATGACGATGGTAACGGGCTCCTCCGGCCGAAGGTCTTGCATGGCGGCGCTCACCAGGCCGATGGTGGGCGGAGCGTTCCCGCCGAACACTTCCTCGCGCGCCGCTTCGACCGCACCCGCCCAGCGTTTGGCCCAGACGTCGCGCACATAGCGCGGCTTCTTGCCCAATGCGATCTGCCTGACCGTCCAGCCGACATGGCTGACCATCGCCTTACGGAGTTCTTTGCGTGCCGCATCGCCGGCATCGACCAGGCCGTCGAACCGCCGGTCGGCCGGATTGGGCAGGCGGAAGTCGACCGCCGTTCCCACCGCCCATGCCGGCAGGGCGCAATGGAGCCTGCTCGTCCGGATCGTTCTCGCCGCTGCATATTGGTCGATCAGGTCGAGTGCGATCGCCAAGCTTTCGGCATAGGGCAGTGTGCGCGTTTCCGGCATCTTGTGCGCGATGGTGGTTCGTCCGTCCGGCGTGTCCTCGTCCAGATCGACATCATAATCGCCTTCGCGCTTGCCGGCCTTGCCACCGGTCGCCAGCGTCAGGGTGAGGCAGCCGGAGAAGAAGGCGTCGACTCCTTGGTTCAAGAGCCAGCGCATCGTGACCTTGTCGCGGCAACCCACCGGCTGGTGCCGGCGCAACCAGTCGAGCAGTTCGTCGGTCAGGTCGCCCGGCCGCCACAGGTGAAAGGAGACGAGCAGGGGATAGAGATTGTCCGGCCCCGGCATTGCGCGCAGCGCGCCGAAACATTTATGGAAGAACCAGCCATTGTGGATCGTCCACACCGGGCGGCCGGGAAAGCGGAGCGCGAGGCTGAACGGGTCGTCGCGGTCGGCGACGGCGAGGTGCACCGGCTTGCCGATCGACATACGCTGTTCGACGGTCCAGCTTCGCTGCATCCGCTGCAATGGCTTGGCAAGGCCCTCGCAGTCAAAGCTCCATTCGACACCGTCGAGCCGGGCGAGATGGCGCAGCGCGGCGGCGCTCTGAATGAAATCGCCGATATTGTCGCTGACGGCGAGCAGATCCGGCGCCTTGTAGTCTAGCAGCGCAATGACCGGGCGGTTGTCCGGCGGCAACGAGTGCCATCGGCCATGCAAGGCGGCGTGGCCGAAAGTATCTTCATCCTCGGCGCGTTGAAGCAGTGATTTGAGATAACTTGCGAACCATTTCAGACGGCGTGCATCGCGCAACGGCAGATCGTCCGATTGCGCAATCGCGGCTTCGGCATGGGACAATGCGGTATCGAGCGCCCCGGCGAGCCAATGCGCCTGCGCAGCCTCGAAATGCATCGCATGGTCCAGCTTTCCTGCATCGAGCGAGCCCCACGCCTTGGCGGCCGCGCCGGCATCGCCTTCCAGCCATGCCGCGCGGGCCATAACGGCACCGATTTCGTGCTTGCCGGCGAGATTTCCGGCGGCGGACCGTGCAAAATCCGGCAAGCCTTGCGCCAGGCCTGCCGCCGCAAGCAAGCGGGACGCCTCGACGCGATCTTCCGCTTCGATTGCGCGGGCGATGGTTTCCACCGGACGTTCGGCCATGCCGCCCGCTTAGGCAGAGCCCTTCGCGCATGGCAACAGCGAACTGGGGTCAGGTACCCGTCCATTCGGGCTTGCGCTTCTCGGCAAAAGCGGCTGCACCCTCTCGCGCGTCTTTCGAAGTGAATACGGGTTTCATCAATTCAGCCTGTTCGTCCCACATTTCCTCGTTCGACCATGCTGCCTGCTGCTGGACTATCCGTTTTGACACGCGTACTGCTAGAGGGCCATTTTCGTTGATGCGCCGGGCCAAATCCCTTGCCGCGTCCAGCGCGGCTCCATCTGTGACCTGATTGATTAGCCCGATTTGGTGCGCACGCGGCGCATCAATGAAATCGCCGGTGAGCGCATATTCCATGGCGAGCCGTTGCGGAATTTGCCGTGGCAGGCGGATCAGCCCGCCCGCGCCCGCCACAAGACCGCGCTTGACCTCGGGAATGCCGAACTTGGCGTCCACATGGGCGACGATAAGGTCGCAACTCAGAGCTACTTCCATGCCGCCGGCCAGGGCATAGCCCTCGACTGCAGCGATCAGTGGTTTTCGCGGAGGCGCCATCGTCAATCCGGCGAAGCCCCGGCCTTCGACGACAGGCGTTTCGCCCTTGAGGAAACCCTTGAGATCCATGCCCGAGCAGAAGGTGCCGCCCGCGCCGGTGATGATGCCGACGCGCAGGCTATCGTCTCCGTCGAGCTGGTCTAGCGCCGCGGCGACGCCTTCGGCCAAGGCCTTGTTGGCGGCGTTTTTCGCTTCGGGGCGATTCAGCGTGATGACTATCACGCCGTCTTCGATTTCGGTGAGTACGGCATCGGTCATGGGGTGGTCCTTTGCGGTCATTTGGTCTGTGTTCTACTGCAGCGACTTGATGTTGCCGCCGTCGACCACAAGCACCTGTCCTGTGATGAATCCGGCAAGATCGGAGCAGAGGAACGCGGCCGCGTTCGCCATGTCCTCGGGCTGGCCCATTCTCCGGACCGGCCATTGCGACACGCGATTGGCGATATGCTCTTCATAGGTCGATCCGCGTTCCTCGGCGATTTTCGTGAAGACGCGCTTGAACTGATCGGTCTCGATGGCGCCGGTGCCGAGCGTATTCACGGTAATTCCGTCGGGGCCGAGCTCGGCCGATAGCGTCTTGGAGAGCGCCAGCGCGCCGACGCGATAGGCGTTCTGCGCGGCGCGGGCGAGTTCGCGATGCGGTTCCTTTACCGAATTGGTGCCGATGGTGAGAATGCGGCCCCATTGCTGCTGCTTCATCGACGGCACTACCGCCCGGACGAACCAGCCGAACGCCATCAGGTTGTTCTTGTTGGCGAGATCCATGACTTCATCGTCGATGTCCATGAAGTCACCCTTGGTTCCCGAATCGACATTGAAAATGGCGATTTCGACCGGTCCGAGGCTGCCGGTCGTTTCCGCAACGACGCGCGCTATGCCTACCTTGGTCGTGCAGTCGGCCGCGACACCGATCACGTCGCTGCCTCCGGATCTCAGGGTTTCAAGCGCCGATTCGACATTGGCGGGCGTGCGCGACGCAATGGCGACCTTGCACCCTTCGTTCAGCAGGGTTCGGGCGCAAGCGAAGCCGATGCCCTGCGTGCCGCCTGTCACAAGCGCAACCTTTCCGGCGATGTTGAGGTCCATATCCGCTCTCCTGCTAGGCGCGCAGCCAAGCATGTTCCGGCCTGCACCATGTCGATTGTGTTATATAACCAAGTTATCTATCTAGAGCGGCGATCAGGCCGTCAACGTGTTTGGCGCCGGAAAGAGGCGATACGGCAAATCCACGAACGCCCGGGTCAGGAGAGAGAGATGAGCGAAGCTGTCGGAGGTGCGATGCAGCCACAGGCTTCGACGCCGTTGGTAGTGCCGTGGCGCCGCAATGTGACACTGGCACTGCTGCTGACCGTTGCAGCCGTCAGTTATATCGACCGACAAGTCTTCACCTTGTTCCAGGACGACATCAAAGCGGAACTCGGCCTGAATGACGGCCAGCTAGGCATCCTGACAGGTTTCTCCTTCGGGCTGTTCTACGCACTCGCCGCCTTCCCGATCGCGCGCTACGCGGACCGCGGCGACAGGCGCCTTGTTATCTCGTTATGCGTGACGATCTGGAGCATGGCGACGGTGGCGTGCGGCATGGCGGGAAACTTCTTCCAGATGCTGTTGGCCCGAATAGGACTGGCTGCGGGCGAGGCAGGAGCCGGGCCAGCATCCAATTCGCTGTTGGTGGAGATTTTTCCACCGCACCGGCGCGTGCTCGTCATCTCGACCATGCTCGCGGCGAGCGCGGTCGGCTTGTCGGGCGGGCTTGCGCTGGCCGGCTGGCTTTCGACATTCTATCATTGGCGCACCGTTTTCTACATTGTCGGCGTGCCGGGTATCGCACTCGGCCTGATCGTCTGGCTGCTCGCCGCAGAACCACGACGGGCAAAGGGCGAGGCCGCCCTCACGCCAGTCAATAATTTGCGGCCGTTGGAGGTCATCAAACTCATGGCCAGCTCGGCTTCGCTGCGCTGGGTAGGTGTGATGATGCTGACGGTACCGCTGTCCGGCTTCGCGTTCATCCTTTGGGGCGCTTCATTTTTCCGCCGCGTCCACGATATGCCGGTGGCCGAGGTCGGCTTCTGGATGGGCGGCATGATGGCCGGGGGGCTGGTGCTCGGCAATCTGCTCGCGGGCTACATCGGCGATCGTTTCGGTGCCGCGAATCCGCGCTTCAACAGCTGGCTGGCAGCGGGGGGCCTGTTCCTGGCTTTTCCTTTTGCCATGATTTTCTGCTTTTCCGAAAACGCCTATGTCGCGCTTGGCTGTTTCCTGATCGTCAAATTCCTGATGACGCTTTATCTCGGACCCACGATCGCACTTTCGTATGCGCAGGTGCCAGTCTCGATGCGGGCAATCATGTCGGCCACGATCAACATGTTGATCGGGATTGCGGGAACCGGGATCGGCGGAACGCTAGCCGGATTTCTCAGCGCGTGGCTGGAACCGAGTTACGGGTTGGAATCCCTGCGCTATTCGCTGGCGATCACTTCGACCACATTGTTGCTGGGCGGCATTGCCGCGATCATGGCTGGCAGGACGGCCAAGATTCTGCCTGAAAGTCTCAAATAGCTGCCAGCGGCTGTTCGGCGCGTACAAGACGGCCGGAATAGGCGTCGGTTGCCGCGTCGATGCGGTGAACGACCGTTCCTGAAACGATCGTCGCGTCATGACCCTGGCCGTCTGGTTCAGGCGGATTAAAGTCTCACATCCTATGCGGCGATGGCCTCGGCTGTGTGCACTTCCGGTTCTACTTTGAATAGGCGTGCAGCATTGAGGCCCAAAATGTCGGCCTTCACCTGTTCGCCAACATCCAGCCCATCGAAAAGCTCGCGCTGAATTTGCCTGCTGATCGGGAAGGTCCCTTCGGCATGCGGATAATCCGAACCCCACATGACGTTGCGTGCTCCCGGTAGCCCCGCCGCTGCCGCGACAATGCACGCACGATCGTGCTGAAAGCTCGCCCAGATCTGATCGTCGATAATCTGACTCGGTGGTCGCGAAAGATCCGGGCGTACGAAGTTGGCATGCGCGACGGAAACCTCGTCCATGCGTTCGGCAATGGCGACCAGCCAACTCGCCCCGGATTCGATAAAGGCAACCTTGGCTTCGGGATTGCGATCCAGGACGCCGCCGGCAACCAAATATTGGCACGTGTTGATCGCATCGCACGCCTGATTGCTGTAGTTGATAATCGCCGCACCCGGGCCCCGCTCATGGACGACCGAGGCAAGGCCTGTCCCGGTATGGAGCACAAAAACGATACCCAGCTTCCCAGCGAGCGCGAAAACCGAATCCCATTCCTCACTGTTGTAATTGGGAATGCCTTCAGGCGACACGGCTGGCAGCATTGCTGCTGTATATCCCATTTCGTTCAGTCGTTTCAGCTCGGCTTTGGTATTATCGAAGTCGAGTACCGGCAACATGCCGCAGCGCACGAAGCGATTGGGATGATCTCCGAGAAATTCGTTGTTCCAATCGTTATAGATTTTGCAGGATTCGGCTTCGGCATCGGCGTCCCCGATTGCGTACATCCAGAGACCCAGGCTCGGAAAGCAAATTTCCGAATCGATACCCTCGAGTTCCATGTCTTCGAGGCGACCGGGTATTTCTCGAATGCCCTTGCGCTGGGCGTCACCTAACGCTTTCTCCCGGTGTTGTCCGACGCGTAACCGGTAGATGGTTTTTTCCTCAGTCCCGGTGATCAGATATTCGCCTTCCTTGCGGACATGGATGGCATGCTTCTTCATCGAATCGGGAAGATTGTCCTGGAACAGCGTTGCCGGTTCCATGATGTGGCTATCGGCGCTGAAAATGAAAGGTTTCATCGTGTCGCTCCCTCGGAAATTTGTTGAAATCTACGCGCAATAGCTCGATTCGTAAATAGGTATCTTTTTAGCGGACTGGCTCCCGCATTTTCACACGATTTTGGGATGCCCCGGAAAACCGCAAAAGCCCTAGCGTCAATTGCGATGCAAAAGTGCAACACGCAGCACGATTACGAAAAGGTTCCTCTTTTCAGATCAAATTTTCCGCTATAAGGAGGTCAACTAAGTTAGATAACTGGGATCGACCGGTTACGTGCTGGGATAGGAATCTGGGAGGCCTGTATGAAAAATCAGAATAAATCCGCCATCAATTCGCGCTTCATAGCTTCGTCGGTATCTTTAGGCGTGATCGCGCTCATGTCGTTGGCCGCGCCCGCTCACGCTCAGGAAGGTGACACTACAACGAGCGAGCAGGAGCAGGCGCAGGCTAATTTCGAGCGCAACCCGATCATCGTTCTTGGCGTGACGCGGCAGGAAGAGAACATCCAGGAAGTGCCGACGACGATTACCGCTTTCAGCGGTGAGGACATCGTCGAGCAGGGAATAGTCCAAACGGCTGACATCGCTACGTTTACGCCGGGGTTCAACGTTCGCGCCGCCGGCAACAATCCAACGGCTTTCAACCTGTCGATGCGCGGTCAGATCCAGGTCGACAATATCGCGACGCTGGAGCCGTCAGTCGGCACCTATATCGACGACATCTATATCGGTCGTGCCTACGGCCTGAACACCAATCTTCTCGATATCGAATCGGTGCAGGTACTCAAGGGTCCTCAGGGTACGCTGTTTGGGCGCAACACCTCGGCTGGCGCCGTCGTAATCCAAACTGTCCAGCCGCAATTCGACGAGGTCTCGGGCGTCGTCCGCGGCACCTATGGCCGCTACGACCAGCGCGAAGCCGAAGCGGTAATCAATCTGGGCTTCGAACATTTCGCAATTCGCGGTAGTTTTTTCTACGGCGCTCGTGACAATTATCAAACCGATGTCACGACAGGCGACGGCTATGGTGAGCGGGAAGTCCTGAACGGTCGTGTGCGCGTGTCGGCGCGTCCTCTGGAAAATCTGACGATAACCGCCTCGGGGGAATGGTTCGATAGCGAGATCAACGGACCGGGACGCTCAAACCTCTTCTTGAATGTCGGCGGCGCCGATCCTGCTGCGGCTGAGCGTGCCGTAATGCAACGAGATCGCGATTTTGTTGGTGTTTCGAATGTTGCGACATTCCCCGGTGCACCGGCGCGCGGCCTCTTCAACGAGATGGAGACCGAAACCTATATGTTGCGGGCCGATCTCGAAACGAGCTTTGGCGAAGTCAATTTCATTACCGGTTATCGCAACGTCGAAGGTGCCAATCTGATCGATCTCGATGGTTCGGCCTTTCCGGCGCATTTCACGCAGGGTTTCCAGGACCTCGACCAGTTTTCGGCGGAGCTTCGGGCAACGGGGTCGGCGTTCGACGATCTTATCGATTTCGCGGTAGGCGCAACCTATTTCGCCGAAAGTGGGAATGATCAGTCGCGATCGAGCCTGTTCTCGAGTCCGAACTGGAGCAACTTCAACGGCTTCATCGACAATGACAGCATCGGCATTTACGCGCAGGTCAGCGCGCATGTGACCGACAGGCTGACGATCACGGGCGGCGCCCGCTATTCGATCGACGACAAGGGCGTGACGGTTCAGTCGTCGGTGGCGCCGAACAACGGCGATGTCGTGGCGGTTTGTCTCCCGACCAGTTTCAACTTCCCGCCTGCGACTTTCGAGGACTGCGCACGCACGCGCTACGACACGTTCGATAACCTGTCCTATACGATCGGTTTCGACTACCAGCTGACGGACGATATCCTCTTCTATGCCAAGCATAGCCGCGGATACCGGTCTGGCGTGCAACAGCTGCGTTCGCTGACGCTGACCGACACCACGCCCGCCCAACCGGAAATCAACAACGAACAGGAAATCGGCCTGAAGACCGAATTCTGGGGCGGTCGAGCGATCTTCAATATTGCCGGCTTCCACAATCGAGTCAGCAATGCACAGCGCAGCCCGGTGTTCAACGTCAACGGCCAGAGCCAGACGATCATCGAGAATGCGGGCACCGAAACTTGGGGCGTCGAAGCTGATTTCTCGGTCGAAGTCGCCGATGGCTTCTTCCTGTTCGCCTCGGGATCGCTGATCGATCCGAGTTATACCAACTATGACGGTTTCGGGGTCGTGGGCGCTGCGGGCATGCAGCAACTCGTCTCGGTCGACAAAAGTGATTTTCCGTTTGTCGGCATTGTCGAGGAACAGTTCACGGTCGGCGCAAGTTACGAAACCGATCTGGGCTTCGGCCGCCTGCATCTGAATGCGACTTATGCATGGCAGGGAGAATATAACAATGCCGACACGCGAACGGACTTGTTCACGGCCAATCCCGTGACGACGCCGGGCGGCCTCGGGCTGACCCAGGCACAAGCGGATCAGCTCGAGGATGCGCTTGTAACGGGTTCGCTCGGTCTGCTCAACGCTCGCGCTGCGCTGAGCTTCGGCTATGACGATAATTACGAGATCGCCGTCTGGGGCCGGAATATTCTCGGCGATCGCGAGCCGCTGTACACGCTGCTTCTCGGCAATGTGTATGTCGGGTCGTCGTTCAATGATCCGGCCACATATGGCGTGACGCTAACTGCACGCTTTTGATTTCAGAACCCTCTCCCTTCTGGAAACCGGCGCCCGGCATCGGCCGGGCGTCGGTCCCTTTGTCGGCCGGAAATCGAGCGTTTGACCAAATGGCGGAAAGCCCGCAATTTGCAGCTATGGACTCGGGAAATTCCGTTTACGGCATCAAAGAGCCGGGCGACCCTTTTGCGGAGGAATCCGCCAAGCGCGACACGCGCGTTGGACGCACCGTCCGCAAACTTTTCGGACTGAGCATGGATGCGGATCCGGGGAGCTATCTCGGGTCCGAAGCCGATTTGCTCGATCGGCTCGATGTCAGTCGTCCCACATTGCGGCAGGCGGCGAAGATCCTGCAAAACGATCACCTGCTGGAGATACGGCGGGGGGCGGCAGGCGGGTTTTACGCCGCGCGCCCCGATGTCGGCCATGTCATTCAGTTGCCGGCATTCTATTTGCGCATGCAGGGCGCCTCGCTCCGCCAGATGCGCGAGGCAAGCACGGTGATCGTTGCCGAGACCATCGCCAGCGCGGCGCTGTGCGAGGATAGCGACCGATTGGCCGAACTCGCGGAAATCCGAGCGTCATTGAACATCAGCGTAGGCGATGAAGTGGCAACGCGCTACATCATCGAGGTCGAGCGGCGCCTGTCCCATTTGCTGTCGCGCATGGCATCCAACCCGTTCCTCGGCCTTTTCATGGATATTCTATACGAGTTCGGATTGCTCGAGCGCAATTTGCGCTTTTACGACGGCAAGCCCGATCGGCGGAAGGAATGGCTCGGCCTGCAGCAGAACCTTTGCGACGCCGTGGCTGCCGGTGACACAGAAAGGGCTCGGAAGATATCTCGCGCCCGAAGTGCGCTGATCGAGCAATGGATCGCCGACGACCTCTCTCCTTCCGTCCAAATGGTCAAGCGCGACCACCGGCGCGGGCACTGAGGAACGGACCATGACCAGCACGATCCTGACCCGCACGGAAGACGGCGTGCGCGTCATTTCCTACAACCGGCCAGAGCGGCACAACGCGATCGACGATGAGATGGGCGATGCATTTCGCGATGCTTTTGCCAGTGCCGTCGAGGACCAGTCGGTTCGTGCCATCCTGTTGCGGGGCGAGGGAAAGTCCTTCTGTTCGGGCCGGGACGTCTCGGTCCTCGGCCACCGGGCGCGCGACGAGAGCGATTTCGATTTCGTCCGCCGTGCTCAGGACGGCCGGTTGGCGATCCAGGATTGCCCGAAGCCGATTGTTGCCGCGTTGAAGGGCGGCGTCATCGGCGGCGGATGCGAAGGCGCGCTTTGCGCCGACATTCGGGTTGCCGACAGCACGCTGAAAATGGCGCTTCCGGAGATCAATTTCGGTCTGCTGCCCGATACGGGAGGGACGCAGCTGCTGGCCACGGCGATCGGCTCGAGCAGGGCCAAGTACATGATTTTGTCGGGCGACCCGATCGATGCGGAAACGGCGCTGTCCTGGGGGGCGGTCGATTTTCTCGTAGCACCGGACGAACTCGATACCTTCGCACTCGATATGGCGAAGAAGCTTGCATCGAAGCCGCCGATCGCGCTCGCCATGGGCAAGCAGATGATCGACCAGATGCATGGCGGCGCGATCCGGAACGGCACGCGCCAGGAACTGATGGCGCAGACGGCGCTGTTCCTCACCGAAGATTACAAGGAAGCGCGCGCCGCCCATCGTGAAGGGCGCACACCCAACTACAAGGGGAGATAGCGATGGCGTTGCGGTTGCCCCCGCCTGACGGCACGGCCATGTTGCCAGCAGGCACCTTTGCCGGGCAGACGGTGATGGTTACCGGGGGTGGAACGGGGCTCGGCAAGGGCATGGCGAAAGAATTCGCCCGGCTAGGCGCGAAGCTCGCGATCGTGAGCCGCAAGCCCGAACATCTGGAGGCAGGCGTCTCAGCAATCCGTGGAATCGGTGGCGAAGCCGAAGCATTCGCCTGCGATATCCGCGACGCTGACAGGGTTACCGCCGTGTTCGACGAGATCGAACAGGCGCTCGGCCCGGTTTCGGTACTGATCAACAATGCGGCCGGAAACTTTCCGGTGCCGGCCGAACAGATGTCGCCCAATGCGTGGCGGACGGTTGTCGATATCGTCCTCAACGGAACATTCAATTGCAGCCACGAATTCGGCGCGAGACGTCTGGCGGCCGGCGAAGGGGGCGCGATCCTCAATATCGGCGCGACCTATGCCTGGACCGGCGGACCCGGGACATCGCATTCGGCCGCGGCCAAGGCGGGCGTCACGAACCTTACCCAGTCGCTCGCGGTCGAATGGGCGGGAGACGACATTCGCGTCAATTGCATCGCGCCGGGCCGCTTTCCGCATCACGATCTGCCGGCGCACATGACCAAGCATCGCGAGGACGAGAGCGCCGACGATACAATTCCGGGCGGCCGTGTTGGGCTGGTGCGCGAACTGGGCTGGGCCGCGACCTATCTGTGTTCGCCCTATGCTGCGTATATTACCGGCCACACGCTTGTCGTCGACGCCGCTAACTGGCTGCGGCGTTCGCTCGTCATGCCGGAGTTTGTGCCGATTCGGGAACAGTTTGGCACCGATGCAAGCAAGGCGGCGGTCAAGAAAGCACGGGGTGACCGAAAATGACTGAGACGCTGGTTCTGCGTGTTGACGACAACGGCGTCTGTACGTTGACGTTGAACCGACCGGAAAGCCGTAATGCCGTCAACCGCGACCTGTTCCGCGCCTTCCGCGCCCATGTCGAAGATATCGAACAACAGGGCGATGACATAGGTATCGTCGTCCTGAAGGGGGCGGGCGACCATTTTTGTGCCGGGCACGACCTGAAGAGCAAGCCGCACGCGGATTCCTTCGGCTGGCTGCGGCAGGAGATGCTGATCCTCGAACGGCTGACCAAATTGCGCCAGCCAGTGATCGCGGCGGTCCAGGGCAGTTGCTACACCGGCGGGCTCGAATTCGCGCTGTCCGCCGATTTCATCGTCGCCGCGCAAAGCGCCCGTTTTGCGGACACGCATGGCAAATGGGGGCTGGTCCCCGGCTGGGGTCTGAGCCAGCGGCTGCCGCGAAGGGTTGGGCAGGCGAAGGCGCTCGAAATGATGCTGACCTGCCGTCCCTATACCGGCGACGAAGCCGCGGCGATGTGTTTGGCCAATTATTGCGTGTCCGATGACGAGCTCGACGCGAAGGTGGACGATCTGTGCCGAACGATTCTCGCCAATTCCTGGCACAGCAACGCTGAGAACAAACGGCTGGTCTATGAGACTGACGGTCTGCCGCTTCCCGACGGGCTCAATCACGAGTTGATGCGCAATGCGGGCTTCGATCCGGCGATGCGGAAAAAGGGCGAGCCGATCGGTGGTCGCGGGAAGGGCGCCTGATGGATATCGGGTTTTCGGCCGAGGAGCAGCGCTTTCGCGAGGAATGCCGCGACTGGCTGCACAGCAATGTGCCGGACGAGCGCCGGCCGCTCGACGCCGCCGACGCGCTGGAATTCGACAAGGCGTGGCAGCGCCGCCTGTTCGATGCGGGTTGGGCCGGGATCAACTGGCCGGCTGAATATGGCGGACGGGGATTTTCGATCGTCCAGCAGGTCATATGGCTCGAAGAATATGCGAAGGCGAAGGCGCCGTGGATCGGCGCCAACTTCGTCGGCGTCAATCATGGCGGGCCGACGCTGATCGCCAATGCGACGGACGAACAGAAGGCCTTTCACCTGCCCCGGATCCTGAAGGCCGAAGCGATCTGGTGCCAAGGCTTTTCCGAACCGGGCGCGGGATCGGACCTCGCTGGCATCAAAACGCGCGGCCGTGTCGAGGGCAACGAGTTGGTCGTCAACGGATCGAAGATCTGGACGAGCTTCGCCCATGTCGCCGACTATCAGGAACTCGTTCTGCGGACGGAGGAAGGGTCGGAACGGCACAGTGGGCTGAGCTGGGTCATTTGCGACATGCACGCCCCGGGTATCACCGTCCGGCCGATCCGCAAGATGAGCGGGATGACCGAATTCTGCGAGGTCTTCTACGACGATGTCCGCATTCCGATCGAAAATGTCGTCGGCGGGCTCGGCAATGGCTGGACGGTGGCGATGTCGACGCTGAGCTTTGAGCGCGGCACCGGCTTTATCGCCGACCAGGTGAAGCAGGCGCAAGAGGTCGAGGATTTGATCGAGACGGCGACCGGCAATGGGATGATCGGGGACAACCGTATCGCCGAGGAACTGGCGCAGCTGCGCGCCGAGGTCGCGGCGGCGAGGGCGATGACCTATCGCAATATCTCCGAGGTCGAAAAACGTGGCCAGCCCGGCCCCGAAGCTTCGGTCATCCGCGTGTTCACGTCCGAGCTCGGCCGGCGGATCGAGACGATGGGGGTGCGCCTGATGGGCGAAGAAATGCTCGATTTCCGTTATGGTGATGACGACCAGGTGCAGGATTATCTGCGCGGCTTCGCTTCGACGATCGCCGGCGGATCGTCGCAGATCCAGCGCAACATCATCGGCGAGCGCATGCTCGGCCTGCCGCGGTCGAGATAGGCCGATGGACCTTACTCCCAACGACGAACAGGAGGCGCTGCGCTTCGCCACGATTGCATGGCTCGAGGGCAACATGCCGCTCGCCGAAGCGCGCAACCGCGCACCGACGCTCTGGTCCGGCATGAAGGAGATGGGCTGGCTCGAAATGACGAGGCCCGAGATGGGGCTCGACCATGCGACCGAGGCGCTGATCTTCGCCGAACTCGGCCGTTTCCTCGCGCCGGTTGCCGCGTTGTCGACGGCGGTGGCGGCGCGCTGGACCGGCTTGTTGGACAAGGTGGCGGTCGCTCTGCGTGGCCATGTCCTCGATACCGTAGGCACGACCAGCGCGCTCGGCCTGTTCGACGGCAAGGCGGGCCTGATAGAATTTGCGGCGGAAAGCGCGACGCACGGCCTCGACCTCTCCACGCTGCAAGTGCGGCTCGATGAGATGCCGTCGCCCTCACTGATCGACGAGCCTTTGGCCGCCTTGCATTTCCGGCTGCTCGCCGCTGCCTATGGCGTAGGCTGTGCGGAGGCGGCGGGCGATATGGCGACCGAATATGCCAAGGTTCGCGAACAGTTCGGCAAACCGATCGGCAGCTTCCAGGCGATCAAGCACATTTGCGCCGATATGGCCGTCCGCTCGCAAGTTGCCCGTTCTCAGCTCTACTATGCCGCTTGTGCGCTCGACGCGGGCGACGCAGACACGGCCTTCTATGTCGCGGCGGCGAAGCGACTTGCCGATCAGGCCGCACTCGAAAACGGCCGGGCCAATATCCAGGTCCATGGCGGCATCGGCATGACCGACGAAGCCCAACCGCATCTGCCGCTGAAGCGCGCGCACTTGCTGCAGTTCGTCGCGCCCGTCGAAACCGCCGACCTGCTCTAGCGCCGATCAGGCTTTGGCGAGATAATCGTCGCGAAGTTTCTGCTTGTAGAGCTTGCCGGTATCATGGCGCGGCAGCGATTTCCGGAAATCGATGCTGCGCGGGCATTTGATCGCGGACAGGTGCTCGCGGCAATAAGCATCAAGCTCCTCGGCCAGCTTATGACCGGCATCCGGCCAATGCTCCGGCTGCACGACGGCCTTCACCTCTTCCCCGAAATCCTCGTTCGGGATACCGAATACGGCGACGTCCGCGACTTTGGGATGGAGGGTCAGCGTGTCCTCGATCTCCTGCGGATAGATATTCACCCCGCCCGAAATGATCATGAAGCTCTTGCGGTCCGTGAGGTAGAGATAGCCGTCCTTGTCGACGCGTCCGATATCGCCGATCGTCGACCAGCCTTCATGATCGGCATGACGTGCGCCCTTGGTCTTGTCGGGATCGTTCAGATATTCGAACCGGTTGCCGCCGCTGAAATAGATCGTTCCGATTTCCCCCGTCGGCAGCTCGTTGCCTTCATTGTCGCAGATATGAATCTGTCCGGTCCGTGTGCGCCCGACCGATCCCGGATGCGCCAGCCATTCCTCCGGCGTGATGAAAGTCGATCCACCGCCTTCGCTGCCGCCATAATATTCGTAGATGATCGGACCCAGCCATTCGAGCATCTGCCGCTTTACCGGGACGGGGCAGGGCGCCGCCGCGTGGACGATATGCCGCAAAGAGGACAAATCGTAGCGCGCCCGGACCTCTTCCGGCAGCTTCAGCATCCGGATGAACATCGTCGGAACGAGCTGGGAAAAAGTGACGCCGAATTTCTCGACGGCCGCCAGGAAACCCTCGGCATCGAATTTCTCCATGACAATCACCGTTCCGCCCATACGCTGGACCGTGGTCGAATACATGAGCGGGGCGGTGTGGTAGAGCGGCGCGGGCGACAGGTAGACGGTGTCTTGGTCGACGCCATAGGTTTTCGCGACGACGGGGGCGAAGGGTGGCTCGGCGTCAACCGCCCCTTCGGGCAGCGCGATTCTGACACCTTTGGGCTTGCCCGTCGTGCCCGAGGAATAGACCATGTGAAAACCCGGGCTTTCATCGCCGATCGGTGTGTCGGGCTCGGCGGCGCAGCGTTCGTCCCAATCATCGGCGCCGGCGAGACCGGACAGCCCGAATATTGCGTGAACGCCGGGCACCAATTCCTCGCGCCGGGCGACGAGATCGGATGCGGCTGTGCCGACACCTGCCGACAGAATCGCAACCCGGGCGCCGCTGTCGTTAACGATATAGGCGGCCTCGCCGGGCGTCAGGCGGGTGGAGATCGGCGTGATGAAAAGCCCGCAGCGCTGCGCCGCCCAATATACGATGAAGAATTCCGGCCGGTTCTCGATCATGAGCGCGATAACGTCACCGCGCTTCAAGCCGCAGGACCGCAACAGATGAGCACCGCGATTGGCGCGGGTTTCGAGTTCGCCATAGGTCAGCGTCTCGTTGCTCCCCGCCATGACGACCGCAGGATCATCGCGGTGGCGGTCTAGGTGATTTCTCGGATGCATGCGCCAATCCTCTTCGCCGATCGCAGTTTCTCTGTGGCATATTTAGAGTCTTCCGAGCCCAGATGACCACGGTTGCGCTGGGCCGCCATTTCGACATAGATAACTGAGTAATATATGAAGGCAAAGCCCCCGGCCTGTTGGTCTGGCACCACAAGGCAACGCAAAGGAAGCTTCCGATGAACGCTCTCGGCATACCCGATCCCGAATTCATGCAAGACGAGGAGATTGCGATCTTCAACGATGCAGTGGGCAAATTCTTCGATCAGCACGCGCCGGAGAAGCGCATCAAGCAATGGGAAGAGGACGGACAGTGCGAGCGCGAATTCTGGAACGAGGCCGGCCAGGCGGGGCTGCTCGGCGTGTCGGTGCCCGAAGAATATGGCGGGCATGGCGGCGACTTCCGGCACGATATGGTGGTGGTCAACCAGACTGGAGCGCACGGCGCGACGGGGTTCAATGCATCGCTCCATAACGTCATCTGCGTTCCCTATATCGTGCGGCACGGGACCGAGGAGCAGAAGAAGAAGTGGCTGTCCAAGATGGTGTCGGGCGAACTGGTCACCGCGATCGCGATGAGCGAGCCGGGGGCAGGCAGTGATCTCCAGTCGGTGTCGACGACGGCGCTCAAGGATGGAAACGGCTATCGCCTCAACGGATCGAAAACATTCATCTCGAACGGGCAGGTCGCCGATTTCATCATCGTCGTCGCCAAGACCGATCCGAAGGAAGGCGCCAAGGGCATCTCGCTCATCTGCCTCGAGACCGAAGGCGCTGACGGTTTCCAGCGCGGCAAGAAGCTCGACAAGATCGGCCTCGACAGTTCGGACACGTCGGAGCTTTTTTTCGACGATGTCTTCGTGCCTGCGGAGAACGTTCTCGGCGGCGAAGAGGGGCGGGGCTTCTATCAGCTGATGGGCGAGCTCGGGCAGGAGCGCCTGTTGATCGCGATGGGGGCCGTCGGCACGATCGAACGCGCGCTCGCCACGACGATCGAATACGTCAAACAGCGCAAGGCGTTCGGCAAGACCGTCTGGGATTTCCAGAACACCCAGTTCGTTCTCGCCGACCTGAAAGCCAAGAGCATGGCGGCCAAGGTGTTCGTCAACGATTGCATCGCGCGTCACCTGAAGGGAGAGCTTGATCCCAACACCGCTGCGGCAGCGAAATATTGGTGCACCGAACTCCAGGGCGAGGTCGTCGACAAATGCCTGCAGTTCCATGGGGGCTGGGGCTATATCAACGAGTATCCGATCGCGAAGATGTTCCGCGACAGCCGCATTACCCGCATCTTCGGCGGCTCCAACGAGATCATGAAGATGCTGATCGCGCGCGGAATGTAATGTTGCCTCAAGATTTCCGTCTGCGATAAGGAAGATAGGAGGTTGTGGTATGGGCAGCCCCGAGATACTTGTAGAGAGACGCGATCGCGTCTTGCATGTGACGATCGATCGACTGCATTCGAAGAATGCGCTGACGCTACCCATGTGGGAAACGCTTGCCCGGCTGCTAACCGAGTTTGGTGAGAACCCGGATGATCATGTGCTGGTCTTGGCAGGCAGTGACGGGGTTTTCTGTGCTGGCGGCGATATTTCCGGGGCGCAGGCGGGGGCGGGTGAGCCGCCACCTCGCGACACGCTCATCGATCGTACGGAAAAGACCGTTACTGCGCTCTGCTCGGCTATTCATCATTGCCCAAAACCCGTCATCGCGGCGGTTGACGGGATCGCTGCTGGAGCTGGCGCCAATATCGCTTTCGGCTGCGATCTGGTTATTGCGAGTGAAAGAGCGCGTTTCTGCGAAATTTTCATTCAGCACGGATTGACTATGGATTCGGGGGGCACATGGCTGCTTCCGCGCCTTGTCGGGCTCCAAAAGGCGAAAGAACTCGCCTTTTACGGCGATTGGGTCGACGCCGAGCAGGCGCAGGCGATAGGTCTCGTCAACATTGTGGTTCCCGTTGATAATTTCGACGAAACAGTGGGCCGCTGGGCGAATCGGCTCGCGGAGCGCTCGACGGCGTCGATAGGCGCGATGAAGCGCAGCTTGAATTCCTCTTTCGCAATGAGTTTCGACGAAGCTCTGAGCCGGGAAGCCGGGGACTTAGCCGATCGCCTCAGATCGCCGGAAGTCCGCAATGCCATCAAGGCTTTTTTCGATAGATCCAGGAAGAGGTGAAGGATGATAATCGTACACGGGGGACCGGCAAGCCAGCCATCGCGCGCAGTGTTCTGGACGTGCCTGCTCAAAGCTATCCCATTCCGGATCGTTCCTCCTGATTACCTGAACACCGCACCACTTGAGTCTCTCAATCCACGCAAACAAGTTCCCGTGCTCGAGGACGGCGAATTCGCTCTTTTCGAGATGGCGGCGATCATGATCTATCTGTGCGAGAAGTACGGTGGCGACGATATGCTGCCAAAGACGGTCGAGGCCAGAGCCCGGGTCCATCAATATCTGCACATGCACCATTCGCTGAGCCGGAGCGCGACGATGAAATTGATGGCTCCGCACGTCACCGTTGCATTTCGCGAGGGCTTGGAAACCAAAATGGCCCGCGACGAAGCCAATGACTCTGTGATGGACCCCATGCAACGCACCATGCTGCTAGCGGCGCTGGCCGATCCTGAAATGCTGACCAACGGCCGCAGGACAGCGGCGTTGATCTCGCGAGTCATAGAGAAAAGCTATTTTAGCGATGGCGACGTTTTCCTTGTCGGCAATCGACCGACGATCGCGGACATCGCGTGCTATTCCGAACTCGCTCAGTTGCGCTGGGCGGGACTTTTCGATTTCGAAGGCTTCGAGAAGATTAACCGCTGGTTCGAAATCATGGCTGAGCTTCCCTATCATGATACGATCCACCAGTACAACGTTGCCCTTGGAGACATTCTGGCGGTTCCGAACACCGCCGAGAATTTTGCAGCCGCTACGCAGGCAGGCATGCAGGCCTTGGCGGAGCTCGGCATTCCTGTCGAGAATTCCTGACCGGACGCGGCATACTAAATGGATCGACATTTAAACCGGGTGTCGTTCAACGAGTCTCGAAATTCTTCGCCTTGTCCGCCATCAACGCCGCGCGGTCTACCTGCGCAGTGCCGACGGGGTTCCCGAGCTGGCAATATTTCAGCCCCGTCGCAAGCGCCACGCTTCGCGGCATATCGAGCGATTGCCAGATCGCTTTCAACGAGCCCTGCGTCGCCGCTGTCGGCTTGGCGGCGATCATCCCGGCCAGTTCCTGAGCGCGATCATAGAGCTGATCGAGCGGCAGCACCTCGCTGACCAGGCCGATGCGTTTGGCCGTTTCCGCCGAAATCCGCTCGTCATTGCCCAGCAACACCATGCGAAGCACATCGCCGAGCGGCATCTTATACGTTGCGCCGATCGGTTCCAGCGCGCTTGTCATTCCATATGTGACATGCGGGTCGAAGAAGGTTGCATCTTCCGAACATATGATGATGTCGCATTCGTTGAGCCAGTAAAACGCCCCTCCTGCGGCCATGCCGTGGACCGCGCACACGATTGGTTTCCAGCAGTCATTGGCCTTGGGTCCAAGTTTGTTGCCGGGGTCCTCGGCGTTCCAGACATCGTCGATTACGACTTCGCCGCCCGGTTCGCGCGAAGCCTTCACGTCGACACCGGTGCAGAAGGCACGGCCCGGCGCCGCCTTGAGAACCACGCAATGGATGTCGTCGTCGAATCGGATTGTCGACCAGGCATCGACGAATTCGTCCATCATTTTTCGCGTGAAGCTGTTCATTGCTTCGGGGCGATTGATCGTTATTGTTGCGACATGATCGGACTTTTCAAATAGGATGGTTTCATAGCCGGTCATATCTTTCTCTCCCAACATAGCTAACTAGGTGATATATCCGCTGTGTAGGTTAGGCAACAACGCGCACCCTGGTGCACACAGACTGGACGGAATCCATAAAGACAATGGCTGAAGCAAACGCTGGAAATCCCTCCTCGAAGCGCAGTCGGCTGGCGCCGCGCCCCAATGAAAAGCCGTTGCGCGTGCCGAAGACCGCGGAAATCATCGCCGACAAGATCCGTCACGATATTATCGCGGGGAGGCTGAAGGAAGGCGACTCCCTTCCGCCCGAAGCTCAGTTGATGGAAACGTTTTCAATTTCGCGGCCGACACTGCGCGAAGCGTTTCGCATTCTCGAGGCCGAACGCCTGATCAACGTCGTCAGGGGATCGCGGACCGGCGCACGCGTGCACGAGCCACGCGTGGAAAGCGTATCGCGATACGCGAGCTTCGTCCTCCAGAGCTCAGGGGTTACGGTAGCGGACCTGTACGAGGCTCGCCTGGCCATCGAACCGCATGTCGTCCGCGATCTTGCCAATAAATCGAGCAAGACTGCCGTCAAACGCTTGCGCGAAGAGGCACAGCGGCTGGCCGAAATGGCGGAGGCGGAAAGATATGCCGAATTCATGGTGGGCATCGCCGAGTTTCACCGCGTTTTGGTGGAAGTCGGCGGCAACGAAACCCTGCATCTCTTCACGCGCGTTCTTCAGGACGTGGCCGCGCAATTTCAGGTTCGTAATCTTTCTCTTCGCCCGCGCGACCCTGTCGAACAAAAAAAGAGTTCCCGGGCCGGCAACCGTTCGTTCGAAAAGCTGATCGACCTTATCGAAGCCGGCGAAGCGGACGCTGCGGAGCAGCATTGGCGGTTGCACCTCATCAATGCCAACAAGGTCTGGGCAATCGATATGCCGCTGCGGGACGCGCTTTCGGTCAGCGACTGACTTAGGCGACCACTCGCGGTTTTACGCCAGCTTTTTGGCGGCAGACAGCACTCTTCTCCTTCTCGTTTCGATGGACGCGACATGGTCGATGCACGTCGCAACCAGCGTTGCATCGCTTTCCGAGATAGGTTACCTAGTTAGATATGAAGACAGGCCGCGAGCCGGTCGAATCGAGGAGAGCACGCGATGGCAGATGACAGCGGGACGGCCACGGCCGAAAAGAAGGACGTTCGCGAAAGCGAAGAATGGCAAAAGGCGGTCGAATATTCGATCACCGACGAAGATATCGAACGGCAGAACAAGCTTCTCGGCTATTATCAGCCGGCCAAGACGCGCGAATATATCCAGACGGCAACGACCGACAACATCCGCAATTTCGCCCATGGTTGCGGCGACGACAATCCGCTCTTCTGCGACCCGGAATATGCGCGGGGCACGCGATGGGGTTCCGTCATTGCACCCGGCATGATGACCGGTGTGATCAATTCACCAATGAAGGGCGACCCGACCCCCGATGAAATCCGCGCGCTGAAGAAGAGCCTGTTCAAGGGCGTGCATGTCTTCGTCTCGGGCTCGAAATGGAATTTCTATCGTCCCGTTTTCCCGGGTGACACGATCTACAGTTACAATGGCGACGAGACCTGCGAGGTGAAGCAGTCCGAATTCTCGGGGCGTTCGGTGATCACCGTTCGCAAGGACGTCAAGGTCAACCAGCGCGGCGAGGTCGTCGCGGTCTATCGCATCCTGCGCGTTCTGACCGAGCGCAAGACCGCAGCCAAGAAAGGCAAATATGCCGATCTGAAACCGGCGGAATATGACGATGCGGCCATTGCAGAGATCGACGAGGTGTATGCGAACGAGAAGGTTCGCGGCGCCGAGCCCCGGTTTTTCGACGATGTGACGGTGGGCGACAGCCTGGGCAAAATGGCCAAGGGGCCGTTGACGGTGACCGACGTCATTTGCTTCCACGCCGGCGGTTACGGATTTGTGCCCTACGCGCCCACGGTCGGGCGGCTTGCCTATAAGAACCGGATGCGTATCCCGGCCTTCTACATCAAGAACGAATATGGCGTTCCGGATGTGGCGCAGCGGCTACACTGGGACCCGGTATGGGCGCAGGCGATCGGCAATCCGATGGCCTATGACTATGGCGTCATGCGCGAAAATTATCTCTGGCACTATCTCAACGACTGGGCCGGCGACGATGGCGTCATCACCTATGTCCATGACGAAATCCGCAAGTTCAACTATATGGGCGATGTCCAGTTCGTGACCGGCGAGGTTACGGGCAAGCGCGAAGAAGGTGGCCAGAACCTCGTCGATGTCGAGGTCCGCTTCACCAACCAGCGCGACACCGAGACGGTGAAGGCCAATGCCACGATCGCCCTGCCGAAGAAGAAGGGGATCGCGATGTACCCCGAAGTTCCCCGCGAACTCGCCGAGGAAGCGGCTGAAATGATGGCGCGCCACTGGGAACTCTCTAAACGCTAGGGTAGCCTTGCCCGGCAACAGGAGAAGCGAACGATGGCAGAAACCGGCGAAGTCTTGCTGGAACGCGACGGCGGCGTGGCAATCGTCACGCTCAACCGTCCGGACAGCCTGAACGCACTCAAAAATTCGATCATGACCGAACTACGCGAAACGCTGGAAGCGGTGGCGATCGACGACGGTATTGGCTGCGTCGTGATAACCGGTGCCGGTCGCGGATTTTGTGCCGGCGGAGACCTGAAGGAAGGCGGCAAGGAACGCGGCGGTGGGCCCAACCGCGAAGAGGGCGGCCGGGTGGAACAGGGGTTTACCCGCCTCCGCCGCCATATGGAATCGCCGCGGTTGCTCCACCAGATGCCCAAGCCGACGATCGCCATGGTCAATGGTCCCGTCGCCGGCGCGGGCATCGGTATCGCGGGGGCCTGCGACCTTCGTTTTGCTGGCAAGGCGGCGACATTCCTCGCAGCGTTCGACCGCATCGGCGCAGGCGGCGATTTCGGCTCGACCTGGTTTTGGAGCCGAATCCTCGGCACGGGGGTTGCGCGCGAAATCTTCATGTTGTCGGAAAAGCTGACGGCCGAAGAGGCCTTCGCGAAGGGCATCTACACCAAGCTCTTTTCCGACGAGGACCTGCGAGAGGAAACGCTGAAAGTGGCGCACAAACTCGCCGACGGCCCGCGCATGGGATATCGCTACATGAAGAAGAATCTCAACTTCGCGGAGAGCGCCGCGTTCGATGCCGCGTTAGACCACGAAGCGCTGAACATGACGCTTTCGACGCAGGCCAGCGCCGCGATCTGGAAAGCCGAGCGCGATGCCAGGGAATCGTCCGATGGCTGATTTCGAAGACATCGCGATCGCCATCGAAGACGGCATCGGCACGATCAGCTTCGACCGGGCCGACGCCAACAATACCTCGCGCCCGCAAACGCTGCGTGAATTGTGCAGTGCGCTCGACAGCCTCGAGACCGACGATAGCGTTCGCGCGCTCATCCTGCGGGGCGAGGGAAAGCACTTTTCGGCCGGTGCCGATTTCACCTTTCTCGATGAACTCACCCGCACGCCGCCGGCACAGATTAAGTCGACCATCTACACCCATTTCCAGGGAGCCGCCCGCCGCCTCTATCGTTGCCCCAAGCCGACCATCGCGCTGGTGAGTGGGGCGGCCGTCACGGTCGGCTGCGAACTGGCGCTCGCCTGCGACTTTCGCATCGCGTCCGAAGACGCGATGTTCCAGGAGAGCTGGATCAATCTCGGGATTCTACCGCCGCTCGGCGGGATGTTCCTGCTGCCGCGCATCGTCGGCCTGGCGCGGGCGAAGGAAATGTGCCTGCGAGGGCGACGAGTGAAAGCGGACGAAGCGCTCAGGATCGGGCTCGTGTCGGAGGTCGTGCCGGGCGAGACGCTCGACGAGCGCGGGCGTGAATTCGCCGCCGAATGCGCCGAAATCGCTCCGCTCGGCTATGCCGCGATCAAGGAAGCGCTCCATCGCGGGCTTGAAACGACGATGGAAGCGGAATGGACGGCCAATGTCGCGAACCAGGCGATCCTTATCGACAGCGAGGATTTTGCCGAGGGCCTCGACGCCGTTAAAAACCGGCGCAAGCCCTCCTATAGCGGCCGCTGACGCGAAGAATCAGCCCGACCGTTCATCATGGCCGTATCCGATCTCGCCATCCCATGCGTAGCGGGCGATGGCCTGCTTCATCAGCACCCCGGCTTCGGCATGGCGCGCATAGACGGGCGCGATGCCCGCCGCTGGCGCGTCCCATGCGGGCATCGACCAGTAAAAGGCGCGAACATCCGTGCCTTCGATATCGACCATCCCATGTGCGTCGGTCGCCAGTTGCAGCCAGTATGACCCCTCCTCGGCTTCCCGGTGCGAATGGGGGAATCGCAGGACGCGTGCGGGCTCGAGCCGCGTTCCGTCGGTGACACAGGCTTCGGAAAAGGCGTAGCGCCCGTCTTCGCCGATATTGACGAGGACGCCGAACCCCCTGCCGCTGGGGAAGAGGCCGCTCATCCAGCATGTGCCCGCCATGCCTTTGAGATCCCGGCTGCCGCGGACATGGCAGCGCAAACCAACGCCGTCGAATGGCAATGTCCGGCCGTCGACCCGAATCTCGCCGCACGCGCGCACAAGTTGGTCGTAGCGGAAGCTGTCGGGGTGCATGCCCTTGCTCGTACGCCCTGCAATCCACAGGCCCGCAGGCCCTTCCATGCCTTGTCCGGCTTCGGTCGTCAGCGTGCCGTTACGCCATGCCGGCGCCGCGCACTCCGCCTCGAGCTCGACGGAAAACAATGCACCAGGCGTTTCTTCGGGGGCCACGCCCTGAACCTGCTCGGTATCGGACGTGGCGAAGGCGGGGAGATCGTCAATTGAATAACGCCAGCGTCGAAAGGGTGTCTCGCAACGATAGGCGACCCGGGAACTGCGGGGTGCCGCGCCGTCATTGAACCGTGCCGGCTCATCGAGCCGGCTGCGGAGGATCTTGCCGTCGGGGAGGAACAGGGTCGCGGCCGCCGCCATGGTGCCATTCGCGATCCGGGGGTGGATGTTGAGACCGATGTCGCGCTCGGCATCATAGACCCAGAGGTTCATCGTCTCGGCAACGCTTGGATCGTCGGGGAACGCCTCGGTGAGCGCATGGTCCTGTTCGGGCGCGAGGCCCATCGCAAAGTGGTCGGTCATCCTGCCTCCCCAGCAAGCGCCACGGAATAACGTTCGATATAGTCGGCAAAGCTCTCGTGCAGTCCGGCGCGGCTCAAGCCGAATTCTTCGGCAGTATAGTGATGTGCACCGTGCTTGCCCTGGCGGTTGGCGGCGATGAAGCCTTTCATGGCCGAGATCGCATCGGCATCCGTGGCGAACCCGAAATGGTCGTAGACCACTTCGACCAAAGCGAGGGGATCGCGTATCAGATCGGCATATTGGACATCGACGAATCGATCGGCGAGTTGTGGATGGGCATCGCGAAAGCGCATGGTGCGATCCATGCCGAGCTTCCACTTGGCTGTTTCGTCGGAACCCAGTTTCTTCTTGTCCACCGCGTTTCCCGTCATCTCGTGGAGGAAGCTGATCAAGCTCGCATTGGACGCCATGATCGACGCGGGATCACGGTGGGTGAAGACGATCCGCGCGTCGCGATAGGCCGCGAAGAGCGCGTCGAGGTGGAAGAGGTGCGGCGGCGCTTTCAGCACCCAATTGTCGCGCGGTGCAAAGGCCTGCAGGTGCTGCAGCATGTGGCGATGGACGCTGAACGCCGGTGCCATGTCGGTTTCGAGCAGCCAGCCCTGGTAGGAGGGAAGGGGCCGCGATGCCGCGAAATTCAGCGACCGGAAGGCAAGCTGCATGATCGCGTTGCATTCGTCTGGCAATGTTGCACCCATTGCGTGCATCGCGCGGAAGGTTGCGGGCAGCATTTCGATCGCCGCTTGCTGCCGGGCGATGCGAGGATCGCTCGTGAAAGTGTCGGACCGTGGCGGTGGCGACGGTTCGGCGAGCTCCCAGGATAGCGGACTTCGTGCGCGAGGGTCCGACGCAAGCAGTGCATGGAGGATCGTCGTTCCCGAACGCGGGAAGCCGATGACAAAGAGCGGCGTTTCGATTCGTTGCGCGGCAATTTCCGGATGAGTGGCACGATCGGCATAGAAGCGCAGCCGCTTGACGAGGAGGGCCAGCAATTGCGCTTTGAAGATGGCGGTCTGCTCGGGTGTCGCTCCGCTCTCCGCAACAAAGGAGCGGCACAATATGTCGAGCGCGTCGCGGAATGGCGGCTCGCCCCAATCGTCTAGCTTTGCGTGCTCCTGCGCCCGGGCGACCAGTTCCTCGGCACCGAGCGGCATCGCGGTCACCGCGTCACCATCGGCCGATTGAGACTGGCTTCCGCCTGCCAATCGATGCGGGCCTCGCGGTGGGCGATCAGCCACTGACCTGCGATCCGAATATATTGATCGACATAGACGCCGCTGTGATCGAGCCCGGCATTGGTGATCACGAAGAAATAGACGCGGCCGACGGCGTGATCGGTATCGGCGCCTGGCAGAAGCTCCATCGTTGTCAGATGATGGCGGGTGAGGGTGAGAGCAGGGTTGCGTTCGCCCGACGTCAGGGCCTCGACGATGCCGTCGCGACCCTTGCCGCTTCGTCCCGGAAAGTCGAGCTGTCCGTCCCTAGCAAAGCAGGCCGCAAGTTCGGCAATCCGGCCCCGGTCGGCGGCAATATTGTAGCGCGTGATCAGGGCGCGGATCGCTTCAATATCCTCCGGGCCTAAGTTCATTCACGTCTCTCCCGGCGGACGAATTTCAAACCCTGGTTCAGCGTCCAATCGCCATCGGGATCGCGCACCCATCCCGATGCCGCCCATGTGCCGCCGTCGACCGGCAGGATCGTGCCGGTCACATAGCTGGCGAGTTCCGAGCAGAGGAACACCGCCGCATCGCCGCATTCGCCGTCGATGCCTTCGCGGCCCAACGGAATCAGACGGTCCATCGCATCCTGCGCAACGGCGCCAAGTTCCGTCCAAGCCGCTTTGTCGACCGGGCCAGCGCGGTTGCCGCGTGTGCCGGGCGTCACCGTATGATCGGGCGCGATGCAATTAACCCGGATGTCGTGCTCGGCAAGTTCGACGGCCATGGTTCGCGTAAAGCTGTTCACCCCGGCCTTGCAGGCGGCATAAACGGCAAATCCCGGTGCGGCGCGGACGGCTTCGATGCTGGAGACGTTGACGATCGATCCGCCTTCCGCGCCCGCAATCATGACGGGTATGGCCGCCGAAGTCGCCGCGAGCATGCTGAGCAGATTGATATCGATATGGCGCCGCCAGCTGCCCTCGCTCTGATCGAGAAAAGGCCGCCCGCTGACGCCGCCCGCATTGTTGATCAGGATGTCGATGCGGCCGAATGTCTCGGCCGCCTCTGCGACGAAGGCGCGCACCTGATCGGTATCCATGACATCGGTTGGCCGGGGAAGCGCTTCGCGTCCCATTTCGCGAACGCGTTCGGCAACTTCGTCGCAGCGTTCCGGCACGATGTCGGCGATGGCCACATTTGCGCCCGCCTCGGCCAGCCGCAATGCGATGGCGCGGCCGATGCCGCCTCCTCCGCCGGTGACAAGCGCAACCTGGCCGTCGAGCCGGATCCGGTCCTGCAATTCCATGGTCATATCGCCTCTCCCAGGGGAAACCGTCTCAATCGTCCACCCCGATGCCCATGACCGCGCCCGTCACATAGGCCGCATAATCACTGAGCAAATAGGCCGCCATCGCACCAAGCGCGGGTCCGCCATCGTTCGTCAGCACGGTATTCACCCTGACGCCGTCGCGCGCCCATTCGACGGCGAGCGATTTGGTCAAATTGCCGAGTGCGCCCGCAGCTGCCGCCTGTTCTGCGCCAGCCTGCTGCTCGGGCGAGCCGATGAACAGGATCGCCCCGCCGCTGCCCGCTTTGCGCTTGGCTCCGTTGAACGCCTTGGCCGCTTCGAAGCGGCTGTCGAGACCGGCAGCTATCGCGCCGCGCCATTCGTCGTAAGACAGGTGATGCGCCAGCCTTGTCTGTTCGGCCCGGGCGACATGGACAAGGCAGTCCGCCGTGTCGTCCGTCACGATGGTCGCACCCGCCTTGGCTAACGCATCGGCAAGTGCGGGATCGCTTCCGATTACGCGCACCGCTTTGCCTTCGAGCCAGCCCGTCATTTCCACCCCCATGGGCCGTCTTCGCGTTCGCGCGGCGGTACGAAATCGGGCATCATCAGCGACCGACGCAGCGACTCGCCGCCGTCCTGCAGGATCACCTGTCCGGTCACGCCGTCCATCAATGGCGAGCAGAGCAGCGCCGACAGCCAGCCGAATTCGTGTGTCTTCCCCGTGCGGCCGGCGGGGATCATGTTCTGTAGCGGCGCGATGGCTTCCGGATCGTTGCCGTTGGTAGAGCTTTCATGTGGGAAGAATCCGGCGGCGACGGCGTTGACACGAATGCCGAGCGGCGCCCAGTCCTGCGCGAGCTTGCGCGTCATCGTCGCCTGCGCCGTCTTTGCCGCGGCGGAATGGGCATCGCCGGGAAAGCCCGTCCAGATATATTGGGCACTGTTGTTGACGATCGCGCCGCCCTCGCCCGCGGCTTCGCGCCGCCGCGCGAATTCGGCCGAGCACAGGAAGGTCCCGTCGATGGCGATTCGGGTAACCGCGTTCCAGGCGTTGATCGACATATTCTCGGTCAGTACCGGGAAGTTGGCGCCGGCATTGTTGGCCAGCAGCGACACCGGCCCGAGTACCTTTTCGATCGCGTCGAATGCGGTGGCGACCTGGTCGGGGTCACGCACGTCGCAGCTCGCGGCATGGACCGGAACGCCAAGTGCGGCGATCTTGGCCGCCCCCTCCTTGGCCCTTTCGATCGAGCGGCCCATCACACCGACCGAGGCGCCGCCTTGGGCAAAGGCGATTCCCATGGCGAGCCCCATACCGGAACCGCCACCGGTGACGAGAACGGTTCGTCGATCGAAAATATCGCCGGGATAGGGCGGCTGTTCGAACGGTGGCGGTTCGGCGATGATATGATGGGCGGGCACGGCCATGGCACTGGCTTGCAAATACCGCATCGGTCAGTCAACAGATAAATAACTAGGTTAGATAAGTGGAGGGATATATGCCGGTTATCGGTTTAGAGGCGGGACGAAACCCTGCGCTGGTTATCTCCGAGGTGCAGAACACCATCACCAACCCCGCCTATAATGATTCGCCGCTCATCAGGCAGGCCGGGGCACGCGGAATTATCCCGAAGATCAACACGCTGGCCGAGGGTTTCCGCAAAGCGGGCATGCCGGTCGTCCATTGCACGATCAGCGCGCGCAGGGTCTTTGCCGGCTGGAACGACAATTGCCGGCTGGCCCACCGCATCCTGAAGGAGCGCATCAACGAGGACGGAACGGCCGCTGCGGCCATCCATGACGATATTGTGGTCGGCGAAACGGATATCGTCAGCGCGCGCCACCACGGCATGTCGCCCTTCACGGGGACATCGCTCGATGCGACGCTGCGCAGCTTCGGCATCGACACGGTGGTCTTCGCGGGCGTTTCGACCAATATCGCGCTGCCTGGCGGCTGCACCGAAGCGATCGGACTTGGCTATCAGGTCGTGCTGGCGGAAGATTGTACGGCTGGCGGGACGGCGGAAAGTCACCAGTTTCAGATCACCATGCATCTGCCTTTGCTCGCCACAATCACGGACAGCGCGTCGATCCTCGATGCTCCGGCGCTTAAAGGCTGAGCGAACCGTAGCTCAGCGAGACGCGCTCAGCGATTCGGTGCTGGCGGGTGGCGCGGAAAGCGCCACACGGCCGCCATCGACGATGATCGTCTGGCCGACGACATAGCTGCCCGCCGCGCTCGCGAGAAAGATCACGGCGCCCGCAATGTCCTCGGGCTCGCCTGGTCTTCTCAGCGGTATCGACGAGACGATCGCGCCGAGCGCTTCCTCCTGCTCGAAAATGGGACCGGACGTATAACTGCGGATGAAGCCCGGTGAGACGCAATTCACGCGGATGCCCTGCTTCACATATTCGTCCGCCAGGCTGCGCGTCATATGCGCCACGGCAGCTTTCGCCGCGCCATAGGAGAAGAGGTTGTAGCCCGGCGAGTGTCCGGCGATCGACCCGATCAGGATCAGGCTCCCCCGCGTTGTCGCGAGTGCGTCCCGAAACGCGTTGCAGAGCCGGAAATTGTGATGGACATTCGTGTTGAGGACGCGAGTGAATTGTTCCTCGGGCGTGTCTTCAGCCGGTCCGATAAAGGCGAGCGCGGCGGCGTTGGAGACGAGCAGGTCGACCTTGCCAAAAGCGGCGATGGCGTCTTTGGCGAAACGCTCGATATCGGCGCGATCGTCGAGATCGCATGTGGCATAACGGGCAACTTCCGATCCGGCGGCCTCGTTGATTTCCTCTACGGTCAGCTTGCAGTCGGCTTGGGTGCGGCTCGAGATCACGACCTTTGCGCCATGCGCAACCAACTGCTCGGCGATGCCGCGCCCGATGCCCTTGGTCGAGCCGGTTACGACCGCGATTATGCCGGAGAGATCGAACAGGCTCATTACCGCCTCCTAATTGCGTAGAATGAAACCGCCATCGACATTGAGCGACTGGCCGCTCATCCAGTCGCCGGCCGGCGAGCAGAGCAGCATCAGCGCCCCGACCAGCTCGTCGGGCTGGCCGCGCGGACGCAGGACGCAGCGCGATTCGACAGCTTTGACGAAGGGGCTGTCGGGTGGTGTGAGCGCGGCACCCGCATCCGACATGGTCATCCCGGGCGCGATCGCGTTCACGTTCACGTTCAACGGCCCGAGCTCGGTCGCCAGCGTTTGCGTCAAGCCGTGGAGCGCGATTTTCGACACCCCATAAGTGGTCTGGGCGGGCCATGCGCCGGCGGAAAGCTGATTGACGATCTTGCCGCCGCCGCGTTCCTTGAACAATGGCACAGCCGCCTTCGCGCAGATCAGCGCGCCCGTGACATTGACCTTCATCAGCTTCTCGAAATCGGCGACTTCGGTCTGGATCGCCGGCGTGCCGACCGCTTCGACCATCAGCGCGGCATTGTTGACGAGGATATCGAGGCCGCCAAAAGCCTCCTTGGTGGCTTCCATCATCGCAGCGACGCTGGCCTCGTCGGTGATGTCGACCTGCACCGCCTTTGCCGTTCCGCCATCGGCGTTGATGTCAGCGGCGACGCTTTCGGCTCCCTCGCCGTTGAGATCGGCAACGATCACGCTCGCTCCCGCCTTGGCGAGACCTTTGGCATAGGCGGCGCCGATCGAGTTGCCGCGCCCGCCCGCGCCGGTGACGATGGCGACCTTGCCCGTGAGGTCGAACTGCTGGTTCGGATCGAAAGTCATGCTTTGCTCCTCAACCGAAGATCGGCGCGCCAACGCCAACGGTGACGGTCTTGTAGTGGAGGAATTCGTCGATACCGGCTTTTCCGCCTTCCTTGCCGAAGCCGGAAATTCCCACGCCGCCGAACGGCGTGTGCGGGTTGATCTGGAACCCGCCATTCACATAGACGCCGCCGGCATTCAGCCGCTCGGACAGCCTGTGCACGCGCTGGATGTCGTTCGACTGGATATAGGCGGCGAGGCCGTATTCGCTGTTGTTGGCGATGGCGACGGCTTCGTCCTCGGTCTCGAACTTCATGACGACCACGGCGGGACCGAAAATCTCGACCTGCGAAATCTCGTGATCGGGATCGGCGTCCACGATGAGCGTCGGCTCAATGAAATTGCCGCTGGCGAGTTCGCCTTCGCACCTGCCCCCACCGAGCAGGAACTTGCCTGCATTGTCGGCCTTTGCGCGCTCGAACATGCCGAGGATGCGCTCGGTCGCCGCGCTGTTGATGACCGGACCGACCATGACCTCGGGGTCGAGCGGATCGCCGACCTTGAATTTCGCAATGATCGCCTCGAGCCTTGCGATGAAATCGTCATAGACATCGGCGTGGACGAGCTGTCGTGTCGGCAGAGCACAGCCCTGACCGGCAAGGCAGCCGACCGTCCAGAACACCGCGCGTTCGGCGGCGGCTTGGATATCGCAATCAGGGAAAACGAGGCTCGCCGATTTGCCGCCGAGCTCCATCACCGTCGGCTTGATCTCCTCGGCGCAAGCCTCGAGGATCTTGCGGGCGGTGATCGGTCCGCCGGTGAAGCTGATCTTACGGATCGCCTTGTGTCGCACGATCGCCTCGCCTGCCTCCGCAGTGCCGGGAAAGATCGAGAGCACCCCGTCAGGCACGCCGGCTTCCTTGCACAACCGTGCGAACATTTCGGGCGCAAAGGGGGTGATTTCCGCCGGTTTACAGATGACGCAATTGCCGGCGGCAAGCGCCGCGGCCACCTTCATGCCGAGCGAGATCAGCGGCCCGTTCCAGGTGATAATGATGCCGACAATGCCGATCGGCTCGGGCACGCTGTACGAAAATTCGCCGCGAGTATCGAAGGTGCTCATCAGCTCGCCGGTCAGCTTGTCGCACCAGCCGGCATAATAGCGCGTCCAGCCGACCGCGGTGTCAACGCCGCGCTCGCCAACCATCAGCGTCGTGCCCCCGTCGAGCGCAGCCATGCGTGCGAGTTCCGCCTTGTTCTCAACAAGCAGATCGGCGAGCCGATTGAGAATGGTACGGCGCTCTTCTGGCGAGGTGCGGCGCCACTCCTCGCGCACGGCCTCGGCCTTGGCCACCGCCTCGTTCACCTCGGCCGCTCCGGCCAGCGGGATTTCGGCCTGCACCGTCTGGCTGACCGGGTGCAGGTGTTCGTGCGTGCCGCCGGCACCGGATGTGCGGGCGTCATGGCCCAAATGCAGGTGGACGGTGGGCGTGTCGCTCTTTGCCGGTGCTTCGGCCTCTACGGTTGCCATCTTCAACTCTCCTGAGGGATGTTCAGTGTAATCGCGTCGTCTTCGCCAACCGGCATCACGGGACTCCACACTATTTCCCACGCATTGCCCTCGGGATCGGTAAAATATCCCGAGTACAGGCCGCCGTCCCGGTCACGGACCGCGCTGGTGATCGTTCCGCCGGCTTTTTCGACGCGGGCCATCTGCTCGTCGACGCTACGCTTGTCGTTGACGAATACCGCATAAATCGCTCGCGGCGTGGCGGCGACATCGATCCCGCTTTCGGATGCAAGATAGTTTCGGTCGAGAAAGACCATCAAAGCCGAGCCGACCTTGTACATGATCGAGGCGGGCATCTCGGGACCCCAGGGGTTCCACCCCAGGCCCTGCTCGTAAAAATCGCGTAAGGAGTCTAGATTGGACGCCGGCACCATGATCATATTCACGCGACAGTCCATCTCTATGCCTCCCAAGCCAGGTGTAGATGCTCGAGCGCCATGACCGAGCCGCCCCGACATGTCTCGTCGCCCTTTTCGATCTGCCGGAAGTGTCCGACGTTCGAGAACCAGGCGCGGTAGAAGATCGCCAGCTCCATCCGCGCCAGGTGGAGCCCGAGGCAGGTGTGGATGCCCGATCCGAAAGCGGCATGGCGATAGAATTGGCGGTCGACGGACACCTCTTCGGGTTCCGGGTTCAGCTTTTCATCCCAACCGACGAGCGGCAGCGGCGCGAGGATGGAATCGCCGGCTTTGAGTTGAACCCCGTCGAGTTCGACATCCTGCGTGATGTAGCGCGGCGTTGCGACGAAGGCGTAGCGGCGCAGCAATTCTTCCACGAGGTCAGGGATCACTTCCGGATCGTCGATCGCGCGCTGGCGCAGCTGCTCGTCATGCGCCAGGTGCCGCATGCCGAAGCTCATGGCGTTGGTCACCGTATCGAGGCCCGCCAGGAACATCAGAAAGCCGATCGACATGAGCTCGTCGAACGCCAGATCGCGGCCATCGACCTTGCTCGCTATGATCTGCGAGATCATGTCGTCCTTCGGCTCGGCCATGCGCTGCTGGATCAGTTCCGCCAGATGGCCGAGGATCGTCTGGCCTAGCTGGTTCCGTTCTTCGGGTGTCGCACGCGCGTTGAAAAAACTCACCACGAGATGGCGAAACTCCTCGAACTTTTCCATCGGAAATCCGAACAGTTCCATGAAAACGGCGACGGGGAGCCGCGAGGCGACAGCGCTGACGAATTCGCATTCGCCCTTGTCGATTACCTTGGCCAGCAGGTCGTCGGTCCAGTCGACGACACGCTGTTCGAGCGGGGCGATCGCCTTGGATTCGAAGAACGGCCGCAGCATCTGCCGATAAGGCCGGTGCTCGGGCGGATCGAGCATCTCGGGAATCATTTTGGGCTGGTCGGGATTGGGCGGGATCGAAAGGATCTGGCTGGAAAAAATCTCTGGGTGACGGACAACGTGATTGGCCAGCGGCCCCGTATTGCAGACCCAGTGACCGCCATTGGCATTGGTCCAGAACAGGGGCGGAGCCTCGCGCTTCAGCTCCCAATAACGCGCGTGGCAATCGGCCAGAAGGCCGGGATCGGCGATATAATCGAATTCGAAAACGGGCGCTCTCGCGCCGTCGTGCGACTCGTTCATCCTTCCTCTCCTCCGTTGACAGTTAAGTAAACCGTCGTTTACTTAACTGTCAACGGAGGAGAGAGGGCATGGCAACACGGATCGCGGAGAAAGGCCGGGATGCGGAGCGAACGGCGGCGGATATCCTGGCCGCCGCGCAGCACGTGTTTGCGATCCGCGGCTATGCCGATGCGAAAATCCGCGACATCACTGCCATGGCGGGGGCAAATCCGGCGCTAGTCAGCCGCTATTTCGGCGGCAAGCTGAAGCTTTATGCCGCCGCGTTGGATGCCGCGCTCGACGCCCGCCTCATCACTGATCTCGATCGCGCCACTTTCGGCGAAACCATCGTCGCGCGGTTCGTGGAGGATCGCACCGATCGTGTGCAGCCGCTTCCGATCATGATGTCGGGCGCTTCCGACACGGAAGCGCGCGAGGTGGCGAGGACGCTGCTTCACGACCGTATCTTCGCGCCGCTGAGCGACTGGTTCGGCGGGGAGGCGGCCATGTTGAAGGCCGCGCGCTTCATGATCGTCTCGACCGGCTTCTTCGCCTATCGCGACCAGCTGCCGCTCGACATGTTCGGCGGCCCCGTCGATTCGGCTTTGCGCGAATGGCTGGTCTCGGAGTTTCAGGCAATCGTCGACACACCCTAGAATATCAGGAGAGAAGACATGGGCGAATTCAGCGGAAAGACCGCAGTGGTCACCGGGGCATCGCGCGGGATCGGCGCGGAAACGGCGAAGCGGATTGCCGCCGAAGGCGCGCGCGTCGCCGTGCACTACGGCAACAGTCCGGACGCCGCGCGCGATGTGGTTGCAGCGATCGAGAGCGCGGGCGGCAGTGCGTTCGCGGTGCAGGCCGATCTTGCGGACTCCGCTGCGATCGTGCCGATGGTCGATGCAATCCGGGAGGGTTTCGGCAGTCGGCCGGTCGACTTCCTCGTCAACAACGCCGGGGTCGGCAGCGAATGGGGTAAGCACGGTTTCGGCAATGTTACGGCCGAGCATTTCGATGCACTGTTCCACGTCAATGTGCTCGCCCCCTTGCTCATCACACAGGCTTTGGCCGAGAATTTCGCCGAGGGGGGCAGGGTGGTGCTTTTGTCCTCGGTGTCCGGCCGTTCGGCGCAGCCGCGCTCTCCCGTCTATTCGGCATCGAAGGCGGCGGTAAACAGCCTCACGCCCATGCTGGCGCTGGCCCTCGCCAAACGCGGGGTTTCGGTCAATGCCATTGCCCCGGGCGCGGTCGACACCGAATTCTTGACCGGTATCCGAACCGTGCCGGGTTTCGAAGAAGCGGCGAAGAAAGCGTGCTGGTCGGGCCGTCTCGGCACGGTCGAGGATATTGCCGGCGCGATCATGATGTTGCTGCGCAACGAGTCCGGCTGGATCAACGGCCGCGTCATCGAAGCGACGGGCGGGCTCGCCTAGTCGCGGCGCGCCTTGTCGACGAAGAGGATCTGCTGTCCGCGTGCGTAGATTCCCTCCTCATCGGCGAACATGCTGCGCGCCAGTGCGTGGCCGTTGCCCGCCGTTTCCGTGATCGAATCCATCATCAACCATTCGCCGACCGGCATGCGCAGAAAGTGGATCCCGATGTCGAGATTGGGGAATGTCCAGTCCTTGCGCGGCAGGACGTTCCCCACGCCGACTCCGAAATCCGCGATAATGGCGGCGCGCGCCAAGGGGGGCATGTCCTCGCCCGCAATCAGGTCCACATTGTATTTCAGCCAGACGGTGCCCGGCCCCGTCTCCATCACCTTGCCGCGAACCGGGCGAACGTCGGGCACGCCGCCGAAAAAGCCCGGCATGAAGAACTCGCCGGGTTCGAGTGTATCGAAGCGGGGAAACGGATTGGGCTCGACAACGGGCATCGTGTCGCGCGTCGCGACGCAAAGGGCCGTGGCCCGCGCTCCGACCCGGTCACCCGCAAGCAATTCGGTTTCGACCATCGCAATGCGGCGCCCTTCGCGCAGCCACCGCGTCCGCGACTCGATCCGCCCGTGCGGCACTTCGCCCAATATGTCGACGGTGAAGCGGGCGACATGCTTGCCCGAACCGGCCACGGCCTCGTCGATCAGATGCCCAAGCAGACCGCCGATCGCGGCGCCGTTAATCGCGCTCGCTGACCAGGGACTGCGCGTCATGCCCGTCGGCTGGTAACTGTCCCCGTCGCGTTCGAAAAAAGCTGGCCTGTCGTTCATTCCCATCCCCGCTTATTGTCCGCGCATGGTCTTTTGCAGCAATGCGGTGCGTTGACCAGATATGTCACTTAGTTATACATGTCGAAAGACGAGGCCTGCGGCCGGGAGAGAAGACATGGACTTGAGCTACGGCGCCGAGAACGAGCGCTTTCGTCAGGAGGTTCGCGAGTTTCTCGAGCGCGAATGGAATCCGGCCGAACTCGATCGTGCCGCGATGAAGGACTATGTCGCCACCTTTCGGCAAAAGGCGACGGGCAAGGGGTATCTCTACCGCGCCATCCCCAAAGAATTCGGTGGGTCCGAGCAACCCATCGATGTCGTCAAGGCGCAGGTGATCCGCGAGGAATTCGCCCGCGCCCGTGCGCCGATGGAGGTCGGCGGAAACGGGATGAACATGGTCGTTCCCACGCTTCTGGAACGCGGGACGCAGGAACAGAAGGACGCCTTCATCCGCCAGACGATGTCGGGAGAATATGTCTGGGGACAGGGCTATTCGGAGCCCGGTTCGGGTTCCGATCTGGCGTCCGTGCGCACCAAGGCCGTGCTCGATGGCGACCAGTGGGTCATCAACGGGCAGAAGATCTGGACAAGCCAGGGAATGGACGCGACTCACATGTTCATGCTGGCGCGCACCGAACCCGGCGCGCCGAAACATGCCGGCATCACCTATCTCTTGCTCAGCCTCGATCATCCGGGCGTCACCAGGCGGCCGATCAAGCAGATTACGGGCGGCGCAACTTTTTGCGAATTCTTCTTCGAAGATGTGACGACGCCGGTCGCGTGGCAGGTCGGAGATCGCGGCGATGGGTGGAACGTCTCCAAGACGACTCTGAAGCACGAGCGGGCCGCGATCGGCAGCGCCGACGGGCTCGGCCATCAATTCGCACAATTGGTGAAGCTTGCGAAATCGGTCGAACGAAACGGCAGACCGGCGATCGAAGATCCGCTCGTTCGCGATGCGCTGGTGCGCGTCGAGGGTTGGGCGTTGGCGCATCGCTATTCCAGCTACCGCCTGTTCAGCAACGCCGCGGCTGGCGAGGAAACGCCGATGGTCGGCTTGATGATGAAATTGCTGCTGACCGAAATCGGTCATGATATTGCGCAGACGGCGCAGGACCTGATCGGCGATGAGGCGATGATCGAAGCCGCGCCGCCGGGTACGAAAGGGCGGGGCCCTGAAAAGTGGCTCGACCAGATCATGGGTTCGCTCGGCAATTCGATCGCCGGTGGCACGACGAACATCCAGCGCAACATCATCGGCGAGCGGGGTCTGGGGTTGCCGCGCGACCAGGCGATGGGAGCGTAGCCGATGCAGTTTCATCTGACCGAGGAACAGGGCGCCATCCAGGACGCGATCCGCGGCACGCTTGCCGACACGCTGCCCAGCGAAAGGCTGCACAAGTTCGTCGATGACGACGCCGAAGTGGATCGGGAAAGCTGGGACGCGCTGATGGCGCTCGGTCTCGGTGGATTGATGGTGCCCGAAGATCAGGGCGGAAGCGGCCTGGGACTGCTCGAGGCGGCGCTTTCGGTTGAAGTCGGCGGCGAAGGCGCGGCCACCGGTCCTTTGATCGGGCAGACGCTCGCCGGCCTTGCCATCGCCCAAGGAGGCGATGAAGACGCCAAGGCAAAATGGCTGCCGCGGCTTGCCGGCGGCGAGGCCATGGCCAGCCTGGCCTTTGGCGGCGACTGGCTGCCGGAAAGCTGGGACGTCAGCGAGAGCAATGGCAGGGTCAGCGGGCGCGTGCGTTTCGTCCAGGCCGCGAATTCGGCGGATGTCTTTCTGGTCGGACTTGACGGCGAACGGCTGGCGCTCGTCGCGGCCGGGGAGGGCGTTTCGGTCGAACCGCTCGACTCGCTCGATCGCACCCGGCGGCAATCGGCACTCGTTCTCGATAACGCGCCTGCGACGCTATTGGCCGCGAATACCGGACGGATCTTCGATGCCGCGCTCGTGCTGGCGGCGGCCGACGCGCTTGGCGGGGCGCAGCGGGCGCTGGACATGACGGTCGCCTATGCGAAGGAGCGCGAACAGTTCGGCCAGCCGATCGGCCAGTTCCAGGCTCTGAAGCATCAACTCGCACAGATGGCGCTCGAGGTGGAGCCGGCGCGCGCGCTCGTCTGGTATGCGGCTTATGCTTTCGATTCGGCACGCGACGACGCCAGGCGCGCGGCGGCGATCGCGAAGGCTCATCTTGCCGATCGTTTCGTGTCGATCGGCCGGGCTGCTGTCGCCGCGCATGGCGGCATCGGCTATACCTGGGAATACGACCTGTCGATCTGGTACCGCCGTTCGCTATTCAGCCGCGCCTTTCTTGGTAGCCCGTCCGTGCACAGGGAGCGTGCGGCGAAGCTCGCCGGCTGGTAGCGGCAAGGGTGGCGGACCGCCTTCTACTCGTTCCCGGTGTCCGGCGGATGCGGCCCGACGATCATTTCATGGTTCTTTCGGAGACCGATGCCTCGCCGATGCATGTGGGGGCGCTCCTGATTCTCGAAGTGCCGGAATCGGATAAGCCGTGCATCGCCGAAGCGTTTCGGCGACAGCTGAGCGAGCGGCTGCCCGGCACACCGCTACTGGCGAAACTGGTCGAAGCGCCGGACGGGTACGATTCGGACGTTTGGGTCGATATCGCCGCGGCCGATCTGGAAGCGCATGTCGTCCGGGAAGAAACAACGTTCGCCGACGATACGGCCCTTCATGCTGCGGTTGCGGAGCGCAACATGGAGCGGCTCGATCTTTCCCGGCCGCCGTTTCAGGCGCACGTCTATGACCGGCTCCTGGGCAGCCGCGCGGCCGTCTATTTCAAGATGCACCATAGCGTGGCAGACGGTATCGGTTTTCAGGAAATCCTTCGGCGCCTTAGCGACGAGGTTGCGCCGTGCGATATACGGAACGGCGATGCGATCCTTCCCGGCGGGGATGAATGGAAAGCGATGGCCGAGCGTCGCTTCGCCGAGGAAGAGAAGGTGCGCGCCGCGCAGGCGTCGAAGCGCAAGGAGGTGATCGAGCGGATCAAGGCCCTCCCGTCAAACCGCGCGGCGACACCCGAATTCGGCCTGTCCGGTCCGACCTCGGACCAGCGACGGTACACGACGATCAGCCTTTCGGTCGATGCCTTCAAGGCCGTTGCGAAAGCCCACGACGCGACCGTGAACGACCTGTTCCTCGCATGCGCGGGTGGCGCGCTTCGCCGCTATCTTGCCGACATCGGCGACTTGCCGGAAGCGCCGCTAGTGATCAATTCGGCGCGCAGCTACCGCCACCCCGAACATGGGCCGTTCGGTAATCGGATCGTCGCCCTCCATCCGCATATCGCCACGCACCTCGCCGAGCCGCTCGAGCGCCTTCGCGCCGTTCAAGAATCGATGGCCGTCGAACTGGGCCGGACCGATCTCGACGAGGCATTGCTCGATGCCTGGGAGAAGCCCTTTGGCGCTCGCGACCGGCGATCCGCTTTTGCTGATCGACTGGCCGGGGGCACGCGCGTCCTTCCCGGTAACCTGACGCTCTCCAATGTTCCCGGCCCCGCCACCGAACGAAGCTTCGCCGGTTATCGGCAGCTCCACAATTTTCCGGTTCCGATCATCGGTAGCGGACGGTTTCTCAATATCACCTCCCGGCGTAGCGGCGCCAATTTGGACATGGGCGTGATCGCCGATGCCGGGAAAGTCGCGGACGTCGAACCGATAGCCGCATGTTTCCGCGATGCCGTGGACGAGTATCGCCGTGCCGCGCATATTTCGGACTAGCGCGCACTCCCCTAACATACCGAAATTCGAAAGAGAGCCGGTCATCCATGTTCGATAATCTACGCCTGCCGTTGATGTGCGCCCCGATGTCGTTCGCGAGTTCGGTGCCGCTCGCCGTTGCCTGTTGCCGTGCGGGCGTTCTCGGCGGATGGCAGGGCGGCACGGTTACGCCGATCGACGAATTCGAACGCTATCTGGATGCGCTGGCCGAGATCGAGGGCGGCGCACCGCCGATCGTCAATCTCCCGGCTCGAATTGCGAGCGAAGCGACCGGAGCGGACAAGCTCGACCTGCTCGAACGGCACCGCGTGCCGCTCATCCTGTCGAGCATCGGCGATCCCTCGCTGCTCGTCGACCGGGTCCATGGCTGGGGCGGCAAGGTCATTCACGATGTGACGACGATGCGCCATGCCGAAAAGGCGCTTGCTGCCGGAGCGGACGGGCTCATGCTGACCTGCGCTGGGGCGGGCGGGCATACCGGGTTCGTCACCCCGTTCGCTTTCGTCCCCGCGATCCGCCGCATGTTCGACGGGCCGTTGATCGTCGCCGGGGGCATTGCCGACGGACATGGCATCGCGGCCGCGCTGGCGCTCGGTGCCGATATCGCCTGCATGGGTACTCGCTTCATAGCGACACCGGAATCGGGGGTCGTGGAAGGCCACAGGACTATGATTCCGGAAGCGGGAATCGACGAAATCGTCGTGTCGGCGGCGATGAACGGCGTTCCCGCCAACTGGATGAAACCGTCGATCGAAATGGTCGGATTAGACTATGCCGTTCTGCCGCAAAAACGGTCGCCGATGCCCGACGGCGTGACGCCGTGGCGCGACATCTGGAGCGCAGGGCAAAGCGTCGGCCTCATCGATGCCGTGACACCCGTCGCGGACCTTGTCGAACAGCTAGCGTCCGAATTCGAAGCCGCGGAAGCACGAGGCGACTGGCGAGGCAGACTGGAACGGCTCTAGCCCCCGTTCCTGTCCGCCCTCTGGCCCATCTCGATGACGATGCGGCCCGCCGCCTGTCCCGCATAGGCTTCGTCCATCGCTTCGGCGAAGCGCTCGATCGGATAGGTGCGGGCGATGTGTGGCTTGAGTTTCCCTGCAGCACAAAGCGCCGAGATCGCCTCGAGATTCGCCTGGACGACATCGGGAAACTTTTCGCCGAATTGTCTCACGTCGACGCCGATCAGATGGGCTCCCTTGAGCAGCGGCAGGTTGGTCGGCAATCGCGCGATGCCGCCGACGAACCCTATCACCAGATGGCGGCCGCCCCATGCCAGCGTGCGAAACGCGCGTTCGGTGGCATCCCCGCCGATCGGATCGACGACGATATCGGGCTTCCCACGGTCGCAGGCATGCGCGACCTGCTCGCGCCAATCCCCAGCCCCCGATTCGACGACGGCGTCGGCACCGCATCGGGCGGCGAGGTCGCGCTTTTCCGGTGTCGAGGCCGAGGCGATCACGAAGGCGCCAAGGGCTTTGGCAACCTGCACCGCGGCAATTCCGACGGCGCCGCCCGCCCCGAGAACCAGCACGGTCTCATCCCGCTCAAGCCGTCCCTGCTGGACAAGGGCGTGATAGGCGGTGGCATAGGACACGCGAAAACATGCCGCTTCCGCGAAACTCAGCCCCTTCGGAATCGGATGAGCGAGTTTGGCGGGAATAACGGCGGCTTCGGCAAATGCCGTTCCGAAAGCGGAGGCAAAAATGGGATCGCCTGGTGCGCAATCGGTCACACCCTCGCCGATCGAATCGACTATCCCGGCGAATTCGCTTCCGGGAATGAACGGCGTGGGCGGCTTCAACTGATATTCGCCTCGCGAGACCAGCACATCGACATAGGAAATCCCCGCCGCGCGGACGGCGAGCCGGATCTGGCCGGGGCCGGGAATGCCGGGGTCGCGAGGCAGAAGGCGATAATGGGCGATCGGACCGAGCTTGTCGCCGATCACGGCGCGGGGCATGTTCTTTTGATCCGACTGCATGAGGATTTCCCTACTATCGGCACTGCCCCGAAATGAAATGCACAAAGGCGGGTCAACCGGATTGACCTCACATGAGCAGATATATAACTAGGTTATATAGGACAGAGGGCTTGCTTGATATGGCTATCGAGACGCGCCTTACGAGAATGCTCGAAATCGAGCGTCCGATCGTACAGGGCGGAATGCAGAGCGTGGGTGTCGCCGAACTGGCGGCGGCTGTCTCCAATGCGGGCGGGCTTGGAATCATTACCGGTCTGACGCAGCCTTCGCCCGAAGCCTTGCAGGCGGAGATCGAACGCTGCCGCACAATGACCGACAAGCCGTTCGGGGTGAATCTGACCGTTTTTCCGACGATGCGTTCGCCCGACTATGGCGCCTATGCGCGCGCCATTGTCGACAGCGGGGTTCGTATCGTCGAGACGGCGGGAACGTCGGCGGTCGCCGAGGTCTGGGAGATCTTCAAGGCGGGTGGCTGCCGGATCATCCACAAATGCACTTCGGTCCGGCATTCGCTTTCGGCCGAAAGAAAGGGCGTCGATGCGATTTCGATCGACGGCTTTGAATGCGCCGGCCATCCCGGCGAGGACGATATTCCGGGCCTCGTGCTGATCCCGGCGGCGGCCGATCAGGTGAAAATTCCGCTGGTCGCCTCGGGCGGCATCGGCGACGGGCGCGGCCTGGTGGCGGCGCTGTCGCTGGGAGCCGAGGGGGCCAATATGGGCACCCGTTTTTGCGCGACGAAAGAGGCGCCGATCCACGACAATGTGAAGGCCAGATATGTCGAGAATGACGAGCGCGGGACGCATCTGATTTTCCGGCAGTTCCGCAACACGGCGCGGGTCGGCAAGTCGGAGGTGTCGGACAGGGTCGCCGAAATCCTCAAAAATCCCGATGCCGAATTCGGCGATGTCGCCGAGCTGGTGAGCGGTGTGAAGGGAAAGGAACTGCTCGACAGCGGCGATCTGAGCCAGGGCGTATTCTGGGCGAGCATGGTTCAAGGCCTGATCCACGATATCCCGAGCGTTCAGGAATTGATGGACCGGATCATGGAAGAGGCCGAGACGATCATCCGCGAGAAGCTGGCCAGGATGGCCGGAGCAAATTGAAAAATCGAGACTAGGGGAAGAGGGAATGAAGTTCGATCAAGGTCTGGCGGCAGTGGTGACCGGCGCGGCGTCGGGCTTGGGCAAGGCGAGTGCCGAGGCGCTGGCCGGTGCCGGGTTCAAGGTCGCGGTGTTCGATGTGAACGAGGAGGGTGGCAAGGCAACCGCTGATGGCATCGGCGGGACGTTTCACCTTGTCGATATCACCGACGAGGATTCTGTCGTGGCCGGCTTTGAAGCGGCTCGTGCCGCGAACGGGCAGGAGCGCGTCCTCGTGCATTGCGCCCAGATATCGAAGAACGGCAAGACGGTGGGCTACGACAAGGCGATCGGCGGCTATAAGCGGTTGTCGAGCGAGGACTATGCGTTCTCGACCCAGGGCATCCTCGTCGCCAGCTACCGCATGGCCTCGATCGCGGCGCTCGGCATGGCGGAGGCCGATCCGCTGAACGAGGACGGAGAGCGCGGGTGCATCATCCTGACAAGTTCGGCCGCCGCGCAGGACGGCCAGATCGGACAGGTCGCATATGGAAGCTGCAAGGCCGGGGTGAACGGGCTCGTCCTGCCGATGGCGCGGGATTTGATGTCGCTCGGCATCCGCGTCAATTCGATCATGCCCGGCATTTTCGCGACGCCGCCCATGCTGGGCGTGAAGGACCGCGCACCCGAAGTATGGGAAGGGCTGAATGCATCGGTGCCGTTCCCGAAGCGGCTGGGTCATCCCGAGGAATTCGGCAGCCTCGTGTTGGAGCTCGCCCGCAATACCTATTTCAACGGTCAGGCGCTGCGGCTCGACGGTGCGATCCGGATGCCGCCGAAATAGCATCATGCAGTTCGAACGCTCCGAAGAACAACAGCTATTGGCCGAACAGGTCGGGCGATTGCTCGCCGAGCGTTCGTCGCCCGACCGGCTTCGCGAACTGATCGATGCCGGTAGCGAATGGGACGAACCCCTGTGGCGCGAATTGGCCGAAATGGGGATTCTCGGCGCCGCGCTGCCGGAAGCGCATGGCGGTCTTTCTATGGGCGCATCCGATCTCGGCGTCATATCCGAGGAACTGGGGCGGGCGAACGCTGCGCTGCCCTTCGCCTCCTCGATCGTTCTCGCCGCCGAGGCGATCAGGCTTTTCGGCACCCCGGAGCAGCAAGCAAAATGGCTGCCGGGCATTGCGACTGGTCAGACGGTCGCCTGTTTCGCCTATGCCGAGGGGAATGACGAGTTCGATCCGTCGCGCATCGCCACACGCTTTGCCGACGGTGCGCTTATGGGCTCGAAAAGCCCCGTGGCGGATGCGGGAATTGCATCGCTTGCGGTTATTCTCGCCAAGGATGCGGACGACAAGCCGGTCTTGGTCGTGGCCGACCTCGCCGATATCGAAAAGGAACGGCTCAAAAGTTTCGACGAGCTTCGCGCGCATTATTCGCTGCAACTCGATGGCGTTCCGGCAGAGAAGCTTTCGAGGGCCGGATCGCGCCTGGATTGGCGATCGCTTTTTGATCGCGCGGCTGTCCAGGCCGCCTATGAAGGGGTGGGTGGCGCCGAGGCCTGCCTGAACATGGCACGCGACTATGCGATGGAGCGTTTCATCTTCGCCCGTCCGTTGGCGAGCTATCAGTCGATCAAGCACAAGCTGGCCGATATCCGCATGCGCATCGAACTGGCGCGATCGTCGGCCGAATTCGCCGGATGGACAGCGGATCACGATGCGTCGGCCCTGCCACACGCCGCGGCGAGTGCGCGGCTTGCCGCCATCGCAGCGTTCGAGCCGGCCGCGCGTGAAAACCTGCAGGTGCACGGTGGGATTGGCTATACCTTCGAAGCCAATTGCCACTTCTATTACCGCCGTGAACGGACGCTTTCGCTTTCGCTCGGAGGCCGTGAATTCTGGGCCGATCGACTCGTCGAAACACGCCCGCGCGGCACGAGCGAACTCGAGTCGGTGGAACCCGGCGCGCACGACAACCCCGAAGATGCCGCCTGGCGCGAGGAAGTTCGGGCATGGCTGGCGGCCAATGCGCCCGAATTCGAATTTGCGCGGGGCGAGAAGATCGAAGATGCACGGCATGCCGAAGTTGCCCGGCGCTGGCAGCGCAGGCTCCACGAAGGCGGCTATGCCGGCCTGCTCCTTCCGAAGGAGGTCGGCGGGCGCGGTGCCAGCCTCGTCGAGGGGTTGATCTTCGTCGAGGAGGAATCGCAGTACAACGTCCCGCGCGGGCCCTTCACCAAGATCGGTCTCAACATGGCGTTGCCGGTCATTCTCAAACACGGCACCGACGCGCAGAAGGCACAGTTTACCGAACCGACGCTGAAGGGCGAGACGACCTGGTGCCAGCTCTTTTCAGAGCCTGCGGCTGGATCGGACCTGGCGGGGCTGCGCACCAAGGCGGTCAGGGACGGCGACGAATGGGTCGTCAACGGCCAGAAGGTCTGGTCGAGCTGGGCCCATCTGACCGACTGGGCCATCCTGATCGCGCGGACCGATTCGAGCGTGCCCAAGCACAAGGGGCTTACCTTCTTCCTGCTCGACATGAAAACGCCGGGCGTCGAAACACGACCGATCCGCCAGATCTCCGGCGAGCATGATTTCAACGAAACCTTCCTGACCGATGTACGCATTCCGGACGAATATCGCGTCGGCGAGGTTGGTGAAGGCTGGGCCTGCGCAATGACCGTGCTGATGGGCGAACGGCTGGGTTCGGGAGGGAATTCGGGCGATGGAGGCATCGGTAAGCTGATCGATCTCGCCAGTGGCCTGAAGCGCGGCAACGGCACGGCGCTTGATGACCGCTATATCCGCACGCGGCTCGGCGAATTTCTTGCCGAAGAGGAAGCCGAAATTCAGTTCCAGGCGAAGCTGCGCGGCATGGTCGCGCGCGGGGACAATCCCGGGGCGCTGGCGAGCGTGGTCAAGCTCGCCTCCTCGTCGCGTCTACAGAACAGTTCCGGTTTCGCCATGGAAATGCGGGGAGCGGGAGGCATTGCGCACGATCCAGCGGATGCCGAATCCTCGCGCATCTGGGACGATTATATCTGGTCTACGGCGCTTCGTATCGCCGGTGGGGCTGACGAAGTGTTGCGTAACCAGATTTCGGAGCGCGTCCTCGGCATGCCGGGAGAAATCCGGGCGGACAAGGACGTCCCGTTCGATCAGATCAAGCAGGGTTAGTTTCATGTCATATATTTCCGAAACGCTTTCCACTGTGCTCGCCGTCGATCCCGACGCCGACGTCCTCGACTATCAGGATACATGGTACAGCTGGGCTCAGCTCGCGGGGTCGATCGCGGCCATATCCGGCCTGCTCGACGAGCTCGGCCTGGGGCGGGATTCGCGGATCGGCATCATGGTCCGTAATCGCCCTGATGCCGCCGCGGCGATCCTTGCGGCGGCTGCGCGCGATTGCTGCATCGTTACGATCAACCCGATGATGCCGAAGGAAAAGCTTAATCCTGACCTCGAACGACTTGAGGTCCCGGTAGTCATCGGAGAGCCGGACGATTTTGACCGTGACGGCGTACTCGATGTTCTCAAAAAAGCGGGCTCGGCGATCATCGAAACCGAGCCGTTTCTACAAGGCGCGCATTTCCGCGACGGGTTCGACACGATCACGGGAGAGAGTATTCGGACGACGGAGCCGGGCACGATTATCGAAATGCTGACCTCGGGTACGACCGGCACGCCGAAACGCATTCCGATCAAGCGTGACTCCTTCGTCAGCGCGATCACCGGCGCGCTGGCATATGAGAAAGGGCGTTCTGCCGACGATAAGCCGCGCCTGCGTAGCGGGACAGAGCTGTTGAGCAATCCGCTGGCCCATATCGGCGGCATGTATTTCATCCTCACCGGGATTCTTTCGGGCCGGAAGCTGTGCATCCAGGATCGTTTTACCGTCGAGGGCTGGCACCACGCGATTGTGCGCCACCGGCCGAAGATTGCAGGCGCCGTCCCCGCCGCGCTCCGCATGATCCTTGAAGCGGACATCCCGAAAGAGGATCTCGAAAGCCTCGTCGCCCTGCGTTCAGGCACGGCGCCGCTCGACCCGGAAATCGTCGATGAATTTCTGCGGCGCTATGACCTGCCCGTGATGGGAACTTACGGCGCGACAGAGTTTGCGGGCGCGGTTTCGATGTGGCGGTTGCGCGAATTCCGCGAATTATGGGACAGCAAGCGCGGGAGCGTCGGGACGTTGACGCCCGGTGTCGAAGGTCGCGTCGTCGATCCGGAATCGGGGGCAGAGCTACCGGCGGGCGACGAAGGCGTGTTGGAACTCAAGGCCGGGCAGATCGGAGATGGCAAGAGCTGGGTCCGGACCACCGATCGGGCGATCCTCGACGAGGACGGCTATCTGTTCATCAAGGGCCGCGCGGACAATGCAATCATTCGCGGGGGGTTCAAGGTTCACCCGGACGATGTGGTCGAGATCCTTCACAAGCATCCGGCCGTACGCGAGGCGGTCGTGGTCGGTATCCCCGACAAGCGGCTGGGTTCAGTTCCAGTGGCTGTGCTGATGTTGAAGGACGGTGCCGACGAGCCCGAAATCGACGAGCTCAAGACCTTTGTGAAGGAGCGTGCCCTTCCCTATCAAGTACCGGTCCAATTCAAGTTCGCCGACGATGTTCCGCGCACGCCGTCGTTGAAACCGGCCCTTCCGCTCGTTCGCGAGATGTTTCTCGACGAAGCGGCGTGAACCGGGACGAGCGCATCGTCGCGGCGCAGGGTATCCTCAACTTTCGCGATTATGGCGGTTATCCCGCGATGGGCGGGAGCCGACTGAAACGCGGCATCCTATTCCGTTCGGCACAGCACAAAAATGCAACCGACCGGGATCTTTGCCTGCTTCCCGACAACGATATTCGCACCGTTATCGATTTGCGTGGCGATGGCGAACGGACCGATCATCCCTGTCGCAGGCACAGTGAATTTACCGGCAGGGTCGTCTTCGTGCCGGGCGAGACCGTCAACCCGGCGAAAAGCGACGGTGCATTGGACAGCGCCGAGGCGGCGATGGTCCGCATGCGGCGGTCTTATGCTGAAATGCCGTTTCGTCCGCTGCTCAAGCGGGCATTCGCGCTCTACTTCAAATCGCTGGTCGAAGAAGAAGGCGGATCCCTCGTCCATTGTCTGGCCGGCAAGGACCGAACGGGGATGGCGGTCGCGCTCTTTCATCACATCCTCGGCGTCCATCCCGACGATGCGATTGCCGACTATTTGCTGACCAATGACGTCGCTCCCGTCGATCAACGGATCGAATCGGGTGCGGACGTGATACGGGCGCGCAACGGGCCATCTGTGCCTATAGAGGCGATACGCGTCCTGATGACGGCCGATGCCAGCTATCTCAGTGCCGCATTCAACGCGATTGTCGAGCGGCACGGCACTGTCGATACCTATATGGAGACCGAACTGGGCGTCGGTCCCGAAGCGCGGGTCGCGCTTTCGGAGAAATATCTGGCGTAGCGCGGGTATCGGTTAGCCAAGGATTTCCTTGCTGCGATACTCGGCCGTTTCCGTTTCGGAAAAACCCATCTGGGTCATGATCTCGTCGCTATGTTGGCCGATGGCGGGGCAGCAACGCTCGATCGCCATCGGCGTCTCGCCGAAATTCCAGAAGGCGCCCGGCTGCTCTACGATCCCGTAAAGCGGTTGCGGCAAGGCGGAGACGAGTCCGAGCTCGCGGTGGACCGGGTTGTCGAAGAAGCGGTTGAGCGCATCGTCGTACAGCACGGCGTCGCATGGCACACTTGCGGCATCGAGCGCGGCCAGAAGCTCGTCCGCCGTCATCGCCTTGGCTTGGTCTTCGAAACGGCTCTCGTCTTCTCCCAAGACCGAACGCAGACCCGCGCGTGCAGCATCGCTATGCGCGGCCACCGCTACCCAATCGCTGTGCGTCTCGAATATGCGATGATAGGGGGAAAATCCGGTTTGAGAGCTGTTCAGCGCGCACGTCTCCGTCAGCGAACCGTCTTCACGCAAAAGCCTTTCACCCTGGGTGAAGGCAGCGACGCCCAACAGCGATGCCTGTGTGCCATGCGCCTTGCCGCCGGCCCTTTTGGCGTAGAGCGATGCCATAATGCCGACGAGGCAGCTTTGTGCCGATGTGACATCCATCGTGCCGGGCCGGTTGAAGACAGGCGGGTTTCCTTCGCCCGCATTCTCGAATTCCCAGCCGGCAATGGCGTTGAATATCGAATCATATCCCGGCCAGTTCGCCCGCTCCCCGCGCTGCCCATAGGCACTGACATAGGAATAGACGATGTCGGGATTGATCTTGCGCAGGGCCTCTTCGGTGATGCCGAGTTTCTCGGCCGCCTTGGGCCGCATATTGTGATGCACGACGTCGGCCCATTTGACGAGGCGCTCCAATATCGGCCGGGATTCAGTTTTGGTCAGGTCCAATGCAATCGAACGCTTCGATCGTGCCGCTGCCTGATAATAGCGATGCATGAACCGGATCCGGTCCCCGGTCAGCGCCTCCAGCTTGATGACGTCGGCGCCCATGTCGCCCATCATCGAGGGGCCCATCGGGCCGGCGAGGAACATGCCCATGTCGAGCACCTTGACGCCGGCAAGCGGATGGGCCGGCGCGCCATTGTCGCCGACCGGCGCGGCTGTTGCCGGCCAAGGCGCATCGCCGCCTTCCCCCAGGCGTGGGGCAGAGTGGCCCGTTTTCAGCTCGGCATCGGTATGGATCGGCAGATTGGGCTGCGTCGTGCGGCCGAATTCCGGGTCGTCGATCTCGATCGCATAGCCGTTGGCGAGCACATCGGAATGACGCAGAACCTCGCCCATCGGCTGCGCCGGCTCCACCGCGATGTCGGCGGCGCGCAGATCGGTTTCCCACCGTTCGATCGGTCGGCGCTTGAATGCTTCGATCAGGCCTTCGGGCGTATCGATATCGACGCCTTCGGCCATGACCTCCCACATTGTCGGCATGGTCGCGAACTCGAATTGCCGTGTCGGATCCATGATCTGGAGCCAATCGCCGCCCTGACACTCGAACAGCTGCTGCGCCGTTGCGGTCGGCTGGTCCTTCGGCTTGATTTCGGGGTTGGGCATCGGCCCTTCGCTGTTGCGCGCCCAGACGAGCGGCAGCTTGGCCATGAAGCCCTGGAAGATCGACGTATGCGCGCCGCCGCCCCGGCCCGACTGGAGGCGCATGATCAGCCTCGCCATGATCCCGGCAAAGGCGAGGTGTGCCGCCGACCAGCTGCCCATCCGGTAACGCCAGACGATCGGTCCAGGCCTGTGCCCATCATTCTCGTAAAGCACGCCCAGCCGCGCTGCGACGAGCAATTCATCGTCCGACCGCTCGACATCGGGGTGATTTCGCGGCGAGCCGGTGATGCCGCAGACGACGAGACGGGGATTGGCTTCGCTGAGCGATGCATCGTCGAGACCGAGTGCTTCTGCCTTGGCAGGCGAGAATTGGTGCACGAGCACATCGGCATCGGCCAGCCGCTGTTTCAGAGTGGCGATGCCGTCCTCGGTCTTCAGATCGAGCGCAAGGCTTCGCTTGCCGCGGTTCCAGTTCGCGAAACTCGCCATCCCCCGGCTTGGATCGCCACCGGGCGGCTCAACCTTGAGGACATCGGCGCCGAACTCGCTCAGCATCAGCCCGGTGACCTGGCCGGCCATGCCGTTGGCGATCTCGACGATCCGCAGGCCGTTCAGCATCGTGCCGCGCTCAAGCTGGCCTGAAGACGGGCAGCACCCAATCGTCCTTGATCGGGTTCCAGTCGACGGCGACCTTCATGCCGATCTCGACATCGTCGGCATCGCATCCGCCGAGATTGCTGACCAAGTGCGCACCGTCCGTGCCGTCGAGCTCGACCACGACCGGAACATAGACATAGTCCTCGCCGTTCTTGGGATTCCTGGTGCAGATCGCGAAGCTGAACACGGTGCCCGTGCCCGGCAGTTCGGGCCACGACTTGTTCGAGGACTGGCATTCCGGGCAATAGGGGGAGGGCGGCATGCGAAAATGGCCGCAATCGGCGCATTGGCACGCGGTCAATGTGCGCGCCTTCGCCTTTTCCCAAAAGGGTTCGGTATCCGGATTGGTGGTGATCGCGATCTGGTCTCCCGGCAAGGCGTTGGCGGGGCCGTAGCTGATGTTCCGATTGTCCGTCATCTCTATGCCCTCCTCAGGATCAGGCCCGAAACCGGGAGCGATGCGGGGCCGCCCGTGCTCAATGCGAATTCGCAATCCTCGATCTGATTGATCGCCGTACCGCGAATCTGTTCGACCGCCTCGGCGACATGTGTCAGGCCGATGATATACGCCTCGTTGAGGTTGCCGCCATGGGTGTTGACCGGAACGGCGCCCTCGACTGTGTCGCGATTTGCATATCGGATCGCGCCGGAGAGCACATAGTCATTGCCCTCGCCCTTTTCGCAGAAGCCGTAATCCTCGAGCTGCATCAGGACCATGCAAGAAAAATGGTCGTAAATCTGCGCGCAGCTCATGTCTTTTGCGGTTAGGCCGGTCTGCTCCCATAGCCGGTCGGCGACGAATTTGTGGCCGGACGACGCGAAATCGGGGTCCTGCATGCCCATCCAGGCGAAGGCGCGGCCCCAGTTGCGCGTGCCGCCATGCGCTGCGCCATGGATCAGGGCAGGGGGGTGTTTGCAATCTTTCGCCCGTTCGGTCGTCGTCGTGATGAAGGCGACAGCGCCATCGGTTTCGAGACAGAAATCGAGCCGGCAGAGCGGATCGGCGAGCATCGGCTGCGACCAGTATTCCTCGTCTTCGAGCGGCTTGTTGCGGATGGCCTTGGGCCGGTTCAGCGCATGCTCGCGCGTCGCCTGGACGATCTCCTTGAAGGCCTCCCGCCGCGTTCCATAGAGGTGCATGTGGCGCCTCGCGAGTACGGACATCAGGTAGCCGGGTCCGACAAGACCGGATGGTTGGAGAAAGCTGTTTTCCGGGTTGGGCGCCGCGGCGCCGACGACGACACCGAGGCGATGCTGCGGCAATTGCTGGAGCGCCATGACGGTGACGCAATATTTGCAGTCCTCGTTCATCAGGCCGGCCGTGGCCAGCCCAGCGGCACCCGACGCGCCGCCGCCGCCGCTGGTCAGCGTCGCGGAAAATCCGACATGCGGGATGCCGAGCGTTTCCATCAGGCTCGCCGTATCGAATTTGTCGAGATAGCCGGCGCCGGCGGTCGAATAATAGGCGAAACCGTCGACGTCCTTGATCGAGATGCCCGCGTCTGCGCAGGCTTTAAGGATCGCTTCGCCTGCCATGTCGTTGATCGTGCGCGGCCAGCTCTTGCCGCGCAAATAATAATCGGTCGCGCCGATGCCGACGATTGCCGTCTTGTCCTGATGCGCCCAGCCCATAGCGTTCCTCTCATATCCCGGCTTCACTCTGATAGACAATCAGGTGCCTAATTAGGTCACTAACCTAGTTAGATATGTGCCGCAAGGCTCAGGCGAAGTGCAGGCGGCGATATTTGCCGCGGAAATACAGCAGCGGATCGCGTCTTGGTTCGAACCGGACGCGATCGACTCTGCCGATCAGGATCACATGGTCGCCGCCATCGTGCATCGCATATTTCCGGCACTCGAAACTGGCCAGCGACCGCTTGATGATCGGTACGCCGGTCGACCAGGTTTCACAGTCGGTTTCGGCGAACCGGTCCTCGCCCTTCATGGCAAACCGGTTCGAAACCGGCTGCTGGCCGATATGAAGGACATTGACCGCGAAATGTTCCGTCTCTTCGAAGACCGAGAGGCTGGATGCGGTTTTGGCAAGGCAGACAAGTAGCAGTTCAGGGTCGAGCGAAACGGAAGTAAAACTGTTGGCAGTCAGCCCGACGGGGGTGCCTGCATCGTCGACGGCCGTTACTACCGTCACGCCGGTGGCGAAGCAGCCAAGGGCGTCGCGAAGCGTGCGGCTGTCCGAGCCCGCCTGATATTCGGGCGGATCGCGGGGTATCCGCCGTTCCAGAAATTCCAGCAGCACCGCGTTGAACGCGTCGGCTTGATCGATGGCGACGAGGTGACCGGCATTTTCGATTTCGACGGCCTCGGCTTCGGCAATGCTTGCGGTAAGCTCTTGTACGGATTCGCGCGTCGAAAGTTCGCTGTTCGCGCCGCGGATCACGAGCGTGGGCAGCTTCAGCGCGACGGCAGCTTTGGCTAGCCGCTCCTCGACCGCTGGCAGGTTCATCCCCGCAACCGAACGGGGATCGAAGCCGATGTCGTCGCTCGTTTCGGCATATCTCCTCAAAGTTGCGCCGACCTGCCTGGCCTTGTCAGGCTCCATGTGCGGCGGCGAATCGACGAGGACCAGGCCGCTCGCGAGGTCGGGGCCGCCCTCGCCGAGCACCGTCATGGCGATCCAGCCTCCCAGAGAGGCGCCGACAATGACGGGGCGCGAGGACAATTGGGCGAGGATCGCCGAGAGGTCTCCGACATAGGCATCGAGATCGTAGCGGCCGTCTTCGGGGCGGGCGCTACCGCCATGGCCGCGCAAATCGACGCTGACGACATAGCGGCCCGTGGCCGCCAATGATTCTGCCGCAGCCCGCCATGTTTCTCTCGACTGACCGGCACTGGGGATGAGCAGCACGCAAGGGTCGTCTTCCTGACCGTAGATGTCAGCGGCAAGGCTCAGCCCGCCAAAACCTTCGAATGTTCGTTGCGGCATCGGCGCCTCCGGTCTTCGCCTTAGCCGTTCCGAAGATGTGCTGCCAGTTGCGGCACTTCAGCCATCGATCGGAGCACGTCATTGAGATGCGTGCACCCCGCTGTTCCCTTCAACTCGAGCAAGACCGCTTCGCGCAGTTCACGCAGCGGCGTACCCACCATTATAGCTGCATTGGGCGAAGCGGCCGGGCATTCGCGGAAGGGCAGGACGCGGGGATCGACATCGACCGATGAGAGGACGAGCGTATCGGGATCCGCCGTCGCGCGGACGCGATATTCGTGGATGGCGGCCCGGTGATCGCCTTCGGGTGTCGTACCGCTGTCCTGGAAGCCGATATCCATCTGAATCAGTCCGTCCTCGCGCCAGATGTCGATCCAGCGCGCCCGCCGCTTGCCGACGCCCTCCTGTTCGGAAAGTGCGTGCCATCCTTCCGGGTCTTCCGGATCGACGAGCGATGGGACCTTGGCGAAACTCTGTACGTCCTGACGCGCCGAACCCTGATCGTCGAGCGCGGTAGAGCCCGGCCTGAAGCCCGCGCAGATCCCGGCCATGTTGCCGTTTTTCCCGGCGGTGCTGGCCGTTCCCTTTGTGCGCGCCATTGCCCGCCAGTCATCGACCCAGCGCGACCATGCCCAGCCCGCGACAAGGCTCGCGCCCGCAAAATCGTCGAGCAGCAGGTAGAGCGGCGTACCGGCCGCCTTTTCATCGGGTAGTGCCTCGGCAAGGACCGAGCGCGACTGGCCTCCGGCGCGGCACCCGACGAGTTTCTGCGCTTCGGGGCGGTCGGGAAAGACTTCGATGGCCAGGATTTCCCGCCTGGCCGTTGCGCGAATTCGGAATTCGTCCTCCGCTATGAGGTCGATTGCGCCCTTTTCATCGGTGAAGATGTCGCGCGCCTGACCGCGCATGACCATGGGTTCACCGAAGCCGTCAGGCCAATGCGTGCTGATCGTCGATGTGCGGCGGATCGAATCGGGACGCCTGTTGGGGACATGGCCGGACGGGTTGGCGGGTGCCGCAAGAACTGCATTCATATTGATCGACATATATAACTTGGTTATCTATCACAAACGGAATTTCATGACAGCCGAAAAGGAATCTTAGGATGGCCGACGCCTATATCATCGACTCATGCCGGACGCCGCGGGGCATCGGCAAGATCGGCAAGGGGTCGTTGGCGCATCTGCATCCGCAGCATCTCGGCGCGACCGTGCTCAAGGCAATTGCCGAGCGCAACGACCTGAAAACCGGCGAAGTCGACGACGTCATCTGGTCGACGAGCGTCCAGAAGGGAAAGCAGGGCGGCGATATCGGACGCATGTCGGCGCTGGCAGCCGGATATGACGTCAAGGCATCCGGCATGACGCTCGATCGCTTTTGCGGCGGTGGCATCACCTCGGTCGGATTGGCCGCCGGCCAGATCATGGCGGGGCTTGAGGATTGCGTCGTTGCCGGCGGCACCGACATGATGTCGCTGCACCAGACGGTCATGCAGGATGAGATGGCGGCGGGCTCCGGGCCGCTCGGCATGGGGGCGGGCAATCCCGAACTGGCCAAGCTCCATCCCCAGTCGCACCAGGGCGTGTGCGGCGATGCGATCGCGGCGAAGGAAGGCATTACGCGCAAGGATGTCGACGCGGTCGGGCTCGAAAGCCAGAAGCGCGCGGCGAGGGCTATCGAGGAAGGGCGCTTCGACAAGAGTGTCGTCGCCGTTCTCAATGTCGACGGCAGCGTGGCGCTGGACCATGAGGAATTCCCGCGGCCGCAAACGACGGCCGAGGGGCTGGCCGAACTGAAGGCGTCGTTCGACGCCGTTGCCGATATGGAAATGTATCCGGGCGGCCCGACCTTCCGCCAGTCGATCCAGAAACGCTATCCCGATCTCGAATGGGAAGGCGTGCACCATGCCGGCAACAGCTCCGGCGTGGTCGACGGGTCGGCGGCAATACTGATGGCGTCGAAGGGTTATGCCGACAATCAGGGCTGGAAACCGCGCGCGAGGATCGTCACCGCGATCAACGTCGGCGACGATCCGACGCTGATGCTCAACGCTCCGGTGCCTGCCGCTAGAAAGGCGCTGGAACGTGCGGGCATGACAACGAGCGATATCGATCTGTGGGAAATCAACGAAGCCTTCGCCGTGGTCGCGGAAAAGTTCATGCGCGACCTCGATCTCGATCGCAGCACCGTGAACGTCAATGGCGGCGCGATCGCGCTCGGCCACCCGATGGGCGCCACCGGCTCGATCCTGATCGGCACCGTGCTCGACGAGCTCGAACGGCAGGACAAGCAGGTCGGCCTCGTCACCATGTGCGCGGCGGGCGGCATGGCACCCGCGGTGATTATCGAACGCGTCTAGGGTCGCGAGCCGGCGTTCCGCAAAGCAATTGCGATAAAGGGTTGCCTTAGCGCTGCCCGCCGTCGACGCGGATCAGCGCTCCTGTCGTGAAGGAGGAGGCGGGGCTGGCGAGCGCCAGCGCGGCCGTGACGATTTCTTCGGGATTGCCGGGCCGGCCCAGCGCGACGGGCTGCTTCTCCCGCTTCTTCGGTTCCCAGGCCTGGGAGATATCGGTCAGGAAGGGGCCGGCCGAGATCGTGTTGACGCGCACCTTGGGCGCGTATTCACGGCTTAGCGAGACGGTCATCGCGTTGAGCGCAGCCTTTGCCGCGCCATAGGGAACGACGCCTGGCAGCGCCATAAGCGCGCCGGTCGAGCTGATGTTGATGATGCAGCCGCCATCGCCCTGCGCCATTCGATGGCCTATCTGCGAGGCGAGGCGGAACGGACCCTTGAAATTCAGGTTCATCACCGAATCGAACAGGTTTTCGGGGATTTCGTGGCTGGGGAAGGGCGGCGACATACCGGCGTTATTGATGAGGATGTCGATCCGCCCGAACTCGCCATAGGCGGCTTCGATCAAATCGTCGATTTCATCCCACCTGCCGCAATGCGCGGAAAATGGCAGGGCGCGACGCCCCAGCGAGCGGACCTCCGCGGCGACCTCTTCGCATTTGTCGAGCTTGCGGCTGGCAATCACCACATCCGCTCCGCGTTCGGCCAGCGCCTTGACCATTTCGTAGCCGAGGCCGCGAGAACCGCCAGTCACGAGCGCAACCTTGCCGGTGAAATCGAAGAGCGGATCGGGGGTCATGCGGCATTCTCCAGCAAGCCATGTTTAGCGAGGATCGTCCGGTGCTTGTCCCGCGCGATATCGAGTCGCGTCGGGATGTGCTTGCTCGGGAAGAGGCCGTTTTGCGGTTCGGCATTTTTGAGCAGCGTCTTGGCGACCTGCACCTTGTGAACCTCCGTCGGGCCGTCGGCCAGAGAAAGGCTCAGAACGCCGGCCCACATATCGACAAGCGGCAGTTCCAGCGTGACGCCGAGGCTGCCATGGATCTGGATCGCCCGCTGGGTGATGTCGTGATAGACCTTCGCCATCGTCACCTTGCACATGCCGATCAGCTGGCGCGAGGCGCTGTGCGGCTGACGGCCGGCTTCCACCTCGTCGATCGTCCATGCCGTCTTGAGGACGAGCAGGCGAAACTGTTCCAACTCTATCGCGCTGTCCGCGATCATCGCCTGCACCATCTGATGCTCGCCGATCGTCTTGCCCTGCGCGCGCCGCGTGACGGCGCGCTCGAGCATCATGTCGAGCGCCTGGCTGCACTTGCCGACGGTGCGCATCGCATGGTGGATGCGGCCGCCGCCGAGGCGCGCCTGTGCGACCTTGAAACCCTCACCCGGCCCGCCCAGCATTGCGTCGAGCGGAACCCGCACTTTGTCGTAATGGATATAGGCATGGATGCCGGTATCGAGCGCAGGATGATCGCCAAGCGTCTTCACGTTGCGAATAATCTCGACGCCGGGTGTGTCCGTCGGGACGATCAGCATCGACATCCGTTGGTGCGGCGGATTTTCCGGGTTCGTGACCGCCATGACGATCAGGAATTCCGCAAAACGCGCGTTCGACGAGAACCATTTATGGCCGTCGATCACCCATTCGTCGCCGTCGCGATAGGCGCGGCATTCGAATTCCTTGGGATCGGCCCCGGCCTGCGGCTCCGTCATCGAAAAGCACGAGACAATGTCACCGTCCATCAGCGGCTCGAGATAGCGTTGCTTCTGTTCGTCGGTGCCGAACAGTGCGAGGATTTCGGCGTTGCCGGTGTCGGGCGCAGCGGTGCCGAAAACGGTCGGTGCCCAATAGGAGCGGCCGAGGATTTCGTTCATCAGGCCGAGCTTGAGCTGGCCATAGCCCGGTCCACCGAGGTCCGGGCCGAGATGACAGGCCCATAGACCCTCCTCTTTGACGCGCTGTTGTAGTGGTCTCAGGATTTCGCGCGAAGCCTCGTTGCGGACATCATAAGGGTCGCCATGATCGGGGAAAAGAATATCGAGGTCGGCGCACTCGGCATCGACGAAGCCTCGCATCCAGTCGAGCTTTTCCTGAAATTCGGGTTCGACCGAAAAATCGTACATATCCTCTCTCCTATCCGGCGCGGCGGGCAAGCTCTTCGGCCTTTGCGAAATTGCCCAGAACCAGCTTGTCGAAGAAGCGGCCGGTCGCTTCGGGCAGGATACCCGCCGCCGCCTGCGCCACTTTGTATTCGAGGATGCACCCGCCCTTGAACAGCGCCAAGATGCAGTAATAGTCGAAGTGCGAGAGATTGCGCCCCGTACCGGCTGCATAATAGCGCGCCAGCTCCTGCCGGGTCGGAAAATTTTCGATGTTGTAGAGCACGTTCTCGCTGGTGCGCTCCGGGTTGTCGCAATCGCGCAGCTTGTTCGTGAACCAGGCGAGGTCGATCAGCGGATCGCCGATCGTCGAAAGCTCCCAATCGATCAGCGCGGTCAAGCGCGCCGGCCGGTCGAAGGCAAATAACGCATTGGGCGTGCCGACATCGCCATGGATGATGCCCGCGCGAAAATCGTCGGGGATGTTGGCGCGCAGCCAGTCGCGGGCATAATCGTGCCCCGGAATGTGTCGGCCGGGATAGTTGTACAACTCGGCATAGGAATCGAGCTGGCGGTCCCAACGGTCGACCTGGCGTTCGAGAAAGCCGTCGGGCCTGCCAAACCCTTCGAGGCCGACGGCGCGATAGTCGACATTCGCCAACGCGATCAGGCCGTCGACCATCGCATAGGCGATACCATATTCGCACGGCATCGTATCGAACGGCGCGCGGTGATAAATCCGCTCGCCACGCAGTTCGGCCGCCCAGCCTTCGACACGCTCCATCACATAGAAGGGGACGCCGATGACGTGCGCGTCGTCGCAGCTGCCGAAACAATGCGGATGCGGCACGTTGGTGCCATTGAGCGCAGTCAGCACACGCGCCTCGCGAAGCACGGTCCTTTCGCTCCCCGGGGGCGGTACCGGGGGCGGTCGGCGCAGCACCATCGTCCGCTCGCCGCGATCGAGCGTAAGGATCACGTTCGAAGTGCCGCCATGCAGCTGCTCGATCCGGAGAGGACCGTTGCCGAGTTCGGGAATATGCTCATCGAGCCAGATGGCCAGCCTCTCCGGATTGGCAAGCTCGTCACGGTCGGAAGCGGATGTCATCGGAAGCGAAGCATCAATATGGGTTGAAGTGGAGGACAAGGCCCGGCTCGGGCCAATCCACAGCAATGATCTTGCCGGTATGCGCCAGAGTGATGAACGCGGTGCGGCGGTCCGTGCCGCCGAAGCAGATATTCGTCGTGAACATGTCCGGAAGCGCGATATGGGTGCTGTCGCCATCGGGGGTGAACGTTGTCATGCCGGCGCCGCCATAGAGTGTTGCCACGCAGATATTGCCGGCGTCGGTGAGCGCCAGACTGTCGAACCCTGCGCCGTCCGCGCCGGTACCGACCAGACGTTGTTCGCCGAGCCGTCCTTCATCCTCGACCGGCCAAGCCCATAGCATCGTGCTCATGGTTTCTGCGGCGTAGAGCGTGCCGCCACCGGGCGAGAGGCCGACGCCGTTGAAGCTCGAGCCGAGCGCCGCTTCGACGATGATCGATCCGTCGGGGAGGGCATAGTGAATCGACGATTCGCCCTCGGTACCCGGCGCGCTCCTGCCGAAGTCGGTGAACCAGAACGCCCCCTCGGCGTCGAAGACGATATCGTTTGGCGAACCGAGCTTTCGCCCGTCGCAACAATCGTAGATCCGATCGACGCTACCGGTCCCCAGATCGACGCGTTCGATGCGCCCTGTTTCCTTCGCATCCGTCCGCTTGGCTGTCGGATTGATCTCGCCATTCGGCCCACGCGTCCAGTCCATGCCGCCATTGTTGCAGACATAGAGCGCGCCATCGGGCCCGAGCGCCGCGCCGTTCGGCCCGCCGCCGAGATGGGCAATCACTTCCGACTTGCCGTCGCCCCAGAGCCGCGTGACGTTGCCGCCGGCGATCTCGACAAAGACGAGCGATCCGTCTGGAAAGGCGACCGGACCCTCCGGAAAGAGAAAGCCTTCGCCGAGAATCCTGAAATCGGTCATCGCCTATTTCTTCACCGGTACGGGGCGCCCGCGTAGCACACCTTCCCATTGGTCAAAGCGCCAGACGTCCTGATCTTCGCCATAGGCCGAGTGGCCGTTCACGTCCCAGCGGATCGAGCTGTAGCAGCCGAGGCCGCGCGCGTTGGAGTGGATGAAGCGGCTCTCCACCACGCCCTTTGCCTGGAGGGGGCGCCCCTCTTCGTCGATGGCGTCGATCTCCATCGAAACCGGGAAGTTGGTCGCCGGATCGCGCACGACGTTTCGCGTGCCGCTCGTGATCAGCGTCTTCTTACCGTCCTGCCAGAGGAAGCCGTGATTGACGCGCTCATTGTCGTCGCTGAGATCGCGGTTCGGGCGGACGAACACGCAAAAGGCAATGTCGCTCGCACAGGCGAAGGGATAGCCGATCCGCCCGCCGCGATGGTCGAGCCGCGGACCCCAGCTGCGGTCGCGGATCGAATAGCAGTCGATCGGAATGGTTTCACCGTGGAGCACCATTTCGCCGGTCACATGACCCATCTGATCGAGATGCGGCTGGGCATGGAAAGGCGGCTCGTTGCTCGTATAGCCATGCGGCGGGAACAGCGCATCGAACACGCAATCGATCTTGACCAGATCGCGATCGGCGAAGCTCAACTCGTATTTCATCAGCGGCTCGATCATCTTGATCGAATAGCCTTCGGGAAAGGTGAAATCGCGCAGGTCGCGCTCTTCGGGCAGGGGCTGGGTGTGCTGATATTTGTAATAGGGGATGGACCAGGGTTCGGTGCCCTTGTCGTCCCAGACGAAGAAGCCGCCGCCGCAATTCCCGAGATTGGGCCGGACCCACGCATAGAACCAGCCACCCATCTTCCTTTCGGGGACATTGAAGGAGAACCAGCTCGTTTCGGTGAACCAGGTTTCGTCCGCCGGGGCTTCGTGGAAATTGTCGTCTTCGGGCGTGAATTGCGCTTGGGGCATGGTGATCCTCAGTCCAGGGGTGGGAAATAGGTAGTGCGATAGCGGCCGAGAGCATCGCCCATCGTTTCGGTGTCGCGCATCACACGCGAATGGCAGAGAGCCAGCGCCTCCTCGAACGCGATCGCGCGATCGGCGATCTTGCGGGCGAGTGCGGCACGGCCTTCGACCAATCCTGCCGGTCGTTTGCCGAGCGCCTGCTCCAGTTCGGCGAGTTCCGCCTCGCGAAAGGCGGCGCCGCAACGATCGCGGCCCTTCCACCACTTCACCGTGCGCGCGAGCGCTTTGGCCTTGGCGCTGGCCTGCTGGTCCTCGATCCGGGGAACGATGATATCCTTCAGGTCCCTCAGCACGATATCGTAGGTGCGCTCGGCCTCGCCGGGCGGCGCGTCGGGGACGTTGGGATCGGGGAGCGCTGTCCCCGACAGCTCGGCCATCTGCTCGACGATCACCCGCATATGTGTGGTCGCGAACAAGAGCGTCGTGCCGAGCGCGGCGGGCTCCGGCGCCTCCGGGTCGCTGAGCAGGGCCTGGCTGTTGGTGGTGAAGCTGAGCTGAAAATAGAGCCGCAGATATTTGACGCGCTCGACGTCGACGGGCCTGCCGGATGCCTCTTCGTAGAGGCGGAAGATCTCGGAGGGCTTGGCGAAGGGCTGGAACAGCATCCGCACCCAGATCTGCGCGAGATCCTCCATGGGATCGCCGTAATGAGTGAGCTCCCAGTCGAGCAGCGCCGTGACCTCGTCCCCATCGATCATGAAATTGCCGACGCCGGCATCGCCATGGACGAGCGCGGGCGCAACATCATTCTCGGGTAGATTGTCCTCGAGCCAGTTGTAGGCGAGCTGCAGCACTGGATCGGGTGCGCGTTCGAGATTGTCCTCGCGCCATTTGACGATGTTCGCGAGCATGCGCTCGCGCACCGGAATCGCGGGGTCGCCAAAACCGCCGAGCGGGTGTGCGCCGATATCGACGGCATGCAGCGCGGCCAGCTGGTTCACGAAATCGCGGACCAATGCCTCACGCTGGTCCGCATCCTCGATCCGCTGAAACGCATCGTGGCCGGGCACGAGTTCGGTAAGGAGCGCGAGCTCTTCGGCATCGTAGGCCACGAGCCTGGGGACGCGCACGCCGCAATCCGTCAAAGGGCCCGACAGTGCAGCAAGAACGGCGACTTCGCGCTCGAAGAACGGCATCCGGCGCGGATCCTTCGCGCGCGTGTCGTAGGCGAGATAGCAGCGCTTCGTTTCGCCATCGGGCCAGCGCAATGTGACCTCGGCGCCTTGTCGCGATGCGCCGCCGCCGCCGCGTGGCACGATATCGACGATCGCCGCGCCCGTGCTGCTTTCCAGACGCGCCATAAGGCCTTCCGACAGCAAATCTCTCTCCATCACATAGTTTACTTAGGTAGATAGGTTGTTGCGCCGGGACGAGTCAATCGCCGCCAGTGTCAGCGTTGCCATGCGCCGCAAATATTGCACGGGCGCCGTCGCGGTATCTTCGCGCCGCCGGTGTCAGCTTCCGGTCGCTCAACCGCACCACGGCCACGTGCGATGACCAGTTCTCGAGGCCCCGCACCTTGAGCGTGGTCAACATACCGGTATCGAGGTCGGCCGCGATCGCGAAGTGCATCGCGAGCAGGATCGCATCCCCGTTGCGGGCGAGATCGCACAAGGGCTCAAGCATTTCGCACGCGACATGGCCGTTCCAGCTGCTTGCCGCCGAAGCTCCCTCGCGCTGCTGGAGATTTGGCGATGCCAGCGGATAGGCATGGAGCTCGGCCGCGTCATGCCAGTGTCCATCGGCGAGCGGGTGACCGGTACGTGCATGATAGCCGACCGTAAGATCGGCAAGCGGCTCGACGATGAGCTCGGGATGATCCTGAGCGGATCGCGAATCGGCGACGAAAAAATCGAGCTGCTCTGCCAGCACCATTTCGATCATGCGTTCGATCGGCAGGATATGCATCTGCAGCTCGACTTGGGGGGCGGACGCCCAGCAGCGCGCGATGAATTCGCCGGAGAGGTGCGAGAACATCGGTCCGAAGCCGATCGCGACCCGCCCGGCATGGCCCGCATTGAGATCCGAGGCGGTTCTTTCGAAATCGCGCGATTGCCGGATGAGCGACCGGGCGAGCGGGATCAGCTGGGCACCGGCCGATGTCGGCCGCACACCCTTGGCCGAGCGGTCGAACAGAATCTGACCAAGCTCGGCTTCGAGCGACTGGATGCTGCGGCTCAGCGCGGACTGTGTGATCGCCAGATCGTCTGCTGCCGCCGAGAACGAGCCGGCATCGGCAAGGCCCACTGCGTGTCGAAGCTTTCTCAGATCCATTCGAGGAGTATGCATAAAGCGCATAAAAGGCGCAATTAAAATGCATTGGACGAATAGAAAAAAGCTCGCGAGGATGGCGGGATCAATGGGAGACGCTGGTCATGCAGCCTGCATATTGGATCCTCATCCTGGTCGCCGGTATCCTGGTGATCGAGATCGTCCGCGGTCGCCACAAGGGTGTTCATCGTCGGCAAGATTTCTATATCCTCGCCACCGCGTTCTTCGGCAGTCAGCTGACGCGCCCGCTTTGGGCGCTGATCACGGCCGGAGCAATCGGTTTCCTGCTGCCGGCCTATCGCGGGGCACTCGCCGATGCTCCGTTCGTGCCGGCGCTGCTTGTCCTGCTGCTCGTCGCCGAATTCTGCCAATACTGGATACACCGCGCCGCGCACAACACGATCAGATTTCCTTGGCTGCATGGTATGCACCGGACGCATCACAGTGCGCCCTATGTCAACGTCACCCTGATGTATCGGACCAATCTCGTCTGGCCGCTGGTGCACAGCTATACCTGGTGGACGGCGATTGCCTTCTACCTCGGCATGTTCGGTCCCGCGACGGCGTTTTACCTCATCATCATGGCCTGGAACGCGATGACCCATAGCGACTGGCGTTGGGACGATGCGATCGCGGAGAAAGGCCCCGGCGGTGCGAAGCTGGTTTCCGCGATCGAATGGGTCTTCGTCACGCCGCGCATTCATCATACGCATCACGGTTATGGCAAGGACGGCAAGGTTTACCGCAATTTCTGTACTTTTTTCAGCTTCTACGACCGGCTGTTCGGGACGCTTCACATCCCGGAAGGCCGCCCGTGGCGATACGGCTTGCCAGGTGGCGAGCACGACTGGTGGCGGCAGATGATCTACCCGCTTGTGCCGCTGGGTGAGGCAAGGAAGCTGCCGGTGCCGAAGCCGGTCGATCATCCGGGCACGATCGAAACGGCCTGACCCGCCTATCCCGGTTCGCGGAGTTTCGCTGGATCGGACAAGCCGATAAGGTCCGCCCGAATCGACATCATGGGAAGGGACGGGTCGGTGCCGGCAAAGGAAAATGGTGCAACGCTCGGCGATTGCTTGAGGCGTATCGAACGCGAACGCCCCGAAGCGCGCCTGATCATTTTCGAAGATGGTGCCGACCGGATCGTTTCGCATGGCGAGGTGGCGGAACAGGCGCGGCGGCTGGCCGCTGGACTCCGGTCGCTCGGTCTCGGTGCGGGCGATATACTGGCGGTTCAGATGCCGACGCGGCTTTCGACCGTGATCGCGCACGCCGCGGCCGGACTGCTCGGCCTGACGCTGCTTCCGATCATCCACATTTACGAGGGCAGGGAGCTTGCCTTCATTCTGCGCCAGTCGGGCGCCAAGGCGCTGCTGACGCCGCCCCACTGGCGCAACATCGACTTCGCAAGGCGTCGCGCGCGCCTTGCCGACGAATTTCCCGATCTCGTACATGTCGTCGATGGCGAAACGGACGAAGACGCCGTTGGACTGACATCGTTGACGGGTCACGAACCGCTCGACGATCCGCCGCCGGTCTCCGCCGATTCAATTGCGATGTTGATCTACACCTCCGGAACGACGGCCGACCCAAAAGGCGTCCAGCACAGCCACAAGGGCCTGGTTGCCGAATTGACGGCCGACGCGGACAAGCGTGGCGCGCTTGTGACCTTGTCGCCTTGGCCGCCGGGTCACATCGCCGGCGTTCTCGGCTATCTTCGCTTCTGGGCCATGGGTCAGTCGTGCGTGCTGATGGAGCAATGGGACGCGATCGAGGCGGCGCGGCTGATCGAGCAATATCGCGTGCAAGGGACATCGGGAACGCCCTTTCACCTGACCACGCTGCTCGATGCAGCGGAAGCGGGTTCGCGTGATATTTCCTCGCTCGTCGATTACATGGCGGGGGCTACAATGGTGCCGCCCGCATTGATCGAACGATGCGAGAGCAAGGGCCTGGCAACCTATCGCTGCTACGGCCTGTCCGAACATCCGACGGTGTCCACCGGCTCGCCCGACGATCCGCTGGAGAAGAGATTGGGCACCGATGGCCAGCTCAACCCGGGTGTCGAAGTTCTGATCGTCGACGAGGAAGATCGTCCGCTGCCCTTGGGCGAGGCAGGGGAAATTCTGACGCGCGGCCCCGATCGTTTCGTCGGCTATCGGGACGGCGCGCTAAACGCGAGCGCATTCACGCAAGACGGCTGGCTACGGACAGGCGATATCGGCACGCTTGATCGCGACAACTATCTGACGATCGTCGACCGCAAAAAGGATGTGATCATTCGCGGTGGGGAGAACATCGCCTCGCGTGAGGTGGAGGACATTCTCTCGCTGCTGAAGGGCGTGCAGGAGGCGGCCGTCGTGGGCGCCCCGGACGAGCGACTCGGCGAACGCATTTGTGCGTTCGTCGTCGCCGCCCCCGATACCGACCTGTCGATCGAGCATATCGGAGCCCATTTTGCGGCGCACGGGCTCGCGCGTCAGAAAACGCCCGAGATCGTCCATCGAGTGGATGCGCTACCGCGCAACGCGGCTGGGAAAGTGCTGAAGCCGGAATTGCGCGCGCAATTGCGCGCTGGCGGTCAGTAGCCGAGGATCTGGGTAACGGAAAATGCAGCGGCGGCCCGCAGCTCCAGTGCATTTCCGTCGCCGGAAACGGGAGCGATGCGGTCGAGCGACGATACGCGTTCGAGCAGCATGACGATCGCCGCGGCGACAGCAAAGGTGCTGACCTTCGTTTCGATGCGCCGGCACGATTTCGACCGGTCTACATTCTGCGACAAAGCGGCGAGCATGGGGCGCGCCACGTTGGAGCGGGCTTCGACAAAGCGGCTGTCGCCCTCCTCGGCCGCGAGATTGCGGACAAGATACAATGTCCGGTGCCGCTGCCAGAGATCGACGTATCGATTGACGAATCGCGTGGCATGCTTGTGCGGATCGTCGCTCCAGTCCTGCGACGCGAGTTCGCGCAACTCGGCATCGCAATGCGGCGCCGTCTTCAACGCTTCGAGAACGAGTTCGGGGACGCCTTCGAAATAGACGTAAAAAGTGGCAGGCGAAGTGCCCGCCAGTCGCGCCACTTCGGCAACGTTCAGGTCCCGCAGCCCGGTGGTCTCGAGCAGCTCGGTCGCAGCATCGATAAGCCTGCGCATTGTGCGCTGCCCCTTCGGACCGATACGTTGGCCGTTCAGGTTTCGCGTATCCGGTTGCGCTGTCTCCGCTATCCCCACATTCATCATGCGCAATTTTGAACCCTGTGCCCGGTCCCATGTCAAGCGCGCCCGGTGTACGCCCGGGGGCATTCGGATCGGCAATTGACGCGCCCAACGGCGCAACCTATAAAACTGACAAAGCGTCAGTTATCGTATTCGCGAACGCGGCGCCAGAGATAAAAAAGAGGATGGCGGATGGCTTATTTGCGGCACCCGGACAGCGTATTCATCGGCGGCGAGTGGCAAACGGCCGAGACACGCGAAGCGGTTTTGAACCCTGCGAACGAAGAGATTCTGATCGAGGCTCCGGTCGGCAGCGGGGAGCAGGTCGATGCGGCGATCGGTGCCGCCCGCCTTGCCTTCGACAAGGGCGACTGGCCGCGCCTCGCGCCTCGGGAACGCCAGCAGGCCCTCACGCGCTTCCTCGACGCCGTCGATGCGCGCAAGGACGAGATCGTCGAGATGATTATCGCCGAGGCGGGTGCGACGCGGATGCTGGCTGACTTCCTGCAATATGGCATTCCGATGAAGCATGCGCGGCGGACGGTGGAGATTTGTACGCGGCCCGCCGTCACGCCGCTTCCGGTCGAACTCACACCGAACATGCAGGGCACGACGACGCTCGGCACCGGCGTCGTGAGCCGCGAACCGGTGGGCGTCGTCGCGGCGATCTCGCCCTATAATTTCCCCTTCTTCCTCAACATCGGGAAGGTCGTGACGGCGCTCGTGACGGGCTGCACCGTGGTCCTGAAACCCTCGCCCTATACCCCGATGGAGGCGCTGATCCTCGGTGAAATCGCGGAAGATGCAGGGCTTCCCCAAGGCATTTTCAGTGTCGTCACCGGCGATATCGAAGCGGGGAAATTGCTGACGACCGACAAGCGGGTCGATCTCGTCCACTTTACGGGTTCGGACAAGGTCGGATCGATGATCCAGGCGCAGGCCGCACCGACGCTCAAGCGCATCGTGATGGAGCTGGGCGGCAAGTCCGCACTGATCGTGCGGCCGGACGCCGATATCCAGCAGGCGGCGCAGGCCGGCATCATGGGTTTCACGACCCATTGCGGCCAGGGCTGCGCGCTCACCACGCGGCATATCGTCCACAACAGTATTCGCCCGCAATTTGTCGAGGCGATGAAGGCGATGCTCGGCCATGTGAAGATCGGCGATCCGGCCGATCCTAGCGTCACGTACGGCCCGCTCATTCGCGACGTCGCTAGGCAGCGGACCGAAGAATATGTCGGGATCGCGAAGGACGAAGGCGCGACGCTGGTTTCGGGCGGCAAGCGGCCGGAAGGTTTCGATAAAGGGTTCTATTTCGAACCGACGCTGTTCGACGATGTTCGCAACGACAGCCGCCTGGCGCAGGAAGAAGTGTTCGGGCCGATCGGTGCCGTCATCGGCTATGACGACGACGACGAGGCGATCGCGATGGCCAATGACAGCGAGTTCGGCCTGTCGGGTGCCATCTACTCGGCCGATGCGGGCAAGGCCTATGAGATGGCGCTGCAAATTCGGACCGGCGGCGTATCGATCAACGGTGGCGCGGGTACCATGCATTCCGATGCGCCGTTCGGCGGGATCAAGCGGTCCGGCTACGGCCGGGAATATGGCGAAGATGGCCTCAACGAATTCACCTATCAGAAGGTGATCAGCTTTCACGCCGCGTAAAGGAGGGAAAATCAATTGACCCATGTGATGAAGGGCGTGCGGATGCTGGAGGTGGCGCAGTTCACCTTTGTGCCCGCCGCGGGTGCGGTGCTGACCGACTGGGGCGCGGACGTCATCAAGGTCGAGCATCCGGTGCGCGGCGATGCACAGCGCGGCATCCAGATGCTGCAGCGGCTCGCCGTCAATCCGCAGCGCAGTTCGCTGATGCAGCACCCCAATCGCGGCAAGCGATCGGTCGGCATCGATATTTCCACGCCGGAGGGCCAGGAACTGCTCTACGAAATCGCCAAGACCTGCGACATCTTCCTGACCAACTACCTTCCGCAGGCGCGGCAAAAGCTGAAGATCGATCTCGAACATATTCGTGAGGCCAACCCCGACATCATCTATGTCCGCGGTTCGGCCTTCGGCGAAAAGGGCCCCGATCGCGAAAAGGGCGGGTTCGATTCCACGAGCTATTGGGCGCGCGCCGGATCGGCAACGCTGGTCACGCCGAAGGAACTCGACGGGCCTCTGTTACAGCCGGGGCCCGCCTATGGCGACACCATCGGCGGGATGAACATCGCCGGCGGGATCGCCGCCGCGCTCTTCCATCGCGAACGGACCGGCGAAGCATTGGAAGTCGACGTCTCACTGCTCTCGACCGGTATCTGGGCAACGGCCTGCTCGATCGACGTGGCGATGGAAAAACCGGACGAGCCCGATATCTTCTCGGCCTCGATGCCGGGATCGAGCAACTACGGTTCGAATCCCTTTATCGGCGCCTTTGAGACGTCCGACGGCAAGCATATTTGCCTGTCGGTGCTATCGCCCGGACCGTATATCGAGGATGTCTTCAGCCATCTCGACATTCCCGAAATGGCGCAGGACGAGCGTTTTTCGACCGCGGAGGCGATTATGTCGAACACCGGCGCGGCCTATGACCAGGTCAGGAAAGCGATCGCGGCAAAGCCGTTCGACTATTGGACCGAGCGACTCAAGACCATGAGGGGGCAATGGGCACCGTATCAGACGGTCCACGACATCCCGAAGGACGAGCAGGTCTTGGCGAACGATTTCATTTTCGAGGTCGAAAGCGCCGATGGCGGGCCGCCGATCCGGCTTGTTGCCAATCCGGTGCAATTCAACAAGAAGGGCGCGACCAACACAAGGGCGCCCGAAGCGTCCGAACACACCGAGCTGTTCCTCATGGAACTCGGGCTCGAATGGGACCGGATCGAGGACCTCAAGAACAAGAAGGCGATTGCGTAATGAAGTATAAACCCGGCTCCAGATGGAAAAGCGTCGTTTGCTCCGCCGAACTCGTCGTCGTGCGGCCGCCCAAAGGCGATGGTGAACTGGCGTGCGGCGGGGCCGCAGTGATCGAACATGACAGCGCCGATCCCGCCGGCGGTGACGTCGATCCGGCGTTCAGCGAAGGCGTGCTGATCGGAAAGCGCTATGTCGACGAGGGAAGCGGGATCGAGGTGCTGGGCGCCAAGCCGGGCGAGGGGTCGCTGAGCTTCGACGGCCGCGCGATGTCGCTGAAGGATGCCAAGCCGCTTCCTGCTTCGGACTAGATTGGAATGAAGACGACGCTGCTTCTCGATATCGCCGCGGACGCTGTTGGCGATCGCCGCGCCGTGGGCGATCTGAGCTATGGCGAACTGCGCGACAGGGCGCAGCGAGCGGCCGCTTGGATCATGGATCAACCGGCCGAGCAGGTAGCATTTCTGGGATTGAACGGGCCGATGGTCCCTACGCTGCTCTTCGCCAGCGGCTATGCGGGCCTGCCATTCTGCCCGATCAACTATCGCTTGCCCGACGACAGGCTGAACGCACTTGTCGAACGGACATCGCCATCGGTTCTGGTCGTCGACGACGAAATGGCCGGCCGGATCGAGCCCCATAACGGTGTTCGGATCGTCACTCTCAGCGATCTTGAGGCAGAGCTTTCGTCGCGGACATCGCCCGACGACTGGGCCGAGCGAGACAACGACATCGCAGTCCTGCTGTTCACGAGCGGCACGACCGGAGACCCGAAGGCTGCCGTTCTTCGTCATGAAAACCTGACAAGCTATGTGATGGGCACGGTCGAATTCCTCGCATCGGGCGAAGACGAAGCCGCGCTTGTCAGCGTTCCCGCCTATCACATCGCGGGCATCAGCGCGGTGCTCACGAGCATCTACGGTGGGCGCCGGATCGCCTATATCGCTGCGTTCGAGCCGGCCGAATGGGCCGAGACGGCAGCGAAGGAGCAGGTCACCCATGCGATGGTCGTGCCGACGATGCTCGACCGGATTCTCGACAGTGTCGAGCATGAGGACAAGCCGCTCTCCTGTCTGCGCGCGCTCAGCTATGGCGGCGGCCGGATGCCCGAACCGGTGATCGCGCGCGCGATGAAGCTTCTGCCGCATGTCGATTTCGTCAACGCTTACGGCCTTACCGAGACCAGTTCGACGATCGCGCTGCTGTCCGCGGACGACCATCGCGCGGCTTTCGAATCGAGCGAGGAGCCGGTCCGGCGCAGGCTGACGTCCGTGGGCAAACCTCTTCCCGGACTTGAACTTGAGATTCGCGCCGAAGACGGCAAGACCACACTTCCGCCCGGCGAATCGGGCGAGATCTATGTCCGCGGGCCGCAGGTTTCGGGTGAGTATCTCGGCAAGAAGGTCGTCGATGATGAAGGCTGGTTCGCCACCAATGATGGTGGGTGGCTGGACGAGGAGGGCTATTTGTTCGTCGAGGGAAGGCTCGACGATGTCATCGTGCGCGGCGGCGAGAATATCTCGCCCGGCGAGATCGAAGACTGTCTGCGTGGCCACGAGGCGGTGGCCGACGTCGCGGTGCTGGGTCTTCCCTGCTCGAAATGGGGCGAAAAGGTCGCTGCCGTCGTTGTGCGCAAGGGCAATGTCGGCGAGGAGGAACTGTCGGGCCATGTCCGGTCCCGCCTGCGCTCGACGAAGACGCCGGAAGCCTGGTTTTTCGAGCCGGAGCTGCCGTACAACGAGACGGGCAAGCTCCTTCGGCGCGTGCTCAAAGACCGGCTTTGCGACGACGAGGTTGCCGCCTAGACTCCGCCAATGACCAACCGGCGCGCCAATCCCGGATATTTTGATCGCGAGGGACTCACGCCGCTCACCGGCAAGGCCTGGATCGCGATTGATTGCCAAGCCGACTCGCCGATCGTTCCCCTGCCCGATTGCGTGGTGATCGGAGTCGATCGCGCCGGCGACCTGCCCGACGTCGAGGAGGCGCATTTCGATGTTCTGCTGACCGCGCGCGAGAGCCCGGCCGCGCCCTGGATCGCGTGCGATGATGTCGACAAGGCTTTGGACGAACTGGGTACGCAGGTGGATGCGAACCCCATCGCCGCTTCGATCCTCGTCGAACTGCTGCGTTGGCAGGATCGGCTGTCTTGGGATGTGGCGCTCAAAGTCGAATCCCTTGCCTATTCCACGCTCCTGAACGGAGCCGAATTTGGTCGCTGGCTCGGCCGGCGCGATGCGGCTGACGGGCCGCCTGCGGGCGCCATGATCGCGCTCGACCGTATCGACGACATGATATCGGTGACTCTGGACGATCCTGAGCATCGCAACGCGATCAGCGCACCGATGCGCGATGCGCTTTTCGAAGCGCTGGTCAATGCGATCGAAGATCCATCGTTGCCCGAGGTGTCGGTGACCGGCGCGGGCAAGTGCTTTTCGGTCGGCGGTCACTTGCCCGAGTTCGGGACGGCGGCCGATGCCGCAGAGGCGCATCGCATTCGAAGCCAGCGCTCGCTCGCTGCGCTGGTTCATGCGCTGGGAGAACGGGCGCGGGTCGTCTTCCATGGTGCAACTATCGGTTCGGGGCTCGAGATTTTCGCGGCAGCCGGAACGCGGCTTGCGAAGGCCGACAGCTGGTTCCAGCTTCCCGAATTGTCGATGGGGCTCATCCCCGGAGCGGGAGGCACGGTCACTGTGCCGAGGGTCATCGGGCGGCAACGCGCCGCGTGGATGATGCTCACGGGAAAGCGGATCGGTACGAATCAGGCGCACCAATGGGGACTGGTGCAAGAGATCATCGCGTGACGGGATTACGATCCGCGATAGTGGAGCGATGCGAGGGTCTGTCAGCGGCCGCAGCGGCGCTCGGAGTGACGTTCGCGGTTTCGGTCGATGATCTGCTTCGCCGCGATCGCACGCTTGGGGCTTTCGGACAGACCATCTCGCCGAACGGAACCTGCCGTCTGCTCGCCGCCGCGGACGGTCATATCGCGATCAATTTCGCGCGCGACGACGATGTGGCAGCGGTAGCGGCGTGGTTAGATGCGGATATCGATGGCGGCGACTTCGCCGCCGTTGCTGCGCGCGTGGCGCAACTGCCCGTCGCGATGCTCCGTGACCGTGCGGTGATGCTCCATTTGCCCTTCGCGGTGGTAGGAGAGTCTGTGCCGGGATTGCCGCACCTAGTGCCCAAATCTCATGAGGAACACTTTCCAACCATCACCAACCTCCGAGTGCTCGATCTGTCTGCACTTTGGGCGGGCCCGCTCTGTGGGGCGCTATTGGCGGCGGCCGGGGCACAGGTGGTGCGCTGGGAAAATCCGCACCGGCCCGATCCGAGCGCCGTCAGCACGCCCGGCCATTTTCGCGCGCTGAACGGCGGCAAGAAAATGATCGACGAACCCTGGGGTCGCGACCAGCTCGAGCGGGCGATCGCAAGCGCCGACGTGCTGATCACGAGCGGACGACCGCATGCGTTGCAACGGCTCGGCATCAAGCCTGATCGGGCGTTCGAGCGCGAAATGCCTTTGCTTTGGATCGCGATCACAGCCCATGGCTGGGCCGGCGATGCGGCGATGCGAGTGGGGTTCGGGGACGACTGCGCTGCGGCTGGCGGCCTCGTTGATTATCAAAGCGGGGCCGCTGTGTTCATCGGCGATGCACTGGCCGACCCGTTGACCGGGCTGGAAGCTGCACGATCCGCGTTTGAAGCACTGGCGGCAGGTCGGGGTGGATTGCTCGATTGCGCTCTTGCGCGGACGGCTGCCTGGTATGCGTCCCGGATGAAAGGTGATGCGTGTCGACCCGCTACGACCTGATCCTCCGCAATGTGATGACGATCGAGCGCGGTGCGTGCGACGTTGCGCTTGCCGACGGCTATATTGCCGCGATCGAGGCGCGTATCGAAGCCTTTGGGCCGGAGCGGGACTGCGGCGGAAATTTGCTGCTGCCCGGCCTGATCGACCACCACATCCATCTGCTTGCGACTGCCGCGAAATTGCAGTCGGCCGACCTTTCGGGCCTGGTCCGGGAGGAGGCCATCGTACGCCGGCTGCGCGAAGCGGCGAGCAAGCTCTCACCGGAAGAACCGCTTCGCGCCACGGGGTATGACGAGCGCGCGTTGGCGATCCCGGGGCGCGCGGAACTCGATTGCTGGGTGGCGGACCGGCCGTTGCGTGTCCAGGATCGAACGGGCGCACTTTGGCTGCTCAATTCACCGGCTGTTGCACAACTCGGCAACGCGCCTTGGCCGGACTGCGTCGAGACCGATGACTGCGGCGAGCCGACGGGGCGGATCTGGCGCGGCGACGGGTGGCTTCGCGAACGTCTCGGCGGTCGACCGCCTTCGCTGGCACCGCTCGCGGCCCAGCTATCACGGCTCGGCATCACCGGTGTGACCGATACCGGGGCCGCCAATGGCGCATCGGAAGCCGGTTTGTTCGAACGGTCGCGAGAGAGCGGTCAATTGCCGCAGAAGCTGCAGTTGATGGGCACCGAAGACATGCCGGAGGGGACTGGGTATCGTCGCGGACCGCTCAAGCTGCTCTATGACGAGCGCGATCTCCCGCCGCTCGATATCGTCGCAGATCGTATCCGGCGCGCACGTGATCAGGGAAGGGCCGTCGCCGCGCATTGCGTGACCGAGGGCGAACTAAGCTACTTTCTAGCCGCGCTCGATATCGCCGGCGGATCGCGTCAGGGCGACAGGATCGAGCATGGGAGCATGATATCGGCCGGCGCGATCGGGGAGATCGCGAAGCGCGGACTGACCGTCGTCACCCATCCTTCCTTCGTGCACGACCGCGGTGACCGTTATCTGGAGACGATCGACGATGACGCGCGACAGGACCTGTATCGTCTCGCCTCGCTGGAGGCCGGTGGCGTCAATCTCGCCGGCGGGTCGGATGCACCATATGGTTCTTTCGATCCCTGGCTCGCGATGCGGTCGGGCGCGACCCGGCGAACCGCATCGAACAGGCCGCTCGGTTCTGACGAGGCACTCCCGCCGGACCGCATTCTGCAGATGTACCTTTTGCCGTTCGATCTCTCGACGGGGGCGCCTCGTACGGTGTCGCCGGACGCCGCCGCCGACCTCTGCCTGTTCGACGGAACCGTTCGCGACCTCGTGCACGACGCGCGCGCCGAGCGCGTGTTGCTGACCTTGATCGACGGACGGCCGGTATTCGAGCAGTAGTTGACGATGCGTCAATTATCTTTAGGGTCGGTGTTTGGAGAGGAACGACACAATGACAACTGACATCTTGGGATATGGCGGCAAGCGAGTCGTCGTGATGGGCTGCTTTTCGGGCACCGGAGAGGCGTGTGCGCGCAAGCTCGTCGAGCTGGGAGCCGAGGTCCATGGCGCGGACATCAAGCCATCGCCGGTCGATCTCGCCTCGTTCACCGAGGTGAACCTTCTCGACCCGGCGTCGATCGAAGCCGGGGTCGCGTCGATCGGCGGCGAAATCGACGCGCTGTTCAATGTTTCGGGGCTGCCGCAGACCTTTCCCGGGGAGGATGTCGTCACTGTAAATTTCGTCGGCATGCGCCATTGGACCGAACAATGGTTGCCCAAAATCCGCGCAGGCGCCGCGATCGCGACCGTGTCCTCGCTCGCGGGCATGGCCTATCTGAAGCGTCAGAACATCGTTTCGGAATTCATGGCGCTGACCGATTTCCATGAGGCGCGACAGTGGTACAAGGACAATGCCGAACGCGCGGGCGATCCCTACACATTGTCGAAAGAGTGCATCAACACTTGGACGCAGAAGCTTGCCGTCGAGCTTGCCGAACGCGACATCCGCATCAATTGCACCATGCCCAGCCCGATCGACACGCCGATGCTGAACGACTTCAAGCAGATTGCGGGCGAAGCAGTCATCGGCGCGTTCGCCAAGGCCAAGGGTCGCTTTTCTTCGCCCGAGGAGCAGGCGCTGCCGCTGATCCTTCTCAACAGCGACGCCGCCGGCTTCATCAGCGGAACATGCCTCGCCGTCGACGCGGGCCTTTCGGGAGGACTCGCGACCGGCGTTCTGAACATGCAGCAGATGATTGCCGAAGCCACGGCTTGAAGTGCGGTGGCTGATCAATCCGGGCTATTGCGCGTCGGCATTGTCAGTGCCGCCTGGGGCGCGACGGCTCATCTTCCCGCCTGGCGCAGCCTTGACGGCGTCGAGGTAACGGCGATTTGCACCTCGCGCCCGGAAACGGCAGAGCGGGCGGCGCGGGAGCACGGTATACCCCGGGCGTTTCATGATTTTCGCGCCATGGCTGCGGACCCGGAAATCGACATCATGGACTGCGGCACACGGCCGCCGTTGCGCCACGCCATGGTGGTGGCTGCGCTCGAAAATGGGAAGCACGTCTATAACGGCATCCCTTTCGCCAAGGATTGGGCCGACGCACGAGACATGGCTGCCGTCTGGCGCCGCGCCGGGACGGTAGCGGCCGTCGATGCGTTCATGCCTGCGGTTCCGGCGATGGTGCAAATGAAGGCGATGATCGCAGAGGGTTGGATCGGCGAGACGTTCGGCGCCGAAATCGCGTTCGATGTGCCACTGTTTACCGCCGCCCAAACGAACGTCCCCGGCTATGTCTGGTTCGCCGACCCCGCGAACGGAGCGAGTGCATTGCGCAATCTGGGTAGCCACATGCTGCACCAGATCGTCGATACCTTCGGACCGATATCGTCGGTCGTGGCCGACCAGTGGCTGTCGCTGACATCCTGGCCGATCGGGGAGGGTGACGTGGTCATGCCCGAGGTTGCCGACGGGGCATCCGTTCTGATCCGCACGCAATCGGGCTTGCCGGTCAGGATGAGCGCCAACTGGTCCAAGATGGCCGGAGACGGCTTTTGTTTCTCGGCCTGGGGTTCCGGCGGGCGGCTCGAAACCCGCGCGCCTGTCTTTCCGATGGCTCATGATACGCAACTGTTCGGATCGCAGGATCCCGCCTTGGGCACGGCAATATTGGAACCGATCGAGATTGCCGAGACATATAAGCGGTTGGACGGCAGCAGCGCACTCGCCGTCGATCCCACGACCGGCCTGCTTCCGATGGCTGCCATTTTCGTCTCGATGCTGGCGGAAATTCGCGGCGAGGGGCGGGCCATGCCGAATTTCGAAAGGGCGCTCCATGTGCAGGCGGCAATCGAAGCCGCGGACCGGTCGGCAAGCGAGCGACGATGGGTCGACATGACCGAATTCGCAGACGGTTCATAATTGACACTACGTCAGTTTTTTGAGAGTGTGCGGGCAAGAAAAGACGCAGAATCGCGCAAATTGCTTGGAGAGATGCCATGGAAATGAACGACATGATCATCATCAGTGTGGACGATCACGCGATCGAGCCGCCCGAAGCGTTCATCCGCCACTACCCCGAAGGCAAGAAGGACCGTGCGCCGCGGGTCGTTCAGGAACACGGCAAAGATATCTGGCTCTGGAACGGGCAGCGCTTTCCGACCATCGGCCTCAACGCGGTCGTCGGTCGCCCGCGCAGTGAATATGGCATGGAACCCAGCGCTTTCGAACAGCTGCGTCCGGGAACCTACGATCCCAAGCTCCGCGTCGACGATATGAACGTCAATGGTGTCGCGGCGTCGCTCAACTTTCCCACCATGCCGAGTTTTGCCGGCGGGGCTTTCGTCAACATGGCGCAAAACCATCCCGAAGAGGCGCTACTTGCCTGCAGGGCCTGGAACGACTGGCATGTTCAGGAATGGTGTGCGCACGCCCCGGGGCGTTTCATCCCGATGTGCCTCATTCCGATGTGGGACATGGATGAAACACTCAAGGAACTGAAGCGGATGAGCGACCTTGGCGTTCACGCCGTCAGCTTTTCCGACAACCCCGCCAATATCGGCCTTCCGAGCATTCACAACGAATATTGGGAACCGTTCTGGAAGGCGTGCAGCGATTACAAGATCGTCATCAACTGTCATATCGGCACCGGCGCCCGTGCGATGCATCCGTCGAGCGAAAGCCCGATCGATGCTTGGATCACGGCGATGCCTATTTCGATCGCCAACTCGGCTGCGGACTGGACCTTCGCCAGTTTCTGGAAACGCTATCCCGACTTGCGCATGGCGCTCTCGGAGGGCGGCATCGGCTGGATTCCTTACTTCCTCGAGCGCGCCGACTTCACATACGAACACCATCACGAATGGACCTTCACCGATTTCCAGGGTGAGCGTCCGTCCGATGTCTTCAAGCGGCACGTGATCTGCTGCTTCATAGACGACCAGTTCGGGGTCAAGAATCTCGAATATATGAATACCGACATGGTGGCATATGAGTGCGATTATCCGCACTCCGACACCGTTTGGCCCAACGTGCCCGAATATCTTTGGGCTTCGGTCAACGAGCTTGGCGACGACACGATCAACAAGATCACGCACGAAAACGTGATCCGCGAATACAGTTTCGATGCCTTCGGCCTGAACGGCGGGCGCGAAAATTGCACGGTCGGCCATCTTCGCGAACTCGGCAAGGATGTCGACGTGTCACCGCGCCACAATCTCGGCGGTCTCAAGGCCGGTAGCGGCGATGCCATCGGCAAGGCGCGAAAACCGGTAACGTCCGGCGAAATCGAAAAAATGTTTGCGTCAGCCTGACATGGCCAGCGCGACCAAGGAAGGCGTTCGGTACGCGGGCATTGATGCGCCGCCGGTTCCCGATCACGTCCCGCCCGAGCTGGTTCTCGATACGCGATTCGCCAATGGCGATGTCGCCTTCGACCTGCCCGACCCATATGTGCCATCGGACAGATTGCGCGAGGAGGATTTTCCGCGCATCCATTACTATCCCTGGCCGGTCAGCGGAAACCAGCACGGCGCATGGGTCGTTACGCGTTATGAGGATATCCGGCGGGTCTATGAGGATACCGAGCTTTTCTCCAACGAAGGCGTCGCCGAGTTCCAGCGGCTGGCCGGCGAGACATTCCCCTCGATCCCGCTCGGCATCGACCCGCCCGATCACGCCCGCTATCGGCGTTTCCTGAACCCCTGGTTCACGCCCGTCGCCATGAAGGAGCGCGAGCCACGCATCCGCGAAATCATTGGCGGGATGATCGACGATTTCGCCGACCGGGGCGAGGTCGATATCGCTTATGATTTCGGCCGGGTTTTTCCCGTGCGCGTCTTTCTGGACCTGATGGGCTTTCCGTTCAGCATGTTCGAGCAGTTCCTCGAATGGGAATGGAATATCCTCCATGTTCCCGATGTCGAAAAGAAGGCCGAAGCGGTGCGAGGCATCCTTGCCTATCTGCGCGAGTTCATCGCCGAGAAGCAGGCCGCCCCCGACGAAACGCTGGGTAGCTATATCGCCAACGGGTCGATCGAGGGCAAACCGCTCGAGACTTGGGAAATCGAGGGCATGACCTGGTTTCTGTGGCTCGGCGGTCTCGATACCGTCGCGTCCACGGTCAGCCAGATGTTCAGGCGGCTCGCTTTCGATCGCGAACTGCAGATCCTCATCCGCGACGACAAGACGCTGATCAACAGCGCGGTCGAGGAGTTCTTGCGCATGCAGCCGCTTGTCAATTCGGGCCGAAAGATCCGGCGCGATTTCGAATGGTATGGCGTAAAGATGAAGGCGGGCGACTGGATTTCCTGCTTCAACACCTCGGGGAATTTCGACGAGGATCGTTTCGAATGCCCGCATGTCTTCGATCCCGAGCGCAAGGCGAACCGGCATTTCACCTTGGCTGGCGGCATCCATATCTGCCTCGGCGCGCATCTGGCCCGGCGTGAGCTCCGCGTGCTGCTCGACGAGTGGTTCACCCGGATACCCGAGCCATTCCGCGTCATGGAAGGCGCCGATACATCGGTCGTCCCGGCGCTGCTATCGATCAGGAATCTGCCCATCGTCTGGGATCGTTAGAGCCGTGGCGGAAGCGAGCCGGCCGGTGGCGTTCGTAACCGGCGCCAGTCGCGGTATCGGCAAGGCGATTGCACTGGCCCTGGCGGCTGCGGGCCACGACGTTGTTATTTCGGCGCGGACCGTGACACCGGGCGAGCAGCGCGAAAACTCGCTGACCATCCATAAAAGCGATACCCGTCCGCTTCCCGGCAGCCTTCAGGAAACGGCGGAGGAGATCGAAACCAGGGGCGTCCAATGTCTGATGGTGCCCTTGGACTTGACGGATCGGGCGACGGTAGGGGCGGCGGCGCAGAAGATCCTAGATGAGTGGGGCGGCGTCGACGTCATCGTCCACAATGGGCGATTTCTCGGCCCCGGTCTGATGGATGTCTTCATGGACATCCCGGTCGACGCTTATGAGAAATTCTTTGAAGCGCATGCGATCGCGCCCATTGTCCTCACGCGCGCTCTTCTTCCCGGCATGATCGAGCGGGGCGGCGGCACCGTGATCACGATCACGTCGAGCTCGGCGTTCAACACGCCGCCCGCGCCGGCCGGACAAGGCGGGTGGGGCCTCGGTTATGCCGTCGGCAAGGCATCCGGACATCCGCTCGTCGGCACTTTGCACGCCGAATATTTCGCCAAGGGGCTTCGCGCCTTCAACGTTCAACCGGGATTCGTTGCGACCGAGCGCAATCACCTGGTCGCGGCAAGCCATGGCCACGAGATCAAGAATGGCGCACCGCCTTCGGCAATCGGCGCGGTCGTGAAGTGGCTCGTCACGACGCCCGAAGCCAAGGAACTTTCGGGCGAGATGATTGAAGCGCAGGAATTTGTGTTGGAACACAATCTGCACCCGGACTGGCACTAGGAAAGGACCTGCGCGATGGACTTCGGGATTGCGGGCAAGGTCGCGCTGTCGAGCGGCGGCAGCAAGGGCATGGGCAAGGCGGTCTCGATCGATCTGGCGCGGGAGGGATGCAAGGTTGTCGTCTGCGCGCGCGGTCAGGAAGCCGTCGACGAGACGGTAGCAGAAATCCGCGATGCCGGCGGCGAGGCGGTTCCCGCCTATGTCGACATGGCCAAGCGCGACGGGATTGCCGAGGCGGTGAGGATCGCCGAGGCCAGTTGGGGCTCGCCCGATATCGTCGTCGGCAACGTCTACGGCCCGCGCCACGGCCGGTTCGAGGAGACGAGCGACGAGGATTTCCAGGAAGCCTATGACCAGATGCTGATGAGCCAGGTCCATCTCCTGCGCGCCGTCACGCCGGCCATGAAGGAAAAGGGTTGGGGCCGCATCGTCCTGATCGGATCGATATCATCGAAACAGCCGCACAAGGAACTCCCGCTGGTCAGCGCCAACGTCACCCGGACTGCGGCGCTCGCGCTCAATCGCAGCGTTGCCAACGAGCTTGGTCAATACGGCATTACTGTAAACACGATCGGCACCGGCGGCTTCGCGACCGAACGCTATTTCGAATATATGCGCGGCCAGGCCGAGGCGATCGGCGTCGATTTCGACGAACATGAAGCGACGCGGCGCGACGGCTATCCCATCGGCCGGCTCGGCCGCCCCGACGAAATGTCCGCCGTCATCGTGTTTCTGTGTTCCGATCGCGCCAGCTACGTCACCGGGCAGTTCGTCATGGTGGACGGCGGTGCGGTGAACACGTTGATGTAGACTTTCGGCGCCGCAAATCGCGCCGCGGCGCCCCCTCTTCGGAGCGGGAGCGCATACGGTCGAAAGCGCCGTCACGCGCAGGATGGGAATCTAAAAGCTGGTGCCGCCATCGATGTTGATGAGGGCGCCCGTCATGAACGTCGCGGCTGGCGACAACAGGAACACGATCAGCTCGGCCGCCTCGTGCGGCAACCCGACGCGGCGCTGCGCGACATCGAGACCCCAATCTTCCACCATGAGTTGGTTCAAGGCCGCGTTCGGATCATCGTCCGGATAGCGTTTCGCGGCCGTGTCGCGTGCCTCCTCAAGCGCTTCGGTTGCGATGGCGCCCGGTGCGATGCAATTGGCACGAATTCCCCGATCGCCATGCGACAAAGCGATATTCTTGGTGAGGCTCGCGACAGCGGCCTTCATCGCGCCGTAATGCGGCAGAATGGGTTTGGGTGCGCGGATCGAATAGGCGGCCGTCGTGACTATCGTTCCCCCGCCATTCGCCTCCAGCAACGGAAGGGCGGCGCGCAGGGTGCGCATCGTCAGCATGAAGATCGTTTCGAACGATTCCTCCCAGTCGGCGTCTGCCAGTTCCATAATGCCGCCTCGCCTTGCGATGGGCCCGGCGGTCACGGCAAGGCCGTCGAGCCTGCCCAATCGGTCATGAGCGCGAGCGATCGCGGCCTCCACGCCGGATTCGTCGCCGCCTTCGCCGATGGCGTGTCCGCCGAGCAACGCGGCCCTTTGCATCGCGCGATCCTTATCCCTGCCGATAAGGGCAACCCGGGCACCCGCTTCGACGAGCAATTCTGCTGCGGCAAATCCCATGCCGTTGGTTCCGCCAACCAACGCGTAGCTTCTATCTGCAACGGAGTGCCGCTGCGTCATGTCGCATGCAGCGCTGCATAATCGGCCCGGACATGGCGCGAGCCGAGCATCGCGGCGCCGAAAGCGACAAGCGCGCAGCATACCGGCGCGAGCAGCGCGTAGCGAATGGCTTCGACGCCGAGAGAGGGGGTCAGCATGTCGTTGGTCGCCCCGATGATGAGCGGCGCGAAGCCCGATCCGACGACGCCGGAGGCAAGGCCCACAACGACGGAGGACATGGCGCGCATGCGGGGCTGCGCCAGCGTCTGGCACAACATGTAGCAGGTGGGGATGTGCGTCGTAAGTGTCAGCTGGAGAAGGAAGATCGCAAGAATCGCGACCTGCCAGTTGGGCGAGAAAACGAACAGAAGGCCGGGCAGAAACGAGAGTGCCGGGCCTGCGCCCGCAATCCACAGATAGCGCCGCAAATCGTGTTGGCCGATGCGATCCGCCAGCCACCCGCCGGTGATATTCCCGATCACCAGCGAGAGCGCGACGGCTCCGCCGAACCAGAGCCCGATCTGGTCGACCGGCATCTGATGCACTCTGATCAGGAAGGTGGGGCCCCAACCCAGAATGCCGTAACCGCAAAACCCTGCGAAACCGACGACGAGGAAAATGTACCGGTAGCTGCGAATTTTCCAGAGCGCGGCGACCGTCGCGAGAAATGGCGGCTGGTCGTCGATCTTGGCGAGATTTTCGGAAAGACCGCGCGGCGGCTCGCGCAATAGCAGCAGCATGATCACGGCGATCACGACTCCGGGGAACCCGACGATCAGGAAGCTCGTGCGCCAGTCGAAGGCCGACAGCAGCAAGCCGCCGAGCAACACGCCCATTCCGATGCCGATTGCCTGCGAGGCGGAAAGCAGGCCAATCGCCGTCGCCCGGCGTTTCACCGGAAAGAGGTCTGCGATCAGTGAATGGCTTGCCGGACTGGCGCCCGCTTCGGCGACCGCGACGCCCACACGCGTTGCCGCAAGCATGAGAAAGCTCGTTGCAAAACCGCCAAGGCTCGTCATTATGCTCCAGAAGGCGAGACAGGCGGCGATCAGGTTGCGGCGCGAATAGCGGTCCGAGATCCGCGCGAGCGGGATCGCGGCCGCAGCGTAGAAGCCAGAGAAGATGATCCCCGTCAGCGCGCCCATCGCCGTGTCCGAGGCCCCGAACTCGGCTTTGATCGGTTCGATGAGGATGGTGATGATTTGCCGGTCGATAAAGGCGATCAGCCCGATCAGGCACAGCAGGCCGAGGAAAAAATAGCGACGGCCCGAAGACCATTGGACCGCCGGCTCCGCCATCAGTCGCGCACCAGGATGAAGGCGCCGGCGAGCGGCCCGCCCGCGGTGGTCATCACGGCCACCTTCGGATCATTGGGTACCTGGCGCGCCCCGGCATCACCCCGTAATTGCGTCACCGCTTCGTGCACCTGCCCATAGGCATGCATCCGTCCGGCCGACATCGCCCCGCCATCGGTGTTGATTGGAAAGGCTCCGTCCAGCGCAATGTTATGGCCGCCATCGATAAAGTCCTTTGCGCCGTAGCGTTCGCACACGCCGAGATTTTCGAGCCAGTTGATCGTGTGAAAACTGAAGCCGTTATAGAGCTGCCCCATGTCGACATCGTCGATGGTGAGGTCGGTCCGGTTGAACATGTCCTCGGCGACCTTGGGCTGGCACTGGATATCGAAGGGTTCGAGCTGGACCCAGCTGTTGCGATACCGCATCGAACAGCCGACCGCCTCGATCCGGGTCACCGGGTGCGCCGTCTCCTTCGCCGCATCGACATGGCTCAGAATGATCGCGGTCGAGCCGTCGATATGGACATCGCAATCGAGCAATCGTGCGGGCGTACACAGCACGGGCGAGGCGAGGAAATCGTCGACAGTGATCGGATCGCGGAACACCGCATTGGGATTGAGTCCCGCATTTTTGCGTTGCGTGACCGCGATCCAGGCGCGCTGCTCGTCCGTCATGCCGGACCGATGGGCGTACAGATTGAACATCGGCGCCTGCTGAAACACCGGCGCATAGGCATGATAGGGCGCGAACCATTGAAAGGGGCCAAACACCCGGTCTCCGGGTTTGTTGAGTGCATTGACAAAACCCGTCTTGCGGGCGCTCGCCTCGTACATCGTCCGGAACAGCAGCACGTGCCGGCAATATCCCGCGGCGATGGCGCCGATGGCGTTGAACAGCGCGCCGAACTGGCCCGCCGTCTCGCTGGCGTTCGAATACCATCCCAGTTCGAGCCGCAGCGCATCCTGCAACGCGGGAATGCCCACATCCGACATGCCCGTGCCATCGCCGCGATCGCCGGGCCAGGTTGCCATGCCGTCGATGTCGTCGCGGCTGAGGCCTGCGTCTTCGATAGCGGCCAGCGCCGCGTCGATCGTCAGGCCGAGCGCCGATTTCGATGCGCCTCGGCTGATTTCCGACATGCCGATGCCTGTGATGGCGGTCTGCTTTTCCGGAAAACGGTTCATGTGGCATCTCCATCGGGCTCGAACAACGGGACCCAGCATCCGTCCTGCTCTTCGAAGAGGACCTTCACCGGCATGTCGAATTCGACCGCATCGGGATCGCAATTGACGACATTGCAAACGAGCCGGACCTCTTCCTGCTCGGCAAGCGTGACGATGCCGAGCACATAGCGTTCGGGAAGTTCGGGCATCCATTTCCGGTGGTTGATCGAGAAGCTGAGCAAGCGCCCTTTGCCGGAAACCGGTTGAAAGTGCGTGTCTCTGCTTTCGCATTGCGGGCAAAAGCCGGTCGGGGGATGGATGTAATAGGCGCACCGGTCGCACTGTTCTATCAGGAGCTGCCCGTCCTTGCCGCCCGTCCAAAAGGCTTCGGTGTCCTTCGTCAATGCGGGCAGGGGGCGGAGTGGAAATTCTGAAGTTTCGGTCATGATTTGCTCCCGTAGCGGCGCATTCCCCGTGGCAGCGCCAGGGCGACGAGCGTCGCAAGGATGCACAAGGCGATGATGTAAAGAATGGCGGTATCGAAGGCGGCCGGCGTCGGATAGCGTTCGCCAGTCTCGGGCGACGTCACCTGGTCGCTGGCCAGCAGCACGGCGACGATCTGCGCGCCGATCCCGAGAAAGGCCTGGCGTACCACCGTCATTACGCCTGTGGTTTCACTCGTCCGTTCGGGTGGCGCCGCATAGGCAAGGATCGTCGGACCGACGGCGAAGAACATCGTGGTGCCGAACGAAATCACGCAAAGCGCGACGATCACCTGCACGATGGTATCGTGGAAGAAGAAGGCGAGCGTCCATCCCGCCACCGTCAGCAATCCGCCGACGATCATCGCCATGCGCCCGCCGCCCCGATAGGTGATCCACCCCGATAACGGCCCGGCGAAAAGCGATCCGATGTTCGAAGGAAGTTTGGCAAGTCCCGCCACCGTTGCCGTCGCTCCGAGGCCCACCAAAGTCCATCGCGGCGCCTGCAGCATGATCGAGAAAACGAGCGTGATCTGCAGCGTGCTCATCGCGGTCAGGCCGGTAATGATGTTGGCGATCGAGATATTGCGATCCCTGAACAGCCGGATGTCGATCAGTGGATCGTCACTCGTCAGGCTGCGGCGGAGCCACCAGGTGAGGAGCGCCAGGGCGAGCAGCAGCGCGCCGATATTGGCCGGTTCGAACCAGCCGGTCTTCGGTCCGTTGCTGATATAGAAGAGCAGCGCGAGAATTCCCGGCGCGAACAGAATGCCGCTGAGCCAGTCGATCTTGCCGACGGGGAGCCTCGGCGATCGCGGCAGCAGCGCGTAGATGAGCACGAAGCTGGTCGCGCAAAACAGGGCGCTGGCGAAGAACACACCGTGCCAGCTGCTGTTGTCGACGATCCATCCGCCGAGGACAAGGCCGAGCGCGGTGCCCGCCGACGCACCCGAAATCATCAGGCCTATGCCCATTGAGACCTTCTCCGGCGGCAGGTTCTCGCGCACGAGCCCGATGCAGAGCGGGAGGATGGCTCCGGTCAATCCCTGAATGAGGCGGCCGGCCAGCAGAATCTCGTAATTCGGCGCTACGGCACTGATCAGCGATCCGGCCGCGCCGACGGCCAGCAGGATGAGCAGGACCTGCCTTCGACCCAGAATATCGCCCAGCCGCCCGGCCACCGCCGCCACGGCCGCGCCAATGAGCAGGTAGCCCGAAATCAGCCAACCGATCAGGACAGGATCGCCGAAATCCGCGAGCAGCGATCGCGACGCAGCCAGGATCATCGCTGTTTCGAACGAGCCGGTGATTTCCGCCATCCACAGCGCGCCGACCACCGCCCATAAGGAGGCGCGGGCCGGGACCGCATCGGCTGCGGAATGTGCCACGGTTCAGTCGTTCTCCGAGAGTGCGGCTTTGACCGACGGTGGAACGCCCTCCTGCGATGCACGAACTTCGATCAGATCGACGCTTACATCCTCCGGCATCGACAGCAGCGCAATCAAGGCCTCCGCCATGCTCTGCGGACTGGCGGATGCGCCGGACATTGCGGCGTGGCCGGTGCGCATGATGGTTTCGTAGAATTGCTGCGTTGCCACCGGATCCCAGTTCTCGCTGCCCGATCCGCCGGCGACCGAACCCGAGCGCAAGATCGATACGCGAATGGAATCCTTGCGTAGTTCGTCGCGAAGCCCGTTCGAAAACGTCTCCACCGCCGCCTTCGTTGCTGCATAGAGCGACAGCATGGGGAAGGGCATGTTGACGGATTCGCTGCTGATAGAGACGATCTGTCCTTTGGTCTCGCGAAGATGAGGCACCGCCGCGCGAACCAGCCAGATGACGCCGCGCAGGTTGATATCGATATGTGAATTGATCAATTCGTCGGTGCCTGATTCGATCGCGAAAGGATGGAAAATAGCTGCATTATTGACGAGGGCGTCGATGCGGTCGAACCGTTGCACCGCAGTCGCGATTGCCCCGTCCACCTGCGCACTGTCGCTGACGTCACATTCGATCGCCGCGACCTTGTCTCTGTGATCCTCGCCCACGGCCGTCAGCCGTTCCGATGGCCTGGCCAGGCAGGCGACCCTGGCACCCCGCGCAACAAGCGCATCAACGAACACACGGCCCATGCCTTTCGAGCCGCCCGTAACGATGATGACCTTTTCGGTCAGATCCAACATGCCACTTCATCCTCTCGTCCAGTTTCCATCCCTACGGTCCAGCCTCATAAGCCGATTTCGCGTCGGCAGGCTCGACCGAAGACGTCGTCAGCCCTGATCTGACGCGGGCTTGGCGACGGAATTGCGCTCCAGCGAAAGCACTTATTCAACCTAGTTATATATCAAGGCCGGTAAGGGAAAGCTTTGTTTGACAGATCGCCATGCATTTTCCTCTTCCTGACGACGCTGCGAAACGTCAGCGTCTTGTACTCGAGCCCTTGGTACAGTCGCGGCTAGCTCATAAGCGATGAACGACATGCGGCAAGCGATCATGGGGTCGGGCCATCCGCAAACATTGTGTTGACGATGGTTCGCGGGTCATGGCAATTGCCGGTCGGCTTGCGACCGAACTGTACGGCCGGTTGCGGGAATTTGGATCGATGTCCGGCCAAGTCATTGATTCGCGGGTATAGCTCAATGGTAGAGCACTAGCCTTCCAAGCTTGTGATGCGGGTTCGATTCCCGCTACCCGCTCCAGCCCTCGGCCACGTGCTCGCGCGAATTAACCGTCTCCGTTCGTACAGTCTTTACCATTTGGGCCTACCGCTTCGCGGGTGAACGCGCATGCCGAAATTGCCGCCGCCGATGCGGCGAAAGACGCCGATCCGCGGCCGAAATCCGCGGTCTCGACGGGCGTCGGGCTCGCCGGGCTCGTTGGGCTGTTCGTCGCAATCTATGTCGGGCGCTGGTTCGGGCTGAACGGGCCGGTATCGGCCATGGTCGCCGTCGTCGCCTGCGGGCTGCCGATGGTCTTCTGGACGTTGTTCATCGACAAGGCCTGGAAGAATCCGTCGACCGGGCTCGATTGGTCGCGACCCGCGCGACCGCATGACGAAACGCGCGAAATCAGCGTGGCCAAGCTCGCCGGGCTCTGGGCGACCTGGGCGATCATTGCCGTCATCTACTGCATCTGCCGCTGGTATTGGGACGGGCAATATCTGTTCGCGATGCGGATGCTCGCCTGGGCGGCGCCGATCATGTTTCTGGCTTCGGTGCCCTATATCTTCTGGATCGACCGCCGGCTCGTCGAGCCGAAGGACGGCGCGTACATGTTCGGCAAATGGCTGATGGGCGATGGCGAAGAGGTCGACCGCGACAGGATGATCGGCCATTTCCGCAACTGGGCCGTGAAGGGCTTTTTCACCGCCTTCATGATCTCGATCGTGCCCGGCAACTGGTTCGCGGTGCTCGCCTGGCCGACCGACGAGATCGTCACCCATCCGGCCGCCGCCGTCCTGTTCCTCATCGCTCTTCTATTTCTGATCGACGTTGCCTTCGCCACGGTCGGCTATGTGCTGACGATGCGGCCGCTCGACGCGCATATCCGCTCGGCCAATCCTTATGCACAGGGCTGGGTGGCGGCGCTGATCTGCTACCCGCCCTTCATCCTGATGGCGCCGGGCGGGCCGCTCGATTATCAGGCCGATGACGGGGCATGGGGCTACTGGATCGGCGAAAGCCATCCCTGGATGATCCTCGCCTGGGGTGCGATCCTGGTGTTCCTGACCGCAGTCTACAGCTGGGCGACGGTCGCCTTCGGCATCCGCTTTTCCAACCTCACCAATCGCGGCATCATCACGCACGGGCCCTACGCCTTCACCCGGCATCCGGCCTATCTGGCGAAGAACACCTTCTGGTGGCTCGCCGCGCTGCCCTTCCTGCCGATGAACGGGAGCCTGGTCGACATGGTCCGCAACACGGTGCTGCTCGCCTGTGTCAGCGGCGTCTATTACTGGCGCGCCAAGACCGAGGAAAAGCACCTGATGGCCGACCCCGCCTATGTCGCCTATTGGGAATGGATGCAGCGCAATGGCCCCGTGCCACGGCTGTTCGCCAAGCTGTCGGGCCGCGCGAACCGTCCGATGACGCCGACGGCGGTGGCGGCGGAATAGCGGGAAACGGGTCCACCAAGACCGTTAGCCCTGAGCTTGTCGAAGGGCGTTTCGCGATTTCGAAAGGCGGGCTTCGAAAGGCTCAGCCCTAACGGGCCCTTTTGCCGGGGCAGCGCTAGAAGCTCTCTTCCTCATAGACATGGGACACGTCGCCGTCCCATGCGCCGTGATAGCGTTCCAGCAGGCGTTCGGCGGGGGTCTTGCCGCTGGCGACGATCTCGCGCAGCGGGTCGAGGAAGCCGCTTTCATTGTCGCCGCTGCCGTTGAGCTTGGCGCGGGCCGACAGGCCGGCCGTTGCGATGTCGAGGATTTCCGGGGCCAGTTCGCCGAGCTTGCGGCCATTGGGGAGCGGGGCGTCGAGACCCATTTTGGGCACGCTGTCGCGCAGGATTTCGCGGCCCTCGATATTCCAGTCCTTCACCACGTCCCAGGCGGCGTCGAGCGCGGTCTGGTCGTAAAGCAGACCGACCCAGAGCGCCGGGAGGGCGCAGATCCGGTTCCACGGGCCGCCATCGCTGCCGCGCATTTCGAGGAAGCTCTTCAGGCGGACCTCGGGGAAAATCGTCGAAAGATGGTCGTTCCAGTCGTCGATCGTCGGCTTCTCGCCGGGCAGGATCGAAAGTTCGCCGTTCAGAAAGTCGCGGAAATCGAGGCCCGAGGCGTCGAGATATTTGCCGTCGCGATAGACGAAATACATCGGCACCTCGAGCGCATAATCGGCATAGCGCTCGTAACCGAACCCGTCCTCGAACACGAAGGGCAGCATCCCCGTGCGATCGGGATCGGTGTCGGACCAGATATGGCTGCGGTAGGAGAGGAAGCCGTTGGGCTTGCTCTCTGTGAAGGGCGAGTTGGCGAACAGCGCGGTGCCGAGCGGCTGCAGCGCGAGCGCGACGCGGAATTTCTGCGCCATGTCCGCTTCGCTCGAATAATCGAGATTGGTCTGGATGGTGCAGGTCCGCAGCATCATGTCGAGCCCGAGATTGCCCTTTTTGGGCATGTAATCGAGCATGATGCCGTAGCGGCCCTTGGGCATGATCGGCAGGTCGGAGCGTTTCTTGTCCGGCCACATGCCGAGGCCGAGAAAACCGAGATCGAGCTTTTCGCCGACCTTCTTCACCTGCTCGAGATGCCGGGCAGCTTCCGAACAGGTGTCGTGGATATTGTCGAGCGGGGCGCCGGAGAGTTCGAGCTGTCCTGCCGGCTCGAGGCTCACCGTACCGTCCGGGCCGGACAGCGCGATGACGTTGCCATTCTCCTCGACCGGCGACCAGCCGAATTGCGTGAGTTCGTCGAGCAGGTCGCGAATACCGTCGGGGTCGCCATAGGCGGGCGCGGAATGATCGTCGCAGCGATAGACGAACTTTTCGTGCTCGGTGCCGATCCTCCACGTCTCGCGCGGCTTTTCGCCCTTGGCGAACACTTCGAGCAGCTGCGCCCGATCCTCGATGACCGGCGAGGGCGCCGACGATGCCGTCTTCGTGCTCATGGCCGGGCGTCTAGGTCGGCTGAGGCGCACAGGCCAGCAATTTTTCTTATATCATGCCCAAGCGCGAGCGCTTTGCCTCATTGGATTCGGGCGCGGAAGGAAAGCGAGAAGGAGGGTGTTGTCGGCCCGGTCTTTCCCGTCATCGTGCCCTTGGGGTTGATGCAGATATGGCGGACATTCGGATCGTATCCGGCGGCGGGCGTGTAGCTGCATGCGGCGAAGCTTGCGGGCGGCGTCGCGGCGCTCGAATAGCGCAGATCGGTCGCCAATGAGAAGGTGAGGCCCGATCCGCTGTTGGCGAAAATCACCGGAGCCGTTCCGGGGGCGCCGCCATTCGCATCGCCGTTGAAGAAGGTGACGTCGGCGGGCAGGCTGTCGACGACGAACAGGCTGTTCGCCGTCACCGTGCCGGACGCGGTGTTCGACACGTTGATCGTGTAGAGCACGTCGTTGCCGGGAATGTGGAATTCCTCGCTCGCACCGCTGTCATAGACGATCGAGGTCTTGGTGACATCGATATCGGCAAGCGGGTTGCAGAAGGTGATATCGTGGATGCCGATGCCCTGTTGACCCGGGAAAGCGGGGCCGCTGGCGTCCGGCCCATAGACGACGGTGATCGTGTCCACGGGCGAGAGGAAGGTCACGATGACGTTGCCGTCCTGCACCGTGTTGCCGGCGGCGGCCGTTCCGATAGCGACATTGCCCGCGACCGCGTTCGCGACATTGTTGGTCAGGATCGGGACGACGGGATTGCCCTGATAGCTGCCGGTGACGACGAGCCTATCCTTGAATTGCGCTCCTCCATCGTCGATGTCGGAGACGATGAAGCGCGCGCCTGCGGCGCCATATTGCAGCGATATCGTCGTCGTCGCCTGATCGGCCTGGGTCCCGGCGTCGATGAGATAGTGTAGTGCGTCCTGCCCGGGATAAAGGCCGGCATTGTAGTAGCTCGCCTCGGCCGGGGTCTGTCCGCCGAAATTTCCGTCGTTGAGCCAAATTCCCGGCGGCGCGCTGATGGCGAAGCCGATCGTGCCGACATTCGCCAGCGTATAGCTGTTGTTCAGCGACCCCTCCGCCCATGTCACGCTGTCCCAATCGAACAGGACATTGCCGGCGGGACAGGTAAAGGCTGGCGGCGTACCGGGGGTGGGCGTTCCGGAGACGGTGAAACTCGCCTCCGCATCGTCATCTTCGGTCGTCGATCCGTTGCCGGGCGTCGAATCCGGGTCTGTCCGGTTCGAGGACTGCACTTCCGCGCTGTTGATCACCGTTGCGCCGGCGCTTGCGCTGACCGTTGCGGTGATCGTCAGCGTACGGGTCTGATTCGGCGCGATCGACGGCACCGTCCATAGGCCTGTTATGCTCGAATAGCTGCCATATCCGGAAGCCGAAACGAAGGTCACGCCGAAGGGAAGGGCGTCGCGCACGGTCACATTGGTCGCCGTCTGGTTCGACGCGGCGGCGTTGTTGAGCGTCAAGGTGTAGGTGATCGTCGATCCGGCTGCCGGCGATGCGTTGCTGACGCTTTTGGCAAGCGAGAGATCGGCATAGTTGGCTGGCAGCGCGGTCAGGTAGAGATCGGCGCGCTGGAAGGTACCGTTGTCGGCGCTGGGATAGATGTCGCAGATTTCGAGCCGCCACGTACCCTGTGCATTCTGCCCGTCAAAGGCGGAAAGTGCGGCATTGGGCGTGAAGGTGTTCTGATAGGGCGGTGCCGTCGTCGTGTGGTTCACCGTATTGCCGTCGGTATTGACGAGGCCCGTTCCCTCATCGCTCAGCCGGACATTGAAATTGTCGCCGGATACATCGTTCGAATTGCCATTGACGATCTGCACGCGCGTCCCGGCGGGCGATTGCAGCGTGAGCCGGATATCGCCGCGCCAGCTATGCGTGGCGAGCAGCCCGAGATCGACATCGGCAACGATAAAGCTTGTCCCGACAGTGAAGTTCCGGACCAGCGGCGAGGAGCATGTGGTGGAGCCGTTGATCGTCCCCGTCGTCGTGTTCGAATAGGTGGTGACAGTCTGGGCGATCGCGGATCCGGCGGACAGTGCAAGGCCGGCCGCAAGCAGCGCGCGAAACAGCCCCATGGCCGTCGCGGCCCCCCGGCCGCCCCGATGTCGAATTACCCCACCCATAGCCTCGGAGACTAGGGCAGGCGGCTGAACATTTGGTAAATTTCAGGTTGAGATCGGGCAGTGGCGGATCGGGAGGCGTAGTCCGAACTAATACTGCGAGAACAGTCTCTTAGTCGTTCCAATCGCCCCGGCCGGCCATCCAGAGGCTTATCGCGGCAACGGCCGCCGTATCGGCACGGAGGATGCGGGGGCCGAGCGATACCGGGACCGCTGCGCGATGGCCGGCAATCGCCGCCATCTCCGCCTCGGTGAAACCGCCCTCCGGCCCGATGAGAATTCCCGCCGGCCCGTCATGCTGGACAAGCGCCTTGCGGAAGGATTGCCCGCCGCGTTCCGCCGCGTGAAACAGGATCCGCCGGTCCGGCCAGTTGTTCAGCAGCATCTCGAGCGAAACCGGATCGGCAAGCTCCGGCAGTGCCGTACGCTCGCATTGTTCGGCCGCCTCGACGATATGCGCGTGCAGCCGGTCGGTCTTGACCTTCTTCACGATCGTGCGTTCGGTGATGACGGGCAAGATCCGCCGCACGCCCAGTTCGCACGCCTTTTCGGCGATCCAGTCGATCCGGCCTTTCTTGATCGGCGCGAAGCAAAGCCAGAGATCGGGCACGTCCTCGCGCTCGCGCAGCCTGGCCTCGACGCTCAGCACCGCGTCGCGCTTGCCGATATGGACGAGTTCGGCGAGCCACTCGCCGGTGCGGTCGTCGAACAGCTTGACCTGAGCGCCAGCCTTCAGCCGCAGCACCCGGACGAGATAATTGGCCTGTGCCGCATCGATCGCGATATCGTCGCCTTCGGCGAGTTCGGTGTCGATGAACAGGCGCGGCAAGCTCTCGGGCGGCCAGGCGGGCGTGGCGGGCATTTCGGCTCCTGATGACAACGGGGTGACCGGGCTATTCCGATTGTGTGACAGTTTTTTGAAATGAGCTGCGGGACGAATAGCGAAGACCGAACGGAAAATTGCGGCCCCACCCTTTTTCCGTTTGGGCTGAGTCTGTCGAAGCCTTGTCCTTCTTCCAAGAGAAATCAGCCCTTCGACAAGCTCAGGGCAAGCGGTAAAGCGGACACCGATGAACGAAAATGCGCTTCCCGATACCGAACGGCACTGGCTGATCCGCGCGCTGCCCGAGCCCGCACGGCCCTTTGCCTTGCTTGCGCGGTTCGACCGGCCGATCGGCTGGTGGCTGCTCTTCTGGCCCTGCGCCTGGGGCGTGGCATTGGCGGGAGGTGTGGAGAGCCGCTGGGATTTGCTTCTCTGGCTGCTTCTCGGCGCGATCGCGATGCGCGGCGCGGGGTGCACCTATAACGACATCGTCGACCGCGATCTGGATCGGAAGGTGGCGCGGACGCGGTCCCGTCCATTGGCGAGCGGGCGGACGAGCCTCGGCGCGGCCTGGGCGTGGCTGGTGCTGCTCTGCCTGATCGGATTGGCTGTGCTGCTGCAATTGCGGATCGAGGCGCAGCTGGTCGCACTGGCGAGCATCGCGCTCGTCGCCGCCTATCCCTTCATGAAGCGGATTACCTGGTGGCCGCAGGCCTGGCTCGGGCTCGTCTTCAGCTGGGGAGCGCTTGTCGGCTGGACGGCGATCACGGGCCAGTGGCACGCGCCGGCGATGCTGTGGCTCTATGGCGGCTCGGTCTTCTGGGTGATCGGTTACGACACGATCTACGCGCTGCAGGATATCGAGGACGATGCGTTGGCGGGCGTGAAGAGTTCGGCGCGGCGGCTCGGGTCGTTCGCACGCGGCGGCGTGGCGCTGTGCTACGCGCTGGCGCTCGCCGGATGGGCGCAGGCGCTCTGGACGGTGCGCCCGCAATGGCTGGCGCTGGCGGCGCTGATCCCGGTGGCGCTGCACCTCGCCTGGCAGGTTGCGATGCTCAAGCCCGACAGCGGCAAAGATGCGCTGAGGAAATTCCGATCGAACCGGGAGGCCGGGCTGCTGATGGCGCTGGCGGCCTTTGTGGTCGGCGCGACCGCATGAGACGTGACATCGGCGCTTTGCGTCCCTAACTCGCCCTCATGCTGACACGTGACCAAGCCGCGGCCCAGGTGGCCGATCTCGTCGAGCGCGCCAAAAAGGCGGGCGCCGATGCCGCCGATGCGATCTATTCGGGCGGGATATCGACCGAAGTTTCCATCCGCCTCGGCGAACTGGAAGATGTCGAACGCTCCGAGGGCGAGGAGATCGGACTGCGCTATTTCCTCGGCCAGCGGTCGGCGACCGTGTCGTCTTCAGATCTCACCGATGACGCGATGGCCGTACTCGTCGAGCGTGCCGCCGCGATGGCGCGCGAAACACCGGAAGACAAATATGCGGGGCTCGCGCCCGAAGACCGGTTGATGAACGGCGCGCATCCCGAACTCGATATCGACGATGGCGGCATCGGCGATCCCGAGGCGTTGCGCGAGCGCGCGTTGGCCGCCGAGGACGCGGCGCGCGCCGTGGAGGGCGTGACGAACAGCGAGGGCGGCGGCGCATCGGCCGGCCGTTCGATCATGGCGCTGGCGACGAGCCATGGCTTTTGCGGCGTTTACAGCGGCACCAGCCATGGTTGCTCGGCCAGCGTGATCGCCGGTGGCGCGGGCGGAATGGAGCGCGACTATGCCTATCGCACCGCGCGGCACCTCGAGGATCTCGACAGCGCCGAGGCCATCGGCCGCCGCGCGGGCGAACGCGCCGTGCGCCGTCTCAACCCGGCGAAGGTGCCGAGTGGCGCAATGCCCGTCGTCTACGACCCGCGCGTGTCGGGCGGGCTGCTCGGCCATCTGATCGGTGCGATCACCGGCTCCTCCATCACGCGCGGCACGAGCTTCCTTCGCGATAGCCTGAACGAGCGCGTCTTCGCCGAGGGAATCGCGATCTGCGACGATCCGCTGCGGAAGCGCGGCCTGCGCTCGCGGCCGTTCGATGCCGAAGGGCTTCCCGTTGGCCCGACGCGGATTGTCGAGGACGGTGTATTGACGACCTGGCTGCTCGACAGCGCCTCGGCGCGGCAGCTCGAGCTGGAACCGACCGGCCATGCGCGGCGCGGCGTCGGCGGTTCGCCAGGCGCGGGCTCGTCAAATCTCTATCTGGAGGCGGGGAGCGTTTCGCGCGCCGACCTGATCGGCGATATCGACAAGGGCATCCTCGTGACCGATCTGTTCGGCCAGGGCGTCAACGCGATCACCGGCGACTATAGCCGGGGCGCATCGGGCTTCCTGATCGAGAAAGGCGAGATCGGGGCGCCGGTGTCCGAGATCACCATCGCCGGAAATCTCAAGGACATGTATCTCGCGCTCACGCCGGCCAGCGATCTCGAATTCATTCGCGGCGTCAATGCGCCGACGGTGCGGATAGACGGGATGACGGTGGCCGGTGCCTGACGCGACGCTCTCCCGGCTCGCCGAAATTGCCGGCGAGGCGGGGCGGATCGCGCACAACAGCTGGCGCGGAGAATTTAACGTCTGGGAAAAATCGCCGGGCCACAAGGTCTGCGATGTCGACATCGCGGTGAACGATTTTCTGCGGGAGGCGCTGACGGCGCTCGATCCGGATGCAGGCTTTCTCTCAGAGGAATCAGTCGACGATGCGAGCCGCCTCGATTCGCCGCGCGTATGGATCGTCGATCCGATCGACGGCACGCGCGACTTCATTCGCGGCCGCGAGGGCTGGTGCATTTCGGTGGCCCTCGTCGAGGAAGGACAGCCCCTCATCGGCGTGCTCGACGCGCCGGCACGCGGCGAAGTCTGGACGGCCCAGGCTGGCAAGGGTGCGCGGCGCAATGGCGATCCGTTGGCGGTCAGCGGCCGGACCGAGCTTCCCGGCGCCCGCGTGCCGATGACGACGCTTCCGCGCGGCAGCGAATTCGTCGGCGTGCACCAACCCAATTCAATCGCGCTGCGTATCGGCATGGTCGGGTCGGCCGAGGCCGATCTGCTGGCGACGCTGCGCTGGGGGCATGAATGGGATGTGGCAGCCTCGGCGCTGATCGCGCGTGAAGCGGGCGCCACCGTCACCGATGCCTTCGGCGAGCCGTTGACGTTCAACACGCATCGGGCGGAAGCGTTCGGCGTCGTCGCCGCGACGCCCGGTATTCATGCGGCTGCAATTGAAAGACTCGCAGAGCGGGCGAAGAAGGCGGTGGTCCGCTAGAGCCCCAGGCGCGGCATCTCGATCTTCGGACAGCGGTCCATCACCACTTTCAATCCGGCGGCCTCGGCGCGTTTCGCGGCGTCTTCGTTGATCACGCCCAGCTGCATCCAAACCGCCCTTGCACCCGCCGCGATTGCCTGATCGACGGCCTCTCCGGCCGCCTCGCTGTTGCGGAAGATATCGACCACGTCGATCGGCTCTCCGATCTCGGAAAGCTCGCGCCAGACGAATTCGCCATGGATATGTTCGCCGGTGATCGTCGGATTGACGGGAAAGACGCGATAGCCCTTCTCCTGCAGGAACTTCATCACGCCATAGCTGGCCCGCGACGGATTGTCGGAAGCACCGATCATCGCGATGGTTTTCGTTTCGCGGAGCAGCTCGGCAATCTGGTCGTCATTCTCGATCGGCATGGAAGTTCTCCTCTGCATGGCCAACGCGTCCGGAGGCCGTTCGATCCTTGGCAAATAGCGATATTCAGATGCTATGGCTTATGGTGATGAAACGGTTTTTCCTGCTGACCATGCCGCGGACCGGCTCGACGATGATGGCCGAGCGGCTGGACAGCCATCCCGATATCACCTGCTATCTCGGCCTGTTCGACCGGAACGAGTTTACCGGGCGACATCACCCGACGACGGCGGCGCTGCGTTCGCGCCTCGACGATCGCTGGGAGGACAGGGAGGTCCGGCAGCGGGAGCATGAGCGCTTTCTGGACGAGGTGTCGGAGAAGACGCCGGAATGCGCTGCGATGGGATTCAAATTCCATCTCAGCGGCCCTAGGCATGTGGCGATGTGGATCGTGAGCACCCCCGGCCACAAACTCGTCCATCTGACGCGCCCGAACCGGCTGGCGACATGGTCGTCGATCGAAATGGTGCGGCAGCATGGGCGCAACAATGCGACCTTTGGCGATGCTGGCGAACGACCGACAATCGCTTTCGACGTGGAATCGTTCGAGGCGCATGTGAAATCCCGCGATATCGCCGACAATCGCTGCCGAGCCTTGGTCCGGGCCAATGACGGGCTGGAAATCAGCTATGCCGAGGCGCGGGGGGGCGAGGGTATGCAGCGCGTTTATCGCTTTCTGGATGTTGGCTGCTCACTGGGTGGATCGCCGAACGTTCGCAAGGTAAATGCGGAGAACATACTCGATCGGTTCAGCAACCCCGATGCCGTCATCGCATGGATTGAGCGGGAAGGTCGGACGGAGTGGCTCCTGCCCGAAATCTAGGACGCCATTGCGAGGAGCCGAAGGCGACGAAGCAATCCAGAGCTACAAAAGCTGCGCTACGTGGTTCTGGATTGCTTCGCTGCGCTCGCAATGACGAATGGCGACGATGAATATGCTATCGCGAACCCCATTCAACCCTTTGGCGGGTCGAGCCAGTCTGCCAGTTTGCCCGCGACACCGTTGAACGCGTCCGCACCGGGCCCGCCGGTCGCCGCCGGCGGCAGTCCTTCGTCGGACGAGGTCCGGATGCCGATGTCGAGCGGGATGCGGCCGAGGAAATCATAGCCCATTTCCTTTGCCGCCGCTTCGGCGCCGCCGGTGCCGAAGGGGTCGGACACGGCGCCGCATTCGGGGCATTTATAGCCGGCCATATTTTCGACCAGTCCGATGATCGGCACGTCCGCTTCCTCGAAGAAATGGATCGCGCGGCGCGCATCGATGAGCGCCAGGTCCTGCGGCGTCGACACGATGACGGCGCCAGTCGGCTTGTATTTCTGCACCATAGTCAGTTGCACATCGCCGGTACCCGGCGGCAGATCGAGGACGAATGTGTCGGTTTCGCCCCAATCGGCATCGATCATCTGGCCCATGGCATTGGCCGCCATCGGCCCGCGCCAGGCGATCGCCTGGCCGGGCTTTACGAGTTGCCCCATGCTGAGCATCGACACGCCATATTGCGTACGGACCGGAATCATCTGCCGATCCTCGTTCGCCGTCGGCTTGCTGTCCTCGGCATCGAGCAGGCGGGGCAGGGAGGGGCCGTAGATATCGGCGTCGATGATCCCGACATTCATTCCGCGCCGTGCGAGCGCGATGGCGAGGTTCGCCGACAGCGTCGACTTGCCGACGCCGCCCTTGCCCGATCCGACGGCGATCAGGCGGCGGCCCTTGCGGGTGCTCGTCATGCCGATGCGGACGTCGTCCACACCCTCGATCGCGCCGAGGGCGCGTTTGATATCGACCTCGATCAGCTCGCGGCGGACTTCGGGAATGCCGGTGACGTCGAGGATCACCGTCGCGGCGCCGTCGGCGAATTTGGGCGCGGACGATCGGCCGGAATCGATCAGGCCCTTGCCGGATTGCGGGTCGATGACGGCGTTCAGAGCCTTGGCGAGTTGTTCGTTGGTATCGGTCATGCGGGTGAAATAGGGATGCAATCGGTCAAATGGCACTGTTTTTCCGGGAAAGGTTTCCTATAAAGGCTGGCATGAGCGTATTTTCGGGCATCGGCGCCAGGCTCGGCGCCCTTTTCAACGTAGGTGGCAAGGGACCATGGGGCGGTCGCGGTAGCGGCGGCTCCGGCTCGGGCGGCGGTTCCGGCAATGGAGGCGGCGATGGCGGTGGGCCGAAAAACCCGTGGTCGCAGCCGCCGCGCAGGCGCCCGGGCGGCGGCGGCAACAACCGTCCGACCGCGCTCGACGATCTGCTCAACCGCGGCAAGTCCCGCTGGGGCGGCGGTGGCGGCGGTCGTCCCGACCTGCCGCAATTCGGGGGCCGGCCGATCTGGTTCTGGGCGATCATCGTCGCTATCCTGCTCTGGCTGTTCTTCACCTCTTTCCATCTGATCGGGCCGCAGGAGCGCGGCGTGCTGACCCGCTTCGGCAGCTATCAGGGCACCTATCAGCCCGGTGCCAAATTCTCCTTCCCCTGGCCGATCGATCGCGTGCAGGTCGTCGATGTCGAGAATATCCGCACGATCGATATCGGCGGAACCGGCGAGGATTCCGAAAATCGCGTGCTGACCGGCGACCAGAACATCGTCGATCTCGCCTATCAGGTGCGTTGGAATATCAAGGAACCGCAAAACTATCTCTTCCAGATCTCCGATCCCGAAACGACGATCCGCGAAGTCGCCGAGAGCGCGATGCGTGCCGCTGTCGCTCGCGTGACCCTCGACGAAGCCATCGGTTCGGGCCGTAGCGAGATCGAACAGCGCGTGCAGCTGCTGATGCAGGAGCTGCTCGACGGCTATGGTGCCGGCGTTCTGGTCCAGGGCGTCGCGATCGAGGAGGCCGACCCGCCAGCCGCCGTCGAAGAGGCGTTCCGCGAAGTCTCCGCCGCGCAGCAGACGGCGCAGACCTATCTCAACGATGCGCGCGCCTATGCGCAGCAGCTGACCGCCCGGGCGCAGGGTGAGGCAGCCGCCTTCACGCGCGTTTACGAGGAATACCGGCTTGCGCCCGAAGTGACGCGCCGCCGCATGTATTACGAGACGATGGAGCGCATCCTCGCCGAAACCGATATCACGATCGTCGAGGCCGATGGTGGGGTTACGCCCTATCTGCCGCTGCCCGAAATCCAGCGCCGGTCGCGTCGTAGTCAGCCCACGCCGGCCGAGGGAGAAACGCCATGAGCATCGCCGGGCGCGTGGCGCGCAACCCCATCGGGTACGGTATTTTGGCCGTCGTCCTGCTGTTTCTCGTCTTCAGCTCGGTCTCGGTCGTGAAGGAGACCGACCAGGCGGTCGTCGTCCGCTTTGGCGATCCGCAGCGGATCATCAACCGCTATGAGCCCGGCGAAGGTTTCGGTAACACGGCGGGGCTGATGTTCCACTGGCCGTTCGTCGACCGGGTCGTGTGGATCGACCGGCGAATCCAGAATGTCGAGATGGAGCGCCAGCAGGTGCTCTCGACCGACCAGCTCCGGCTGCAGGTCGATGCTTTTGCGCGTTATCGTATCGTCGATCCGCTGCAGATGTATATCTCGGCCGGGACCGAGGAGCGGGTCAGCGAGGCGCTGCGTCCGATCCTCGCCTCTTCGCTCCGCAACGAGCTCGGCAGGCGGCCTTTCGCGGCGCTGCTGAGCCCCGAACGCGGCGAGGTGATGGACAACATCCAGCAGAGCCTCAATCTCGCGGCGCGCCAATATGGCGCCGAGATTGTGGACGTTCGGATCAAGCGCGCCGACCTGCCCGAAGGCCAGCCGCTCGAATCGGCCTATGAACGGATGCGCTCGGCGCGGCGGCAGGAAGCGCTGACCATTCGTGCCCAGGGTGCCAAGCAGGCACAGATCATCCGCGCCGAGGCCGATGCCGAAGCGGCGGCGACCTATGCCGAAGCCTTCGGTGCCGATCCCGACTTCTACGATTTCTATCGCGCGATGGAGTCGTATCGAACGACATTCGGCATCGATCGCGACGATCCGAACCAGGGTGAAGCATCGATCGTGATGTCGCCGCAGAACGAATATCTGCGGCAATTCCGTGGACAGCGGTGAATTATCGACGAACGGCATGGCTGGGGCTCACGTTCAATTGGCGTTAAGCCGTAAATGCCCAGCAAGCCGACAAATGTCGTAGACACGAAAAAAACCAAAGGAGACTGGTGGCAGTGCGTTACTCCTATGCAATTACGGGCATTCTTCTCGCCGGCGGCGCGGCCGCGACGCTGGCCGTCCAGCAACCGGTTGGCGCGCAGACGCCGCAAAACGCCCCCGCGGCCATGCCGCGCACGAGCACGCCCGGCAGCTTCGCCGACCTGACCGAGCGCCTCGCGCCTGCCGTCGTCAACATCTCGACGACGCAGACGATCGAGATCAACCGCGGCGCCAATCCGTTCCAGGGCAGCCCGTTCGAGGACATGTTCCGGCGCTTCGGCCAGCGCGGCGGCGGCAGCAACGAACCGATCACGCGCGAAGCCACTTCGCTCGGCTCTGGCTTTATCATTTCCGATGATGGCTTCATTGTCACCAACAACCACGTCATTTCCTCGCGCGGCCCCAATGGAGGGCCGGGTCCCGATCCCGTCGATTCGATCACGGTGACACTGTCCGACCGGACCGAATATGAAGCGCGCATTGTCGGTCGCGATCCGGCATCCGACCTCGCCGTACTCAAGATCGACGGCGACGACCTCCCCCATGTCCAGTTCGGCGATTCCGATTCGCTGCGCGTCGGCGACTGGGTGATCGCGATCGGCAACCCGTTCGGGCTTGGCGGCACGGTGACGGCGGGTATCGTTTCGGCGCTGCAGCGCTCGATCGGGCAGCTCGGCGCCTATGACCGCTATATTCAGACCGACGCCTCGATCAACCAGGGCAATTCCGGCGGTCCGATGTTCGATCTGCAGGGCAATGTGGTCGGCATCAACTCGTCGATCTTCTCGCCAACCGGCGGCAATGTCGGCATCGGTTTCGCGATTCCCGCTTCGGAGGCCGAGCCGATCATCCGCACGCTGATGCGCGGTGAGCGGGTGCGCCGCGGCTATCTCGGTGTCTCGATCCAGCCGCTTGGCGACGATGAAGCCGATGCGCTCGGCCTGCCGCACAATCGCGGCGAGATCGTCGCGCGTGTCGAGCCCGGCGAAGCCGCCGCCGAGGCGGGCATCCGCCAGGGCGACGTCATCGTTGCAGTGAATGGCCGCGATGTCACGCCGGACCAGACCCTGTCCTATATCGTTGCCAACCTGCCCGTCGGCGACCGCGTGCCGATCACGCTGATTCGCGACGGCCGCCGCATCGAAGTCACTGCCGTCATGGGCGAGCGCCCGACCGAGCAGGAACTTGCGCAGCGTATCCAGCAAGGTGCGGAGCAGCAGGAGGACGAGCTGCGCGATCCCGAAAAGGACGAGCCGACCAATGAGATGGAAGCGAACACGCTCGAATCCATCGGCCTCGGCCTGCAGACGCTGACGCCGCAGATTGCCCGCCAGCTCGGCATTGGCAGCGGCGTTCGCGGGCTGGTTGTCAACCAGGTCGATCCGTCGAGCGATGCCGCGCAGAAGGGCTTCCGTCGCGGCGACATCATCCTTTCGATCAACCGCACCGCCGTCGAACAGCCGTCCGACGCGGTTCGCGTGATTGACGAGGCGCGCCGTGCGGGCCGTCCGACCGTGCTCGTCCTGCGGCAACGCGGCAACGCGGCACCGGGCTTTATCGGCGTCGAAATCGAATAACGAAGAGCGTGTGCCCGCTGCTGCGCGGGCGCTTGCATCGCAGGCCGCGCCGTCTATCGTTCGCCCCGATCAAATCGGGGAGCGACGATGGACGGCGAGGGCATTTTTCTGGGGCTGGGCGGCGGCGAGCGGCAGACGCTCAATCTTTCGCGCGCCAACCGGCATGGGTTGATCGCCGGCGCCACGGGCACCGGCAAAACGGTGACCGTGCAGGGCTTGTGCGAGAGCTTTTCCAATGCCGGCGTGCCGGTCTTCGTGGCGGACGTGAAGGGCGATTTGTCCGGCCTCGCCATGCCCGGATCGGACAGCTTCAAACATCACGACAAGCTGGTCGAGCGGGCCGAGGAAATCGGTCTCGATCCCTATGTCTATGCCGACAGCCCGACGATCTTCTGGGATCTCTATGGTGAGAAGGGCCACCCGATCCGTACGATGATCAGCGAGATGGGGCCGCTGCTGCTCGGGCGCTTGATGGATCTGAGCGATGCGCAGCAGGGCGTGCTCGAAATCGCGTTTCGCTATGCCGATGACGAAGGCCTGCTGTTGCTCGATCTCGAGGACCTGCGGGCGATGATGGTCGCGGTCGCCGAACATGCGAGCGAGCTGACCATGAAATATGGCAACGTATCGAAGGCCAGCGTCGGGGCGATCCAGCGCAAGCTGCTGCAGTTCGAAGGGCAGGGGGCGGCCGAGTTTTTCGGTGAGCCGGCGCTCGAGATCGACGATTTCTTCAGGACCGATGACCAGGGGCGCGGCTTTTGCAACGTGCTGATGGCCGACAAACTGATGCAGAGCCCGAAGCTCTATGGAACGTTTCTGCTCTGGCTGATGAGCGAGCTGTTCGAGGCGCTTCCCGAGGTCGGAGATCCGGACAAGCCCAAGCTCGTCTTCTTCTTCGACGAGGCGCATCTGCTGTTTGACGACGCGCCCGATGCGCTGCAGGACAAGATCGAGCAGGTCGTGCGGCTCATCCGCTCGAAGGGCATCGGCGTCTATTTCATCACCCAGAACCCGGTCGACATTCCCGAAGAGGTGGCAGGGCAGCTCGGCAACCGTGTCCAGCACGCGCTGCGCGCCTTCACGCCGCGCGACAAGCGCGCGATCAAGGCGGCGGCCGAGACGTTCCGGATCAACCCTGATCTCGATGTCGAGCAGGCGATTACCGAGTTGAAGGTGGGTGAGGCGCTGGTCTCGACGCTGATGGAGGATGGCGCACCCTCGCCGGTCCAGCGCACGCTGATCCGCCCGCCCTATTCGCGGCTCGGCCCGATCTCGACTGGCGAGCGCGCCGCAATCATCGCGGCGTCGCCGATCGGCGACCGCTATGCCGAGCGCATCGACCGTGAATCGGCGGCCGAGGTGCTGGAGCAAAAGGCCCTCGACGCGGCGGAAACTGCCAAGGAGGTCGAGGAGAAGGGCGAGGAGGAGGTGCGCAGGCAGCCGCGCAAATCCAAGGGACTGGTCGAGAGGATGCGCGATGCCGCAACTCGTGCCGGGATGAATTCGGCCGGCGCCAAGTTCGGTCGTGAACTGACGGGCCGCACCAGCCGCGCCAATCCGACACGGACAGCCGTTTCGGCGGCCGGAGGGGTGCTGACGGGAGAGTTGGCGAAGAAGATCGGCGTGCCCGGGGCAGGCGGGTTCCTGCGCGGAATATTGGGCGGGCTGCTGCGCTAGGCCTTTTCGGCGCTCTGCTGCGCGCCGACGAACAGCGCGGCGATATCTTTGCCGATATATTTGGGCCGCTGCGTCTCGGCATCGATACAGCACCAGCGCGACTTGACCTCGGCGATCACTTCCTCGCCGCGCTTGATCACGGTTTCGAAGAACGCGCTCGCGCCCTGGACGCGTTCGGCGATCGAGGTCGCGATCAGATTGTCCTCGAGGAAGGCCGGCTTGCGATAGGTGATCTCGTGCTTCAGCGCGACCCAGAGATTCTGGGCGACCGCGGCAGGCGGCGCAATCTTCTGCCAATGGGAGAGAACGGCGTCCTGCACCCAGTTGAGATAATTGGCATTGTTCACATGGCCCATGAAATCGATATCGTCCGATTCGACGGCAATGGGGTGATCGTACTGACGGCTCATTGAAACATACTCTTGCGACCTTGCGCCGCTATATAGTTTACAAAGATGTCAGTAAAGTGAATGCGGTGCAACGGCGCTAGCCTCGTCCACGATAGGGTGCGACGCCCTGATCGGGCAGCCAGAGCCCTTGCGGCGGCTCACCGGACTGCCAGAACACGTCGATCGGAATGCCGCCGCGCGGATACCAATAGCCGCCGATGCGCAGCCATTGCGGCTGCATCTCGTCGAACAACCTCTTGCCGATGCCGACGGTGCAATCCTCGTGAAAGGCGGCATGGTTGCGGAATGCGCCGAGAAAGAGCTTGAGCGACTTGCTCTCGACGATGGTTTCGCCGGGCGCATAATCGATGACGAGATGCGCGAAATCGGGCTGGCCCGTGACGGGACAGAGCGAGGTGAATTCGGGCGCGGCGAAGCGCACGCAGTAAAGCTCGCCCGCACGCGGGTTCGGGACATAGTCGAGTACTGCCTCCTCGGGTGAGGCGGGAAGGCCACTGTCCTTGCCAAGATGACGTGTTTCCATGCGCTGCCCCTAGCCGTTTGCCACCGAAATGTCATATGGAGCGCGTGAGTCAGGGCGCATTCATGGCTTCGGATGGACCAAAGGCCAAACAGGCGCCTGCAATCATTTGGGGTTTTCGCACGTGACACGCGGTTTCGCGTTTCTTCCGGTCATCGCCATGGCGGCCCTGCTGCCCGCCGCCCCGCTTGCTGCGCAAGATACGCAGCCCGCGCCGCCGCCACCGTCGCCGTCGCGCACCTACAGCCTGCCGCCCGGCAATCCCGTCGACCGGCCGCCGCCCGAACCCGAAGCGCAGGGGCCGAGCGGCCCGGACAGCCAGGCGCCGCGCGTCATCCGGCCCGGCGGACAGGGCGAAACGCAGACACCGTCGCGAACGGAGCCGACGCCGCAGGTTCAAATCCCCCGCGTTGCACCGACACAGCCTGGCCAGGCGCCGTCGAACCGGACGCAGCAACTGCCGCAGCGCCAAGCGCCGGGCGCTGCCCCGGTTGCCCCGAACCAGCGCGGCGTGATCCCGGACGAGTTGCGCCGCCCGGCGCCGATGATCGAGCCGGAACCGGGCGCCGAACTGCCCGAGGTCTCCGACGAGGAACTGTTCGACGATCCCGAATATGAGGGCGCGCCCGCGACCGACAGCGAGACGCCGGCCGTCACGACCTCGCCCGAGGACAGCGGCGACTTCGCCTGGTGGTGGCTGATCGTGGCGGGTGCCCTGGCGGCGTTTGCCGGTTTCGTTCTCCTGCGCCGCCGCAGGGCGGCCGCCGGTGCCGCTATCGTGGAGCCGGAACCGTTGTTCGAGGTTCCTTCGCCGTCGAAGCGTCAGGACGCGCCCGAAGCGGAGCGTGAAGCGGCAACGGCAGAGGAACCGGACGTTGCGCCGGAACCCGATGACCAGCCGATGCCCGAGCCGGACCTGTCGGTCGCACCCGTCGTGAATCTGCCTCCGCAACCAGCGCAGCAGCCCGCACCCGCGCCGGCGCCGCGCGAGCCGCTCCCCGCTGCCGCCTCGCCCTTCGTGTCGACGCGCATTTCGGGAACGGCTCCACGGCCCCAGGCGCCGCCGCCCATCGATCCGAACGACTCTCGTCAGGTTCGCGTCCATATGGATTTCCAGCCGCTCGAGGCGCGGATGGCCGATGACGGTCTCAGCATCGTCTATCGCGTGATCATCGAGAATGTCAGCAACGAGGACCTGACCGACATCGCGATCGACATCTTCATCCGCAGCGCCGATGCCGCCGCCGCGAAAACGCGGCCGGAACAGCCGCTACGCGCCTTCGAACAGAAGAAGCTGGCGGCACGCACGCGGCTCGAACATCGCGGTGAAGTAAGGCTCGCGCCCAACGGTTTCCAGCCGATGCAGTCCGACGGCAAGGCGATGCTGGTGCCGGTCGTCGACCTGCTGCCGAAATATCGCGATGGCGTCGGGAAGATGCACGAAGTGCACCTCGCCATGCTGATCGGTCGCGAAAACGACCCGCCGACCGAGCGGATGGCGCCGTTCTGGCTCGACGGTAAGCAAGGGCGCTTTGCCCCGATCGGCTGCCGCCCGCTGGCGCAGAACGTGCTGCACGACGAGGCCGCCTGAAACCCGGATCTCCATCCGTGCGTTGAACGCGCATGAGCGGAAAATCCGGACCGATCCTCGTCCCCATATTGGGCGACCAGCTGACCCGCGACATTTCCTCGCTGGACGGCGTCGATCCCGCCGATGCCGTGCTGCTGATGATGGAGGTCGAGGATGAGGCGACCTATGTCCGCCACCACAAGTCGAAGATCGCCTTCCTCTTCTCCGCCATGCGGCACCATGCCGAGGATATGCGATCACGCGGCTGGACGGTCGACTATGTGACGCTCGACAATCCCGACAACGCCGGAAGTTTCTCGGGCGAAGTGCAGCGCGCGGTCGAACGGCATGGCGCCTCCGCGATCCGCGTTACCGAAGCCGGCGAATGGCGCGTCGCGGCGATGCTGCAGGACTGGGAGGAGAAATTCGGCATCCCGGTCGAAATTCGTCCCGATACGCGCTTCCTTTGCAGCCATGAAGATTTCGAGGGCTGGGCCGAGGGCCGCAAGAGCCTCACGATGGAATATTTCTACCGCGAGATGCGCCGCAAGACGGGCTTGCTGATGAACGGCGGCGATCCCGAAGGCGGCAAGTGGAATTACGACAAGGAAAACCGCAAGCCGGCCGAGCGCGACCTGCTGATGCCCAAGCCGATCGCGTTTCGGCCCGATGAGATCACGCAGGATGTGATCGATCTCGTCGCCGAGCGCTTCGCCGATCACCCCGGCAGCCTCGACCATTTCCAGTTCGCCGTGACGCACGACGAGGCGATGCGCGCGCGGCGGCATTTCCTCGACGAATGCCTGCCGCGCTTCGGCGATTTCCAGGACGCCATGCTGACCGGCGAGCCGTTTCTTTACCACTCGTTGCTCTCGCCCTATATCAATGCGGGGTTGCTCGACCCGATCGACCTGTGTCGCGAGGCGGAGAAGAAATATCGAAACGGCGACGCGCCGCTCAACTGCGTCGAGGGCTTCATCCGGCAGATCATCGGCTGGCGCGAATATGTCCGCGGCATCTATTGGCGCGAAGGGCCCGATTACGCGCAACGCAATTTCCTCGAGGCGAAACGGGACCTGCCGAATTTCTACTATAGCGGCGACACCGGCATGCACTGCCTTTCCGCAGCGATCGGCCAGACGCTCGACCGGGCTTATGCCCATCACATCCAGCGGCTGATGATCACGGGCACCTTCGCGCTGCTCGCCGGGGTCGACCCGCACCAGGTCCATATCTGGTATCTGGAGGTCTATGTGGACGCGTATGAATGGGTCGAACTGCCCAACACGCTCGGCATGAGCCAGTTCGGCGATGGCGGACTGCTCGGCTCGAAACCCTATGTCGCGAGCGGCAACTACATCAACACAATGTCCGATTATTGCCGCTCATGCCGTTACGATGTGAAGCAGCGGACCGGAGAGGATGCCTGCCCCTTCAACGCGCTCTACTGGGATTTTCTCGCCCGCAACGAGGACAAGCTCAGCAGCAATCGGCGGCTCGCCATGCCTTACAAGAGCTGGGAGCGGATGGAGAAGGGCGACAAGATCGCGATCCGCAACAGCGCGCGGGCTTTCCTCGAAAGCCTCGACTAGCGCCATGGCCATGGCTAAGGACTGGTCAAAGAAAAACCTGACAGGAAAGACCGAATCCATGGAAATGCTCGTTTCGACCGAATGGCTCGCCGGAGAATTGGACGCCAGCGATCTCTATGTGGTCGACGCCACCTATTTCCTGCCTGATCACGGTCGCGACGCGAAAGCCGAATATGGTTTCGAGCATATCCCGGGCGCGGTGTTCATGGATCTCGACGACGTCCGCGATACCGGCTCCGATCTGCCGATGATGCTGCCGCCGGCCGAGCGCTTCGCCAGCCGCATGCAGTCGCTCGGCATCGGCGACGGCAGCCGCATCGTCTTCTATGACAATTCGCCGCTGCACAGCGCTGCACGCGCATGGTTCATGACCAAGGAAGTGTTCGGCGCGCACAATGTCGCCGTGCTCGATGGCGGTCTCGCCAAGTGGAAGTCCGAAGGCCGCCCCGTCGAACAGGGCAAGCAGCAGGTCCGCCATCGTCACTTCACCGTCTTCCATGACGACGGCGCTGTCCGCACGCTTCCGCAGATGAAGGACATTTCGGCGTCGGGCGACACCGAAATCGTCGATGCGCGCGATGCCGACCGGTTCGAAGCAAAGGTCGACGATCCACGGCCGAATGTCACCGCCGGCCATATCCCGGGATCGAAGAACCTGCCCTATGAGAAGCTGTTCAACGCCGACGGCACGTGGAAGCAGGGCGATGAGCTGCGCGTCGCTTTCACCGATGCGGGTGTCGATCTCGACAAGCCGCTCGTCACCAGCTGCAACAGCGGCATGACGGCGGCGGTGCTTTATTTCGGTGCTAAGCTGCTCGGCAAGGACGATGTCGCGCTCTACGACGGCAGCTGGTCCGAATGGGGCGCGCATAGCGACACCGAAAAGGCGACCGGCGCCGCGTGAGCGAGGGTTCGGGCGACGATCGACCCGATACGCGGTTCGTCACCGGCGGCCGCCGCAAGTCGTTGACGGGGCCGGCGGTCAATCCGCCGGTCTGGCGCGCCTCGACGGTTCTCTACGACAGCTATGCCGAGCTGAAGGGCGCCAAGGGGTCGAACGAGGACGGCACCTTCTTTTACGGCCGGCGCGGTATGCCGACGCAATGGGCGCTCGCCGAAGCGCTGACCGAGCTTGAGCCGGGTGCGGCAGGGACGATGTTGTTTCCGAGCGGAGTCGCCGCCATCGCCTGCGCGCTGCTGGCGGTGCTGAAGCCGGGCGACGTGCTGCTCGTCACCGACAACAGCTACGATCCGACGCGCAGCTATGCCGATGCCTTCCTGAAGCGAATGGGTGTCGAGACGCGCTATTTCGATCCGATGATCGGCAGCGGCATCGCCGAGCTGATTTGCGACCGAACGAAGGCGATCATGCTCGAAAGCCCTGGCAGCCTGACCTTCGAGGTGCAGGATGTGCCGGCGATCTGCGCGGCGGCGAACGAGCGTGGCGTTGTCACGCTGCTCGACAATACCTGGGCTGCCTCGCACTTCTTCAAGGGGATCGAAAAGGGTTGCGACATCACGATCCTCGCAGGCACCAAATATATCGTCGGCCATAGCGACGTCATGCTCGGAACGGTCAGCGCGACGCCCAAATATTGGAAACGGCTCCGCTCCACGGCGCAGCAGCTCGGCCAGACGATCTCGCCCGACGATGCCTATCTGGCGCTGCGCGGGCTTCGCACGATGGGGGTGCGGCTGGAGCGTCACGAAAGGAGCGCGCTTGAGATCGCGCACTGGCTCAAGGACCAGCCGCAGGTCGTCCGCGTGCTCCATCCCGCCTTCGAAGACTGTCCCGGCCATGAGATCTGGAAGCGCGATTTTACGGGTTCGGCCGGGCTGTTCTCCATCGAACTCACGCCGGGCGGCGACGACGCAGCGATTGCCGCGCTGATCGACGAACTGCGGCTTTACGGCCTCGGCTACAGCTGGGGCGGCTATGAAAGCCTCGCCCTTCCGGTCGATCCGCGCACCGCGCGCAGTGCGACCGCTTGGGAGGGCAGGGGACCGCTGATCCGCCTCAACATCGGCCTTGAAGACACAGGGGACCTGATCGCCGATCTTGCCGCTGGGCTCGAAAGATACGAGAAGGCGGCATGCAGGAGATAATCACGCTTCTTGCAAGTTGGGGGATGGTGATCCCGGCCGACCAGCTGAACCTGCTGGCGGTCGCCATCGGCATCGCATTCCTCGCCATTGCCATGGGGCTGGGCTGGCTGTTGAGCCGCCTCGCCGGCACGCATCTTTCGGGCGCATGGGAGCGGGTTGCCGGGGAGCGTGCCGAAGGTCTTGGCCCGCGCATGGTGCGGATCGTCTACCATATCGTCGTCGCGCTGTTTCTGGCGACGGCCTTTTTCGCGCTCGAATGGTGGACCTATACCGATCTCATATTGGGATTCGGCTGGGGCGTCAGCGCGGGCTATCTGGTCTGGCACATATTCCGCGCCGTCAATTTTGCGCGCTGGACCGCATTCGGACTCGGCTTTTTCACCTTCGCGCTCATCCTGATCAATTCGGTCGGCGGGCTCGAACGGGTGACCTTCATCTTCGATCGGATCGGCGTCGATGTCGGCGATACGCGGATCTCGCTGCTGACGCTGTTGACGATCGCGATTACCGGCGTTGCGCTCTTCGCGATCGTTCGGATCATCCACCGTGTCATTTCGCATTCGGTCAACCGTGCGAGCGGACTCGATCCCGCGCAGAAGCTGCTGATCGACAAGTTGCTGACGATCGCCATCATGGTCGGCGCCTTCTTCATCGGCATCGATATCCTCGGCATCGATCTCACCGCGCTCGCCTTTTTCGGCGGCGCGCTGGGTCTCGCCGTCGGTTTCGGCATGCAGAAGACGGTCGGCAACCTGATCGCGGGCGTGATCCTGCTGATGGACCGGTCGATCAAGCCGGGCGATGTCATCGAAGTCGGCGAGAGTTTTGGCTGGGTCAACAAGATCGGCGTGCGTGCCGTCTCGATCATTACACGTGACGGCAAGGAGCATTTGATCCCGAACGAAATCCTGATGACCGAGGAGGTCGTCAACTGGTCCTATTCCAGCCGCGATGTGCGCGTGCATGTCGAGGTTGGCGTATCCTATCGCTGCGATATCAAGCTTGCGCAGGCACTGATGCGTCAGGCAGCGGAAGAATCGCCGCGCGTGTTGAGCAGCCCGAAACCGGTCGTGTGGTTGAAGGAATTCGGCGACTCCGCAGTGGTTTTCGATATCAGGGTCTGGATCAAGGATCCCGAAGGCGGCGTCGGCAATATGAGGGCCGATGTGTTGATGAGGGTCTGGGACAAATTTCAGGAACACGACATCGAGATTCCGTTCCCGCAGCGCGATCTTCACGTCAAGGAATGGCCCGAAGGCAAGCCCGAGGCGCTTCGCGACACAAAATCGGAACCGCCCGGGCCGAAGCCGGACACTGCCTAGAGCCCGATAACCGCCGCCGCGCGAGCAAGCACATGACGCAATTCATCGGCCAGGCAGGCTGCGGCGGCCGGATTGGCGTTGCGATCGAGAAGCGGCCGGACGTTGTGGCTGGCCATCGCGGCACCTTCGGCGATCAGCATGTCGAAGCGGTAGCGGGCGATATCGGGAACCCGGGCCAACGCGTCCCGGACACGCCGTTCATCGGACAATGGTGCCGCCGCCACATTGGGCCGGCCGGCCATTTCCTCAACCAGCGCCAAAATCGCCGCGAGCTGGGTCACCTGCTCGGTTGCGCCCGGTGCGCCGACATCGCTGGCGGCAGGAAGAGGTTGAAAGGCGGTCATGGGATATATCCTTGCCAGACAAGCCCCTAAAATTGCGCTAAACGGAAATGCATTTGTTGCAATGCAGCAACAGAAGCCGTTTTTCATTGCTTTTGTGGGAAATGGCCTTGTGTGCAGATGCGAGTTTCGGCAATTAAATGATGCAATGCAAAATCGGCTCGCAACAAAATGAGGCCGAGTGCAGGCGCAGGTACGAACGCAAGAACAAGGTTTAACGAAAAAGGATCTACCATGCGCGTAAAGTTTTTGACCCTCGCCCTTGCGGCGACGACGGCCATATCGACGCCGGCCATGGCAGCTGAGATCGGGGGTGGCTTTTCGGTTTCGGGAAATGCTGCGGTGACGACCGATTACCGGTTCCGCGGCGTATCGTTCTCCGATGAGGACATCGCCATTCAGGGCGGCCTCGATCTGGAGCATGAAAGCGGCTTCTATGCCGGCATCTGGGGCTCGTCGCTCGAAGAGGATGACGACGAAATCCTGCTCTTCGCGCGGCCGGGCCTTGTCCAGCCCGAAATCTACAAAGCCGGCAATTTCGGCCACACGGAAATCGATATTTATGTCGGTTGGTCCGGTGAGATTTCGTCGGGCGTCGGACTTGACGTCGGGGTGCTCTATTACATCTATCCGAACGCCCGGAACCGGACGCCGGTGTTCACGCCGTGCGATCCGCTGACGCAAAATTGCGCCAGCTCGCAAGGCACCTTCACCGGCTTCACCGACTTCGATACCGACTATATCGAGCCTTATGCCTCGCTGTCGTACACGATCGGGCCGGCAGAACTGACCACGGGCATCGCCTATGCGCCGGATCAAAGCGCGATCGGCGATGACGACAACCTGTATCTCTACGGAGATGTCGGCGTCGGCATTCCGAACACCCCGATCACCATCAACGGCCATCTCGGCTACACGAACGGCAGCCTGTCGGCGGATACCGATGACGATTATCTCGACTGGCTGATCGGTATCGATGTTGCCGTGGGCCCGATGACGCTCGGTGTCGCCTATGTCGATACCAACGCGCCGGACGTACCGGGCCTCGATGCGACGATCGTCGGAACGCTCGGTATCTCGTTCTGAATTCTAGCGTGGGAGTAAAAAGGCCGGGGAGGGGCGACCCTCTTCGGCTTTTTGTTTGGACGTGATTCTGTCAGACTCGACCTTACGGTCGAGCGCCGCACCAGCCCGCACCCCCACCCGGCCTCCCACTGAGTGTATCCTGGATGGGAGGCCGGGTGGGGGTGCGGGCTGGTGCGGCGATTTTCCGCCAGGAAAATTCTGACAAACAAACCTCCGAACACCCGACTGGCGCACGGCACGCACAGTTTCTACATATCGGTCATGGTGCAATCGAGCGTACATGAACTATCGGACCGGGCGCGGGCGGTGTTTCGCAGCGTGGTCGAAGGTTTTCTGGAGCATGGCACGCCCATCGGCTCGCGCACGATCGCACGCGAGGCCGGGCTGAGCCTCTCGCCTGCCTCGATCCGCAACGTGATGCAGGATCTGGAGGAATATGGCCTGCTGGCGGCGCCGCACACCAGCGCCGGCCGGATTCCGACCGAGACCGGGCTGCGGCTGTTCGTCGACGGGATGATGCAGGCAAGCCGCTTGTCGATGGCCGAGCGGCGCGCGATCGAAGCGCAAGTCGGCGAAGAAGGCCCGGTCGAGGAGGCGCTGGCGCAGACGACGGCGGCATTGTCGGGCCTTTCGTCCTGCGCCGGGATCGTTCTGGTGCCGAAGCGCGAGCCGGTGCTTAGCCAGTTCGGCTTCGTGCCGCTGTCGGACGGGCAGGCGCTGGCGGTGCTCGTGGGGTCGGACGGCAGCGTCGAAAACCGCGTCGTCGATCTTCCCAGCCCCGTCCCGTCCTCGACGCTCACCGAGGCGGCGAATTATGTCAGCAGCCGGCTTGCCGGGCTGACGCTCGAACAGGCGAAGGAGCGGCTGGAACAGGAGATCGGCCGCGGCAAGGCCGCGCTCGACGATGCGGCGCGCGACCTCATTTCGCGCGGGCTTGCGACATGGTCGAAGGACGGCGCGGAGCGGCCCGTGCTGATCGTGCGCGGCCAGGCGAACCTGCTCGACGACAGCGCCAGCGCCGATCTCGATCGTGTCCGCCAGCTTCTCGACGAACTCGAAGGCAAGGAAGAGATTTCACGGCTTCTCGACAGCGCACGCGAGGCGCAGGCGATGAAGATCTTCATCGGATCGGAAACCAAGCTCTTCTCGCTTTCCGGCTCCTCGGTCATCGCCTCGCCCTATCACGATGCCGAGGGGCAGGTGGTCGGCGTGGTCGGCGTGATCGGGCCGACACGCTTGAACTATGCGCGGGTCGTGCCCATGGTGGACTTCACGGCACAGACGTTGTCGAAACTCATGACCTGACGGAACGAAAATGAACGGCGAAAAGACCGAAGATCGAACGAACGAAAATTTGTCCGACGAGGCGAAGGCGGAGCTGGAAGGCGTGCCCGAGAGCCTGCGCGAGGAAACCGCGGACGAGGCACCCGAACTGGCAGAGCATGACCGGATCGCGGAACTCGAGGAAGAGCTCGAAAAGGCGAAGCAGGACGTACTCTATGCGCGCGCCGAGGAACAGAATACGCGCCGGCGGCTGGAGCAAGAGCGGCAAAAGGCCTCCGATTACGCGGCGACCAATTTCGCGCGCGATATCCTGTCGGTTGCCGACAATCTGGAACGCGCGCTTGCCGCGATCCCGAGCGAACTGCGCGAGGACGAGAAGTGGAAAGGCCTTGTTGCGGGACTCGAGGCGACGGGCAAGGAGATCGAGACGGTCTTTCGCAAGCATGGCATCGAAGCGGTGGAAACGGAGGGCGAACTCGACCCCAACATCCACCAGGCCATGGTCGAAATCCCGAGTGCCGACGCCGAACCGGGCACGATCGTGCAGGTGATGCAGCGAGGCTATGTGATCAGGGACCGGCTGCTACGGCCGGCGCTGGTCGGGGTGGCGAAGAAGCCGGAATAGGATTTTCGTTTTTGATTGTCAGACTTTGGCTACGCCAAAGCGCCGGTGCGGCGCTCGACCGTCAGGTCGAGTCTGACACATCAAGCGTTCAGCGTGTAGCGGCTCTCTCCCGGTGCTCGGCACATTTCCTTTTCAAGGCTGATTTCTTCGCCGTCGATGATCGCGATGTCGGTAATCGTCAGGCAGCGCGTGCCGTTGGGCTGCGAATTCATCGCCGTCACCTCGGACGATCCGCTGACACCTTCGCGCGTCGGGCTCGTCCATTCGGAGCGGGCGCCGACTTCCTCCTGTTCGGTCACTTCCACCGTCGCTTCTGCGGCGAGTTCCTGTTCCTCTTCGGTCAGGTTGCAGGCAATCTGCGCGAGCAGCGTTCCGCTCGCAGCACCGATCAGCGAGCCTGCGACACTGCCGAGCCCGGTGCGGCTGCCGATCACGCCGCCCAATATCCCGCCCAGCAATCCGCCGCCGGCGCGCTCGGTGCCGCACTGATCGCCATCGCCGCCGTCCCGGCGCCGGGCCGAGCGTTCGCCATTCCCACCACCGCCCCCGGCATCCAAGTCGGCAGGCAGCGCTGCGAGCAGGCTGGCGTCGCGGCAGTCGGTCATCCGGCAGAATACGGCTTGCTGATAGGCGCGGTCGCCTTCGTAGCGCGCCAGCATCTCGCGATAGAGCGCGGCGTGCGCACCATCGAGGTTCGAGGCTTCATGTTCCGCCGTCACGCGGGCGTAGAAACCGTCCGCCTGCTCCTGCGTATACCGGAAATCGTTCTGCACCTGCTCTTCGTAAATGCCGCGGATCGCGTTCTGATGCGCGATCAGCTGCTGCGTGAACGGCATCAACACCTGCGCATGGTAGCGATCGAGCGCAGCGGTGCAGCGATTGGTTTCGGCTGCCTGTTCATACGGCTCGCCGTAGCGCCGCCAATCCTCCCGGCATTCGGGATAGCCGGTCTGGCTCATCTGTGGCGTTGCCGGCAGGTCCGGCAGGTCGGGCGGCGGCGGGCGCTGGCCATGCGCCATCGCCGGAATCAGCAGCATCGCCGCGAAGAGCCCCGTCAGCAAAGCAGAAAGCAACCGTGCCATTTGATCCCCCGATCATCCCTGTCGGAGGAGTCTAGACCGACCCCTGCGGCGGAGCAACCGGAGCCGCAACTACACCAGCCATGTTCCACATCTCGGACTACGCCGCATCGTCATTGCGAGGAGACGAAGGCGACGCGGCAATCCAGAGCAGAAGGTGGCGACCTGCTTGGCTCTGGATTGCTTCGCTCCGCTCGCAATGACGGCGGATTTACGACGACGACAATGCCCTAAACCCGCTGGGCGCGGTTCTCGTCGCGATGCTTTTTCAGATACTTCATGAACGGCGTGCCGCCGGTGCCGACATCGGTATCGTTGCCCGTGGCGCCCTGCGCCTGCTTGTTGATGTAACTCGCGGCGTACTCCAGATGCCGCGTACGAAAGCGCGCGACCTGCTCGACGCACGCGTTGAACGCATCCTTGACGCCCGAATGCGATCCCGCCGCGAAGACGCGCAGTTCGCTGGCTGCGGCCAAATCTTCGATGAAGCGGCGATGCGGGACAGGCCGGTATTCGTGCAGCTCGTCGAGATATTCGCGCAGCGGGTCATTTTCGTGGCTGACGTTGAAAAGCGCGTCCATCGCCGGGACGATGCTCGACTGCGACCCCGTTTGGCCGCGAAAGGCCTGCGGTTTGCCGCCGAACTTCTCGACGCCTTCATAGACGATGCCGTCGGGCGTTGCCGGGTTGTTCTTCCAGCCATGGATATAAGGCCGCACGCGCTGGAAATAGATATAGGGATCGCAGCGTTCGGGCATGCGATCGAAATGCGCGTTGATCCGGTCCCACACCGTGTTCATCTCGGTCAGCAGCGCTTCGACCTGCGCCGCATCGCCGTCGTTCGACGCGGCGACGAGCTCGGTCGCGATCTCCAGCCCCCGGCCGGCCTCCGCCTCGATCGCGACATGGACGAGGACGAACCAGTTCTCGTCCATCCCGCCGAGGAAATTTTGCAGCATCGCGATATTGTCGAGCGTGATGCCTTCGGCCTTGTCGAGCCGGTACCAGTTGTCGAGCACATAGCCGGAATAGGGGAGCAGCGGCGCCTGGCCCAGCCGATCCGCGATTGCGACCATCGGCACCGCGAGATTGGCGGGGAGGGCGGCCGGCGCGTTCTCTTCGCCCCAGACATAGGCCTGAACGAGAAAGGAATAGCGCACCATCGCGGCGCGAATCTCGGCATCGCTCGCCTCGGCAAGGAAGGTTTCGATATCGGGCGTGGGCAGGTCGTCCAGCCAGTGACGGACGCGGCCGGTGGTGATCAGGCCGGACAGTTCCTCCGCCGCGCCCTCGATCTCCAGAAAGTCGTCGGGAAGGAAGATTTCGTCGATCTCGAAGTCGGAAAGATAGCCGCGTTCCCGCGACATGCCGTAGGTTGAAAGCTCCATCGATGTCTCTTGGTCCGGGCGCGGGTTGGGCCGCCCGGTGATGCACCGCCGCTAGCAATGGATTGCGCCTTGTGCAAGCGCTGCCGTCCCCATGCCGTAGCGTCAGGACGGCCTGAACGGCAGAATGGCCTCATAGCTCGCGAGCCCCGGCGCCCCCGCCAGCGCCTTTCCCTCCCGCAAAAGGAACGTGTGCCGCACGATCTCCGCTTGCTGCTCGATCCCGTATTTCACCAGCGGCTGGCCCGGTTTCAGGGCGTAGTCGTAGCGGCAGAAGGCGTGGCGGCGGATGGGAAGGAAGATGCCCTGCTGCCACTGCCAGACGTGCGTCATCTCGTGCAGGAACAGGCCCTGAAGGCGAAGCGGGGCGTCGGCAAAATCCTCGCGCCAGAAGGGGCCTTTGGGGTGAAACCAGATACCGCCCGTCGGCGCCATCAGCGTCTTGACCGGCTGGAAAGGAAACCACTTCTTCCGGTGCAGCTTCACGCGCTCATAGTCGATCGCGTTACCGAAGATGCTCGCGGCGAGGTTGCGTTCGCCGTTCGTGAGGGGGCGGGAAAGATGCGCCATCTGGACGCCTTAGCCTGAATTTCCGCGTCACGGGAATCTCCGGATCCCCAAGACGGCTGATAATGGCGCGCCGGTACCCCCGCCCTCGCGGGGATACCGGCGCGAAGCGACGGAAGCCGGTCTATTCGAGTTCGGAAATCTCGAGCCGGGCAGGCGCGATTTCCGGTTCGCCATAGGTGCCGACCCAGATGTCGTACTGGCCGCTTGGCGCGCTGTCGAACCAGACCGCGGGATCGAGGCTTTCGCCGGTATCGTCGGCGCAGACCCAGTTGCCGCCGGGATCGTTCACGACGAGTGTGGTATCGGTTTCGGAGAAGGCCGCAATGGACAGGGGTCCGCCGCTCGAATCGTAGTTCAGCCGTACATCCGGGGCACCGAAGATATAGCCGGTGCAATCGCCGCCGATCTCTGTCGCCGCATCGATCGGGCCACCGGAATCGAGTTCGACCACATAGGGATCGGGTAGGAAGCCGGCCGCGAGGTCGACCGTCTCATAGGTCGGATCGGCGCCGATATCGAGCACGGCGCCTGCGGACGGAATCTCCGAAATCTGCAACTGCGCTGCGTAATTGGCCGGTTCGCCAAAGGTGCCGACCCAGATGTCGTACTGGCCGCTTGCCGGGCTCGTAAAGACGACTTCGGGATCGAGGCCGGCGGGGCCGTCATCGTTGCAGGACCAGTTGCCATCCGGTCCGTTGACCACGAGTGTCGTATCCTCTTCGGACTGCGATCGGATAAACAGCGGCAAATCACCTGCCGTATAATTCAACCGGAAATCGGGCGCGTCGGCGATAAAGCCGATGCACTCGCCGCCGATCGCTTCGCCGGCATCGATGGTGCCGCCCGACTGCAGGTCGACGCGGTGCGGGTCGGGCAGGAAGCCCACCTCCAGGTCGACCGTGCCGTAGGCCGGGTCGAGGCTGTAATCCTGGGCTGCGGCCGGAACGGCCAGTGCGGTTGCCGTCATGGCGGCAAGAACAACGCGGACGTGAATCATGTCGAAAAAATCCCCCTTCTCCAAAAGCCGGCCGGTGAGAACCGGCGGCGTCGCGACCGATCGCTCCAACAGCAGCTTTCGCATGTCGGAGCGATGAACGCGGCACAAAGTCCTGTGATCTCAATCACAGGCGAAGGCTAGTTATTTTCGTCGCTGAAAGGCGGTTCGTCGCCGACGCCGATCGTGACCGCTTCGACCTGGATGTCGCGGCCGCTGTCGAAGCGGAAATTGAGCGTCAGCGGCGTACCCGGCGTGACGTCGTCGTCGATGTCGAACAGCATCGCGTGCAGACCGCCCGGCGCGAAGGAGACGGTTTCGTCTGCCGGGATTTCGACGGACATGACCGGCTGCATCCGCATCGCGCCGTCCATGCCGCCCTCCATCTCCATCGTCTCGTGCAGCTCGATCGTCTCGACGCGCGGGCTGTCGATCGCCAGCAGCGTGTCGCCAGCCTCGCCGCCATTGAGATCGAAATAGGCCGCCGCCGGCCGGCCGTCGACGGCGGGCAGGCGGACCCAGGCATTCTCGACCGGATCGGCCGGCGCGTCGTCGCCGCCGGGCGAGCAAGCCGCGAGGACGAGAAGGGCGGAGAAAATGGCCGGAAATCGCATGAAAAATCCCATATCTGAACAGCGCGCACGCCTTAGGGGGCCCGGGTTCTTGCAGCAAGGAAAACCCCACCTATATCGCCAAGCATAACGCCGCGCCGGCGGCTTTCGCTTCTAACAAGGGGAGTCTCCGGCTCCGCCACTATTGGGGAAATTCAAGAGGTAAGAAGACATGGCAAAAGTTATCGGAATCGACCTTGGCACGACCAACTCGTGCGTCGCCGTCATGGAAGGCGGCAAACCGAAGGTGATCGAAAATTCGGAAGGCGCGCGGACGACCGCGTCGATGGTCGCCTTCACCAAGGATGGCGAGCGCCTGATCGGCCAGCCGGCCAAGCGCCAGGCCGTCACCAACCCGGACAATACGATCTTCGCGGTGAAGCGCCTGATCGGCCGCCGCTTCGACGATCCCATGACCAAGAAGGACATGGAGCTCGTCCCCTATGACATCGTCAAGGCCGACAATGGCGACGCCTGGGTCGAGGCGAAGGGCGAGAAGTACAGCCCGTCGCAGATCAGCGCCTTCATCCTGCAGAAGATGAAGGAAACCGCCGAAAGCTATCTCGGCGAGACGGTCGAGCAGGCGGTGATCACCGTTCCGGCCTATTTCAACGATGCCCAGCGTCAGGCGACCAAGGACGCCGGCAAGATCGCCGGCCTCGAAGTCCTGCGCATCATTAACGAGCCGACCGCGGCCGCGCTCGCTTATGGGCTCGAGAAGAACGACGGCAAAACGATCGCCGTTTACGACCTTGGCGGCGGCACGTTCGACATCTCGATCCTCGAGATCGGCGACGGCGTGTTCGAGGTGAAGTCGACCAATGGCGACACGTTCCTCGGCGGTGAGGACTTCGACAGCAAGATCGTCGAATTCCTGGCCGACGAGTTCAAGAAGGCCGAGGGCATCGACCTGCGCGGCGACAAACTCGCCCTTCAGCGGCTGAAGGAAGCCGCCGAAAAGGCGAAGATCGAGCTTTCCAGCGCCCAGTCGACCGAGGTCAACCTGCCCTTCATCACGGCCGATCAGAACGGCCCGAAGCATCTGGTCAAGACGATCAGCCGCTCGGACCTCGAAAAGCTGGTCGGCGACCTGATCAAGCGCACGCTCGAGCCGTGCAAGAAGGCGCTGGAAGATGCCGGCGTCGACAAGGGCGGAATCGACGAAGTCATCATGGTCGGCGGCATGACCCGCATGCCCAAGGTGCGCAGCGTCGTGCAGGACTTTTTCGGCAAGGAGCCGCATGTCGGCGTCAATCCCGATGAGGTCGTCGCCATGGGCGCCGCGATCCAGGCCGGCGTGCTGCAGGGCGACGTCAAGGACGTGCTGCTGCTCGACGTGACCCCGCTGAGCCTCGGCGTCGAGACTCTCGGCGGCGTGATGACCAAGCTCATCGAGAAGAACACGACCATCCCGACCAGCAAGAAGGAGGTCTTCTCGACCGCCGCGGACAACCAGCCCAGCGTGACCATCAAGGTCAGCCAGGGCGAGCGCGAGATGGCGTCGGACAACCGGCTGCTCGGGCAGTTCGACCTGGAGGGCATCCCTCCGGCCCCCCGCGGCACGCCGCAGATCGAGGTCGAGTTCAGCCTCGACGCCAAGCTCTTCGGCAAGCGCAAGTCTTGAGGTCAAACGATGAAGTCTGCGGCACCGGGTGGAGAGGACAACGAGCTCGAGGTGTCGCTCACGGCGCACACACTCCACCTGACCAGCCGCGATCAACACACCCACTGGTGCTTCGATCGATGCGGTCGCTTGATGAGCGGACACCGCGGGGATCGCCATCACCGGGTTGGGCTCGATGCCAGCGTGCTGATGCGGGTGGGGCCGCCCACCAAGAAGCGCGACTATCAGCGCCTCGACGCCGCTGCGGCGGATGCGTTCTTCGACGAGGTGGCGGCAGATGCCGCGCGCGCGCTGGCACTGCTCACAGCGGCCAATGAGGAAGTG
>NZ_CAKZNF010000088.1 GCF_937129435.1 uncultured Parasphingopyxis sp. | reverse complement strand
GATTACTGGTTCGGATCGAATTTCTGGGAGGACCAGGAAAGCTATTGGCGCCGCTCGCCGCTGTCGCTGATCGGCAATGTCGAGACGCCGACGCTCGTGGTGGTCGGCGAAGAGGATTATCGCACGCCCGTCAGCGAGTCCGAGCAATATTACACGGCGCTGAGGCTGCGCGGCGTGCCGACGGCGCTGGTGAAGGTGCCCGGTGCGAGCCATGGCGGCATCGCGGCACGCCCCTCGCAGAGCGGTGCCAAGGCGCAGGCGATATTGGCGTGGTTCGAGCGGTTTCGGACGAATGCCTGGGTGAGAGAAGAGTAGTTTTCGTCAGACGCGACCTCACGCTTGCGAGGTTTTGACGATATCAGGCCGCGCGGCGCACCGTCTCATTCAACCAGGCGCGGGCCTGCTTCTGCGCTTCGGCGATTTCGCGGGCCGTCATCTCGTCGGAAATTTCCGCACGGCACTGTTGTGCACGTTCATGCCCGTTGACTGCGGCGAGGTTGAACCATTTGTGCGCCTCGATCAGGTCGACGTCCAACCCGCCCGAACCGGACGAATAGGCGATGCCGAGATCGTAGAGCGCCTCGGTCTTGCCCGCCGCTGCATCGCGCAACCGGCTTTCGATCAGAAACGTCGCGGCGTGTTCGCTATGTGCCATTACCCCAATTCCCCTTTACGACTGTGCGTCGGGGACAGAGGTGGCGGCTTATGGATAATAAAAGGTTAACGGCGCGAGTAAGTTTTTCGCGATCACGATCCTCCCCTGCAAGGGGAGGTGGCATGCGAAGCATGACGGAGGGGTATCAACACCGGTGATCCGCGAATCGGTAGCGGGATACCACCCCTCCACCACTTCGTGGACCCCCTCCCTTGCAGGGGAGGACTTCAGCGCGGAAGGACCGCGATATTGTCGATCAGCCGCGTCGTCCCGATCCGTGCTGCCGCCAGCATGCGCGCCGGACCCTCGAGCATCGCCATCGGCTCCAGCGTCTCGGCATCGCGCAGCTCGATATAGTCGACCGTCGAAAAGCCCGCCTCGAACAGTTTCGCCTTCGCATCGATCAGCGTCGCGCCGACATCGGCCCCGCCCGCGATCGCCTCGGCCGCCTCGCCCATCGCATCGGGCAGCGCTACCGCTGCCGCGCGTTCCTCTTCGCTCAGATACCGGTTGCGCGACGACAGCGCCAAGCCGTCGGCCTCGCGCACGGTCGGCACGCCGACGATCCGGATATCGAAATCGAGATCGCGGACCATGCGGCGGATCACAGCGAGCTGCTGGTAGTCCTTTTCGCCGAACAGCGCGACATCGGGCGCGACCTGGTTGAACAGCTTGGCGACCACCGTGGCGACGCCGTCGAAATGGCCGGGCCGCGCACCGCCGCACAGTCCTTCACTAACACCCGTCACGCTGACGGTCGTGGCATAGCCGTCGGGATAGACTTCGCTCGGGCTCGGCGCCCAGAGCAAGTCGCAGCCCGCCGCCTCGAGCAGCTCACGATCGCGTTCTTCGGTGCGGGGATAGGCGTCGAAATCCTCGCCTTCGCCGAATTGCGCCGGATTGACGAAGATCGAGGCGGCGACATGGTCCGCCTCCTCCTTCGCCCTGGCGACGAGCGCCAGATGCCCTTCGTGCAGCGCGCCCATCGTCGGCACCAGCGCCAGTGTGCCACCGTCGCTTTTCAGCGCCGTCACCGATTCCCGCAACAGCTTTATGGTCCGCGCCAATTGCACCTGCATTCCGCCTCCGATAAGAGCCCGACCGTGTTTGGGGGGCGCAAACACGTGAATCAAGTCGCGCCGGTTATCATGAGGGGGACGCACGGCCTTGGCCGATTGCCATTTCATCGTCTTCGCCAATGAAAAGGGCGGCACCGGCAAGTCGACGACAGCCGTCCATACGGCGGTCGCGCTGACGATGATGGGACACCGCGTCGCCGTGCTCGATCTCGACACCCGGCAGCGGACGACGACGCGCTATCTGGAAAACCGGGTGGAGAGCCGGAAGCGGCTGGGCGAAGACCTCCCCACGCCGGACTTTGCGGTGAATGAGGCGGACAATCTCGCGGCGTTCGAACGCAAGATCGACGAACTTTGCGCCGAAACCGATTTCCTGATCATCGACACGCCGGGGCGCGACGACCCGCTCGCCCGGATTTCCGCCACCCGCGCCGATACGCTGGTGACACCGATCAACGACAGCTTCATCGATTTCGATCTCATCGGGCAGGTCGATCCCGAAACCTACAAGGTGAAGCGCCCGAGCTTCTACGCCGAACTCGTCTGGGAGGCACGCAAGGCCAAGGCGCGCACCGGCGGCGAGGTCGACTGGGTGGTGCTGCGCAACCGGCTTCAGCATATCGGCGCGCGCAACATGCAGCGCATGGCCGACGCGCTGGCCGAATTGTCGCGACGGGTGGGCTTTCGCGTCATCCCGGGATTGTCGGAACGCGTCATCTATCGCGAACTCTTTCCGAGCGGGCTGACGCTGCTCGATATCGATCATTTCGAGAGCGTCGGCATGAGCCATATCGCCGCACGATCCGAGTTGCGCGAGATGATCGCGGGCTTCGAACTGCCCGAAACAAGCCGATAGGCACGGCCCACGGCTTGGCGTATAACGCGCTGCATGCATATCCTGCTGCCGATCGGACTGGTGCTGCTGGCACTCTGGGCCTGGAAGACGGGCCGATTGCGCCGCGCCGATAGCGGCGACATCGCCGCCGTCCTGATCGTCATTCTCGGCTTCATCTGGCTGGCGCGCGGCAACGGCCTGCTCGCAATCGGCGCCTTTGCCGGCGTCGCAGCCTGGTGCACCTATCGCTCGCAGCAATTCCGCCGGGCAATGATGCCGGTCGAAGATGCGCGCGTTCTGCTCGATGTCCCGCCTGACGCCGATCAGGAAACAATCCGGGATGCACATCGCCGCCTCATCGCCCGCGTCCATCCCGATGCCGGCGGTTCGGTAGAGTTGGCGCGACGCGTCAATGCGGCCCGCGACATCCTGCTCAGCGAGGCGCGCAACAATGCCGACGGGCGATTGCACTAGAAGCCCTTGCACTTGTCACATGGTCCGGCGACAAGCCGCCGCATGACACACACATTCGATCCCACCACGCTTCGCGAATATGACATCCGCGGTATCGTCGGCGAAACGCTCGGCCCCGACGACGCACGCGCCATCGGCCGCGGATTCGGCACGCTCATCCGCCGCGCGGGCGGCACCCATGTCGCCGTCGGCCGCGACGGGCGCGACAGCTCTCCGATGCTGGAGGAGGCGCTGGTCGAGGGTCTGAACGCCAGCGGCTGCGATGTAATTTCCATCGGCCTCGGCCCGACGCCGATGCTTTATTATGCCGAGGCGACGCTAGAGGTTGATGGCGGCATACAGATAACCGGTAGCCATAATCCCGCCAATTACAATGGCTTCAAGATGGTCTTTCAGCATCGTCCGTTCTTCGGGCGCGACATCCAGGCGCTCGGCATCATGGCCGATAAGGGCGACTGGGAAGAAGGATCGGGAACGTGCGGCACCGCCGACATCGCCGACATGTATGTCGATCGGCTGATGGCGGGCTATGCGGGGGGCGAGTACCGGATCGGCTGGGACGCGGGAAATGGCGCCGCCGGCCCGATCGTTGAGAAGCTCGTCGAGCGGCTGCCCGGCGAGCATTTCACGCTGTTCACCGATGTCGATGGCAACTTCCCCAATCATCATCCCGACCCGACCGACGAAGCCAATCTGGCAGACCTCAAAAAGCTCGTCGCCGACAACAAGCTCGATTTCGGAGTGGCTTTCGACGGCGACGGCGACCGGATCGGCGCGGTCGACGGCCTCGGCCGCGTGATCTGGGGCGATCAGCTGCTGGCGATCTACGCCGAACCGGTGCTGAAGGCCGATCCCGGCGCGACGATCATTGCCGATGTGAAGGCGAGCAGCGCGCTGTTCGACCGGATCGAGGAACTGGGCGGCGATCCGCTGATGTGGAAGACCGGCCATTCGCTGATCAAGCAGAAGATGAAGGAAACCGGCTCCCCGCTCGCGGGCGAGATGAGCGGCCATATCTTCTTCGCGCAGGATTATTACGGCTTCGACGACGCACTCTACGCCGCCATCCAGCTCATTCGTGCGGCCTCGACATCGGGCAAGAGCGTCACCGAATTACGCGGCGAACTGCCCGAAATGATCAACACACCGGAAATGCGCTTCCAGGTGTCCGAAGACCGCAAGTTCGCCGTCATCGATGAAGTGCTCGACCGGCTGGCCGAGGCGGGCGAAGACTATGAAGAGGTCGATGGCGCCCGCGTGAACACCGATGACGGCTGGTGGCTGCTCCGCGCTTCGAACACGCAGGACGTTCTCGTCGCCCGGGCCGAAGCGAAGAGCGAAGAGGGCCTGAAGCGCCTGCTCCACCAGATCGATGCGCAGCTTGCCGAGTCGGGGCTTGAGCGGGGGCCGCAAGCGGGGCATTGATGGCGTCCGGAGACCATCCGGGGAGGCAGATGATGGACGAGGAACGGATCGACAGTTTTCGCAGCAGCACCGAACGCTGGCTGTTCGGCAGCTTCGAAGGCTGGATGTGGGTCGGCATCCTGCTTCTTGGCCCGATCCTGGCGCTGATTTTCGACAGCCCGTGGTTCATGCTCGTAAGCGCGGTCAGTTTCGTCAGGATCGTTGTCCAGTGGCTGCACTATATGGCTGCGAAATATGAGATCACCTCGCAGCGGCTGATCATCCATCGCGGGATTGTCTTCAAAAGCATCGACGAGATCGAACTCTATCGCGTCAAGGACGTGAAGGTGAACTATTCGCTGCTCAACCAGCTGTTCAACATCGGCACGATCACCGTAATTTCGAGCGACCGCACCAATGTCGGCGTTCCGATGCTGCTGCCGAATGTCGTTGGTGCCCGCGATCGCCGGGAACAGCTGCGCGGTCTCGTCCAGTCCGAACGCGTCCGCCGCGGCGTGCGCGAAATCGATTACGAGCCCGCCGCGGTCGAACCGCACGCCTGACGGCGCTCAATCGTCCTCATCCTCATAGCCGACCAGATCGAGCGCGCGCGCCTTGATCTGGTGCGTCGTGCACCAGTGAACCAGCGCGTCCTCGCGGCCGTGAGTGACCCACACCTCCTTGGGGCGTAGTTCACGCAACGTGTCGGTCAGTTCGTCCCAGTCGGCATGATCGGAGAGGATCAGCGGCAGCTCGACATTGCGCTGCCGGGCTCGCTGGCGCACGCGCATCCAGCCCGACGCCATTGCCGTAATCGGTTCGGGCAGCCGCCGCGACCAGCGGTCGTTCAGCGCGGACGGGGGCGCGACGACGATCGACCCGCGCATCTCGTCCTTATCCGCATCGGTCGCCGGGCGTAATTCGCCGAGATCGACGCCATACTCCGCGTAGAGATCGCAGAGCCGCTGCAATGCGCCATGAATGTAGATCGGAGCGTCGTGACCCGCCGCGCGCAGCTCGGTGATGACGCGCTGCGCCTTTCCGAGCGCATAGGCGCCGACGAGCACACACCGGTCCGAATTCGCTGCAAGGGAGTCGAGAAGTTTGGCAATTTCGTGCCGTGTTTCCGGATGGCGGAAGACCGGCAGGCCGAAAGTGGCTTCGGTGATGAAGATGTCGCACGGTACCGGCTCGAACGGCGCGCAGGTGGGGTCGGGTCTGCGCTTGTAATCGCCCGATATAACGACCCGCTCGCCCCCATGGTCGAGCACGATCTGCGCGGAACCCAGAACATGCCCTGCCGGCACGAACCGCGCCGTCACATCGCCGAAATCGTGCATCTCGCCATAGGCGACCGGCCAGGCGGCCTGCTCGCCATAGCGGACGTCCATGATCGCCAGCGTTTCGGGCGTCGCCCATACCTCGCCATGGCCGCCACGGGCATGATCGGCATGGCCGTGGGTGACGAGGGCGCGCGGTTTGGGCTGCGACGGATCGATCCAGAGATCGGCCGCGGGAACGTAAATTCCTTCGGGTCGGGGATCGATCCAGTGTCCGAGGCTCGCCATGCGATCGATATAGGAATGATCAAGCCGAATTGCGCTCCCGAATGGAGGCATCGAGCTCTTCGTAGCTTGCGAAGCCCGTTTCCGGTTCGACTTGCCCGGCCCAAACAGCCTCGATCGCTCCGCCGATTTCGGGCGGCAATTCGGCCTTGTGGCCGCCGACGCCGCCCTTGCGGACCTTCGCCGAATCGCTGCCGGGGGCAAAACCGCAGCGTTCCTCCGACAGCGTGCGCATCATCGGATCGGCGAACTTGTCCTTGTGCTCGAGCATGTAGGCCAATGACGACCGTTCGAGCGTCAGCGCAGCGAGATCGTCGCTGCACGGAATGCCGCAGAAATCGGCAAAGGCGTGGATATGCTCGGCCGGCGTCTCGATCATATGCTCATAGGTCGTCAGGAACACATCGGGATTGTCGCGCTGCCGCCACCAGCTCAGCAAATGGGTCCAGTAGTTCGCCCCTTGCGGGCCGGGCGTGATCCAGCCTTGGTAGAAATGCTCCATCGGCACCGTGCCGGGCTCGAAGAACCAACCCTCCATGAAGCGGTACATGGAGACAAACGCGTCCTTGGGATTGCGCAGCGACACCGCATAGCGCGCACCGCCGGGAAGCGTGTCGTACGACTGATGGCTCTTGAACCCGCGCGGATCGGCTTTCTGTTCGGCATTGATATCAATCGCCAGCGCCGGCGCGGTCTCGATCCAGGGAACGACGCGGGAAATATCGTCGAAATCCATGTCGCCGCCGGTCCGCAGCGTATGAAAAGTCTGTTGCAGCCAGGTCGTCCCGCATTTGCCGAAGGGTGAAATGATCACATCGCTCGATCGCGGCGCATAGGGCGGCATTTTCTCCGCCCCGGGCGCCGGCACCATCATCCGCGCCATCAACTCCCCGAATTCCTGCGCCGACTCGGCACGGCCAGTATGTGCGTTGACCAACTTCTTCCCCCTCCGGCCCTCGCAAACACGCTTGGACCCAAGATTGTTGCCGCACAAGTGCGCCGGATATTTCCTTGCTACTGGCGCGTTGGCTGGTGAGAAAGGGAAAACGATGGAAACGATCTATATCATCATCCTGGTTGGCGGCGGTGCGCTGCTGCTCGCCGCGATCGCCTATGGCATGAGCCGAAACAAGGGCGCAGATAGCCCCGCCGACATTGCCCGCACCGAAGCCGCGGCCCGACAGGCGCGCGAGCAAACCGATCGGGAGGAGACCGATTGACCGCACTGCCACCGGACATTGGCCGGTGGTTTGATGGGCGCGGCTGGGCGCCGCGCCGGCACCAGCTCGAAATGCTGGAGGCGGCACGGGCTGGCCGCCACGCATTGCTTGTCGCACCGACCGGCGCGGGGAAGACGCTGGCCGGCTTTCTTCCAACTCTCGCCGATCTGGTTGGCGACCCGCCGGGCGGCCTTCACACCCTCTACATCTCGCCCCTCAAGGCGCTCGCCAACGATGTCCGCCGCAATCTACTGACCCCGATCGAGGAGATGGGCCTGCCTATCCGCGTAGAGGCGCGCCACGGCGACACGCCGCATGATCGCAAGGTACGCCAGCGCCAGCGCCCGCCGCATATGCTGCTGACAACGCCCGAATCGCTCGGCCTCCTCATCAGCTATCCCGACAGTTTCGAGCTCTTCTCCACGCTCCGCACGATCGTAATCGACGAGGTTCATGCCTTCGCGCTGCAGAAACGGGGCGACCTTCTCAACCTCGCCATGGCGCGGCTGCAGGCGATCAGACCGGATCTGCGGCGTGTCGCATTGTCGGCCACCGTCGCCGATCCGGAGGGCTATGCGAAGTGGCTGGCGCCCGATGCGGATGCCGCGTCGGTCGAGATCGTGCGCGGCGATCCCGGCGCGAAGGCCGAGATCGAAATCCTGCTGCCCGAGGGCCGCGTCCCCTGGTCGGGCCATTCGGGCCGCTATGCCGCGCCGCAGGTGATGGAGGCGATCGCCAAGCACCGCACCACGCTCGTCTTCTGCAACACGCGCAGCCTCGCCGAGTTGATCTTCCAGGATCTGTGGAAGGTAAACGAGGACGCGCTCCCCATCGGCATCCATCATGGCAGCCTGTCGGTCGAGGCACGGCGCAAAGTGGAAAGCGCGATGGCGCGCGGCGAGCTGCGCGCGCTCGTCGCGACGGCAAGCCTCGATCTTGGCGTCGACTGGGGCGATGTCGATTGTGTCGTGCAGATGGGCGCACCCAAGGGTTCTTCGCGGCTGTTGCAGCGTATCGGGCGCTCCAACCACCGGCTCGACGAACCCAGCAAGGCTATCCTCGTACCCGGGAACCGGTTTGAATATCTGGAGGCCCGCGCCGCGCTCGACGCGGTCGAGGAGGGCGAGCTTGATCCCGACGATTTTCGCGACGGCAGCCTCGACGTGCTCGCCCAGCATCTGATGGCTTGCGCCTGCGCCGCGCCGTTCGAGGAGGGCGCGATGCTCGCCGAAGTCCGCTCGTCCGCGCCCTATGAGCGACTGACCGGCGAAGCCTTCACGCGCGAGCTCGAATATATCGAGAGCGGCGGCTATGCGCTGCGGGCCTATGACAAGTTCAAGCGACTGACGCCCGAGCTCGACGAAGACGGACAGACGCATTGGCGCGTCAGCCATCCCAAATTCGTCAAGCAGCACCGTCTGAACGCCGGGATCATCGTCGATGCGCCCGTGCTCGACGTCCGGTTCAAGAACGGGCGCAAGCTCGGCACGGTCGAGGAACTGTTCGCCGCCTCGCTCTCGCCGGGCGATACCTTCTTTTTTTCCGGCATGAGCCTCGAAGTCATCACGATCAAGGACACCGATCTGCTTGTCCGTGCGTCGAGCAAGGAGGCGCGCATCCCGACCTATATGGGCGCCCGGATGCCGCTCTCGACCAATCTCGCCGATCGTGTGCGCGGCTTCCTGTTCGACCGGACCGAATGGGCGGCGTTTCCCGAGGACGTCGAGGAATGGCTGAGCGTCCAGGGCCAGCGCTCGGTGCTGCCGCGACCGGGCGAACTGCTGGTCGAGACTTTCCCGCACCAGGACCGCCATTTCATGGTGACCTACAGCTTCGAAGGCTGGAACGCGCACCAGTCGCTCGGGATGCTGGTCACGCGGCGCATGGAAAGCGCGGGGCTCAAGCCCATCGGCTTCGTCGCCAACGATTACAGCTTCGCCACCTATTCGCTCGAGCGCGTGCGCGATCCCGCACCGCTCTTCTCGCCCGACATCCTGACCGACGAGTTCGTCGATTGGGTGCAAGGGTCGCACCTGCTCAAGCGCGCCTTTCGCGAGGTCGCGGTGATCGGCGGGCTCGTCGAGCGCCAGCATCCGGGCAAGCGCAAGACCGGCAAGCAGGTCACCTTCTCGACCGATCTCATCTACGACGTGTTGCGCCGCTACGAGCCCGACCACCTGCTGATGCAGGCGGCCTGGGCCGATGCGCGCACCAAACTGACCGATGTCGGGCGGCTGGCCAATCTGCTCAACCGCGCCGCCGATACGATGGTCCATGTCGATCTCGACCGCGTCTCGCCTTTGGCGGTGCCGGTGCTGACGCTGATCGGGCGCGAACATGTCGCCCAGGGTATCGTCGACGACGAACTGCTGATCGAAGCCGAGAGCCTCGCGGCAATCGCAATGGCGGCCGACTGATCGATTACGACATTTGTCGCAACGATTCGGCCGCCTATCGAACCGGTCTGTCGCCTGTCGAACGGGACCTTCGACCAACTGTCATATTCACATAATACAGCGGCGGCCGCGGGCGACGGATTCGTACCGTATGGCCGCAAAACCCAAATGGTTCAGGAGACCAACATGTCGAAAAAGCGTTTCATCCCCCTTTCGCTCGCCCTCGCCGCCGCCATCGGAACGGCCGCAATCGGCACCACCGCTCCCGCCGCCGCACAAAGCCCGGCGGCCAGTTCCTCGTCGCAGCAGATTGCCGAAAGCCTCGTCACCGCGATCAACGGCCGCCGCGCCGACCGGCGCAACTGGGGCCATGAGCATGTCGCCTCCGATCGCATCCGCGACGCCGAAGTCGCGAAGCTCGACCGCCTCGCCATTCGCTATGGCGAGCTGACGCTGAACGACGTCAATTCGGAAGACGGCAAGGTCCAGCTCTCGGTCGCCGATGCACGCGGTCGCACGGGCACCATCGAATTGCTGATGGATGCCAACCAGCCCGGTGCCGTACTCGCACTCGGCATCTCAGGATTCTAATTCGGCATTCCGCTCCCGCCTCCTCCTGTCTATGCTTACGGCTGGACCGGATGCGATGCGGGAGCGGATTTTGATCACCGATACTTTCAAACGAACGGCGCGCCATCGCCTAATGATGGGTGCAGGCGCGGTCTCGATGCTCCTTCTAGGCTGCACACCGGCGACCGAGACGGCGGCACCCGAAACGGCCAGCGCGGCCGAAATCCATGAGCGCCTGCTCACCCTCGACACCCATCTCGACACACCGGTCCATTTCGGCCGCAACGGCTGGAGCATGGCGGACGCCCACGACTATGCGACCGATGCCAGCCAAGTCGATTTGCCGCGGATGGAGCAAGGCGGACTCGATGGCGGGTTCTTCGTGATCTATACGCCGCAGGGAGAACTGACCTCTGCCGGCTATGCCGAGGCGCGCGCCATGGCGACGCAGCGGCAACGCGAGATCCTGGAGATGGCGGCGGCGAACGCGGAACGGCTCGAACTGGCCTATACCGCTGACGATGCGCTGCGGATCGCAAGCGAAGGCAAGGTTTTCGCCTTTCAGAGCATCGAGAATAGCTGGCCGCTCGGCGAGGATATCGGCGCGCTACAATCGTTCTACGACAACGGCGTGCGGATGGCCGGCCCCGTCCATTCGCGCGACAATCAATTCGCCGACAGCACCACGGGCGACGGGCGCTGGGGCGGGCTGAGCCCGGCTGGCCGTGAGCTCGTCGCCGAAATGAACCGGCTGGGCATTGTCGTCGACGGCAGCCATGCCTCGGACGCCGCGATCGACCAACTGATCGAACTGTCCGCAACACCCATCATCCTATCGCATTCCGGCCCGCGCTGGGCGATGGATCATCAGCGCAATCTCGACGATGATGGCATCCGCGCCGTCGCGGCATCGGGCGGCGCAATCTGCGTTAATTCGGTCTTCCTCGCGCCCTTCCTCGAAAGCGAGGAACTCACGGCAATAGAGGAGCGGATGGACGCTGAATATCGCACCGCCTCCCCCACCCAGCAGCGAGCGCTGGTTCGCGAACTGCGCGCCGCGCAAGGCCGTGCGCCGCAACAGGAAGCGAATTTCGACGCCTTCATGGCGAGCCTGCTGCATCTGCTCGACGTCGCCGGCGTCGACCATGTCTGCATGGGCGCCGACTGGGACGGCGGCGGCGGCGTGATCGGCATGCGCGACATCGCTGCTTTGCCGCAAGTGACCGCACGGCTGCTGGCCGCGGGCTATGACGAGGAGGATCTCCAGAAGATCTGGAGCGGCAATGTTTTGCGCCTGCTACGCCAGGCGGAGGACTATGCGGCGAACCATTGATCGGATTGCAACGGCTTGATCGGCGAGGCCATTACCGCCATTAGCTCCGCATGGTTCCCTTTTCGTTCTCCGGCCACAAATTTTTCGCCCTGCCCCAGGCCGCGCTGTTCTGGCCGGCGCGGCGGGCTTTGCTCGTGGCCGATCTGCATTTCGAAAAGGCGAGTTGGTTCGCGCGGCTGGGGCAGATGCTGCCGCCCTATGACAGCATGGCGACGCTGGCGGACCTGGAAGCCCTTGTTGCGGCGACGGATGCGCGCGAACTCTGGTGCCTCGGCGACAGCTTCCATGATAGCGACGGCATCGACCGGATGCCCGCCGACGCCTGTGCACGGCTCGAAGCGCTGACCGAGAAGCTCGACTGGACATGGATTACCGGCAATCACGATGCGGCATTCGCCGGTCGCTGCGGCGGGCGCGTTATCGATGAAGCCGAAGTGGACGGACTCGTGCTGCGACATGAAGCCGATACCGCCGAAACGCGACCCGAACTCTCGGGCCATTTCCACCCGAAATTGCGGCTGACGGTTCGCGGAAAGCGTGTCTCGCGGCGCTGTTTCGTCGCGACCGAGCGCAAGCTGATCCTGCCGGCATTCGGCGCGCTGACCGGTGGCCTTGACGCAGGGCATCCCGAAATCGTTCGCGCGGTCGGCCCCGATGCAGAAGCACTCGTTCCGGTCAGCGATCGGATGCTGCGGTTTCCGCTGGCGGCGTAATATGGTCAGGCTCGATCCTCCGATCGAGGCTGACGACCGGCTTTACCTTCCCGACAAAATCTCCCGCGCACCGCGTTCCGGATCGTCGGCGACATTGGGTTCGAGATCGAACTGCATCACCATCCTGCTGTCGGGCGTATAGCGCGGCCAGTCGGGCAGGTGATCGCTCGACGGCGTGCCGGTCCGCGCGAAGCTGATCCAGGCTTCACTCATCTGGTCGGCGATCCGTTGCGGCGCTTCACCCGGCCCCACGAGCACACGCGACAGCTCGACATTGTCGAACATCATCGGGATGTCGAGCGTGTGCGGCGAACGGAAGATGCCGCCATTGACCGGTGTTTCCCATGTCAGTCGGTACATATAGACCGGCGCCCCCGCCCGCGCCTGCGCATCGGCGAGGATATAGCTGCCCTGCACGAAGCGCGCGCTCATCGCCCGGTTGGCGATATGCGTCGGGCTGTAGTCCGGGTTTTCCTCGCGATAATTGGCGATGAGCGCCGGGCCGTTTTCGCCGAAGGTCGCGGCCATACGATCCAGCGCCGCGTCGTCGATGAGGCCGAACCAGGGCTGCGACGCGGTGAACAGCGTCATCTCGTCCTTGTTCCAGCCGATCATCACCGGAATGTCGTTCGACTGTTCGGGCGCGGTCGGCACGAACGGATTGCGCGGCAGGTAATTGCCGTCGACGATCGGCCCGAAATTGGGACCGCCAAAACCTTCCCCATGCCGGGCGAGGACCGCGCGCATCGCCGAAAGCAGATGTTCGGGATGCGCCGCGCGGAGTTGTTCGACCGTCTCGATCCCGGCTTCTGCCAGCAGTTCGCGCGCAAGCCCCGTCGCCTGCTCCGCGTTGCCGCTGATGACGCCGGGGCCGGACTGGATGATCGCCCGGTGAAACAGGCCGTCGGCGGACGGAGTCGCCAGCATATGGCTGACCTTCGATCCGCCGCCCGATTCGCCCATGATCGTCACATTGTTCGGATCGCCGCCGAATGCCGCGATATTGTCGCGCACCCATTCGAGGCTCTGGACGAGATCGGCATTGCCGGCATTGTCCGCGCCTGCGAACTCCTCGCCGAAAATGTCGGTGAGGTTGAGAAAGCCGAACAGGTTCAGCCGGTGGTTGATCGTGACGACGACGACATCGCCGCGCCGCGCCAGATTGGCGCCGTCATAGGCGGGCCAGCCGCCCGATCCATAGGCATAGCCGCCGCCATGAAACCAGACCATGACGGGCCGCGACCCTTCGGTACCCGGTGTCCAGACGTTGAGGAACAGGCAGTCCTCATTGTCGATCTTGGCTTCGGACTCGGTCGAGAACAGCGTGTTCATCTGCCGCGTGAAATCGGAGACCCGCGAACCCGATGGCGAATAGGCCTGCATACAGGGCGCGCCCATTCCCGTGGCATCGGCGATGCCGTCCCATGACGCCGGATCGGCCGGAGGCTGGAAGCGAAGATCGCCCACGGGTGGCGCGCCATAGCGAAGCCCCAGAAAGCGCTGGATGCCATCGGCCGCCAGCCCCTGGACCTGCCCATATTCGGTTTCGACGATGTCCGACACTGCGGGCACGCCCTGTGCCGACGCCGACGCTGCCAGCGACGCGCCAATGGCGATGCCGGCAAATGCCTTCCAGATTTTCATGAGATCTGCTCCCTCTTGCAGTCTTTTTCTTTTTGACACTGACTCCAATTGTGAAGCAAGTCCAGAGGGAGAAGAGCAGCTAGTGCGCGTGATCGCCGTGAGGGCCGTAGGAAAATTCACCGATGACGAGGCTGTAAATCGGAAAGTCCCACCTTCCCGCCTCGGCCCGTCCGCCGGGCGCGACTGACCGCGTCGGCACAGTCGAATAGCCGCCCTGCCCGCGCCGGTCGGCCAGCCCATCGAAGGTCAGTCGCTCGGACGTTGCGTTTTCCATGTCGAGCCAGCTTGCGCCATCGTCGACATAAAGGACCGCGCGGACTTCACCGGGTGACAGCGGCTCCGATATCGCCTCGGCGCCGCGATGACGGATCAACAGAAGCTGATGGTCGAAACCTTCGCCGAAACCGAAGATCACGGCATCGCCAGGCTCCAGAGTGAGCGAATCGACCTCCATGTTGGGATCGGTCACTTGCTGGGCGCTCGCAGGAGCAGAAGCGACCGCAGCCATGGCCAAGCCCATCGCCATCAGCACATGTTCGCGCATACTGCCTCCTCCTCGTGCGAACGATATCAGAGATCGGGATATGCCACTAGCGCGGCCCAGCCCGGCTCCCTAAACGGTGCAGCATGGCAGAGGGAACGCGCTTCGGGATTACGCGCCGCAGGCTCTTGATCGGCGGCGGTGCCGGTGTCGGCCTCGCCGTCGCCTGGGCCGTCTGGCCGCGCCACTATGTGCACAATCTGTCGGCGGCGGAGGGCGAGAGCATCTTCAACGCCTTCCTGAAGATCGGCGAGGACGGGCATATCAGCGTCGTCGTGCCGCAGGCCGAGATGGGCCAGGGCGTGTGGACGGCACTGCCCCAGGCGCTGGCCGACGAACTCGGTGCGGACTGGCGGACCGTCGGTGTCGAACCGGCACCGATCAACCCGCTCTACACCAATGATTTCATCTTCACGGAAAACGCCGAGGGGCGGCTGCCGTCCTTCCTGGGCGGTGTCGGGCGATGGGGTGCGCGCGAATATGCCGTACGCAATGCGCTGATGATGACCGGCGGATCGACGTCGATCCGGGGTTTCGAACAGCGTTTTCGCGAGGCGGGTGCGGCGGCGCGCGCGGCGCTGTGCATGGCGGCGGCCGATCGCTGGGACGTCGAATGGGATCAGTGCGAGACCGCCGACGGCTTCGTCACCCATGGCGATCGCCGCCTTCGGTTCGGAGACCTTGCGGTCGAAGCGGCGGCGAAGGAACCGCCATCCGAAATTGCGCTGTTCGATCCGGCGCGCCGTCCGATCACCGGACAATCCATGCCGCGGATCGACCTGCCATCCAAGGTCGATGGCTCCGCCCGCTATGCCGGCGATGTCCGGCTTCCCGGCATGGTCTTCGCCTCGACCAAGCAGGCGCCGACGCGGCAGCATCGATTGAAGGCTGTCAACCGCGCGGCCGCGAACAACGTCTTCGGCGTGATGACGATCTTCGAGAATCCCCGTTTCGTCGCATGTGTCGGCACCAACTGGTGGGCCGCGAACCAGGGGGTGGAAGCGCTGGCGGCGGAGTGGGAAAGCGATGCCGATCCGGTCGACGACGCCTCGATCGACGCAGCCCTCGAAGCCGCGCTCGACGGCGATGGCGGCGAGCGGATTTTCGAGCAGGGCAATCTGGAAGAGGCTTTTGCCGGAACGAGCCCGCTCGGCCTTCGTGCCGTCTATTCGGTCGGGCTGGCGCCCCATGCCCAGATCGAACCGCTCACCGCGACCGCGCGGAGCCAGGGCGGCAAGATGGAAATCTGGGCGCCGACGCAGGCTCAGGGGCTGATGCGCGACGCCGTTGCGCGTGCGATCGACTATGATCCGGGCGATATCGTTATCTACCCGATGCTGCTGGGCGGCGCCTTCGGTCGCAAGGTCGAAAACGACGCCGCGGTGCAGGCCGCGATCATCGCGCGGCGACTGAACCGGCCGGTTCAGCTGACATGGTCGCGCGAAGAGGAAACGCGCAGCGATTACTATCGGCCAGCGGCGCTCGGCCGACTGACGGGTCGGGTCGGCGGCGGTGGGCGGATCAGCGTGCTCCACACGCGCATCGCCGTACCGGCGGCGGGCAATCAGCTGGCAGCGCGGATCATGCCGAGCTTCGCATCGGGCGGCGACGAGCCGGATGCGGGCGCCGTCGAAGGCGCCGTCCCCGCCTATGCCATTCCTAATCTCGCCGTCGAGCACATGCCCGCCGATATCGGCGTCGAATGCGGCATCTGGCGATCGGTGGCGCACAGCTACACCGCCTTTTTCACCGAATGTTTCGTCGACGAGCTGGCAATCAAGGCGAATATGGAACCTCTCTCCTTCCGCATGGGGATGCTCGGCGATCAGCCACGGCTTGCACGCTGCCTGACGCAGGCCGCGATGCTGGGCGGCTGGGACGGAGGCGAACAGGGCGGCGGCATGGGCCTCGCCGCGCATAGCTGTTTCGGCAGCCATGTCGCGATGATGGTGGCGCTCCATATCGGCGACGACCAGAGGCCGGTGATCGACCGGGTCGCCGCGGCGGTCGATTGCGGCCGCGTGATCAACCCCGAAATCGTCAAGCAGCAGATCGAGGGCGGGATCATCTTCGGCATGTCGGCTGCATTGGGCGGGCATGTCGAGTTCGCCGATGGCGAGCCGATTTCGCAGAATTTCGACGGCCTGTCGCTCCCGCTCCTCGCCGATACGCCGGAGATCGGCATCACCATCGTCGAGAGCGACGAGGAACCCGGGGGCGTCGGCGAGATCGCCGTTCCGCCCGTGGCCCCCGCGATCGGCAACGCGATCTTCGCCGCGACTGGCCAGCGCCTGCGAAAGCTGCCCTTCGTGATCGGCGGAACCGCGTGACCGAAAAACCCGATTTCCATCCCGATATCGCGCCGCCGAAAATCGGCGTCTTGCTCGTCAATCTCGGTACGCCCGACGAACCGACACCGGGCGCCGTGCGGCGCTATCTTGCCGAATTCCTGTCCGACAGGCGCGTGGTGGAAATCCCGTCCATTGCGTGGAAGCCGATCCTCCACGGCATCGTCCTGCGCACGCGGCCACGCAAGTCGGCTGCGGCCTACCGCAAAGTCTGGACCGACGAAGGTTCGCCGCTCGCCGTCATCACCGAAAAGCAGACCGGGAAGCTCCGCACAGCGCTGGGCACGGGCATCGTGACAAGCTGGGCGATGCGCTACGGGCGCCCGGGAATCGGCATGCGGATCGAGGAGCTGAAGGAGCAGGGATGTGAGCGCATCCTGCTCTGCCCGCTCTATCCGCAATATTGCGCGGCAACGACGGCGAGCGTGGTCGACGATGCCAATGCGGCATTGGCGGAGATGCGCTGGCAGCCCGCGCTGCGAACGCTGCCCGCCTATCACGACGATCCCGCCTATATCGGCGCACTGGAAAAATCGGTCCGCGCTTCGCTTGCCGCGCTCGATTTCAAACCGCAGGCGATCATCGCCAGCTTTCACGGCATGCCGCGCCGGACGCTTGAACTGGGCGACCCCTATCACTGCCAGTGCCAGAAGACCGCAAGGCTGCTGAGCGAGGCGCTCGAAACCCCGCTCTTCGTCGCCTTCCAGTCGCGCTTCGGCCGGGCCAAATGGCTCGAGCCGGCAACGAGCGACATGCTACGTGCGCTACCGCAAAAGGATCTGGAAAAGGTCGCGATCTTCGCGCCCGGTTTTGCGGCAGATTGTCTCGAAACGCTCGAAGAACTCGCCATTGCCGGCCGCGAAGAGTTCCTGGAGGCCGGCGGCACCGATTTCGCTTATCTGCCTTGCCTCAACGACAGCGACATCGGCATGACTATGTTGGAAACGCTGATCCGGCGCGAACTTTCCGGATGGGTTTGAATTAGCCCGAAGCGGCCTTGCGCGGACGTTCGGACTGCGATCCTCGATTGAGCCGCTCCATATCGAACGCGCGGGCGAACTCGATCCCGGTACGCTCGGCATTCGACCAGCGTACCTTGGCCCGGAACATCTGGTCTTCGAGGATTTCGATCATGATGTCGGTGTCGACCTCGGCATCTTTCAGGCCTTCGATCATCGCCCCGCCGGCCGAAATATTCTTGATGACGACGCGCTTGGTCTCGCCCGCATATTCGACATTGGACGAGCGCAGTACCTGCGTGCGCGGACCACGGCTGGCACGGTGGCCATTGGCCGTTGCCTTGCCGTGGCCAACCGACAGCTGCCGAATGACTTCCTCATGTCCCATCGGTTTGCCGTAAATATAACCCTGGATATGCGAACAGCCCAGATCGCGGATCAGCGCGATTTCGTCTTCATGCTCCACGCCCTCGGCCGTGGTTTCCATATAGAGGGTCTTCGCCAGGCTCACGATCGCTTTGATGATCGCCGCGTTGCGATTACCGGCGACGGCAGCGCCGCGGATGAAGCTCTGATCGATCTTGATCTTGTCGAACGGCGCAGTCTTCAAATAGCCGAGCGCCGAATAACCGGTGCCGAAATCGTCGAGCGCGAGCCTGACACCCAGCGCCTTGATCCGCTTGAACATCGCGTCGGTATCCGCGTCCTCGTCGAGGAAGATCGATTCGGTGATTTCCAGCTCCAACCGGCGCGACGGCAGGTCGCTATTGGCCAGCGCACTGGTGACGATCTTAGCCAATTCCGGATTGGCGAACTGAATCGGCGAGACATTGACCGCGACGCGGACATCTGCCGGCCATTGCTTGCAGTCGTGACAGGCCTGGCGGATGATCCACTCGCCCATCTGCTCGATCAGGCGGATGTCCTCGGCAACGGGAATGAAGTCTGCTGGCGAGATCGCGCCGCGACTGGGATGGTTCCAGCGGATCAGCGCTTCATAACCGACAATCCGCTCGTCCGCCGTGCTGACCTGCGGCTGATAGACAAGGTGCAGTTCGCCATTGGCGAGCGCGGTGCGAAGATCCTCTTCCAGCCGCTTCCTATTCTTTGCGCCTGAATGCATGTCGCGCTGATAGAAGCGATGCACGCCCCTGCCGTCGCCCTTGGCCGCATAAAGCGCGAGGTCAGCGTTGCGAGTCAGCTCCGACGCTGTCTTGCCGTGATCAGGCGATATGGCGATGCCGATCGAACAGCCGATGTTCAACGTGACGCCGTCGATCATATAAGGCTGCGACAGGGTAGAGATGATCACCTTGGCGAGATGCGTCAGATCGTCCGGCTTGTGGATATTGGGCAGGATCACCTGGAACTCGTCGCCGCCCATCCGGCCGACGCGTCCCTTGTCACCCACCGTACGGAACAGGCGCTGCGCCACCTGCTTTAGCAGCTCGTCGCCGACGGGGTGCCCCATCGTATCGTTGACGCTTTTGAACCGGTCCAGATCGAGCAGGAACAGTGCGACCGGCATCGTGCTGCCGCCCTTGTTGTCGCGCAAGGCCTCGTCGAGCGTGACGCGCATCTGCTGGCGGTTGAACAGCCCGGTCAACTCGTCGTAGCGCGCCAGGCGGTTGACCTCGTCCTGCGAGCGGCGCTTTTCGGTGAGATCGGTGCCGCTGCCGGTAAAGCCCCGGAATTGACCGATATCATCGATAATCGGGCGGCCGGAAATCGACCACCAGCGTTCTTCCTCGCCGAACGCGGCCTTGACGGAGATATCCGAGAAAGCGTTGCGCGTCGAAAGGTGAAAGCCGAGCGTGCGTTCGCCATCATCCGAACCGCCCTCGCCGGCGATCAACTGGGTGAACGGCTTTCCGATCAGTTCCGAGCCACGCTTGCCGAGCACATTGGCCAGCTTTTCGGAGATATAGACGAGATTGCCGCCACGATCGGTCTCCCAGAACCAGCCCGCGCCGTTTGCTTCGAACTCGGCAATCAGGCGGCTGGCCCGGCGGCTCTGGCTGTCTTCCTGTGCACGCCGGTCACTGAGAAGATTGTCGAACCGCGCCTGGGCGAGGCTCACAATCCACAGACAGGCGAACATCGAGACACCAAGGACCGCAAACACGCCATCTCCCGAGAAGAGCGATCCCACCGCCACCAGGCTTCCGACGAATGTCAGCGCGACCACATACATGGACAGCAGCGAGGCAAGAATGACGACGCCTGCAGCGGCCAGCGCGACAAGGCTCATCGTCACATATTCCGGGTTGTTCGATCCGGAAACGATCAGGCCGAGCGCTGCCATCGAAACGCCAAGTCCCACGGCGACAGGCAGCCCGATCTTCGTCTGGATGTCGGGTCGAAGGCGCCAGAAGCCTTTGGCCTTGAAACCGGCCCACAAGGTCACACCGATAATCAGGATTGCGCCGGCCGGTATGCTCGCGAGCGCCAGCATGTCGAGATCGCCCATCGCCACGAGCGGCGAGAAGATCAGCGCCATGGCGATCAAAAGCGAGTAGAAGGCGGCAGGCCAAAGCGCCGCTACCCGGCGCACGCGCGCCGTCTGCGATTCGGCATCGAACAAGTTTTCTGCGGGCGCCAGATTGAGACCGACAAGCCAACCGGCCCGCTCCTGATCCCCCTCACCCGTTCTGCGACGCAATTCCATACGCCGCTCTTATCGGCACTGCGGTAAGAAGTTGGCTTACGGTCATGGTTAACGCTGCGTTACCATTTCGGAATCGGCATGACTCCTGCCGGGTGCGTTAGCTTGCGCGGGTTCGACGCGACATCTAAGTGTCGCGAAACATTTGGATCGGTCCTGGAGAGAGGTGACAATGGCAAAAGTGGCAATCGTAACCGGCGGAACCCGCGGCATCGGCGAGGCGATCAGCTGCGCCCTGAAGGATATGGGGATGACCGTCGCCGCGAACTATGCCGGCAATGACGATAAGGCCAAGGCCTTTACCGACCGCACCGGCATCGCCGCCTATAAATGGGACGTCGGAGACTATGACGCGTGCCAGGACGGCTGCGCGAAGGTGTCCGAAGAGATCGGACCGGTCGACGTCCTCGTCAACAATGCCGGGATCACGCGCGATGGTACGCTCGCCCGGATGAGCTATGAGGACTGGCACGAGGTGATGCGCGTCAATCTTGGCGGTTGCTTCAACATGGCCAAGGCCTGCTTCCCGGGTATGAAGGAGCGTGGCTGGGGCCGCATCGTCAACATCGGCTCGATCAACGGCCAGGGCGGTCAATATGGTCAGGTCAATTACGCTGCCGCCAAATCGGGTATTCATGGATTCACCAAGGCATTGGCGCAGGAAGGCGCCAAGGCGGGGATCACGGTCAACGCGCTGGCACCCGGCTATATCGACACCGATATGGTCGCCGCCGTGCCGGAGCCCGTGCTCGAAAAGATCGTCGCAAAGATCCCCGTCGGGCGTCTGGGCCAGGCCGAAGAAATCGCGCGCGGCGTTGCCTTTCTCTGCAGCGATGAGGCAGGCTTCGTCACCGGGTCGACGATGTCGATCAACGGCGGCCAGCATATGTATTGAGCCGCAGCCGGGACCGGCGATGCCCTCCATCTACCATCCGCCGGTCAAGCGCAGCATCACCATTGCCGGCCATCAGACTTCGCTGACGCTGGAACCGTTATTCTGGTCGGCGATCGAACGGGCCGCGGCGGACGAAAAGCTTCCGCTGAGCGCGCTTGTCGCGCGAATCGACGCTGAACGGCTCGAATCCGACGATCCTCCCAATCTCGCAAGCGCGGTTCGGCTATGGCTTCATGCCCGGGCCGAAAATAAAAATGCTAATGATTCTTATTTGAGTTGACGATGCGAATGGCTCGCAATAGCAGGCCTTCCGAATACAGGAAGGTCACATCATGTCACGCAAGAATTCAACCGGGCTTCGCCCGGCCGCCGCCGGTTCCACCATCCTCATGGGCGCCCTGTCCGCTTCGCTGATCGGCGGCACGGCACATGCAGCCGAGGCCGCCGCGGCCAATGCGGCAACGCAGCTTGGCGACGAACGCCAGATCGTCGTCACCGGCCAGCGCCCGTCCGACGCGAACCCCAATGCCGACCCCGATGCGCCCTATCGCGTGCAGCGTTCGTCGAACGGACGCCTGACCGAAGAGGTCCGCGACACGCCGCGATCCGTGACGATCGTGCCGAAGGAAGTTCTCGAAGACATCGGCGCGCAGAGCTTCCGCGAAGCGGTGCGTTCCGTTCCGGGCGTCACGCTTGGTACCGGAGAGGGCGGCAATGCATTCGGCGACCGCATCTTCATCCGCGGCTTCGAAGCGCGCAACGACGTCTATATCGATGGGATGCGCGATCCCGGCGTTTCGAGCCGCGAGATCTTCGCCGTCGAGCAGATCGAGATCGTGCGAGGGCCCTCTTCCTTCCTCGGCGGCCGCGGCACCACCGGCGGCGCGGTGAGCCTCGAATCGAAGACCCCGCTCGACAGCGATTTCATCATCGGCGAAGGCTCGATCGGCACCGAGAACATGTATCGCGGCACACTCGACATCAACCAGAATATCGGTGACGACTTCGCGTTCCGGTTGAACGGTCTCTACCACAATGCCGATACGCCCGGGCGCGACTATGTGTTCAGCGAACGGTACGGCATCGCGGGCGCGCTCGTCTGGGAGCCGGCACCCGGCTTCACCCTCGCTGCCGACTATTACCATTTCCGTCTCGACGGCATGAGCGACTACGGCCAGCCCTTCGACACCGACACGCAGGAGCCGTTCGACGTCGACGGCGACAATTTCTACGGCGTTGTCGGCCGTGATTTCCTGGAAAACGGATCGGACATCGGCACCGTTACGCTTCGTTATTCGGAAGAAGACCTTGTCGAGGTCCGATCGATGTTCCGTTACGGCGAAGTCTACAATCGTTATATCGTCAGCGCCCCGCGCGCGCCTTGCCGCTTTGCGCTCAACGCCGATGGGAGTTGCTCCAATGCCGGGCCGGAGCTGCCGCTCGATCAGTGGACCGTCGCCGTGGGTTCGCCGCAGCGCAATGCGACGACGCGCTACTACGCCAACATCACCGATGCGACTTTCCGATTCGATACGGGCGGCATCGGCCATACGCTGGTCACCGGGTTCGAATATTCGAACGAGCGGATCTCCAACCGGCGCTACGCCATCCCCGACTTCGTTGAGGACGGCGGCGGCAATCAGATCAACACGCCGACCAGCTTCGTGCGAAACCTGCTCGACCCGAATCCGGTGCTCGGCTTCGATATTCCGGTCAGCCTGGATCCCACACCACCGACCGTGACCGAGGTCGACGCGATGGGCGTCTACCTGATCGACACGATCAAGTTCTCGCCTCAGTTCGAAGCCTTGCTCGGCATTCGCTTCGACACATATGATATCGACCAGTTCCAGCCGGCCCGCATTTTCCGGGGCCAGCCGCTCCCCGCCAGCCAGATCGGCAACGGCGCCGAATTCGTCAACTATCAGGCAGCGCTCGTCTACAAGCCTGTCGAACCGCTGACGATCTATGGCTCGTTCAGCACCTCGTCCAATCCAAGCGGCGAGCAGCTGGACGCGACGAACGACGTCTATGGCGGCCTTCAGACCGGTACCGATGCGCTCCAACCCGAGCGCAACACCGCTTTCGAGATCGGCGTGAAATACGAACCGAACGACAACCTGCTGCTGACGGCGGCCATGTTCCACATCACCAAGGACAATGCCCGCGAACAGACGGCGCCGGGCGTCTTCGCCCTGGTTGGCGAGCAGCGCTCGCAGGGCATCGAACTCAGCGCGGCAGGCAATCCTCTCCCCGGTGTCTCGGTCTTCGCAGGCTATGCGTTCGTCGATGCCGAGATCACCGACAGCGCCGACCCCACCGTGATCGGCAGCCGCTTCGCCAACATCCCGCGTCATTCGGGCAATATTCTGGTCACGTTCGAGCCGTTCCCCGGCTTCCAGATTGGCGGACAGGTCTATGCTCAGTCGCGAATCTTTGGCGGAACGCTGGGCGCCGGCACACCGAGCGTGGACGGCTATGTCCGCCTCGACGCTGTCGCCCGCTACCGTCTGAGCGAACAGGCCGAGCTGCGTCTCAACGTGCTCAACCTCACCGACGAGCGCTATTATGACGCGATCTATCGCTCCGGTGCGCCCTTCGCCTATGTGGCGCCGGGACGCTCCGCCTTCCTGACATTGACCGCGGGGTTCTAGAGCAACGCTACCCGGCCTGTTAGGACGAGGCTCATGCTGACCGTGATTCCCTCTGTCCTGCCGCGCGAAGAGGCGCTCGCACTGCGCGAGCACCTCCTCGCGGCGGAATGGGTCGACGGCAATGTCACGAGTGGTGGGGGCGCGGCGCTCGCCAAGCGGAACCGCCAGCTCCCCGAAGACGGCGAGGCGGCGGCGCATGGACGTTCGGTGGTGAGCCGCGCGCTCGGTGCCAATGCGCAATTCCTCTCCGCCGCCCTGCCCCGCCGCATCTTCCCGCCATTGTTCAACCGCTATGGCGAGGCGGAACGGTTCGGCACGCATGTGGACAATGCGATTCGCGTCGACAGTGCCAGCGGCGAGCGGATTCGCACCGACCTGTCGGCCACGCTCTTCCTCAGCGATCCTGACGACTATGACGGCGGCGAACTCGTCATCGAGGACGAATATGGCGGCCGTGAGCACAAGCTCGCCGCCGGTTCGATGCTGCTCTACCCTTCATCGAGCCTGCACCGCGTGACCGAAGTGACGCGCGGCGAACGCGTCAGCTGTTTCCTCTGGCTCGAATCGATGGTGCGCGACGATGGCGAGCGGACATTGCTCTACGATCTCGACCAATCGGTGCAGCGGCTAGGCTCCGAACGCGGCTTCGACGACAGCGAAGTGCTCCGCCTGACGCAGCTCTATCACAATCTGATGCGACGCTGGGCCGACGCCTAGCCGTCTCTTCCCAGCAGCACGCGCGCCTGGGCGCCGATCTGGGCGAGCATCGCGGCACTGGGTGCCGGTTCGAGCCGTGCCCGCGCAACAAGATCGGTGAACTGGTCGACCCGCGCCTTGTTCAGCTTCAGCCAGGTCTCGACATCGGCGATCGGATCGCGAGTGTTCGTTCGCGCAAGGAACTGAAGCCGCAACTGTTCGAAATCGCGGCTGAGATTGGCGGCGAGCAGCCGTTCCCACGGGTCGCTCGACCCGAAGCGCAGCGCCGTCGCGTTCGCCCAGTCGAGACCCAGAGCCTCGCCAAGCTTCGTATAGGCGCGGGCGACATCGAGTTCGCCGACGCCGAGACGATCGGCCAGATCGGACGTCGTCACTGCCCCCTTCATCTCCGCGAGCCTTATGATCCGGTCCACGAGCCCGGGATCGACCTCGATATCGGCAACCTTCTGCCGCATCGATTCGGAGAAGGATTTCGATTCCTCCTTCATCAACTCGTCGAGTGCGGTATTGAGGCGGTCGACGCCCGGGCCCAATCGCGCGGCAAGGCCGCTGGGTTCGTCGTTTTCGCCGCTGACACGGATAATATCGGCCATCGCGAAACGCAGATTGTCCTGCGCCATGGTGAACAGCCGCAAGCGTTCGACCTCGCCGATCTCCGCCTGCTCAAGCTGGGTCCAAAGCGATTCCAGATCGAACAGCTTCTCGGCGGTAAAATAGGCCGTCGCAACACGGGACAGGCCGACGCCTTCTTCCTCGCTGAGTTCGAACGGCATGACGAAGCCGAGTCGGTTGACGACACGGTTGGCGATCTTGGTCGCGATGATCTCGCGCCGCAGCCGGTGATTGCCGATTGCCTCGCCGAACTGCTCGCGCATCGCCGGCGGGAACGCCTCGTAAAGCAACGGTTCGAGCAATTCGTCGTCGGGCAGGGTGGTGGACTCGACGGCATCCTGCAGCGTCAGCTTGCTGTGTGCGAGCAGGACCGAAAGCTCCGGCCGTGTCAGGCCACGATTGTCGTTGCGGCGGCGGAGCAGTTCCTCGTTTGCACCCAGCCCTTCGACCTGCCGATCGATCCGGTCGCCATTTTCGAGGATCTCGATTACACGCACCTGGCTGGGCAGCCCCTTCGCCCCGTCCCGTTCCGCCAGCGACAGCGCGAGCGTCTGCAACCGGTTGTCCTCGAGGACGAGCGCGGCCACGTCTTCGGTCATCGATATGAGCAATTCGTTCCGCGCCTCGAACTCGAGACGGCCCTCGTTCATCTCGCGGTTGAGCGGGATCTTGATGTTGACCTCATTGTCCGAACAATCGACGCCGGCGCTATTGTCGATGAAATCGGTATTGAGGCGGCCGCCCTGTGCGGCATATTCGATGCGCCCGGCCTGGGTCAGGCCGAGATTGGCGCCCTCGCCGATCGCCTTGGCATGAACGTCCCGGCCGTTGACACGGACCTTGTCGTTCGCCGGATCGCCGACCTCGATATGCGCCTCGGTCGCCGACTTGATATAGGTACCGATACCGCCGAACCACAGCAGGTCGACCGGCGATTTGAGGATCGCCGAGATCAACTCCGACGGGCGCACCGTATCTTCGGCAATACCCAGCAGCGCCTGAATCTCCGGCGTCAATGTCAGTTCCTTCGAACTGCGGGAGAAGACCGCGCCGCCCTTGGAGATCAGTTTCTCGTCATAGTCCTGCCAGGACGAACGCGGGAGCTCGAACAGCCTCTGGCGTTCCTCCCAGCTCGTCGCCGGGTCGGGATCGGGGTCGATGAAAATGTCGCGATGGTCGAAGGCGGCAACGACCTTGAGTGTCTTGGAGAGCAGCATCCCGTTGCCGAACACATCGCCCGACATGTCGCCGCAGCCGGCGACCGTGATCGGGTCGGTCTGCACGTCAATGCCCATCTCAAGGAAATGCCGCTGGACCGAAACCCAGGCGCCGCGCGCCGTGATTCCCATCGCCTTATGGTCATAGCCATAGCCGCCGCCGCTGGCGAAGGCGTCGCCCAGCCAGAAATTCCGGTCCAGCGCGATCGCATTGGCGACGTCAGAGAAGCTCGCCGTGCCCTTGTCGGCGGCGACGACGAAATAGGGATCGTCGTCGTCGCGGATGACGACGCTCTCGGGATGGACGACCTCGTTCTCGACAAGATTGTCGGTCACCGAAAGCAGCGTACGGATGAAGATGCGGTAGCTTTCGGTCCCTTCGGCGATCCAGGCGTCGCGATCTTCGGCCGGGCTGGGAAGCTGTTTGGGGTAGAAGCCGCCCTTCGCGCCCGTCGGCACGATGACGGCATTCTTGACGAGCTGCGCCTTCATCAGTCCCAATATCTCGGTGCGGAAATCGTCGCGCCGGTCCGACCAGCGCAGGCCGCCGCGCGCTACCGGCCCACCGCGCAGATGAATGCCTTCGACGCGCGGGCTGTAGACCCAGATTTCGCGCCACGGCACGGGCGCCGGCAGGCCGGGAATTTGCCCGCTCTCCAGCTTGAACGCGAGCGCCTCGTTACCGGCGGGTGCGAAAGCGTTGGTGCGAAGGCATGCCTCGACCACAGAACGCAAGGCGCGGATGATCGTGTCGTCGTCGATCGCCGCCACATTGACGAGCCCCCGTTCGATCACGTTGCGCGCGTCGGACACCGCCGCGTCGCGATCGCCTTCGAAGGCGGGATTGTGGAGCGCGTCGAAAAGGCTACCGATCGCGCGGCAGATCGCCGGTTCTTCACGCAGCGTCTCGACGACGGTCAGCAAGCCGTAGCTCAGGCCGGTCTGGCGCAAATAGCGGAACCAGGCCCGGAACAGCGTGACGTCGCGGGGATCGAGGCCCACGCCGATAATGAGCTGGTTGAAGGCATCATTCTCCGCGCGCCCTTCGAGCACGGCGGAAATGGCGCGCTCCTTGACCTGCGCGCGCTCGAGCAGGCCCGAAAGGTCCGCCTCGCCGTCGATTTCCAGCAGGAAATCATGAATATAGCCGAGCTTGCCGTCTTCGAGCGGCGTCGGAATTTCCTCCAGCACGCGAAAGCCGAAATTCTCCAGCACCGGGACCGCATCGGACAGCGAGATCGAAGCGCGCAGCCGATACAGCTTGAGCCGCAGCCGGTTCTCCGGATCGCCGTCGAGGCGATAAAGCCGCGCCCCCCTCTGCCTGTCACTCAGATTGCTGAGCCGCAGCACATCCTTGGCCGCTTCTTCCGCGCCATATTCCGCGCGATAGCCATTGGGAAACGCTGCCGCATAGGTGAGCGTCAATCGCGCGGCGCGAGCCGAACCCACCCGCTCGGCAAGTTCGGCCTCGACGCCCGGTTCCCAGCCACGCACCATCTGCTCGATCTCGCCATCGAGCGCTTCTTCATCGATGTCGGGCACCTTGCCGTTGATATCGATCGTGTAGCGGATCGAGGCAAGATCGCCATCGCCGAGATCGATCGACCAGTTGGAGATGATCGCGCCCGCTGCCTCTTCGAGCAGATGGCCGATCCGCGTCCGCATCGCCGTCGAAACCTCGTCGCGCGGCATCCAGACGAACGCGAAGAGATGGCGGCCGAGCATCCCGTTCACGAGAAGGAGCTTGGGCCGCGGGCGATCGGCCAGCGACATCGCCGTCAGCGATGCGCGTTCCAGATCGTCGGCCCCGAAGGCCATCAGGATATCGTGAGGCAGCCGCGAAAGGGCATGCTGCAGCGCCTTGCCGGCATGGCTGCGCGGATCGAAACCGAGCTTCGCCTCCAGGTCCTTCAGGCGTTTCCTGAGGATCGGCACCTCTTCGACCGGGGCATGCAGGGCCGCGCTTGTCCAGAGCCCGGCATGAACCGAAAGCGCAACGACCTTCTCGCCCTCGCGGATCGGCGCGATGACGAGATCGAGCGGCACGCGGCGATGGACGGTCGAAAGCCGGTCCGCCTTGGCCAGCAACGGCCCGCTGCCGCCATTTTCGAAATGTGCGAAGGCCGCTTCGCTGGTCGGTTCGCGCCAGCAGGGCGGGCCGTCATTGCGGAACGCGCCGAGCACATCGCGAGGCGCTTCGCCCGCATATTGGACGAAATGGCCCACTTGGGTGAAGTGATGATCGGCAAACCATTCGAGCAGCGCCTTGCCCTCTTCGGGCCGGACGCGCCCGGCATCCTCGCGCATCCGCTTCTGCAATTCCGGCCAGTCCTTCACCGCCGCATGGACGTCGGCAAGGACGCGATGGATGTCGCTGAGCAGCGCGCGACGCGTGCGTGCATCGGCACGGTCGGCTTCGAGATAGACGACCGATTCCTTCGGGCCGTCACATTCGCCGCCGAAATTCTGGAGCACACCATTTCCGTCTCGCGCTACCGCGATGATCGGATGGAGCAGCCTGATCACGCTGAGATTATGCGCGTGGACCGCAGCCGCCACCGAATCGACGAGGAACGGCATGTCGTCATTGATGACGGCGAGCCGCAAGAAGCGCCGGCCATTGTCCTGCGTTACGGATTCGAGGCGGACATTGGCTTCGCCTGCCTGGCGTTTCTCCAGCGCCGCAGCGACGAAACGCGCCGCCGCATCGAGTTCGCTACCGTCAAGATCTTCCGCTTCGCCGGGCAAGGCACCCGTCGTGAGCGCATCACCTATCGCGGCAATTTGAGTCGCGGCGAAAGCGTCGGAAACACCGTCGTTCATAGCGCGCCGCTATGCTCCTAGCAGCGCCGCATCTCAACCCCGTTGGAATATTATTTCGCGGCGATCAGGCTGCTACAATTTGGCGGCAAGGCTGCGAATAGCTTTGTCGGTCAACCGTTTGTCGTGCGGAACCGCCCCGACCACGGCAAATCGCCCGTTCGGAATACGCCGTGCCATCAATAGCGCAAATTCCTCGGTCCCTTCCGTCTCGTCCTCAAGCGTCACGAAATCGTGAATCCGCGCTTCGCGGAGCGCCGCACGGGCTTCTTCGAGCTTGTCCAGCTTGGCCTCGGGCCTCCGAAGCGCCCGTTCCTCGGCAACGATCGCCTTGAGCCCGCCATCGCGCTCGGCGAGATAGTCGGCGAAGGTCCGGGCCGGAACCGCCTCACGCTTGGCATGAGTCAGCGCCGTGGCGAATTCGGTCAGGCGGGTCTTGTCGTAATCCGCCCCAAAGACGAGCTTCACGAGCGGCGTCATCGGCGCGCGATCCTGTTGCTTGATCCCGGCATCGTCGAGCAGCTCGGCGTAGAGTTCGGGTTCGTTTTCCGAAGCGAGAGCAAATTCATAGGCACGGCCCAGCGCGGAATAGAGCGCGCTGCGGCTGCGTTGATTGGCCTGCTTTGCGACCTCGGCGCTTTCGCGTGCGACGACGAGAAAATCGGCGAGCGTTTCGGGCTCGGCGCTTTCCGGCACGGCCGCGGCGAGGTTTGCGACGTCCGCGCCGGCCGTTTCCGCCGGGGCAAGCGCCTGAACTTTCTTTCCGCGTTCGCCGCTCGGGCCATCGGCCCATATCGGCGAGGCCGCCGCGGGCGGACGTTGCTCGACGCGATCGCGTTCCAGCGCATGTGCGATCGACGCGGCCTGCTCGCTGTCCGCAGCCTCTTTCCAGTTGATGACACCGTAGATGAAATCGATCGCATCGTCGTCCGACGAGAACGGCATCAATATACCGCGATACAGCATGCTACGGTCGTCATCGGTGACGAATTCGGCTTCAAAGCCGACCGGCGCCTGGTTCGCGATGATCTGCATATAGTGATCGGTCAGCCGCGAAAGCAGCGATCGGCTGGGCACGTCGTTGACGCTTTCGATATGGTCTTCGATTCCGCATTCGGCGCGCAGCGCCTTGCCGAGCCAGGCGATCTGCGGATCGGAAACGCCGCCCGTGAAATCCAGGAGCACGCTGTTCGGCCCGAAATCCTCGATCGATTCGGGATCGAGATCCTCGATCGCCGGATAGGCGCGATCATGCAGCAGCGACGTCCAGTAATTATAGGCGCGCACATGCATGCGGCGCTCGTCCGTGCCGATCTCGGGCGGCGCCTCGACGCCTGCATCGACATCGTCATATTCCGCCCGTGCGTCCGGCTCTATCGCGCTCGAATTATCCATGTCTTGCCGCCCCTTGGCAGTTCGTGTCCGATGAACTCCCGGGCGTTATGCGCGCGCCATGGTTTACGAAGCGTAAAGATTAACGTCGAGATCACCATCCCGCACCGCCGACGCTTGTCTTGCCGGAAACGGACTGGTAAAGGCGCGGCGCCTTCAGGCAGGCCGCTTTAGCTCAGTTGGTAGAGCATCGCATTCGTAATGCGGGGGTCGCGTGTTCGAGTCACGCAAGCGGCACCATCGCCTGAATTACGCCAGCAGCAAGCCGAAAGGCTCTTTCAACCCGCTTTCGCCGTTTTCCGCCATTCGGTTAGTGCGAACTCGGTGTAGCCATTGGGGGTCGTCGTGCCGTCAAAGATAAGCGCGCGTGCGGCCGCGAAGGCCGGACCGTCGAAACCGGGGGCCATCGGCGCATAGGCGGGATCGCCAGCGTTCTGCCGATCCACGACTTCGGCCATGCGTTCTAGCGCCGCATTGACCTCGGCTTCCGTCACCACGCCGTGGCGCAGCCAGTTGGCGATATGCTGCGAGGAAATACGCAGCGTCGCCCGGTCTTCCATCAGGCCGACATCGTGGATGTCCGGCACCTTCGAACAACCGACGCCATGGTCGACCCAGCGCACGACATAGCCGAGAATTCCCTGGCAATTATTGTCGAGCTCCTCGCGAATCTCACTTTCCGAATAATTGCGGCCATCGGCGAAGGGCGGCTGGAGCAGAGCGTCGAGCCGTCCGGTCACGGGATCGGCTTCCATCTCCTCCTGCAGCGCGAGCACGTCGACCATGTGATAGTGCATGGCATGGAGCGTCGCGGCCGTCGGCGAAGGAACCCAGGCGGTCATCGCGCCGGCCTTGAGATGGCCGATCTTCTGTTCGACCATTTCGGCCATCCTGTCTGGAGCGGCCCACATGCCCTTGCCGATCTGCGCCTTGCCGCGGAAACCGGCGGCCAGCCCGATGCCGACATTGCGCGCTTCATAGGCCTCGATCCAGCCCTGTTGTTTGATCTCGTCCTTGCGAAGCATGCGGCCGCCTTCCATCGCGGTGTGGATTTCATCGCCCGTGCGATCGAGAAAGCCGGTGTTGATGAAGACGATCCGGTCCTTCACCGCGTGGATGCAGGCGGCAAGGTTCGCGCTCGTCCGCCGTTCCTCGTCCATGACGCCGATCTTGAGCGTGTGGCGGTCGAGGCCGAGCATGTCCTCGACACGGTCGAACAGTTCGCCGGCAAAGGCGACCTCTTCGGGTCCGTGCAGCTTCGGCTTGACGATGTACACCGACCCGGCGCGCGAATTGCGCAGCGGCCCCAGCCCTTTGAGATCGTGAATCGCGCACAGCGCCGTAATCGCGGCATCGATCAGCGTTTCCGGAACCTCTTCACCGTCCAGGGTTATGACATCGGTGTAGAGATGATGGCCGACATTGCGCACGAGCAGCGCCGAGCGGCCGTGCAGCGTCAACTCGCTACCGTCCGGCGCCGTGTATGTCCGGTCGGGCTCGAGCGAGCGCTCGACCGTGTCGCCGCCTTTCGCAAAACGGGCCGAAAGCGTTCCCTTCATCAGCCCGAGCCAATTGCGATAGACGAGCGTCTTGTCCTCGGCATCGACGGCCGCGACCGAATCCTCGCAATCGATGATGCTCGATATGGCCGCCTCAAGAATGACATCCGCCACTCCGGCCGGATCGTCCCTGCCGATCCGGTGATCGCGGTCGATCACGACCTCGATATGCAGCGCGTTGTGACCGAACAATATGGCGTCAGGCGCTTCGGGCGCACCGCGATAACCGACAAAGGCCTGCGGGGCGGCGAGCCCTGTCCGGCCGCCGGCCGTTTCGATCTCCAGCGCGCCGTCCACGACCCGATAGGCGACCGCATCGGAATGGCTGCCCTGCGCGAGCGGGACGGCGCGGTCGAGCAGGTCGCGCGCATAGGCAATGACCTTGGCGCCGCGCGTCGGATCGTAACCGGAACCTTCGGTGTCCCCTTCGATCACGTCCGTGCCATAAAGCGCATCGTAGAGACTGCCCCAGCGCGCATTCGCGGCGTTCAGCGCATAGCGGGCATTGGTGACCGGCACGACGAGTTGAGGCCCGGGTTGCACCGAAAGTTCGGGGTCGACGTTTTTCGTCGTAATCGCAAAGTCGCCCGGTTCCGGGACGAGATAGCCGATGTCTTTGAGAAATGCCCGATGTGCCGTGACATCGAAGGCGGTATCGCCATGTTCGCCGAACCATCTGTCGAGCTTCGCCTGCAAATCGTCGCGCTTGTCGAGCAGAGCGCGATTGCGCGGGGCGAAGTCGGCAATCAGTTCGGCCAAGCCGTCCCAGAAGCGATCCGCATCGATCCCCGTCCCAGGCAGTGCCTCATCCGTGACAAATGTGGCGAGTTCGTCGGCAATGGTTAGACCCGAACGTTGCATGGGAAATCTCCAAGAGCTGTTTGCTTGCGCCGGATTCGGCCTCGGTCGTTTGTTGAGGCGCCATTGCTGCAATTTGGCATATCGTCAATCGCCGCATTGGTCCGTTCGACGGTGTGCCCGGCAAATCGGGTCCAATGAGTTTTTAGCGCAACTTTGCGCCGGATTGAGCGCAACGAAAGGGCAGTCGAACGCAACGATCGGGACTCGCATCGAAATTATAGTACAATTGTGCTTTGCGTCACACAGCGGTCATTTCGCTTTGGTTTAGCGAACGACCACACCGGGGACATGCCCATACCATCGAATCGGATCGATTGGATTTCAAAGGGAATATTTCGATCGTTGTTGCACTGCGGTATGAACATGGTAGGGCAGCCTCGGGTTTCAGAGCCGGAGAAGTTTGAATGAAGGTTTTTGTGCTTGGCGGAGACGGATTTTGCGGCTGGCCGACCAGCCTCTATCTCTCGCGCCGCGATTATGACGTCACGATCATCGACAATCTTTCGCGCCGCAAGATCGACATCGAACTCGGCGTCGACTCACTCACGCCGATCGCGCCGATCGACCAGCGGCTCGCCGCGTGGAAGGAAGTCAGCGGCAAGGAGATCAAGTTCCACGATTTCGACATCTCGGAAAACTATCATCGGCTGCTGAGCCTGCTGGAAGAGGAAGATCCCGACGTGATCATCCACTTCGCCGAACAGCGCGCGGCGCCCTATTCGATGAAGTCGAGCTTCCACAAGCGCTACACCGTCGACAACAATCTCAATGCGACGAACAACCTGCTCGCCGCCGTTGTCGAATCGAAGTGCAACGCGCACGTCGTCCACCTCGGCACCATGGGCGTCTACGGGTACGGCACCGCAGGGATGAAGATCCCCGAAGGCTATCTGAAGGTGAAGATCGGCACCGATCACGGCGATGTCGAGCAGGAGATCCTCTATCCGGTGAACCCAGGTTCGATCTACCACCTCACCAAGACGCAGGATCAGCTGTTCTTCGCCTATTACAACAAGAATGACGGCATCCGCGTAACCGACCTCCATCAGGGCATCGTCTGGGGCACCCAGACCGAAGAAACGAAGATGGATCCGCGGCTGATCAACCGGTTCGATTATGACGGCGACTATGGAACGGTCCTCAACCGCTTCGTAATGCAGGCGGCGCTCGATTATCCGATGACCGTGCACGGCACCGGCGGCCAGACGCGCGCTTTCATCCATATCCAGGACACCTGTCGCTGCATCGAACTGGCGATCACCAACCCGCCGCAAAAGGGCGAGCGCGTGAACATCCTCAACCAGATGACCGAAACGCACCGCGTCCGCGATCTCGCCAAGATGATCGCCGACAAGACCGGCGGCAAGATCGACTATGTCGACAATCCGCGCAACGAGGACGACGAGAACGAGCTGCACGTGTCCAACGACCGGTTCCTCGGCCTCGGCCTCGATCCGATCACGCTGGAAAGCGGGCTGCTCGACGAGATCAAGGAAATTGCGGAGAAATATTCGGATCGCTGCGACCGATCGAAAATTCCCTGCGTTTCGACCTGGAACTAGGGAGCGGGAAACACGGGATATGACTCTCGGCACGAACAAGACCCAAGAACTGCGCCGCAAGGCGGCAAAGCTGAACGAACAGTTCGCCGGTCTCAACGCGCGTCAGATACTGTCCCGGGTGATCAACGGCGGTGTCGCGGGCCGCGCCGCCGTTCTCTCCTCCTTCGGCGCCGAAGCGGCAGTGCTGCTGAAGCTTGTGGCCGAAAAGAACCCGGCCACGCCGGTCGTTTTTCTCGATACGCGCAAGCATTTTCCTGAAACGCTGGCCTATGTCGAAAACCTGACCGACGCGCTGGGATTGACGACCCTGGTTCGCGCCCGACCGAGCTACGGCCAGCTCGCGGTGTCGGATCCCGATGGCAACCGCCATGCGACCGACCCGGACCGGTGTTGCTATGCCCGCAAGACACTGCCGATGATTTCGACACTGCGTAATTTCGATTGCGTGCTGACCGGGCGTAAACGCCATCAAACCGATGATCGCGCGCAAATGGATGTCGTCGAAGTCCAGGAAAGCTGGCTCAGCATAAATCCGCTGGCGGATTGGTCGCTTGACGAAGTGCGAGCCTATGCGCGTGAAATGGCGCTGCCCGCCCATCCCTTGGTCTCACAGGGCTTTCAGTCGATCGGTTGCCAGCCATGCACGCAACCGAGCGAGGATTACCGGGCCGGGCGCTGGGCCGGTTCGGACAAGACCGAGTGCGGTATCCATATCACCAAAGACGGAAAGGTGCGCCGCATCGGCGCCAATACCAACGGCTGATCAACAAGGCGTTTTCCGGCTACGCGTTCGCGTTTAGCCAGGCCCGCCTGGGCTAGAAGCCCAGGAAATTCATCATACGCTTGCCAATACCTTTCGGTTCAGCAGCTGACTCAGGTTCGTGATCGCTATGGCCGTTGCTGTCGTTCGCAGCGACCATCGTGGCGGAAGATGTTTCGCCATTCGCTTTCCCGGTATCGGCCTGCCGCGCTTTGCGCCCGGCTTTCTCCGCACGAACTTCCCTCACCCTTTGTATCATGTCGTCGAAATCGCTATCCCAGTAGATCGGGCGATGGGAACTGAGATAGTAGACGCCATCATCGAGCTTCTGGATCGCGACACCAGCCGCTCTCAGCTGCTCGGCTTCCAATTCGATGCGCAAATGCGTTCTCGCTTGTGCCTCGACATATTCGAGCACATCGAATTCCATGATCGACAGGCCGCCATGGCTGTCGAAAGCGTCATCGGAGCGGATAATGTCGCGATTGACGAACACGCGTAGCTGGCCCTTGTGCCGAACGGCGACGCGCAGTCGCCCTTGCGCCTTGTCGAAACCGAGGAACATCGCATGCGCGTGCTGAACCTTGTCGTCGTGGCGGCCTTTCTTGTCGACATTGGTCAACCATGCGATTTTGTCGTCCTTGCGATGGGCGTTGGCCATGATCATCGGCCCGACCTTCCGCGCCTTGCCCCGGCCGCCCTGCCCCGGCTCCATCAGCAGCAACTTGCGCGCCGTCAGATTGACACCATCCAGAATAGGCTTGCGAACAAGATAGCCGCAATTCGGGTTCTCGCCGACGATCGTCTCATAGGCGCCGTGGAAGGTGAACAGCGGCTCGGGAATCACGAATAGCTCGCGATTGGAGGCGACGGCGCGGCTCACAAATTCATGGACGGTGCCCGATTGCACGCGATAGTCTTCAAACGCGCCGACAGCGTTGAAGGC
>NZ_CAKZNF010000087.1 GCF_937129435.1 uncultured Parasphingopyxis sp. | reverse complement strand
CCCGGCCTCCCACTAGCGTATTCTGAATGGGAGGCCGGGTGGGGGAGAGGGCTGGTGCGGCGATTCTCCGTCAGGAAAATTCAGACGAAAAACGCCATTCGCCGACGCTCCCATGCCGTTCGTCGAAACCCGGATCACGACACTTGCCGTAGATCGATGGCGCGGTTACCCCCAAGATCAAAGCCATGGCCCGTACCGACACCCTTCCCACGCCCTCCGAGGCGGAAGCCGAAATCCTGCAGATCGTGTGGGAACGGCAGCCGGTATCGGTGCGCGCGGTGCATGAGGAAATCCTGCACACCCGCGATGTCGGCTATACGACGGTGCTCAAGCAGATGCAGCGCATGCTCGACAAGGGCCTCGTCAATCGCATCCCGGGCCAGGGCAAGTCGTTCGACTATACCGCCGCGCGGCCCGCTTCGGAAACGCGCACGACGTTGCTCGACCGGCTGGTGAGGACGGTTTTCGGCAATTCGACCAACGATCTCGTCATGCATGCCTTGGGCCGCAACGACGTGTCCGACGACGAGATCGCACAGATCAAGAGTTTCATCGCCGAACTGGAGGCGGAAAAAGGGGAGGCAGAGGATGCCGCAGACGATAAGCCCGATCATCGATAGTCTCGGCTGGGCGCTCCTGCACAGCCTGTGGCAGGTCACGCTGATCGCCGCGCTGGTGGCGGTCACGCTCCGGATCGTGCCCCGCTCCAAGCCCGAGCTGCGCTTCAGCGTCGCCTATTTCGGCATGGTCGGCGCGTTGCTTGCCTTTCTCGTCACCTTCTTCGTCGGGCTGAAGCCGGCGACCGAAATCCCCGTCGCCGCTGTCGCCGCCGCGCCCGTCGCCGATGACGCGGTCTCGGCCTTCCTCGCCATGCTCGGTCGTTCGACCGGCTTCGTGACCTTTGCCTGGGCGCTCGGTTTCGGCTGGCTCGGCACGCGCTATGTCCGCGCGCTGGGCGCCACGCGCAAGCTGCGGCGCGAGGGCATCACCCAGGTTCCCGACCTGTGGCAGGATCGGTTCCAGCTCTGGATCGAGCGGCTCGGCGCCGATCGCGGCACGGCGATCCTGCAATCCGACCGCATCTCGACCCCGATCACCATCGGCGTGTTCAAGCCGGTCGTGCTCGTTCCCGCGGGCTTCTTCCTGCGGCTGCCGACCGAACAGGCCGAGGCGATCCTCGTCCACGAAATCGCGCATATCTGCCGTCAGGATTATCTGCTGGGCCTGTTCCAGGCGATGATCGCGAACATCTTCTTCTTCCATCCGGCGATCTACTATCTCTCGCGCCAGATCGACATCGAACGCGAATATGCCTGCGACGACCGGGCCGCGCGCGAAACCGGCCGCGCCGGTGCGCTGGCCGCGGGCCTGAGCCGCATCACCATCGATCGCGAGGCGGAATCGCTGGGCTTCGCCATGGCGGCGAACGGCCGCCGCACGCCGATCATGGACCGGATCAACCGCCTCGGCGGGCGCCCGGTGTCGGGCGACAGCGAAGCCGGCGTCCCCGCCGCCGCGTTGGTCATGGTCTTTGCGGCCAGCATGATGATCGCGGTCGGCGCCGAGGCGTCGAACGGGACGACATCGGTGGACAGCAAAGCGCATGGCGACGCTCATGATACCGCGGATCCTGCCAAAAACCTCACGCCGCCGGCCGAAGCCAGTCTCTGGCCGGTGGATGCGCCGGGTGCGCCTGCCGAAACGGCGGTTGCCCCTTCCGCCCCGCAAGCGGCGCGCCCGGCAACGGGGCCGAACGCGCGCGCCGAAGCCGTTCTTCGCGACGCGGCGCAGGCCACCCCCCATATCCAGCGCATCGTGAGCCGCGCGGTCTCGCTCGATCACGGCTTCCCGGTCGCGGTCCGCTCTGTCGAGAATGCGGCCAAGCTGGCGCCCGTGCACCTTGCCGCGGCAACGCAGAATGTGCGGGGCGTGACGCACGCGGTCGCCTGGCGCGTCGATTATGACGCCGATATCGACCGCAATGCCGATTGCGAGGAAACGGAGCGCGCCCGCGAACGCGCCATCGCGCATGCCGAGCGACAGGCGGCCCGGGCCGAGCGCAATGCCGAACGAATCGAACGCGAAATGGAGCGGCGCGCCGACGAAATCGAGCGGATCGCCGAACAGCGTGCCGAGCGGTTTTCGGCAGAGGCCGAGCGCCGCGCCGAACAGCTCGAACGGCAGATGGAAGCCCTGGCCGAACGGCGCGAAGCGATGATCGAACGCCAGGCGGAGCAGCGCGAAGCAATGTTCGAACGCCAGGCCGAACAGCGCGAACGCGCGATCGAGCGCCGCGAACGCGAGCGGGAACGCCAGCGCACGCGGGTCGTGATCAGCTTCAATGCCGCCGTGCCGCAACCGCCCGCCGCGCCGCACGCGCCGGCCCCGCTGGTCGCGATCTCTTATTCGAGCGCCGACACGCTTTAGCTGTTTCGCGCCCGGCTTCGCTGGACGTTCCCGCGCGGCACCGGTAGAGCCGCAGGTCCGATTTTCGAGAGGACCTTTCCATGCGCCCATCCGGACGCGCGCCCGATCAGATGCGCCCCATCACCATCGAACCCGGCTTCACCAAACATGCTGCCGGATCGTGTCTTGTCAGCTTCGGCGACACGCGCGTACTGTGTACCGCGAGCATCGAGGACCGGATCCCGCCCTGGCTGCGCGGCAAGGGACAGGGCTGGGTTACCGGCGAATATGGGATGCTGCCCGGATCGACGCACACGCGCGGCAATCGCGAGGCGGCACGTGGCAAGCAATCCGGCCGGACACAGGAAATCCAAAGGCTTATCGGGCGATCCTTGCGCGCGGTCACCGACCTCAAAAAGCTCGGCGAACGGCAGATCACGCTCGATTGCGACGTGATCCAGGCCGATGGCGGGACGCGAACGGCATCGATCACGGGCGCCTGGGTGGCACTGCGGATCGCCATCAATCACCTGATGGCCGATCACCAGATCGAACATGATCCGATCGCGCAGAAAATCGCGGCGATCTCCTGCGGACTCTACAACGGCACGCCCGTCCTCGATCTCGACTATGCCGAGGATTCGAACGCCGGCGCGGACGCGAATTTCGTGCTGACCGGCGACGGCAATCTCGCCGAGGTGCAGGCGACTGCCGAGGGCGAAACCTTCGACGACGAGACGCTGATGCGTCTTCTCCGCCTCGCCCGCATCGGCTGCGCCGAAATCTTCGCGGCGCAGGACAAGGCGGTGGCGTGAACCGGAAGCTCGAACCCGGGCGGATCGTCATTGCGAGCCACAATCCGGGCAAGGTCCGCGAGATCGGCGATTTGCTGCGGCCACACGGGATGGAGGTGGTCAGCGCCGGCGAGCTCGGCCTGCCCGAGCCCGAAGAGACCGAAGACAGCTTTATCGGCAATGCCGAGCTGAAGGCGCGGGCGTCTGCGACCGGCGCGAACCTGCCGGCGCTGGCCGACGATAGCGGGCTCGTCGTCGATGCGCTGGGCGGCGCGCCCGGCATCTATTCGGCGCGCTGGGCCGGGCCTGACAAGGATTTCGCGCTGGCGATGCGGACCGTCGAGGATGCGCTCCGCGAACAGGGCACCGATACGCCGCGCACCGCGCATTTCACCTGCGCGCTGTCGCTCGCCTGGCCCGACGGGCATTGCGAGACATTCGAGGGAGAGGTTGCTGGCGAACTCGTCTGGCCCCCGCGCGGCGACAAAGGTTTCGGTTACGATCCCGTCTTCGTGCCGAACGGTTTCGACATCACCTTCGGCGAGATGGAGCCCGAGCGGAAACACGCGATGAGCCACCGCGCCCGCGCGTTCAAGAAACTGATCGACGCGGTTTTCTAGCGGAAAGCACGTTCGCCGACGACATTCCCCTGCGGCGTGTAGCGGCACACGAGATAGTCGTCGCGCGCATTCGAGGCGACGCCGCAGCCGACCGAGCGCGTCGTGCTCCAAACGATCTGCGTATAGTGCGCGACGTCGCGCCAGTTGCCGTTGCGGCTGACGTTCGGGAATTCGCCGTCGCGATAAAGCCCGCGCTCATCGATCCAGAGCCGCACCATCTCGGCATAGCTGTACGCGCCGCGCGAGCCCATGAAGAGGTTCTCGCCCTGCCCCGGCCGGCTCGACTGATCCGAGTGCTCGAACCGGCGCGTGCGGGCCATTTCCTCGGCATAGGCCTCGGCATCGGCGGCGAGCGAAGCGTCCCATCGCAGGGCGGGAACGCCGACATCGCGCCGGGCGCGGTTGTGACCGTCGATCATCGACCGCGCGAGATCGCCCTGCTCGACCTGCTGCGCGGGGCGCGGGTCGGGCGAACCCATCGAATATCCGGTCACGCAGGCGGCGAGTGGCGCAACGGCGGCGAAGACGGTAAGCGCACGGGCGACAACGATGGACATGAACGCAACTCCTCCGGTCGATAGCGGCAAAACGCGCGACATCGCGCTTTATATCCATTGGCCCTTCTGCCTTTCGAAATGCCCCTATTGCGATTTCAACAGCCATGTCCGCGCCGATATCGACCAGGCGGCGTGGAAGACTGCGCTGCTGGCCGATCTGGCGCACGAAGCGGCCGAACTGCCCGGACGGCGGCTGGTCTCGATCTTCTTCGGCGGCGGCACGCCTTCGCTGATGGCGCCGGAGACGGTTCAGGCGCTCATCGACGCGGCAAGCGGCCATTGGAAAGTGGCCGATGTTATCGAGATCACCCTCGAAGCCAATCCGACCTCGGTCGAGGCTGCGCGGTTCGGTGATTTGGCCCATGCAGGCATCAACCGCGTCTCGCTCGGGCTGCAATCGCTCGACGACGAAACGCTGCGCTTCCTCGGCCGTGAACATTCGGTCGGCGAAGGGCTCGCGGCGCTGGATATCGCCCAAGCCGTCTTCGACCGGGTTAGTTTCGATCTGATCTATGCAACTCCGGAGCAGAGCGAGCCGCAGTGGCGCGACCAGCTTTCCCGCGCGATCGGCTTCGGCACGAGCCATCTCTCGCTCTATCAACTCACCATCGAGCCGGGCACGCGGTTCGAAAGCGATGTCCGCAAGGGCGCCTTCGCACCGATGGACGACGATCGCGCCGCCGCACTGTTCGAGACGACGCAGGAGCTGACCGAAGGTGCAGCGCTTCCGACCTATGAGATTTCCAACCATGCCCGCCTCGGCGAGGAGAGCCGGCACAACCTGATCTACTGGCGCTATGGCGACTATGCGGGCGTCGGACCCGGCGCTCATGGGCGGCGCGGCGGCATGGCGACGGTGCGCCATCGCAAACCGGAAAACTGGCTGACCGCCGTCGAGCGCAACGGCCATGGCATGCAGCGCGAAGACACGCTGACGGATCGGGAACGGGCCGTCGAGGCGCTGATGATGGGGCTCAGGCTGCGCGAGGGTATTGCGCGCGATTCGCTCGCTGCCCGCGCCATCGATGAGCAGGCCTTGAAACGACTTGTCTCACAGGGCCTGTTGACAGTCGATGGCAACAGGATTGCCACCTCGCCTCAGGGACGGCTGGTTCTCAACGGTCTGATCGCAGAATTGGTCAGTGAAGACATGCTCGCCGCGTGAGTGACCGCGCAGACCATGGTCAGTCGTCATTGCGAGGAGCGGAAGGCGACGCGGCAATCCAGAGCCACAGGCGTTGTCGTTCTTGGCTCTGGATTGCTTCGCTATGCTCGCAATGACGGCGTTCAAGCCGGTGTTCTGACCTAAAACCCCGTTGGCGCGGGCGACACAACGGTCGGCTCGCTGGCCGTGATCCGCTGCACCTCGAGCGCACGTTCGGCAATTCCCGACTGGCTGAACCGGAACGCGCCGTCGACGCCGGTGAACCCGCCTTCGTCGAGAAGTTCGCTGACCGGGAAGGCCGAGCCCGGCTCCCAGCTTTGCGCGATCCGGACGACGAGCAGCGCGGCGTCATAGCCAAGACTCGAGAGCCGATAGGGAGAGCCGCTGAACCGCTCCCGATAACGCCGGCTCAGCGTTTGGAACATGCCGTCGGGCACGCTGGCGAAGATCGCGCCGCGCATCGCCGCATTGGAGCCGAGATTGGGCTGGTTGTTCCAGAGTTCGGTGCCCATGATCTGCACATTTTCGCGGCCCAGCGAACGCAGCTGTTCCACCGCCTGTGCCGCCGTGGCGCCGCTATCGGCGACGAGCAGCGCATCGAATTCGTCCTCGCCGTTCAACTGCGTCACCGCGAGCTGCAGCGACCGGCCCGAGCGTGAATAGTTGCCGGTGGCGACGACACGCCCTCCCCGGCTCGTTACCGCCTGGTTGAACGCGGCCTGCGCGCGCTGGCCGTACAACCCTTCGGGGATCAGCGCCGCGAAACGCCGTGCGCCGTTGTCATAGGCATAGCCCACAACCCGGTCGATCGCCTGGGCCGGCGTAAAGCCCATCACATAGGCGCCGTTTCCGGCCACGCCCGTATCGTTCGAGAAGCTGATGACAGGCACCCCGGCGCTGCGCGCAAGCGGCCCCACCACGCGGACATTGTCGCCGAGTAGCGGACCGAGGAACAGACGGTTGCCATCGGCCAGCGCGCGATTCGCCGCACCCGATGCGCCGCCCTGCGCCGCCGTATCATAGGTCGTGATCCGCACGCGTTCGCCGCCGGTATCGAGGATCGCCATGTTCGCGGCATTGGCGATCGACTGGCCGACACTGGCATTGTTGCCCGTCATCGGGACGAGCAAGGCGACGCGCTGGCGTTCCCGATCTTCCGGAATGCCCTGTTCGATGGGCCGTTCGGGCGGCTGCTCGACGGTCGGTGGCACTTCTTCCTGCGGTCGCTGCCCGCCCGGGATGATCGACTGACACGCCGCCAGCGACAGCGCCGCGAAGACGACGCCGATGCGGGTGAAGACCGCGCGCCGTTGCGCGGAGAACCAAGACAGTGCCATGACGAGAACCTTATGATCGAAACGCTACAACCCGGACTGTATATCGTCGCGACCCCGATCGGCAACTTGCAAGACATCACTTTCCGCGCCGTGGACGTGCTGAAGCGCGCCGATGCGATCGCGGCGGAGGACAGCCGGGTGACGGCGAAGCTGCTCAACCATCTCGAAATCCGCAAACCGATCATCCGTTACGACGACCATAGCGATGCCGAAACACGGGCCCGCATCGTCGAGCGGCTGGGCAGCGAGGCGATCGCGCTCGTGTCCGACGCGGGAACGCCGCTGATCTCGGATCCCGGCTTCAAGCTGGTGCGCGAGGCGAAGGCGGCGGGGCATTATGTAACGACCCTGCCGGGGCCGAGTGCGGCGATTGCCGCGCTGACGCTTGCCGGCCTGCCGACCGATCGATTTCTATTCGCCGGTTTCCTACCGGCCAAGGCCAAGGCGCGCGACGATGCCATTGCGGAGCTGAAGCCCATTCTCGCCAGCATCGTGCTCTATGAATCCGGGCCGCGGCTCGGAAAAGCGCTTGCGGCGCTCGCCGGCGGCCTTGGGAACCGCGAGGCGGCGGTTGTGCGCGAGATCAGCAAGCGGTTCGAGGAAAGCGCGACCGGCACGCTCGCCGGTCTGGCGGACCGCTATGCCGACGCACCGCCCAAGGGCGAAATCGTCATCGTGATCGGGCCGCCGGGCGAGGCGGAAGCACCGGACGACGAAGCGCTCGATACCGCGCTGGTCGAAGCGCTGGACCGGCTGGCGCCGGGAAAAGCGGCGGCGGAGGTGGCGGGACGCTTCGGTTTGAAGCGCGGCGACCTCTACGACAGGGCGTTAGCCCTCAAGGAAAGCCGATGAGCCGCCGCGCGGCCGAGAAACGCGGTCGAAAGGGCGAAACCCGCGCCGCGCTCTGGCTGCGGCTCAAGGGCTATCGGGTGCTCGACCGGCGGGTGCGCACGCCGCGCGGAGAGATCGACCTCGTCATGCGGCACAGGGACTGTATCGTCTTTGTCGAGGTGAAGACGCGCGCGCAGGACGAGGAACTGGCCCACGCCATCGACGAACGCCGCCTCGCCCGCGTCGCCGCCGCCGCCGAAATCCTCGCGCCACGCTATGCGACCGAGGGGGAGGATGTGCGGATCGACGTGATCCTCCTTTCCCCGCGCGGCCGCCCGCACCATATCGAAAATGCGTGGATCGGCGGCGCATCGGTTTGACGCTCGACTGCACGCCATGCTCGTGGATGCAGTACCAACCGTTTGTCCTGAGCTTGTCGAAGGACTGATTTCTTTCTGTCCTTAAAGAAGGCAGGGCTTCGACAAGCTCAGCCTAAACGGCATATAGGGTCGCAGCATCACGTCCGAGGAGAATTCCATGCCGCTCAATGTCGCGGTCCAAATGGACCCCATGGAAAAGGTCAAGATCGCCGGCGATTCGAGCTTTGCGCTGATGCTTTCGGCGCAGGCGCGCGGCCATGCGATCTGGCATTACGATGTCGATGCGCTGAGCTACACGACCGAAGGGACGCTCAAGACCCGCGCCCGGCCGGTCACCGTGCAGCGCGTCGAGGGCGATCATTTCTCCTTCGGCGACTGGGAGACGCTGGACCTGCGCGGCGATATCGATGTCGTGCTGATGCGGCAGGATCCGCCCTTCGACCTTTCCTACATTACCGCGACGCACCTGCTCGAACGGATCCAGCCCGATACGCTCGTCGTCAACGATCCCGCCGCCGTGCGCAACGCGCCGGAAAAGATCTTCGTCCTCGATTTCGCCGAGTTCATGCCGCCGACGCTGATCACGCGCAGCCTGGACGATGTCCGCGCGTTCCAGCGGCAGCATGGCGATATCGTGGTGAAGCCGCTTTACGGCAATGCGGGGAGCGCGGTGTTCAAAATCGGTCCCGACGACGGCAATCTCCCCGCGCTCGCGGAGCTGTTCGGCGACGTCTGGGTCGAGCCGTATATGGTGCAGGCGTTCCTCCCCGATGTCAGCCAGGGCGACAAGCGGATCGTGCTCGTCGACGGCGAAGCGGCGGGCGGCGTCAACCGGCTGCCGAAGAAGGGCGAGATCCGATCGAACTTCGCCGTCGGCGGATCGGGCGCGCAGTCCGAACTCACCCCGCGCGAGCTGGAAATCTGCGAGGCGCTGGGGCCGGAACTGAAGAAGCGCGGGCTGATCTTCGTCGGCATTGACGTGATCGGCGGCTATCTGACCGAGATCAACGTAACCTCGCCGACCGGCATCGTCTCGATCGACAATTTCAACGGCACCGACACAGTGGGCATGATCTGGGACGCGATCGAGAGCAAGCTGTAGCCGGTGGCCGACTGGATTACCGAATGGGTGCAGCAATCGGGCTATCTCGGCATCGCGCTCATGATGCTGCTCGAAACGGTGTTCCCGCCCGTGCCATCCGAAGTCATCATGCCCTTGGCCGGGCTCGAGGCGCAGCGCGGTTCGGTGACGCTCTGGGGCGCCATCCTTGCCGGAACGGCGGGCGCGATGGCCGGCAATTTCCTCTGGTACATGCTTGCCCGCGCCGTGGGGCTCGAGCGCTTGCGCTGGCTCGTCGACCATTTCGGCCGGCTGCTGACGCTGGAATGGCGCGAGGTCGAGCGCGGCGACCGCTTCTTCGACAAGTACAACCGCTGGTTCGTCTGCTTCGGCCGCCTGATCCCGACAATCCGCTCGCTGATCTCGATCCCCGCCGGGCTGTTCGGGATGCGCACTCTTCCCTTCCTCTTCTGGTCGAGCCTCGGCACGCTGAGTTGGACGACCGCGCTGGCGATGGCCGGCTATCATCTCGGCGAGAGCTACGACCGTGTCGGCGGCTGGCTGACCCCGGTGTCGAACGTGATCCTGGGCCTGCTGGTGGCGGGGTATCTTTATCGGGTCTTCACCTGGAAACCGTCAAGCTAACTTTCTAGGGCATGCAGTTTGGCATCTCTTCGGTAGTCGGATCGTAACGTGCCTCTTCCGTTCGCCGATAAATCCGCATGGCTTCCGACGGTCCTAGTTGTTCGCTTCGAATAAGCTCTACGGGCAAAAGCGAGTAAAATCTCGACCCGTCATAACTACAGCGTGCAGAATCGTTATCTGATTTGGATATCACGCGCGCTCGCATTCGCACCCGTGCCGCGCAAAAGGACGCGTCAGTGCAGTCCGGTAGCTGGTCTGCAACCAAGCGGGACTGAATTTGTGTCGCAACCCGAGTTGTGGTCTCGAAGCGCAAGGTTTCGCCGGGGACAAAGTTCTGAATTCAGACCTGCCCATTGGTCGGGCAACAGGATCAACGTGCCTTCTACGACCACTGTGTCGCCCGTCCTCTCATCTGCTCGCGCACCAAAACACTCAAATGACACGGAACCATCGCCCGAACTGTCGCTACAGCCCGCAGTAAGCGAGACAACGACCGCCATTGATCCGACGAGAGGCGCGATGAGCCGCATCATGCCCTTGGGTGCGCGTGGCGATAGACATCGAGCAGGTGCGCCGCGTCCACCGCCGTATACACCTGCGTCGAACTGAGGCTGGCATGGCCGAGCAGTTCCTGCAGCGCGCGCAGGTCGGCGCCGCGTGCGAGGAGGTGCGTTGCGAAGCTGTGGCGGAGCGCGTGCGGTGTCGTCCGGCCCGACAGACCTAATCGCACCCTCGCCCCACGCACGGCCCGGCGCACCACATCGCTGCCGAGCGGGCCGCCGCGCTTGCCGCGGAAGATCGGCGTGTCGGGCGCCATGGGGTGCGGGCAGAGCCGGACATAATCCTCGATCGCCGCGCGCACCCTGGGCAGCAGCGGCACGATCCGCGTCTTGTCGCGCTTGCCGGTGACGGAGAGCGTCTCGCCCAGCGGCAGCGCGCGCCCGGTGATCCCCAGCGCCTCGCTGACGCGCAAGCCCGATCCGTAGAGCAGCAGCAATATCGCCCAGTCGCGCGCGGCGACCCAGGGTTCGTCGGCCTGTGCAGCGACATCTTCGGCGAGCGCAACAGCCTCGTCGGGCGCGATGGGGCGCGGAACGCCCGGTTTGACC
>NZ_CAKZNF010000086.1 GCF_937129435.1 uncultured Parasphingopyxis sp. | reverse complement strand
GCGGACGCCCCTCCTGATATAATTTGCACTTACTGGTTCGTCGGAAAAGAAATACCAACCCGTCCCGCGGCGCACGAAGACATCATCCGAACCGGCAAAGCGATCACGATCGAAACCGTGTCGCAAAGCGCCTTTGAATTCGTCGCTGTCGAGAGGAATCGCGTCCTCGGGGTAGCGGTCGGCTTGATCAATGAAGCAAAGCCGCTCGGCACCCCCATTCTTATACCACTTGACCAGATCGAAGATATTGGACGGTGTGTAGCCGACACTCTCGTCGTCATAGCGTCTGGGAAGCCTTGTCCACAGCATAAAAAGCTGGCCATCGACCTGCTCCATGAAGCGCCAGGCGTACATCATCGCCTTGATGCGGGCGATCAGCCTGTCGCTGCGCCCGACAAACAGTTTTGGCCGCTTTCCAGAGCCGGTTTGTGCCATCAAAATCTTCCGGAGTTGCAACGAAATGAGTGCTTAGCACTAGTGATGCGCGGGGTTGACCGCAACCGTTGTGATGCACTGCACAAAACTGATTTTCCTGTCTCCAATCCGTTGCTTCGTGTGATCTGTCCGTCGCGCCGCGCGAATGATAGGACAGCCCGGTATGAAGCGCCGTTTTCTCGTCCTCGCGATGCTGATCGCCGCCGCCGCATGCGGGCAGGGCGAAGAGACCGGCCCTGTCCTTATCGCCGCCATCGGCGAGCAGCCGGATCTTGCCGATCCCGACCGCGTCCCGCCCGACGACAATGCCGCTATGCTTCTCCAGGCCACGGCTCAGGGGCTTGTCAGGCTCGATCCGCAGGGGGAGATCGAGGCGGGTCTTGCTGCGCGGTGGACCGTGCTCGACGAAGGGCGGACCTATATCTTTCGGATCGACGATATCGAATGGCCCGATGGGACGGCGGTGACCGCCGGTGAAGTCGCACGGCGGCTTCGCAATGCAACGCGTGCAGGAAGCGGCAATCGGCTCGCGCCGCTGCTCTCCGATATCGAGGAAATCAACGCGGTGACGCCGTTCGTCATCGAGCTCGTGCTGCGCCGGCCGCGCACCGACCTTCTCCGTCTGCTGGCCCAGCCCGAAATGGCCTTTTGGACCACCGAAGGCGGAGTGGGGCCGCTCGCGCCGTTGTCCGATGATCGCGACGGCATCGATCTGGTTCGTTACGGCACCTCAGCCGACCCCGAGGTGAGCGCCGTCCGGCCCCTCGTGGAGCTCGAATACGCCCCGCCGGCCATGGCGGTGGCGCTGTTCGAACTCGGCCGGGTCGATCTGGTCGCGGGCGGCGGCTGGACAACCTTGCCCTATGCCGAGGCGATCCGGCCCGACGCGGCGCAACTGCAGATCGACCCGGTGGAAGGGCTGTTCGGCCTGCAGGTCGTCGAGTTCGACGGGTTTCTCGCCGAACCGGAGAATCGCCGGGTGCTGGCGCTGGCGATCGACCGGCAACGGCTGGCGGCCATGCTCGACAGACCGGAAGCCGAGCCGCGCTCGCTGATCATCGCGCCGTCCGCGCAAGGTGTCGGCCCCTATCAGATGCCCGGCTGGATCGAGGCGGACATGGATCGCCGCAGGGCCTTCGCACGGACTGCCATAGCGTCATGGGAGGACGCGAACGGCGAAATTCCGCCCCTGCGCATCGCGTTGCCCGACGAAGCGGGAAGCCGCCCGATCTTTGCCGTCATCGCGACAGATTGGGGAGCGATTGGCCTCGATGTCGAACGCGTGCCTTTCGACGGCGATGCCGATCTCCGCCTTGTCGACCGGGTCGCGGCGACCGATCGCGGGACATGGTATTTCAACGTCTTTCGTTGCGATGCGAACCCGGCGTGCAGCGAGGAATATGAAGCCGCGCTCGATCTGTTCGCGGAAAACGAAACGCCCGGCGTCGGCGTACTGGCCACGGCGAAGGCGGCGCGCGCCTTGCAGGATTCGATGCCCTTCATCCCGCTGCTGCGGCCGATCCGCTGGTGGCTCGTTTCGTCGCGGCTGACGGGGTTCGAGACCAACGCCTATGCCTCCCATCCGCTGGACCAGTTGATCGCCGCGTCTGGCGATTGAGCTGTATCATCTCCATATAACGGGAACCGAGCGGTGTTACGCCGGTTGATAGAGTGATTGGAGCGCAGAACATGGCCCTGAACCAGCAGCATCTGGACCGGATTGCCGGCCAATTCCCGGAAATCGGCCGCGATCCCGCGTCCGTGCGCCAGCGCATCCAGGCGATGGAACAGCTGCTCGAACGCAGCTTCACCATGCCGGTCATCAATCGCAAATTTGGCCTCGATTTCCTGCTCGGTCTGGTCCCGGTGGTTGGCGATGTCATTGCCGCCGCAATGGGGACCTATCTCGTCTGGGAAGCGCGCAATCTCGGCATGCCGAAATGGAAGATCGCCCGGATGATGGGCAATGTCGGCTTCGATACGCTGATCGGGGCGGTGCCCTTTGTCGGCGACGCGGCGGACTTCTTCTTCCGCTCCAACACGCGCAATCTCAGGATCATCAAGAAGCATCTCGACAAGCATCACCCGTCCACGGTGACGGTCGAGGGGAGCGCGAGGCGTTAGCTTGTTAGAATTTTCCTGACGGAAAATCGCCGCACCAGCGAGGTTCTGACAGAATCAGCTCCCGCCGCGCCAGATTTGCATGCGGGTTCGGTTGTGCGAACCGCGCATATGGGCGGGACAGCGTCGCGGCCGGAAATTGCGACCGAGACATAGCCGCACTTCTTCGAGCCAGCCGCGTTCGTTCACTTCCACCGTAAACATCGACGGATCGACGCCGCGATTGCGCGCCGCGAACGCGCTGGAGAATTGCCCGACCGTGAGCGGACGGCGCGACAGCGCATTCATGTCCGGGTAGCGCAATGCACGATACATGATCGCCCCGGCGCGCAGATAGCGGCCCGGATCGCGCGTGGCGCACGTGCCGTGCCGCGCCCATTCGCGCTGGATCAGGCTTACCGACGGCGTCACACACAGATGCTGGCGAACGAGGCTGCGCGGCAGAGGCCTTGCTGGCCGGCACCATTGCGGCCATTGTCGGCCCCGGCCTTCGGGCCACAGGCCGTGAAGAATGAAACCAAACCGCCCTGCGCCGCCGTTGCGAACGCCACCACACTGCAACCGGTGGTTCGGCTCGCGCCGCCGTGTCCGGCAGAATTCGGGCGACCAGCTCAGCGCCAGCGTATAGCCGTCTATGGGCAGAACCCGCCGTTCTCCGGCAGGTACCGATATCTGTCGCGGCGCTTCGATACGGTCGGGCACCCGGCATTGTTCGGCCTGCGCGTGTGCCGCCGCCGTCCCAAAAAGAGTCAGACCAAGCGCGGCGGGGAAGGCCGCCCGACGCCTCATTCGCTTTTGAAATCGAGACCGATATCGGCGGCGGGGGCGGATTGGGTCAGCCGCCCGACCGAAAGATAATCGACGCCGGTTTCGGCCTTCTTCCGGATGGTTTCGAGGGTGATACCGCCCGAGGCTTCGGTCTTCGCCCGGCCGTCGATCACCGCCACCGCTTCACGCAGCATTTCGGGCGTGAAATTGTCGAGCAGCAGGTGGTTCGCGCCCTCGGACAAAGCGGGTTCGATCTGGTCGATCCGGTCGACCTCGACGATGATCGTCTCGACCCCCGACGATACGGCGCGGCGTACGGCTTCCTCGATCCCGCCGGCGACCGCGACATGGTTGTCCTTGACCATCGCCGCATCCCACAAGCCCATGCGGTGGTTCTGCCCGCCGCCCATGCGGACCGCGTATTTCTCGATGACCCTGAGGCCGGGGATCGTCTTGCGCGTGTCGAGCAGCGTTGCCCCCGTTCCCTCGATCTTCGCGACATATTCGCGCGTCATCGTTGCGATACCCGACAGGTGCTGGACGGTGTTGAGCGCCGAGCGTTCGGCCGTGAGCATCGCCCGGGCATTGCCGCGAATGTGGAGAAGGTCGGTGCCCGATTCGACGGCCGTTCCGTCCTCGATCAGCCGCTCGATCGCGCAATCGGGATCGAGATGTCGGAAAAACGCTTCGGCGATCGGCAGCCCGGCAACGGTGATCGCGTCGCGGCTGTCCATGACACCGCGAAAGCGCGCATCGGCCGGAATCACCGCCTCGGATGTCACATCGCCACGCGGGCCCAGGTCTTCGGCCAGCGTCATCTCGACAAACGCGGTGACATCGAAGCCGTCGAGCGTGAACGTCATGGGGTGGTTCTTTCCGTCATTGCGAGGAGCCGAAGGCGACGCAGCAATCCAGGGCCGCAAAGAGAAGCGCCTATGGCCCTGGATTGCTTCGCTTCGCTCGCAATGACGTTTTCCGGTGTCACTCCCCGTCTTCCAGCTCGCGATTGAGGAAAGCGAGAAGCAACGCGGCGCGCATCGCGTCCTCGGCCCGGTCGGCGCCGACCGAATGGCCGCCCTCGATCGCCTCGCGATAGTAGAAGGTCTGGCCGAACGCCTGATGCTTCGCCGCCATCTTGCGCGCATGGCCGGGATGGACGCGGTCGTCGAGCGTCGAGAGATAGTAGAAGGTGGCGGGGTAGCCATCGACATCGGTCAGGTTCTGATAGGGCGACCAGTCCTGCATGAACGCCCAGTCCTCGGCGATATCGGGATTGCCGTACTCGTCCATCCAGCTCGCGCCGGCGAGGAGCTGCGAATAGCGGCGCATGTCGTCGAGCGGCGAGCCGGAAATGACGGCGCCGTAAAGATCGGGCCGCTGGTTCGCCGATGCGCCGACAAGGACGCCGCCGTTCGAACGTCCTGAAATCCCGATCTGCCCGGCCGTCGTGATGCCGCGCGCGATCAGGTCTTCGGCGACGGCGTGAAAATCGTCGAAGGAGCGCTGCCGGTTCTCGCGCAGTGCCGCCTCGTGCCAGGCCGGGCCATATTCGCCGCCGCCTCGGATATTGGCGAGGACATAGGCATTGCCCTCCTCGACCCAGAAGAGCCCGAGCGGGCCCGAGCGATAGGGCTGGTGCGTCAGATAGGTCGGGGTCTGCGCAGCGCGGAAGCCGCCATAGCCGTGCATCAGCGTCGGCACCGGGCCTTCGCGATCACGCGGCGCGACGAGGAAATAGGGCACCTGCGTCCCGTCGGCCGAGGTCGCGAAATGCTGCTCGACGATCATGTTCGAAGCATCGAACTGCGCCGGGAGCGACTGGATGTCGCGGGCCGTGCCGTCCTCGCTGACAGCGTACAGCGTCGGCGGCGTCAGCATCCCCTCGACGGTGGCGAAGGCGACCGTGTCGCCCGTTTCCACGATATGCACGGTGGCATTGTCGGCGAGGTCGATTGCGGTCTGTGACCATCCATCGGCGGTGCGGCGCAACGCAAAGAGGCGCCCCGATACGTCGTCGAGCGCCTTCACCCAGAGCACGTTCTCGGTCGCGGCGACTTCCTCGATCGCCTGGCTCTCGCTCGGCGCCATGACGAGCGACGGGGCAGGGGTCTCGCCCGCCGCAATGGCGTCGAGATCGTAGGCGACGATCGCGCCGCGCGGGAAGGTTGTGCCGCCCGCTTCGAGGTCTTCGTTGAGCAGGACGATCAGCTGGCCGTCGAACACGTCATGCACATCGGCGGTGTCGGGCTTGGGCACGGGATGGAGGGTGCCGTCCTCGCCGTAGAGCATGACATCGCCGGTCCAGAAGGTCTTGCCGCGATTCACAAAGACACGCCGCGTGTCGCCATCCATCATCGCAAAGCCACCCGCGCTGATCTCTTCGACGCCGCCTTCGAAGATCGTCCGGGCTTCGGTCAATGGCGTTCCACGCTCCCAGACCTTGACGAGGCGCGGATAGCCCGAGGTCGTCATCGTCCCTTCGCCGAAATCGGTCGCGACGAGCAGCGTGTCGGCGTCGACCCAAGTCGCGCCGCCCTTCGATTCGGGAATGAAGAAGCCGTTTTCGACGAATTCGCCCGTGCCGATATCGAATTCGCGCGTCACATCGGCGTCCGAACCGCCGGGGCTCAGGCTGACAAGGCAGCGCTGATAGTCCGGCGCGAGGCAGTTGGCGCCGTGCCAGACCCAGCTCTCGCCTTCGGCCTCGCCCAGCGCGCCGACATCGATCAGAATGCGCCATTCGGGATCGCCGGCCAGAAAGGCCTCGCGAGAGGTGATCCGCCACAGCCCGCGCGGGTGATCGCCGTCGATCCAGAAATTGGTGATCATGTCGTCCTGCACCTGGTCGGGCTCGGCGATCTGGTTCTGATCGTTGAGCAGCGCGAGCGCGCGGGCGCGATGTTCCTCGAAGCCGAGCGTCGCGGCGAGGTCTTCCTCGGTGCGTTCGTTCCAGGTGCGGACCTGTTCGAGCGCGCGTTCGCCCTGGATCTCCTCGAGCCAGAGATAGGGGTCTTCCGCCGCCTGCGCGAAGGCAAGGGCGGGCGCGGCGATGAGAAGAACGGCGAGAACGGATTTACGCAAGACAGGTCTCCCAGATAGCGGATGCAAGGCTAGCAAAGCATCGACGCCATGGCGACGGCCTAATCGCGCATGTCGAGGATGGTGCGTTCGAATTCCTTGAGCCGGTCTTCGAGTTCGATCAGCGACGGGCCCTTGAGGGTCTTGCGTGCCTGTTCGACGAGCAGCCTGCCCTCGTCGAGAAGGCGCTGCCGCCGCTCGCCATTGGTGCAGCCGAGCGAGGCGCTGTAAAGCGCGTCGATGAATTTCTTCGATGCCATGGCGCTGCCCGCGGCCGATGCGCGGATGCCGCCGAAACCGCGCTGCACGAAATGGCCGAAATCGTCGTTGAGCGGTTTGACGCGCTCGCGGTCGTAGGTCTCCTGCTCGGGCCCGCGGTCGAGATCGCGATTGCCGAGCTCGGCCATTCCCGCCGCGAGCCAGTGCATGCAGGTGATCGCGGTGAAGGGGTCGTTGATCCCCGGCGACAGCGCCCGCAGCGCGATCTCCACGATCTCGTCGAACAGAAATTCCAGATCCTGAGTCGGCGTCCGCATTCCGCCGACGCTGAAGCATTTGCGGATATCGTCGCACAGGTCGTCATCGGGTTCGCGGCCCGAAATCTCGGCGAGTGGTACGCCGAGATGGACGAAATCGCCGGTGCGCTGGCGCAGCCCGATCGTGCAGCCCCGATCCTTCGCGATCTCGTCGAGATTCTCGAAATCGATGATCTGGATATAGCCCGAAAAATCGGCGCGAACGGGCGTGCCCTCGTCGCGTTCCGACGGTTCCTCGTCGCCGCGTTCGTTGGGGAAGCGATAGCGGATCTGTTCGAGCATCCGCCGCCCGATCCCCTTGAGCACGGTGTTGATGCGAATGCTGTCGGGAATGTGGTGAAGGAAGAAGACGAGCACGGCGATGGCGATCATCACCATGACGGTCGCGACGAGCAGTGAAAGCTGTGGCGTGAAGCCGGGCAGGGCGGTCGCGCCCGCGTCGATCGCATCGCTCGGTTGTTCGTCCTCGCTCCGCACCACGCGCAGCACGAGCACGGCATAGACGAAGGTGGCGATGAAGGTGCCCAGCGAGAGCTGGTTGCCCTTGTCCTGCATGAAGTTGGTGAGCAGGCGGGGCCCGTAATTGCCGCTGGCATAGGCGACGGCGGCGATGGTGATCGAAAAGACCGTCGATGCGACGCCGATCATCGATCCGGCGATGACGGTCAGCACGGTCCGAGCGCCTTCGGGGCGGCTGGCGTGCAGCCAGCTGATTTCGTTCAGCCATTCGGCAAAGCCGTTGCGATCGAGATAGACGGTGAAAAAGGCGAGCGCGGCCGCCGCCAGCGAAAAGATTGCCGGATAGAACCAGTAGCTGGCATTGACCGAAAGCCAGAAGGAGCGGAGCCGGGCAATCATCGGGCGGCGGTTTCGGGTCTGGCTCGCATACAAGGCTCCGATTGGGCTGAGCCTGTCGAAGCCCTGCCTTTCTGCTTGCGTTCTAAAGAGAAAAGCAGCCCTTCGACAAGCTCAGGGCAAACGGTGAAACCTAGTCTCCCGTCACCTCGGGCGCGCCGATGTCTCCCATGCCGACGGTCCCGCTGGCCATGGCGAGCATCCGGTCGAGACTCTTTTTGGCCTGCACGCGCACTTCCTCGTCAAGCTCGATCTGCGGCTTCAGATCGCGGAGCGAGGTGTAGAGCTTCTCCATCGTGTTCAGCGCCATATACGGGCAGATATTGCAGTTGCAGTTGCCGTCCGCGCCCGGCGCGCCGATGAACGTCACCTCGGGCAGCGCCTTTTCCATCTGGTGCATGATGTGCGGCTCGGTGGCGACGATCACGGTGTCGCTCTCGGTTGCCTTCGCCTCGGCGAGGATAGAACTGGTCGATCCGATATGATCGGCATGGTCGAGGATCGCCGCCGGGCATTCCGGATGCGCGAGCACAGGCGCGCCGGGATGCTGCGCCTTGAGCTTGAGCAGTTCCTTCTCGCTGAACGCCTCGTGGACGATGCACACGCCCGGCCATAGCAGCATGTCACGCCCCGTCTTGCGGGCGAGATAGCCGCCCAGATGCTTGTCGGGCGCGAAGATGATCTTCTGGTCCTCGGGGATCTGGCTGAGGATCTTTTCCGCGGAAGACGAGGTCACAATGATGTCGGAGAGCGCCTTCACCTCGGCGGAGCAGTTGATGTAGGTCAGCGCGATATGATCGGGATGTTCCTCGCGGAACGCCCTGAACTTGTCGGGCGGGCACGAATCTTCGAGGCTGCACCCGGCGTCCATGTCGGGCAGGATCACCGTCTTTTCCGGCGACAGGATCTTCGCCGTTTCCGCCATGAAGCGCACGCCGCAAAAGGCGATCACATCGGCATCGGTGTCCGCCGCCTTGCGCGACAGATCGAGGCTGTCACCGACGAAATCGGCGATGTCCTGGATGTCGGGCGTTTGGTAGTAATGGGCGAGGATCACCGCATTGCGCTCCTTGCGCAGCCGGTCGATCTCTTCCCTGAGGTCGAGTCCTGCCAGGCTTCCGCCAATACCGCCGCGTGCGTCCATGATGATCGTCTCCCTTCGTTTCCGCCCATATAGGAAGGAACGCCCGGCATCGCCAATCGCTATGATGACAGAGGTTTTTCGCCTAACACCGAACCCGTGGGAGGATCATCATGACCGACACCGGCACGACTTCGCCATTCACCCGGACCTTCGAGACGCCGAACCTCGAGGATATGCAGCATTGGACCGGCGTGATGGGCCGGGCGCAGCAACTCATTCTAGAGCACATGTCGCGCCAGATGGTGCGCGCGGGCGAGGACGGGCAGGAACAGCTGGGCCGGATGACGCCCGAAATCATGGCCAACCCCGCCTCGGCCTTTCCGCAATGGTCGTTCGATCCCGAACGTCTGGCCGAACAGCAGGCCGATTTCTGGCAGCAGAGCCTGGCGCTCTGGTCGCGCTTTCTCGGGCAATCGGCAGGCGACAGCGAGGAGGGCGAGGAGAAGCCCGACCGCCGCTTCGCCGCGCACCAGTGGCACGACCATCCGATGTTCGACATGATCCGCCGCGCCTATCTGCTCGTCGCCGATCAGATGATGGCGAGCATCGATGCGATCGAAGGACTGGCGCCGAAGCAGAAGGAGCAGGTCCGCTTCATGACCCGCCAGCTCGTCGACGCGATGAGCCCGAGCAATTTCGCGCTGACCAACCCCGAGGCGCTGGAAAAGGTGATCGAAACGCGCGGCGAGAGCATGCTCAAGGGGCTCGAGCATATGCTGTCCGATATGGCGAAGGGGCAGCTGACCCATGTCGATCCCGGCGCCTTCACGCTGGGCGAGAATATCGCCACGACGCCGGGCAAGGTGATCAAGGAGACGACGCTCTACCAGTTGATCCAGTACAAGCCGGCGACGAAGCAGGTGCACGAAATTCCGCTCGTCATCTTCCCGCCCTGGATCAACCGCTTCTACATCCTCGACCTCAACGAGAAGAAGAGCTTCGTGCGCTGGGCGGTGGAGCAGGGGTTCTCCGTCTTCATGGTGTCATGGAAATCCGCCGACGAGACGATGATCAACGTGTCGCAGGACGACTATTGCCTTGCCCAGGTCGATGCGATCGACACGATGCGCGATTTGCTCGATGTGCCGTCGGTCAACACCATCGGCTATTGCGTAGCGGGTACGACGCTGGCGATGACGCTCGCCTATCTCGCTGCCAGGGGCGAGGCGGACAAGGTGGAGAGCGCGACCTTCTTCACCGCCCAGGTCGATTTCACCGAACCCGGCGACCTCAACCTGCTGATCGACGACGGCATGGACAAGCTGATCGAACAATTGGGCGGGCAGACCGGCTATCTCGACGGGCGCTATATGGCGACGACGTTCAACATGCTGCGCCAGCGCGACCTGATCTGGAACTATGTCGTCAACAACTATCTGCTCGGCGAGGATTATCCGGCGTTCGACCTGTTGCACTGGAACGGCGACACGACCAACCTGCCGTCCAAGTGGCACCTCAAATATCTGCGCGACCTTTATCGGGACAACAAGCTGGTCGAGCCGGGCACGCTGAAGGTTGCAGGCGTGCCGATCGATCTCGGCAAGGTCGAAACGCCGGCCTATATCCAGGCGGGGCGCGAGGACCATATCGCGCCGGCACCGAGCGTGTGGAAGATCACCGACCAGTTTTCCGGGCCGATGCGATTCGTGCTGGCCGGGTCCGGTCATATCGCCGGGGTCATCAACCCGCCGTCGAGCGGCAAATACCAATATTGGACCAATGAGGACGAAGCCGACTCGCTGGACGAATTCGTCGCCGGTGCGACCGAGACGCCGGGCAGCTGGTGGCCCGATTGGCAGGCCTGGCTGGCCGAACGGTCCGGCGGCATGGTCGATGCCAAAAAGGCGCGCAAGCCCGGCAAGGGCAAGCTGGAAGCGATCGAGGATGCGCCGGGCCGCTATGTTGCGACCCGTTGATATGCTGCAAAAGCATATTATCTTCCGTTGGACGCAGTAGAACCCGCAGAAAACAGCGAATGTGACGTTTTTGTGCAATGCACAAAAAATGCTTGCAATCCGCAGCGCGAATCGCTATTGTGCAACGCAGCATAAACGATGAGGCCCATGAGAATCGGCAAAGCCGACCATAGCCTCGTGAAAGGACGAACCAGAATGGCAAGCAAAGCAAAGCCGGCGGCCAAGAAAGCCGCCAGCACGACGAAAACGACGACCAAAAAGACTGCGGACAAGGTCGAGACCACGATGACCAAGGCCGCCGACAAAGCGAAGGAATATGTCAAAATGACCAACGAAAAGATGGAAAACTTCATGGCCGACGCCCAGACGCGTGCCAAGGAAGCCGCCGACAAGGCGATGTCGATGGCCAGCGATACGGTCGAGTTCCACAAGGCGAACCTCGAAGCCATGGTCGAAAGCGGCAAGATCACCGCCAAGGGCATGCAGGATCTCGGTAAGCAGAATGCCGAATTCGCCCGCGAGAATTTCGAAGCCGTCACTGCCTCGATGCAGGACATCGCTTCGCTCAAGTCGCCGCGCGACTATTTCGAGATGCAGAATGAGAAGGGCCGTGCCGCATTCGACACGCTCGTCTCGCAGGCCTCGAAGAACACCGAGACCTTCATGAAGCTCGCCAGCGACGCCTTCCAGCCGCTGTCGGCCCGCATGACGGCCGCGATGGAAACGGTCAAAAAGGCCGCGTAACGCGTCACGCGTTCAGCAAGACAGGGAAGGGCCGCTCCGGCAACGGGGCGGCCCTTTTTTTTGTGCGCTACAAGAAGCTGTACGGATCGATATCGACGGTCACGCGCACCGTGCGCGGCCATTCGATTTTTTCCAGCCATTCGCGGATGACGCCCTGTACGTCGAGCGCGCGGCGGGCGTGGACGAGGATGCGCTGGCGGTGGCGGCCGCGCAGCATCGCGAGCGGGGCGGGGGCGGGGCCGAGGACGAGCATGCCGTCGATCTCCGGCGCGGCGGTGCCGATATTGCGCGCGGCCTCGATCGCCTGGCCTTCGTCTTCGGACGAGATCACGATCCCTGCATAGCGGCCGAAGGGCGGGGCACCGGCGATGCGCCGGGCGTCCGTCTCGGCGGCGTAGAAGCTCTCGGCATCGCCCGAAACGAGCGCCTCGATCACCGGCGCCGAGGGCTGGTGCGTCTGGATGAGGACGCGGCCCGGCTTGTCGCCGCGCCCGGCCCGGCCCGATACCTGCGTGATCTGCTGAAAGGTGCGTTCGGCGGCGCGCAGGTCGCCGCCCTTCAGGCCGAGATCGGCATCGACCACACCGACCAGCGTCAGGTTCGGGAAGTGGTAGCCCTTGGTCACGAGCTGCGTGCCGACAACGATGTCGATGTCGCCCGCTTCCATCCGCGCGACGAATTCGCCCGCCTTGGCCGGCGACCAGATCGTGTCGGACGTGACGACGGCGATCTTCGCCTCGGGAAACAGCGATGCGGCCTCGTCCGCGATCCGCTCGACCCCCGGCCCGCAGGCGACGAGGCTGTCATCGGCCTCGCATTCGGGGCAGTGATCCGGCGGCGGCATGACATGGCCGCAATGATGGCAGGCAAGCCTGTGCAACAGCCGATGCTCGACCATCCACGCCGTGCAGTTCGGGCATTCGAATCGGTGTCCGCAGGTCCGGCACAGCGTCAGCGGCGCGAAACCGCGGCGGTTGAGGAAGAGCAGCGCCTGTTCCTTACGGTCGAGCGTCTCCTCGATCGCCTGGACCAGCGGCGGCGAGAGCCAGTGACCGCGCGGGGGCGGATCGCGGAGCATGTCGACCGTCTCGAGTGTCGGCATCTCGGCGGCGCCGTAGCGGGCAGGGAGGGTGACCTCGTCGTAGCGGCCGATCTCGACCATCTGCTTGGTTTCGAGCGCCGGAGTCGCCGATGCGAGCACCACGGGGAAGTTCTCGAAATTGCCACGCATCACGGCGACGTCACGGGCGTGGTACATCACGCCCTCCTCCTGTTTGTACGTGTTTTCATGGGCTTCGTCGACGATGATGAGGCCCAGTCTCGCATAGGGAAGGAACAGCGAGGAGCGCGCGCCGACCGTCACCGCCGCCTCTCCCTTGGCGATCGCCCGCCACGCCCGCCGCCGTTCGGACTGGCGCATCCCCGAATGCCAGGTTACCGGCTCGCACCCGAAACGCGCGGTAAAGCGGTTGAGAAACGGCTCGGTCAGCGCGATTTCGGGCAGCATGATCAGCACCTGGCGCCCCATCCGCAGCGCCTCCGCCACCGCCTCGAAATAGACCTCGGTCTTGCCCGACCCGGTGACACCATCGAGCAACATCGGCGTAAATTTCCGCACCTTTACCGCGTCGACGAGCCGCTCCGCCGCCGCCCGCTGTCCCGCCTCGAGCGCGGGCGGTGCGAAGCCGAGATCGGGATCGGGGAAGGGCGCGTCGAGCGACACTTCGACCGGCTCCAGCGCCCCCGCCTTGACCAGCCCGCGCACCACCGCGTCGGACACCTCGCCGATTTCGGAAAGCTCGCGGATCGTGCCCTGTTCGTCGCCGATCAGGTCGAGCGCCTGTTCGCGCTTCGGCGTCATCCGCTCGGGCATCCCGCCGCTCGCGCGATATTCGGTCACCGTCTTTTCGCCCGAATAGCCGCTGGTCGAAGAGAGCGCCATCCGCAGCACGGCCGAGACGGGGCTGAGATAATAGTCGGCCACCCACTCGATCAGCCGCCGCATGGAAGGCTTGAGCGGCGGCGCGTCGTAAACGGAAAGGATCGGCCGCAGCTTCGCCGCATCCACCGTCGCCGCCTCCAGCCGCCCTTCGTCCCAGACCACCCCGGTAATCTGCCGCGGCCCCAGCGGAATCCGCACGATCGCCCCCGGCCCGACCGCCATCCCGTCCGGCACGCTGTAATCGAGCGGCCCGAGCGCGGCGTTGAGGGTCAGGACACGGACGCGGGTCATGCGCGCGATGATAGGGCGCGGCGCGGCGGGGGGAAGGGGCGAGGCGGCGTCCCCATGACGTACGCCCGTCAAGTGCGGCCGGCAGGATCGTTTCGCGTATCGATCATCCCAGCACACGCTCGCGGAAATATTGCTGCGCCTCGGCGGCCGGCCGCCGCTCCTGCATCAACCATAGCAACCGCGCCCCTGCCGTGATCGGGTCGTCGATGCTGCGCGTCACCGGATCGCTGCAGCTCTCGTCGAGCGTCGGCAGAAGGTCGCCATGCGAATGGTGCCGCTCCATCGCGCGATGGACAACGACCGGCCGGCATATGATCCGCGATTCGATTGGCGTGGCTTCCTCGCCTCGCTGCGTATGGCCCTGTGCAAAGCTGTCATGGACGAGATGCAGCAGGGCACCGCGCGCCGCGCTTCGCATTTCGCGCCGCGCCTCATCGCCATGCGTCGTCCGGCAGCCGCCGAACGGATAGGAGCAATGCCGGGTGAACAGGGTGGCGACCGTCCATTCGTCATTCCCCTCGCGCGCATCGCCATCGCCGCAGGACTGAAATCCGGCCAGCAGCGCGGCGCTTGCCGGTCCGCCGCGCGATTCGAAATAGCCGCAGAAGTCGTCGTCATGGGGCACGCGGCCCAGGGCGGCGTCGAAGACGAAACCCACCCAATCGAGGATCGCAGCCTGGGTCTCGGCCGTGCTCTCATCGGGACGCGAGCGCATGGCCTGCACGAACAGCAACTGGCCGTGATGCACGCTGCAAAGCAATCCGACGCGGTCGATCCCGCTTCTTTCGCGAACCCGGCCGTTGCAGGACAGGAAGACGAGGCCGAAGCGGATGATTCCCGCGCCGTGGAGCATCCGGTCGGGGTCGTCCGGCCAGCGCGAAGCCATCGAGGTCGCGTAGACCGGGCTCCGATAATCGAGCGATGCGAAATGGGCGAGATGTTCAGCGAAATAGCCGCTGCAATCATAAGGTTCGGCGCCGCCATATTGATCGAGACACTCTTCGGCCAAAGCCGTCAGCGCTTCGTGGATCGGCATTCTCGGCGAAATTTCATAGGCGCGGAGCGGCGCCGTAGCGGCAATCAGAAAGCCGAGCGCGGCGGCCGCGCGCAGGATCGTGCGGCGGATCGAAACTGTCATCATTACCCCCAACCTCATCGGTCCATTCCCATCCACACAATATCGCTTTCCCGCGCAAGGTGATTGACCGAGATCAAGCGCGAACGGGCATCGGCACCGGACCAGCCTCTCCCCCACCCAGCCTCCCACTGAGTGTATCCTTGATGGGAGGCCGGGTGGGGGAGAGGCTGGTCCGGCGACCTCGCGTTAGCGAGGTCTGACAATCAATGTGAGTCGCGGACTCATCGCGTCGCCGAAACCGATGTATCCCTTGTGGCGACTCGCAACCCGACAGGACCCGCCCCATGAAATTCTTCGCCGATACCGCCGATGTCGATGCCATCAAGGAGCTTGCCGAAACCGGGCTTGTCGACGGTGTGACGACCAATCCCTCGCTGATCCACAAATCGGGCCGCGACATATTGGAGGTGACCAAGGAGATTTGCGGGATCGTCGATGGGCCGGTGTCTGCCGAGGTCGTCGCGACCGAACATGACGCGATGATGGCCGAGGCGGAGGTGCTGCGGAAGATCGCCGATAATATCGCGATCAAGGTGCCGCTGACGGTCGACGGCCTCAAGACTTGCAAGAAGCTGACCGGCGACGGGACGATGGTCAACGTGACCCTGTGTTTCACGGCGAACCAGGCGCTGCTGGCGGGGAAGGCGGGGGCGAGCTTCATCTCGCCGTTCGTCGGGCGGCACGACGATATTGGCTATGACGGGATGAACCTGATCTCCGACATCCGGATGATCTACGACAATTACGATTTTCCGACCGAGATCCTTGTCGCGAGCGTGCGCCACCCGATCCACATCCTGGAGAGCGCGAAGATCGGTGCCGATGTCGCGACGATGCCGCCCGATGTTATTTTGAAGCTGTTCAATCATCCGCTGACGAAGAGCGGGCTGGATGCGTTTCTCGCCGATTGGGAGAAGACGGGGCAGTCGATCGGGTGATGCGGAAATCCTCCCCCACCGGGGGGAGGGGAACCATGCGCAGCATGGTGGAGGGGCACCTGCCACATCAGGGTTTCGCTAATGTGGCAGGTGCCCCTCCGCCGCCTTCGGCGGTCCCCCTCCCCGTGCCGGGGAGGAACTAGAGCTTCAACTCCCTCTGGATCGTCTTCCGCGTCGTCTTGCCATAGGGCGGCTTGAAGCCGGCGAGTTTGGCGACGTCTATCTTTGGCTGGCTGTACACGCTCTTGGCGTGGCTGAATGTCTTGAAGCCTTCATGGCCGGTATAGGCGCCCATGCCCGACGGGCCGACGCCGCCGAAGGGCAGCTCCTCCATCGCGATGTGGAAGATCACGTCGTTGACGGTCGCGCCGCCCGAGATCGTCCGCGAGAGCACCCTGGTTTCCTCGGCGCCGTCGCTGCCGAAATAATAGAGGCCGAGCGGGCGATCGTGCGCGTTGACGTAATCGATGGCCTCGTCGACCGACTTGTAGGTCTTGATCGGCAGGACCGGGCCGAAGATCTCTTCCTGCATCACCTTCATGTCGTCGGTCGGGTTGCGGACGATGGTGAGTGGCATCTTGCGCTTGTTCGAGGCGGAAAAGTCCTCATTGCCGGGATTGATCTCGACGAGTTCGGCGCCTTTGTCGCGCGCATCGGCGAGCAGGCCCTGCAGCCGCTCGTAATGCCGATCGTTGACGATCGAGGTATAGTCGTCGTTCGCGTCGAGGCTCGGATATTGTTCGGCAACCGCGGCGTGGAAGCCCTCGACCAGCGCGGCCTCCTTGTCCTGCGGCACCATCATGTAATCGGGCGCGAGGCAGATCTGTCCGGCGTTCATCATCTTGCCCATCGCGACGCGGCTGGTGGTGCGTTCGATGTCGGCGCTCTCGCCGACAATGACGGGCGATTTACCGCCGAGTTCGAGCGTGACCGGGGTCAGATTGTCCGCGGCGGCGTGGAGGATGTGGCTGCCGACCGCGGTCGCGCCGGTGAAGAGCAGATGGTCGAAGGGCAGGGCGCTGAACGCCTGGCCGACCTCTGGTCCGCCGTTGAAGACGATCACTTCTTCCGGCGCGAATGCCTCGGCGATCAGCCGCTCGACGAGCGCGCTGGTGACGGGCGTGTATTCGCTCATCTTGATCATCGCGCGGTTGCCTGCGGCGAGGACGTCGGCGAGCGGGCTGAAGGTGAGCTGCACGGGGAAGTTCCAGGGCGCGATGATGCCGATGACGCCCTTTGGCTGATATTCGATCCGTGCCTTGGCGCCGAACAGGCCGAGCGGAAAGCGCGTCTTGCGCTTCTCCGGCTTAATCCAATTGTCGACATGCTTGCGCGCATATTTGATCTCACCGAGCGCCGAGGTGAGGTCGGTCATCATCGATTGCTCGCGCGAGCGATGCCCGAAATCCTCGCTCATCGCGTCGCACAGCGCATCGACGTTCTCGACGAGCAGCTTGCCGGCGCGTGTCAGCCGGTCCTTGCGGATTTCCGCCGACACGGGAAGTTCGGCCGTAAAGGCGGTGCGCTGCTTTTCGAGCGCGGCGCGCATGGTTTCCTGACTCACGATCTGCGGGTCGGCGTCGGACATGGCAAGCGATCCTCTCTGTTGCGATTTGCAACGGGTTTAGCGGATCGCCGGGTTTTAGGCGAGTCGGGGCGTTACATGTTCACCCCTCCCCTTCAGCGGAGGGGCAGGGGGTGAGGGCTCTCCGCTTGGCTCCACGCTCGCTTCCGCTCGCTCTGTCCCCACCCCTATCCCCTCCCCTGAAGGGGAGGGGTTTATGTGGTTGCAAACCGGTCCGTCTCCCGGATCAGCGCGTCGCGGATGCCGGGCTCGCTGACCGCATGCCCGGCGGCCTCGACGAGGTGAAAATTGGCTTCGGGCCAGGCCTTGTGCAGCTTCCACGCCCCGGCGGCGGTGCAGGGCATGTCGTAGCGGCCATGGACGATGGCGCCGGGAATGCCGTGCAGCTTGCCCGCATCGCGCATCAACTGGCCGTCCTTGAGCCAGCCGAGATTCATGAAATAATGCGTTTCGATCCGGGCGAAGGCGAGGGCGAAATGGCCGTCGCTGAACTTGGCGGCGAAATCGTCGTCGGGCGGCCGCAGCGTGATCGTCTCGCCCTCCCAAATCGACCAGCGCTTCGCCGCCTCAAGCTTCGCCTCTTCATCATCGCCGGTCAGGATGCGGTGATAGGCGGTGAGGACGTCCTTGCGCTCCTCCGCGCTGAGCGGCGCGATCAGCTTTTCGTATTTTTCCGGGTGCATCTCGGACACGCCGAACTGGTAATACCAGTCGAGCTCCGGTTTGGTCATCGTCCAGATGCCGCGCAGGATCAGCGCGCTGGCGCGGTCGGGATGCGTTTCGGCATAGGTGAGAGAGAGCGTCGAGCCCCAGGAGCCGCCGAAGACCAGCCATTTCTCCGCGCCGACGAGTTCGCGCAGTCGCTCGATATCGGCGACAAGGTGCCAGGTCGTGTTGGCCTCGAGCTCGGCATGCGGCGTCGAGCGGCCGCAGCCGCGCTGGTCGAACAGCAGCAGGTCGTAGGCCTCGGGGTCGAAATAGCGCCGGTCGTCCGGCGAACAGCCGCCGCCCGGCCCGCCATGGACGTAGACGGCGGGCCTGCCGCCCGGCGTCCCGACGCGCTCATAATAGATGCTGTGGCCGTCGCCGACATCGAGCATGCCGGTCTCATAGGGTTCGATGGGCGGATAGAGGGGGTGAAGGTCTGTCATGACCGTGTTGCACCACGCCGGGACGCGCGCCGCAAGGGGGACGCCAAACCCTCTCCCGGAGGGAGAGGGATACCGAGTTCTTGGCGAGGTACGAGCCTAGAACGAGTTGGGTGAGGGGTTCGCGCGCCTCGATAGGGCGGAACCCCTCATCCAACTCCGCCTAATTTCGCCTGCGGCTCAATAAGGCTCCTTATCCTTCTCCCCATGGGAGAAGGTTTGCTTGGCGGCGGCCCTTCGCTACAGCCCGCACCATGACCGATGACATCCTCACCTTCACCGAAGGCAAAGCCGGGCGGATCCGGCTCAACCGGCCCAAGGCCATCCACGCGCTGACCACCGACATGTGCGAGGCGATCACCGAACAGCTGATCGCATGGCGCGACGACCCGTCGGTCGAGGCGATCCTGATCGATCATGCGGAAGGGCGCGGCTTTTGCGCGGGTGGCGATATCCGGATGCTGGCTGACAGCGGCGCGAAGGACGGGGTCGAGGCGCGCGAATTCTTCCACACCGAGTACCGGATGAACCATCTGCTGTTCACTTATATGAAGCCGCTGGTCGCCTTCATGGATGGGATCACCATGGGCGGCGGCGTCGGCCTGTCGCAGCCCTGCCAATACCGGATCGCGACCGAGAATACGCGCTTCGCCATGCCGGAAACCGGCATCGGGCTTTTCCCGGACGTGGGCGCGGGCTGGTATCTGTCGCGGCTGCCCGGGCGGACGGGGCAATTCCTGGTGCTGACCGGCGCACGGCTCGATGGGGCGGAGTGCAGGGCGCTGGGGCTGGCGACGCATTATGTCGAGAGCGACAAGCTGGAGGCGCTGAAGGATGCGATCGCCGCCGATCCGCAATCGATCGACACGCTGCTTACCGAGGCCGAGAGCGAAGCGCCCGACGCGCGCATCCTCGCCAATCGCGAAGCCATCGACACGCTGTTCGCCCCCGATCGCTATGAGGACATCCTCGCCGCACTGGAGGCCGATGGCGGCGAATGGGCGAAGAAGGAGCTGGAAACGCTGTCGGGCAAGTCGCCGCAGACCTGCAAGGTGGCGCTGGAGCTGTTGCGCCAGGGCGCGCGGCACAAGGATTTCGCGCAGGAAATGAGGGTCGAATATCGCGTCGCCAGCCATGTCGTGCAGCGGCACGATTTTCTCGAAGGCGTGCGCGCAGTGATCGTCGACAAGGACAATGCGCCGCAATGGAATCCGGCGACGCCCGAAAGCGTGACCGAGGGGCTGATAACCGACATCTTCGCGCCGCTGTCGGTGGACGAGGAATGGACGCCGTTGAGGTGATTTGGCTGCGGCCCAAAGTTTCTTCTCGTCATTGCGAGGAGCCGAAGGCGACGAAGCAATCCAGAGCCGCGAGTATTGCGCTGCTTGGCTCTGGATTGCTTCGCTACGCTCGCAATGACGGTGTTTCAGACCAAGCCGGTCTTGCATTTTGTAGAGGCCCGAGCTCCTGGGAAGGCAGGAGCCAGAGCCGCGAAAATTACGGCTTGCCGCTCTGGAATCCAGCCTTTGCCGGAGTACTTCTCGGTGTCCGACGGCTCTGCTCTTCAACCTCCCCTTAACCATATTCAATTAATGGCTTTTCCCATGGGGACGGTCATCGATTTCGAGAGCGGCGCGGTTGCGCGATTGCAGCGGCGGATCGCCGAGACGGAAGCCGAGCGGGCAGACCTGCTCGCTTTTGGCCAGGGTCACTGGACCGCGACGCGCTCGGTGCACGAGGCGGTGCTCGCCGTCATTGCCAGCGAACATTTCGATTCGCTGCTGCGGATCGTGACGGAGAAGTGGCCCGCCATTCTCGGCTGCGACGCCGTGGCGCTGGCCTTTGTGTCCGGCAAGACCGGTTTTCGCGCGGACGACAGCGGCATGCACGGGGTCGAGGCGCGGCTCGTCGAGAGCCTCTATGCCGAACGCCATCACACCGTGCTGCGCAGCGTCGATGCCGGCCATCCGCTCTTCGGGCCGCGCGCGGCCGACCTTCATGCCGAGGCGATCATTCCGCTGCATGAGACCGGAACGCTGCAATCGGGCCTGCTCCTTCTCGGCCAATGGCAGGGCGAGGCCGAGGCGACGCCGCAGGGCACCGAACTGCTCGACTTTCTCGGCGACTCGCTTGCCGCTATGATCGGGCGATGGCTGCCGCGCTGAACCCTGACGACCACCCGGCCTGCGCCCTTGCGGGCGAATGGGCCGACCATCTCCGCCGCGATCGCCGCCGCTCCCCGCACACCGTCCGCGCCTACACCGCGATCGCGCACCGGCTGATCGCCTTTCTCGGCGCCCATCGCGGCGAGGCGGTGACCGAAACGGTATTGCGATCGATCGACGCTGCCGAATTGCGGGCCTTCCTCGCCCATCGCCGGACGCAGGGCCTCTCCAATCGTTCGGCTGCACGCGAACTTTCGGGCGTTCGCGACTTCCTTGCCTTTGCGGCGGGAGACGATGGCGAAGAGGTCGCTATCCCGAATGTGCGCGGCCCCAAGGTCAAACCGGGCGTTCCGCGCCCCATCGCGCCCGACGAGGCTGTTGCGCTCGCCGAAGATGTCGCCGCGCAGGCCGACGAACCCTGGGTCGCCGCGCGCGACTGGGCGATATTGCTGCTGCTCTACGGATCGGGCCTGCGCGTCAGCGAGGCGCTGGGGATCACCGGGAGGGCGCTGCCGCTCGGCGAGACGCTGTCCGTCACCGGCAAGCGCGACAAGACCCGGATCGTACCGCTGCTGCCCAAGGTGCGCGCCGCGATCGAGGATTATGTCCGGCTCTGCCCGCATCCCATGGCGCCCGACACGCTTATCTTCCGCGGCAAGCGCGGCGGCTCGCTCGGCAGCGACGTGGTGCGCCGGGCTGTGCGCGGCGCGCGCGTGCGATTGGGCCTGTCGGGCCGGACGACACCGCACGCGCTGCGCCATAGCTTCGCCACGCACTTGCTTGCGCGCGGCGCCGACCTGCGCGCGCTGCAGGAACTGCTGGGCCATGCCAGCCTGAGTTCGACGCAGGTTTATACGGCGGTGGATGCGGCGCACCTGCTCGACGTGTACCGCCACGCGCATCCTAGGGCGTGAGTATGGAACCTTATCCCCATGGGAGAAGGGTTGGACTATTTCGAAGGTTTCCATGTGACAACGCGATAAAGATACCCCGCCACCAGCAGGCCCAGGATCACGTTCGACACCGGGTTCAGCCAGCCGCCGACACGGTCGTAGCTCTCGCCGAGATGATAGCCGGCCATCGCCAGCGCGGTCGTCCAACTCAGC
>NZ_CAKZNF010000085.1 GCF_937129435.1 uncultured Parasphingopyxis sp. | reverse complement strand
TAATGAACATGTCACAGGGGCGGTGGCGGCCGCGGCTACGGCTGCGCGTGATTCGCAAACATCTTCCTAAGTCGGGGGCGCATCATCGTGATCGAGACCGAAACGCGCGACGTTTCCGCGGTTCGCCGCCGGGCCGTGCGGGCCTGACCGGCAATGTCGATGCTCGCCCTTTTCGTCCTGATTCTCGGCCTCGCCGCGATCGGCTGGTTCTCGGCGCGGGTCCGCGTCGCGTCCCTGTCGCGCGCCAGCGGCACGCGCGCCCATTCGCTGCCCGGCTATCATGGCTGGTATGTGGCGCTGTGGCTCGCGCTGCCGGCGCTGATCTTCCTCGCCATCTGGTCGAGCGTCGCGCCGGGCCTCGTCGAACAGGCCGTGCTCGGCAGCCCGGCCGCCGAAGTGCTCCCGCCCGCCGGGATCGAGCGGAACGCGATCATGGGCGAAGCACGCGCGCTGGCGGACGGATCGTTGCAGGCGGCATTCAACCCGGAGGCCGAACAGCTCGTCCCCGCCTATCGCGAAGCCAGCGGCTTTTACGGCGTCATCGGCATCGTTGCGGCGGTCCTGCTCGCCTTTGCCGGCGGAGCCTTCGCCTTTCTGCGCGTCCGGCCCGATTTCCGCGCCCGCAACCGCGTCGAGCGCGTCGTCATGTGGATGCTGCTGATCGCCTCGCTCATCGCCATTCTGACGACCATCGGCATCGTCGCCTCGCTGCTATTCGAGACGATCCGCTTCTTCGGCCGGGTGCCGATCACCGAATTCGTTTTCGGCACCCAGTGGAACCCGCAATCGGCGACTTTCACCGGCCCCGGCGCAGATGAGGGCAGTTTCGGCGCCATCCCGCTCTTCTGGGGCACGGTCCTGATCGGCGCGATCATCGCGATGATCGTCGCCATCCCCTTGGGCCTGCTCAGCGCGATCTACCTGACGCAATATGCCAAACCCGGCGTGCGCAAGGTGATGAAGCCGGTGCTCGAGATCCTCGCCGGCGTTCCGACCGTGGTCTATGGCTATTTCGCGGCGCTGACCGTCGCCCCGGCGGTGCGCGATTTCGCGGTCAACGTGATGGGGATCAGCAGCGCCTCGTCCGAATCGGCGATCGCGGCGGGCGTCGTCATGGGCATCATGATCATCCCGTTCGTCTCCTCGATGGCCGACGATTCGATTGCCGCCGTCCCCGGCGCGATGCGCGACGGCAGCCTTGCCATGGGCGCGACGCATTCGGAAACGATCAAGCGCGTCCTCGTCCCCGCCGCCCTGCCCGGCATTGTCGGCGGCGTGCTGCTCGCCGTCAGCCGCGCGATCGGCGAGACGATGATCGTGGTGATGGCGGCAGGGCTCGCCGCCAACATGACCGCCAACCCGTTCGAAAGCGTGACCACGGTGACGGTACAGATCGTCCAGCTGCTGACCGGCGACCAGGAATTCGACAGCTCGAAGACGCTCGCCGCCTTCGCGCTCGGCCTCGTGCTGTTCATCGTCACGCTGCTCTTGAACATCGTCGCGCTCGGCGTCGTCAAACGCTTCCGGGAGGCGTACGAATAATGGCCGCAACCAACGCCCCCGTTCAGCCGACCGACTGGAAAGCCGCCGCGATGCAGAAGCGCATCCGCGGCCGCTATCGCGCGGAAAAGCGCTTTAAATTCTACGGTCTCGCCGCCGTGGTGCTCTCCGCCGGTTTCCTCGCCTTCCTGCTCTTCACCATGGTGTCGAACGGTCTGCGCGGATTCACGCAGAGCGAGATCGCGGTGCCGATCGATTTTGCCGCCTCCGACCTGTTTCTCGAACCGGCGCAGCTCGAAGGCGAAGGTGCCGATGCCGCATTGGCAGCCGCCGATATCGAGGGTGTCGTGCGCGACGCGGCGATCGCGGAATATGGCGAGGACGGCGCGGCGCTGATCTCCAACGGCGCCTGGCTGCGCGTTCGCGATGCCCTGGCCGCCAATCCCGAACTGCTGACGAGCGGCGAGACATTCTGGCTGCAGGCGTCGACCGAGCTCGATCTCGGCTCGCGCGGCGATGTCGGCGACCGGCGATCGGCGAGTGAAACCGGGGCCGAGATGATCACGGTCTGGGACCGGCTGGCCGAGCAGGACAAGGTCCGAAGGGGCTTTAGCTGGACCTTCCTGACCGCATCCGATTCGAGCGACCCGTCGCTTGCGGGTATCTGGGGCGCGCTCAAGGGGTCGCTGCTGACGATGTTCGTGACGCTCCTCCTCGCCTTCCCGATCGGCGTGCTCGCGGCCGTCTATCTCGAGGAATATGCGCCGAAGAACCGCTGGACCGACCTGATCGAGGTGTCGATCAACAACCTCGCTGCCGTCCCCTCGATCATCTTCGGTCTGCTCGGCCTCGCCGTCTTCATCAACGTCTTCCAGTTCCCCCGATCCGCCGCGATCGTCGGCGGCCTGACGCTGGCGCTGATGACGATGCCGGTGATCGTCATCGCCGGGCGCAACGCGATCAAATCCGTACCGCCTTCGATCCGCGACGCCGCGCTCGGCGTCGGCGCCTCTCCGGTGCAGGTGCTGACCCACCACGTGCTGCCACTGTCGCTCCCCGGCATCCTGACCGGCACGATCATCGGCATGAGCCGCGCGCTGGGCGAGACGGCACCGCTGCTGCTGATCGGCATGCGCGCCTTCGTCGCCTCGCCGCCCGAAGGGCTGACCGACCCGGCGACCGCGCTGCCGGTGCAGATCTTCCTCTGGTCCGACGAACTCGATCCCGGCTTTATCGAGAAAACGAGCGCCGCGATCATCGTCCTGCTGCTCTTCCTGCTTGCCATGAACGGCCTCGCGATCTGGCTGCGCAACAAATATGAACAACGGTGGTAACCCGATGACCGAAGAAACCAGCCACGCCCACGAAGTCCGCGAAGAGGCGGTGCCCGAAACCGCGCTGAAGATGACGGCGCGCGACGTCGATGTCTATTACGGCCCGAAACAGGCGATCGACAGCGTGTCGATCGATATCGGCATGGACAATGTGACGGCGTTCATCGGCCCGTCGGGCTGCGGCAAATCGACCTTCCTGCGCACGCTGAACCGGATGAACGACACCATCCCGATCGCCAAGGTGACCGGGCGGATCGAATTGGACGGCGAGGACATCTACGATTCCTCGATGGACGTGGTGCAGCTGCGCGCCCGCGTCGGCATGGTGTTCCAGAAACCCAATCCCTTTCCCAAGTCGATATTCGAAAACGTCGCCTACGGCCCGCGCATCCATGGCCTTGCGACGGGCAAGGCCGAGCTCGAGGCGATCGTCGAAAAGTCGCTGAAGCGCGCCGGGCTGTGGGACGAGGTCAAGGACCGGCTGCACGACAGCGGCACCGCGCTTTCGGGCGGGCAGCAGCAGCGGCTGTGCATCGCCCGCGCGATTGCCGTCGATCCGGAAGTCATCCTGATGGACGAGCCCTGTTCGGCACTCGATCCGATCGCCACGGCCAAGATCGAGGAGCTGATCCACGAGCTGCGCGGCCGCTATGCCATCGTCATCGTCACCCACAATATGCAGCAGGCGGCCCGCGTGTCGCAGCGCACTGCCTTTTTCCACCTCGGCACCCTCGTCGAATATGGCGAAACGTCCGAGATCTTCACCAATCCCAAGCAGGAGCGGACGAAGGACTACATCACCGGCCGGTACGGCTGAACGGAGAACGACCCATGCCCCAGGGTAGCGAACATACGGTCAAGGCATTCGACGACGATATCGGCGAGGTCCGCGCGCTCGTCTGCGAAATGGGCGGGCTGGCCGAAAAGGCGATCGGCGATGCGATGCACGCGCTTATCCGCCACGATCAGGAAACCGCCACCCGCGTCATCGAGGGCGATGCCAGGATCGACGAGCTGGAAATCGAGATCGAACGCCAGGCGGTCCGGCTGATCGCGCTGCGCGCGCCGATGGCCGACGATCTGCGCGAAGCCGTGGCGGCGATGAAGATCGCCAACGTCATCGAGCGGATCGGCGATTATGCCAAGAACATCGCCAAGCGCGTGCCGGTGTTCGACCGCCATGGCGATATCGAACCGCTGTCGATCCTGCCCTCGATGGCGACGATCGTTTCGGAGATGATCCACGACGTGCTCGACGCCTTCGCCGCGCGCGACGCGGCCAAGGCCGCCGCCGTGATCGACCGGGACCGCGCCGTCGACGATTTCTACAACAGCGTCTTCCGCGCGCTGCTGACCTTCATGATGGAAAACTCGCACAATATCTCGCAATCGACGCACCTGTTGTTCATCGCCAAGAACCTCGAACGCGTCGGCGATCATGCCACCAATGTCGCCGAGATGGTGTATTTTGCCGCTACCGGGGAGCATCTCCACGACCGCGAGACGGGCAACCTTCCGCTCACCACCGATCCCGAAGACGATGTCGAGGAGCCCGCCACATGAGCCAGGCCAATCTCCTGCTCGTCGAGGACGATACCGCGCTAAGCGAGCTCCTGACCTATCATTTCGAGCGCGAGGAATTCGAGGTGCGCCACACGGTGGACGGCGAAGAGGCGCTGCTCCTCGCCCGCGAAACGCCGCCCGATATCGTCATCCTCGACTGGATGATCGAAGGTCTGAGCGGGATCGAGGTCTGCCGCCGCCTGCGCCGCATGACCGAAACCGCCAATGTCCCGATCATCATGCTCACCGCGCGCGGCGAGGAGGAGGACCGCGTTCGCGGCCTGGAAACCGGCGCCGACGACTATGTCACCAAGCCGTTCAGCCCGCGCGAGCTGGTCGCGCGCGTGGGTGCGGTGCTGCGCCGCGTGCGCCCGGCGCTGGCCGGCGAAACGCTGAAGCATGGCGATCTCGAAATGGACACCGTCGCCTACAAGGTGCGGCGCGAGGGCAAGGTGATCCCGCTCGGCCCCACCGAATTCAGGCTGCTGCGCCACTTCCTCGAACATCCGAGCCGCGTCTTCAGCCGCGAGCGGTTGCTCGACGCCGTCTGGGGCCAGGACACCGATATCGAGCCGCGCACCGTCGATGTTCATATCCGCCGCCTGCGCAAGGCGCTAAACAAGGACGGCCGCTCGGACATCATCCGCACCGTGCGCTCGGCGGGTTATTCGCTCGACACCGACGGCTGACCAAAAGGGCCCTCGGGCGATCCTCGAAAATTGCTGCAACAATCGGCCCGGCAGTGCGTTGGGAATGCATAACGGGTGGAACTGCCCCATTTGCAGCCGAGGAGTTTGAATGATGAAAAAATTGATCGCCCTGGGCGCCGCCATTGGTCTCGCGACCGCGGCCAACGCCTATCAGCAGACGAGCACCAATTCCGATGACGGCCTGATCGCCGTTGCATCGACGCCGAAGACCGAAACCTATGACGGCGCCAATTCGGCCGGCCTTCCGGGCCAGCCGGCACCCGAAGCCGGCTATCAGGCGCCGAACAATCCGGCGGCCGATGGCGGCGAATACCAGTTCTGTTCGGATACTATCCGCGACAATTGCCGCCAGCGCCGCGATCCGAGCTATTCGCCGAACTAGGGTTCACCAGAGAGCTAGACAGCCAGCAACGCGGAATTCAGGCCTCGTCACGAAAGTGGCGGGGCCTTTTGCTTTCCCGGCAGTCGCAGCTGCCTGCAATTGACCGCTTTCAGGCAACGATTCGCCGAGTCCCGCGCAGCCGAACGGCGCAGACGGCCGTTGTATTTTCGAGCGACCGCACCAGCGGCACGGGCGAACGAACAGTGATTCAAGGGACTTGGAAGGAAACAGGAAATGAAACGATCAGTGATTGCCACCGCCGCCGCCATCGCCATCTCGACGGCTGCCTATGCCGGAACGAAGGCGGCCGACACGGAAACGAGCGCCATGCCGCTTGCGGACGTCATTGCCCAGAAACTCGCCCAGACGACGAGCGATTACGCCATGAAAATGGCCAAGGGCCCCGACGCCTATACCGGCATGGGCGGCCCGCTCGAGGAGCAAGACGGCATGACCACCGCCATCGCGCCTGGCACACGCAGCATCGTGATGTCGCAACCCGCCGCGACGTTCCAGCCGATCGAGCGCGCCAGCTATCCGATCTGCTCGGCGACAATCACCGACAACTGCCAGCAGCGCTAAGCCGTTTAGGCTTTTGTCAGAGGCCCCGCCCGGACCATCGTCCCGGCGGGGCCTTTTGCATGCTTGAACAGCCACGGCGCGCGGGTTAACGCTCCCGTCAATTCCAACCCATTCGCTCAGCCGGAGAGATTCCCATGACCATTTCGTTCGAAGACCGCGTTGCCATCGTCACGGGGGCCGGCGGCGGTCTCGGCCGCGCCTATGCGCTCGATCTCGCCAAACGCGGCGCCAAGGTCGTCGTCAACGATCTCGGCGGTTCGCGCGACGGCACCGGCACGTCCGACATGGCCGCGCAGGTCGTCGCCGAGATCGAGGAAGCCGGCGGCACCGCCATGGCCAATGGCGGCAGCGTGACCGAACCCGAGCAAATGGAAGAGATGGTCGCCAAGGCGAAGGAAGCCTGGGGCGGTGTCCATATCCTCATCAACAATGCCGGCGTGCTGCGCGACAAGAGCTTCGCCAAGATGAGCGTCGAGGATTTCAAGTTCGTCGTCGACGTGCATCTCAACGGCTCGGCGATCTGCACCAAGGCGGTGTGGGACACGATGCGCGATCAGAATTACGGCCGAATCCTGATGACCGCTTCCTCGACCGGGCTGTACGGCAATTTCGGCCAGGCCAATTACGGCGCCGCCAAGCTCGGCCTTGCCGGCCTCACCAAGACGCTCGCCATCGAGGGTGCCAAATACGATGTGAAGGTCAACACCATCGCGCCGATCGCGGGTACGCGGATGACCGAGGACATCATGCCCGAAGCGATGTTCGAGGCGCTGTCGCCCGACAATGTGGTCCCGGCCGCCGTCTATCTCGTGTCGCAGGACGCGCCGACCAACACGATCATCGGTGCAGGCGGCGGCTTCTTCCACGCCGCCTATGTGACGATGACGCAGGGCGTCGCGCTGCCGCAGGGCGAGCGCAATGCGGAAGGCGTCGCCGCGCATTGGGACGAGATCACCGACCGCGCCGGCGAAAAGACGCCGCAGGCCGGCGCCGAACAGGGCGCGCAGGCGTTTGCGAAGCTGCAAGCGCTGGGGAGCTAGGCCGCGCCCCGCGCTATTTGGCGCGGAACCCGGCCAGTGCGATCAGCGCCAGCAATGCGGCGATGATGACCATCGCCGCGCCATAGGTGACGATCAGGCTCCATGACGGCGCCGCATTGTTCATGACGATGTAGAAGACGAACGTCGCCACGGTGCCCACACATGCCGTTGCGGCGGCCGTCCAGCCGTAGATCCGCTTCTCGCGCTCCATGTCGCGCACGGCGAGCAATGTCGCGATCCCGGCGATGATGATGGCCATGAAGGGGAGCGACCCGATGAGCGGATCGTAGCCCCAGTCGCGCAGCCGTCCTTCGCCGCCGCTCTGCGCCCATCGGGCGACGGCGCGGCAGAAGAAGGGGGTTGCGATGGCGACGGCGGCGAAGGGCACGAAGATCGCCACGCGCCGCAACAGATCGAGCCGCCGCTGCACGACCGATCCCGGCACGTCGATCGCGATCACCTTGGCGAGCCGCGCGACATCATGTTCCCAGCGTTCGTCGGTGATCGTCATCGCATTGCGCTTCACCATTTCGCGGAGCGCCTCGGGCAGGTCTGCTTCCTGCGGCATCGCTGCGCCGTCGATCAGCACGGGCACCACGGCAACGCCGCTGCGCAGGGCGGCCGCGATCTCCAGCGTCACATAGTCGCCGGGGTCGTCGAGGCGGCGGTTCCCCTTGTCGTCGGCCGTCCGAATCCAGTTCGGCCCTATCACGACGATCAGCGCGCCCGAATCGGCGAGCCGGTCCTCGATCACCCGCTCGAAATCATGGCCGTAATCGATGCCGGTGACGTCGCGGAACACGCGGTCTTCGCCGAAATACTGGCCGAGGCTGTCGGCGAGGCGGCCGGCATAGCCGGCGCTGTCCTGCCGCCGGTAGTTGACGAAAATCCGCTCCCGCTCCGGCGATTTGCGCGCAAAGACCAATGCCCCTCCCCTTCGCCGCCCTCTCTAGCCGCGAACCGCGGAAATGGCGAGATCGCCGCGGGCGCATCACCGTATTGCATCACTAACACAGTTATGCTAGACGGGCCGGATAGAAGGTTTCAGGAGAACGATCATGTACAGCGACAGCGATCTCGAGGCGGCGGTGACCGCCGGCGCGCTGAAGGAGGCGGATGTCCGCAGCTTCCGCAGCTTTATCGCCGAAAGCCAGTCGACGAGCCTTGTCGACGAGGAGCATTTCCGCCTCATCAGCGGCTTCAACGATATTTTCGTGGCGATCGCCAGCGTGCTGCTGCTCGTCGCCATTGCCTGGCTGGGCGGCGATATCGCGATGTGGCTCGGCGCGACCGGCGTTGCCGCGGCAAGCTGGGGATTGGCCGAATATTTCACGCGGGTGCGCCGCATGGCCTTCCCGTCGATCCTGCTGCTGCTCTCCTTTGTCGGCGGGCTGTTCATGGCGGTCGCCTTCGGCCTGATCCGCCCCGAAACCGCCGATTACGGGCCGGGCGACGAGCGGCTCGTCGCCGGCTACATTTCGATCGCCGGTGTCGTCGCGGTCGCCGGTGCATGGTTTCACTGGCGCCGTTTCCACGTCCCGATCACCATCGCCGCCGGCGCCGCCGCATTCGTCGCGGCGCTCGTTGGCGGGATCGCGGTGCTGACCAATGGCGACATTTTCGACATGCAGGGCGTGCTGCACGGCATGCTCCTCGCTTCAGGTATCGCGGTTTTCGCCTTCGCCATGTGGTGGGACATGAGCGACGCGAAGCGCGAAACGCGCCGCGCCGATGTCGCTTTCTGGCTGCACCTGCTCGCCGCACCGCTGATCGTCCATCCGATCTTCGCCGAGATCGGCGTGATCGACGGCGCGCTCTCCGTCGGCGGCGCGATCCTCGTGATTGCGCTCTACATCGCCATGGCCGGAATCGCACTGGCGATCGACCGCCGGGCGCTGATGGTGTCGAGCCTGATCTATGTGCTGTGGGCGCTGAACGGCCTGTTCGATCGCTTCGGCGCGGTGGAGACCAATATTGCGCTCGCCGCGCTCATCATCGGTTCGGCGCTGCTGCTGCTGTCGGCCTTCTGGCACAATGCCCGGGCGCTCGTCGTCCGGCCGCTGCCCGCAGGCGTGAAGACGCGGCTGCCGGTCGTCGATACGGCGGCCGCCTGATCCCAATTCCCGGCGCCCCGCAAAAAGCGCGGCGCCGGGATCAATTTCCACGCTCGTTCCAACGCTCGCTCCTACGCCGCGTCTTTAGCCCTCCGGAAGCCAACCCGGAGGGCTTTTGCGATGAAACTGGTCATGACACTGCTCGTCAGGAACGAAGCGGATATCGTTCGGGAAAATATCGATTTCCATCTGACGCGCGGCGTCGATCATGTCGTGGCGATCGACAATGGTTCGACGGACGGCACGCGCGACATTCTGTCGGACTATGCGCGGCAGGGGCTGGCGACCGTCATCGACGAGCCCCAGCAGGACCATGCCCAGGCCGAATGGGTGACCGCCGCCGCGCTGATGGCGCGGGACGAGCTTGGGGCCGACTGGATTCTCAACAACGACGCAGACGAGTTCTGGCTGCCGCCTTCGGGCAACCTGAAATGGGATCTGGTGACGGCGCGCTCGCGCAAGTTGATCTGCGACCGCCGCCATATGTTTTTCGCCCATGACGAGAAAGATGACGCCGGCTGGTTGCATCGCGCCCGATATCGGATTCGTAGGCCGATCCCGTTTCGCCGGCCGACGGACATTTACGACGGCAAGCTCGACGCGCCCTATCTCTATCTGCAACTGCCTCCCAAGGCTCTGGTCAGCGCCCGGAGGCTCCGCTCGATCAGCCAAGGCAACCACAATGCGCTGTTCGAGGAGCAGGTCGAGGGAAGTCCGTCGCGGATCACGATCTACCACTTTCCCATCCGCTCCGCCGCCCAGTTCCGGCTAAAGGTGACGCAGGGCGGCGAGGCCTATCTGCGCAACACCAAGCTCCCGCCCGGCATCGGCTGGCACTGGCGGCGATGGTATCGCATGCTCCGGACGGAGGGACTGCACGCGGCGCTGGCCGACGCCCTGCCGTCCGCAGCCCGGCTACAGCAGGATTTGCGCAAAGGAGACGTGCTGCGCGACATGACGATGCTGGGTCATCTCGGCGGCCGGCAACCGGCCGAATGCGCCGTCAATCCTTCACGACCTTCAGAAGCCGCCGCTCGACCGGCGCGAGCACCAGCCCCAGTTCCTGCCCCCGCTTGAGCATCTGCCCGGCCTCGCCGATCAGCGCCCACATCCCCTGCCGGTTACGCAGGCTCGGGCGTTTCTCGATCCGGTATTCGGGCCGTTCGGCGGTGCGGCGAAAGGCGGAGAAGGATGCAAGGTCGCGCTCGAAATTCATCGCATAGTCGCGCCAATGCCCGGCGGCGACCATCCGGCCATAGAGATCGAGGATCCGGGACAGTTCCTCCCGGGTAAATCCGGTCTGGCCCGGCTGGCCCCTCGATACGGGAAACGGCGTTACGACCCCCATCAGGCGCAGTCGCTCTCCGGTTCCTCGGTATCGTGCTGCGCCCGGGCATCGCGTTCGGCGATGAGCGCGTCGATCTGCTTGTGCATCTGTTCGAGCTCGCAGCGCATCAGCTCCAGCTTCTGCGTCGCCGGGTCGAAGACTTCGCTGCACGGCGTGCCATAGGGCATGAAGCCTTCGGGCTTCTTCTTCGCATCCATCAGCTGCGCGCGCGCCGGTATGCCGACCATGACGGCGCCGGGCGGTACATCCTTGGTGACCACGGCATTGGCGCCGATCCGGGCACCCTTGCCGACGGTGATCGGACCCAGGATCTGCGCGCCCGATCCGATCACGACATCGTCCTCGATCGTCGGATGCCGCTTGCCGGCAACGCCATTGGCGGGATTGGTGCCGCCGAGCGTGACATTCTGGTAGATCGTCACATTGTCGCCGATCACCGCCGTCTCGCCGATGACGCTGAAACCGTGATCGATGAACAGGTGTCTGCCGATTTGCGCGCCGGGATGGATGTCGATCGCGGTCACGAAACGCGACCAGTGGTTGACCCAGCGGGCGAGGAAATAGAGCCGCATCCGAAACAGCCGGTGGGCCAGCCGGTGATAGGCGAAAGCCCAGACACCGGGGTAGAGCAACACCTCCATACGCGATCGCGGCGCGGGATCGCGCGCCTTGATCGAATCGAGATAGGCCAACAGTCCAGCCATCGAGGCTCTCCGCATCCGTTGCCGGTTGAAACGCATGTAGCGAATTTGCATGCCACTGCCAATTATCGGACCGCTTTCGCCCCTGAAAGCAGTCCTTTCGGCGCTGCGAACCGAATCTTTGTTGCCGAAAATCGGAAACGACCCCAATGGCGATTCGTGGCTCCGCGAATTCGATCGCGGCCCGTAGGACCGAAAATCCATGCCGGATTTGCTGACGTCTGACTTTTCCGCCCTGCTGCCCTTCATCGCCATCGGATTCGGTGCGCAGATCGTCGACGGCGCACTCGGCATGGCGTTCGGAGTCATCACCAATACCTTCCTCGTCGGCGTGCTCGGCCTGACGCCTGCCAGGGCCTCGGCCAAGGTCCATGTCGTAGAGGCGTTCACCACCGCCGTGTCCGCGCTCAGCCATCTGCTGCACGGCAATGTCGACCGGAACCTGTTCCTGCGGTTGCTTATCCCCGGGATGATCGGCGGCGCGACGGGCGCTTATGTGCTGACCCATGTCGATGCGGCTCTCGTGAAGCCCTTCGTGCTCGCCTATCTCGTCGGCATCGGCATCTACCTGCTCGTGCGCGGGCTGCTCTATCCGCCCAAGCACCAGAAGCCCAAGGTGGTCGAGCCGCTCGGTCTGATCGGCGGCTTTCTCGATGCGGCGGGCGGCGGCGGCTGGGGCCCGGTCGTGACCAGCAACCTGCTCGTCCAGGGCGTCGAGCCGCGCAAGGTGATCGGTACGGTCAACACCGTCGAATTCTTCCTGACGCTGACGATCTCGGCCACCTTCATCTATCATCTCGGCCTTGCCGATTTCGCCGGCCCGGTGTTGGGATTGCTGATCGGCGGCGTCGCGGCCGCGCCCTTCGGCGCGTTCATGGCCAAGCGCATCCCGACCAAGGCGATGCTGATCATGGTCGGTGTCGTGCTGACGATTACCAGCAGCTACGGAATATACGCCGCGATCACGGTTTGACCGAAAAGCGCCTTGCCATTCAACTTTCCGATCCATACCCTCGAATTTATTCAAAGGGTCGATCAATATGGCAACCTATCTTCCGACGCTGAAGCAGCTGCAATATCTGATCGCGCTGCGCGATCACGGGCATTTCGGCAAGGCGGCGGAATCCTGCTTCGTCACCCAGTCGACGCTCTCCGCCGGGCTACGCGAGCTGGAATCGCTGCTCGATTTGACGCTGGTCGAGAGAACGCGCCGCGTCGTCCGCTTCACGCCGCTGGGTCTCGCGATCGCAGACAAGGCGCAGCGTATCCTGCGCGAGGCCGAAGAGCTGGCGGAAATGGCCCGCGCGGCGGGAAAGCCGCTTTCGGGGGAAATGCGGATGGGCGTGATCCCGACGATTGCCCCGTTCCTGCTGCCCCAGATCCTGCCCAAGCTGCGCGCCGAATGGCCCGAGCTGAAGCTGTTCCTGCGCGAAGAGATCAGCCCCGATGCCTGCGAGTCGCTGCAGCGCGGCCATATCGACTGCGTCCTGCTCGCCCTGCCCTATGCCTGCGGCGAGATCGACAAGGCCGAGCTGTTCGAAGACAGGCTCTATGTCGCCTTCCCAGCCGGCGAGCCGGACAATCCGCCCAAACAGATCACGCCGGAGACGCTGGACGAGGGCCGGTTGCTTCTGCTCGAAGACGGGCATTGCCTGAAAGACCATGCGCTTGCCGCCTGCAACCGGCCCGAACTGCGCGCCGAAGCGCGGATGATGGGCACCTCGCTGCACACGCTGGTGCAGATGGTCGATAACGGCCTCGGCACGACCATGCTGCCCGAAATGGCCATCAAGGCGGGTATATTGGAGCACACCGATATCAACGCCCGGCCACTCGAAGCCGACCACCCTTTCCGGACGATCGCGCTGGTCTGGCGCAAGAACAGTCCCCGCGAAAAGGACTTCACCCTGTTGGCGGAAGCGCTGAAAAAGGCCATCTAATGTCCGCCACACCGCAACCATGCCGCTCATGGCACGTTCATTGGGCACGCGGATAATCACCACCAGCCAACTTACGAGGAGAAAATTGTGCGTTTTACCAATATGTTGAAGACTGTTTTGTTCGCCGGATCAGCCGCCGGTATCGCCATGGCCGGGTCGCCGGCCCTCGCCGATCACCACGAAGAAACCACGGAAGCCAGTGCGGAAACCGAAGCGGCAGCCGAGACGATTACCGTCGGCGGCGCCGAGATGCTTCCCAGCCGCAACATCGTCGAAAATGCAGCGAACTCGCCCATTCACACGACGCTCGTGTCGGCCGTTCAGGCGGCGCAGCTTGTCGAGACGCTGTCGGGACCGGGCCCCTTCACGGTGCTGGCGCCGACCGATGAAACCTTCGCGCTGTTGCCCGCCGAAACGCTGACGCAGCTGATGTCCGAAGCCGGCCGTCCGCAGCTTCGGCAGATCCTGACCTATCATGTCATCCCCGGCGCGCTCGACGCCGAGACGCTGATGGGCCGGATCGAGCAGGCCGGCGGCGAGCTGGTCGTCGAAACGGTCGAAGGCTCTCCGCTGACGCTGACGGTCGTCAACGACGCCGTGGCGGTGACCGACGAACAGGGTGCGATCGGCTATGTGACGCAGGCCGATGTGCCGCAGTCGAACGGCTATATCCACGTCATCAACAATGTGCTGATCCCGAACCCGCCGTCGCCGGAGGAACTCGCGGTGATCGCGCAGCAGATGGCGGCCGAACGGGCTGCGGAAGCGGAAGCCGATGCGGCGATGGAAGACGCCGCCACCGATGATGCGGCGGCCGACGACACGGCATCCGACGAACCCATGGCGGAAGGCGAAGCGGCCGACGACATGTAGGCCCGCCGCCTTCCACACAATGAAAAGGGCGCTGCGGGAGCGGCGCCCTTTTTTACATCCAGCGCCGGCGCGCCGCCTCGTCCGCCTGGCGCGCCTCGACCCAGCGCGCACCGCCCGCCGTCAGATGCTCGCGCTTCCAGAACGGCGCGTCGGTCTTCAACCGGTCGATCAAGAAATGCATCGCCTCGATCGCATCGGCGCGATGGGCCGAAGCGGTGCCGACGAAGACGATCGGCTCGCCTTTCTGCAGCTTCCCGACGCGGTGGACGATGGTCAGCCCCGACACGGCCCAACGCTCCGATGCCTCCTCGGCCAGCGCCGTGAGCGCCTTTTCGGTCATCCCCGGATAATGTTCGAGTTCGAGCGCCTCGACATCGTCATCGCCGCGAACGATGCCGGTGAAGCTGGCGACGGCGCCGGCATCGCCCGCCTCGAGCAGCGCCAGTTCGCGTGCCACGTCGAACTGCTCCTGCTGCAACCGGATTTCGATGGTCATCCCCCCGTCACCGGCGGGAAAAGAGCCACTTCCTTCACGCCTTCGATCGATGCGTCGAACGGCGCGAAGACCTGGTCAACGGCGCCGCGCAACCGGTCCGGATCGCCGAGCGCCTCACGGTATCCGTCGCCGCGTTGCGCCAGCCAGTCGACCAGCGCGCCGAGCGTCGTCACGTCATCCGGCGGATCGACGGTCTCGCCGTCCCGCCCGATCGCTTCGCGTACCCATGCGAAATAGACCATCTCGATCGCCATCGGCTCAATCCATGTGCTTGAGGCCGACGCGCAGATAGTCCCAGCCCGTGATCACCGTAAGACCGGCCGCGATCCAGAGCGAAACCAGCCCGAGATCCTTGACCCAGTAGAAATCGACCGCCTGTGACTTCGCAATCGATCCCGCAAGGATCAACGCACCGAGCGCGATCATCTGCACCGTCGTCTTCCACTTGGCGAGCTGCGACACGGGAACCGAGACGCGGAGCCCGGCAAGAAATTCGCGCAGTCCCGATACCGTGATCTCGCGCAACAGGATGATCAGCGCGGCGATCACGTGCCAGCCGTCAATGTCGCGGGTGAAGACGAGCATCAGGATGACCGAGGCGACCATGATCTTGTCGGCGATCGGGTCGAGGAAAATGCCCAGCTTGGACACCGCGCCCTGTGCCCTGGCGAGGTAGCCGTCGAGATAATCCGTAAGCCCGACAACGACATAGAGGATGAAGGCCACGAGATAGCCGAGCCAGCCTGCGTCCCATAGCAGGGCGACGAGAAAGGGTACGGCGACAATGCGCGACAGGGTCAGCAGATTGGGCAGGCTCAACATGATCGGCTTGTATCTAGACGCTTTTGCCGCGCGGGACAAAGGCCCGCCGCAACGAAAAAGCCGCCCTTGGCGCGGCGCGGCGGCTGGTCTATGACCTCGCGCCAGATACAGGGGCAATGGCGCATAAGGGACGGCATGCAGATTTCTCTCGCACTGCTCGGAAAGCGCCGCTTCGGCCCGCTCTTTTCAACGCAGATGCTCGGCGCGTTCAACGACAATCTGTTCAAGTTCGCGATGGTCGTGCTCGTGATCTACGAGATCTACAACGACCCGGCGGCCGAGTTCCAGTTCAGCGCCGTAACGACCGGCCTGTTCATCCTGCCCTTCTTCCTGTTCTCCGCCATGGCGGGGCAGCTTGCCGACAATCACGACAAGGCGAAGATCATCCGCATCGTGAAGACCGCGGAAATCCTGATCGCCATCGTCGGCGCGGCGGGGCTGGTCCTGCAATCGATTCCGCTGATGCTGACGGCATTGTTCGCGCTCGGCGCGCAATCGACCTTTTTCGGCCCGATCAAATATGCGCTGCTGCCGCAGCATCTGCCGAAGGAAGAGGTGCTGGGCGGCACGGGCCTTGTCGAGGCGGGCACCTATATCGCGATCCTGTGCGGCACGATCCTGGGCGGCGTGATCGTCGACTGGTGGGGCGCGCCGACGGCGGCGGTCTTCGTCCTCGTCGTGGCGCTGATCGGCCGGGTCAGCGCGCAGTTCGTGCCGCCCGCGCCGCCGCACAAGGCGCCCGAACCGATCGACTGGAACGTCGTCCGGTCGAGCTACCGGCTGATCTATGGGACGCTCCACATCCGCCGCCTGTTCCTCGCGATCATCGCCATCAGCTTCTTCTGGACGATCGGCGCCGTGCTGATCATCCAGTTTCCGCCGCTGGTGAAGAACGTCCTCACCGCCGACCCCACCGTCGCCAGCCTCTTCATGGGCATTTTCTCGATCGGCATCGCCATCGGCTCGATCCTGATCAATCGCCTGCTCAAGGGCGAGGTTTCGGCGCGTTTCGCACCGGTCTCGGTCATCGTGATGGGCTGCTTCGTGCTGCTGCTCTGGGTCATGTGCCGGCAGTGGCAGGGTCTGGAGGGCGGCGCGCTCTACGATTTCGGGACCTTCATGCGCGCGCCGGGCGCGTGGTTCGTCGTCGGCGCGCTGCTCGGCGTCGCGGTGTTCGGCGGGATGTTCGTCGTGCCGCTTTACGCTTTCATCACGACGACCGTCGATATCAGCCAGACTGCGCGCACCGTGGCGGCGAACAATGTCGTCAATTCGGGCGCGATGGTTCTGGGGTCGCTCGCGGCCTTCGGCCTGTCTTCGCTCGGCGTATCGACCACCGAGCAACTGTTCCTCGTCGCGGCAATGTGCCTGGTATCGGCGTGGACGGCGTGGCTGTTGCACAAGGCCTGCGACATTCCACTGCCGCACGAGGCATCCGCCGAAGCGGCCGAATAGCTCAGCCCAGAAACGTCATGAAGAAAACGAAGCCGCCGGCCCAGGTGACGGCGAACAGCTTTGCATTTTCGGCGAACTCGCTCTTGCGCGGAAAGGGCGGCGCGACCGCGACCGGCTCCTCGCTGCGCTTGATCAACGCGGCGGTGAGCGGCGGATAGAGCGAATCGGTCGGAGCGGCCATGACCGCTTTTTAACGATTTGTTTACCTTTTGCGCGAGAGGCGAAGACGGTTAGCCGGTGGGGTTAACCGTTTTGTGCCGAAGCGGGACGGCTAAAGTCGTCATTGCGAGCGCAGCGAAGCAATCCAGAGCCACATAGGAAATCATCCGTGGCTCTGGATTGCCGCGTCGCCTTCGGCTCCTCGCAATGACAAAAGAATGGCCGTTAAACCCGGCGATCCGCGATGGCCTCAATCATGGCCACGGTCCGCCGCGCCTCTTCGAGATGGAGCAGTTCGGTCATCCTGCCGTCGACCTTGAGGACGCCCTTGCCGGCATTTTCCGGCGCATCGAAGGCCGCGATCACTTTTCGCGCGCGCTCGACCGCCTCGGCCGAGGGCGCAAAGGCTGTATTGGCGGCTTCGAGCTGCGCCGGATGGATCAGGCTCTTGCCGTCAAAGCCCAGCCGCCGCCCCTGCGCGCATTCGGCGAACAGTCCGTCCTCGTCGGCAACATCGTTGAACACGCCATCGATGGCAGCGCAGCCATGCGCGCGTGCTGCCGTCACGCAAGCGGAGAGCGCAAACAGGAACGCCTCGCGCCCCTCGCCCGTCTCGGCGCGCATCTCCAGCGCCAGATCGTTGGTTCCCATGACGAAGGCGGCAAGCCCGTCGACCGCCCCGATTTCGCCGATGGCGAGGATGGCGGCGCTCGTCTCGACCATCGCCCAGAGCGGCACGCCTCCGGCATCGATCGCCGCAAGGTCGGCCGCGCCCTTGACCTTGGGCAGCAGGATCGCATCGGGCTTGGCCGCGGCCACCGCGGCGAGATCGTCCGCACCCCATTCGGTATCGGCGGCATTGACGCGCACGACGATCTCGCGCCGGCCGAAACCGCCGCCGCGCACGGCCTCGACAACATGGTCGCGCGCAGCGGCTTTCGCGTCGGGCGCGACCGCGTCTTCGAGATCGAAGATCAGGACATCGGCGTCGAGCCCGCGCGCCTTTTCGATGGCGCGGGCATTGCTGCCGGGCATGTAGAGACAGGACCGGCGCGGGCGAAACGCGTCAGGCGCCGCCATGCTCCTGCATCAGCTCGTAGGCCTGCTCATACCATTGCGTTTCGGGGTAGTTGTTGCCGAGCACGGCAGCCGAGCGGCGCGCCTCGTCGACCAGTCCGAGCGCCAGATAGCATTCGGTCAGCCGCATCAGCGCCTCGGGCGCATGGGTGGTCGTTTCGAACTGTTCCACGACGCTTCGGAAGCGGATCGTCGCCGCCAGCCACTGCCGGCGGCGCTGGTAGAAGCGGCCGACTTCCATGTCCTTGCCGGCGAGATGGTCGTTGACGAGATCGAGCTTCAATCGCGCATCGGCCGCATATTCGCTTTGCGGATAGCGGCGGATCAGTTCCTCGAGCGCCGATTTCGCCTGAATCGTCACGGACTGGTCGCGCGTGACGTCCGAAATCTGCTCATAATAGCTGATCGCGATCAGATAATAGGCATAGGGCGCGTCGCGGTTGCCCGGATGGATCGAGAGGAAGCGCTGCGCCGTCTGCACCGATTCGGTGTAGTTGCGCGCCAGATAGTGGCTGAACGCGCCCATGATCTGCGCCCGGCGGGCCCAGGGCGAATAGGGATGCTGGCGCTCGACCTCTGCGAACAGCGCCGCGGCGGTTTCGAACCGGTTCCGGTCAAGCTGGTCCTTGGCGAGGTTGTAGAGCGTGTTGACGTCGCGCGCGATGAACTGCGTATCGGCACGGGTCTGCGCGCTCGGCCCAGCACAGGATGCGAGCGGAGCGAACAGGGCGGCGGCCACAACAAGCGCGGCGGAACGATAGGGGATAGCCATGGCGTGTCTCCTAGCCCAAGCTTTTGCGCGCGCCAAGCGCGGTGTTGGGCAAAGCGGGCATGGTGGGCGCGAGGTGAAGCGCGGGTGAACGGCGGGGAACCAGAAGCTGGCGCATGGTCTTCACCAGAACCGCCCAATTCCGTCATTGCGAGCGAAGCGGGCCGAAGGCGACCGAAGGTCAACCAATCCAGAGCCGCAAAGGACATCTTTTGCGGCTCTGGATTGCTTCGTCGCCTTCGGCTCCTCGCAATGACGAGCGTGATTTATTCGCCTTCCGGCACCTCCAGCCCGGTAAAGTGCGCCGCAAAAGCCCACAAGTCGGCATATTCTGCGATCAGCTGGCTCGTCGGCCGGCCCGAACCGTGGCCGGCGCGCGTCTCGATGCGGATGAGGTGCGGCTGGTCGCCGATATCGGCATGCTGGATCGCGGCGATATATTTGAAGCTGTGACCGGGAACGACGCGGTCGTCGGTGTCGGCGGTCGTGACGAGAATCGCCGGATAATCGAGCCCGTCATGAATGTTGTGATAGGGCGAATAGGCGTAGAGGGTGCGGAAATCCTCTTCCCGGTCGGGATAGCCATAGTCGTCGACCCAATAGCGCCCGGCGGTGAAACGGTTGAAGCGGAGCATGTCCATCACCCCGACGGCGGGAAGCGCGACAGCGAACAGGTCCGGCCGCTGGTTGGTGACCGCCCCGACGAGGAGCCCGCCATTCGACCCGCCCCGGATCGCGAGCTGATCGGGCGAAGTAATTCCCTCGTCGATCAGGAACTGCGCGGCGGAAATGAAGTCGTCGAACACATTCTGTTTGTTCAGAAGCCGGCCCGCATCATGCCATTCGGCGCCATATTCGCCGCCGCCACGCAGGTTCGCGACGGCATAGACGCCGCCCATTTCCAGCCATTGCAGCACCGCGGGGCTGAAGCTCGGCGTCAGCGAGATATTGAACCCGCCATAACCGTAGAGCAGCGCCGGATGCGTCGCATCGGCGGCAAGATCGGCGCGGTGGACGATGAACATCGGGATCCGCGTGCCATCCAGCGACGTGTAGAAGCGCTGCTCCACCGTGTAATCCGCCGGATCGAACGCGACCTGGGGCTCGAAGAACGGCGTCACCGTGCCGTCGGCCGTATCGTAGCGATAGATCGCGGTCGGCGTGTCGTAGCTGGTGAAGGCGAAGAAGGTTTCGGGATTGTCCGCCTCTCCGTCGAAGCCCCCGACGCTGCCGATACCGAGCAGGTCGACCGTCGCAAGCCGCGCGCCCTCCATATCGAAGACGCGCACTTCGTTCTTCGCATCGGCAAGATAGGTGGCGACGATCCGGCCGCCGATCACGTGCGCGGTTTCCAGAGTCGCCTCGTCCTCGGCGACGACTTCGGCGATGGCCCGGCTGGCGGTCGACACGTCCATGCGGACGATCCGTTCGCGCGGCGCGTCCATGTTGGTGACGAAATAGAGGATATCGCCGTTCGAGCCGACGAGATCCCAATTTTGCTCCATGCCGCGAATGATCGTCCGCCGCGCCATTTGCGGCGAGGTCAGGTCGATCAGCGTGACCTCGTAGCGGTCGTCGGTGCCTTCGGAGGAATAGATGACGAGATATTTGCCGTCGTCGGTGACTTCCGCACCATGGTTGAGCTGCGGCCGGTCCGGCGTCGCGTAGACGAGCCGATCGGCCGATTGCGGCGTCCCGACGGTGTGGAAGTAGATGCTGTGATCGGCATTGAGCCCGGTGAACTCGGCGCCCTCGGGCTCGGGGAACCGCGCATAGAAGAAACCGGCACCGTTATGCGCCCAGGCGATGTTCGTGAACTTGGCCCAACGCACTTCATCGTCGAGCGTCTCGCCGCTTTCGACGTCGAGCACGCGCAGGATGCGCCAGTCGGTGCCGCCATCCTGCACCCCATAGGCGACGCGGCTTCCGTCGGGCGAAGGTTCCCATTCGGCCAGCGCCGTCGCATCGTCATCCGACCAGCTGTTCGGATCGAGCAGCTGACGCGGCGCGCCATCCAGCCCGTCGCGCACCATCAGCACGGACTGGTTCTGAAGCCCGTCATTCTGCGTGTAGAAATAGCGATTGCCTGCGCGGTCCGGGATGCCGAGCCGTTCATAGTTCCACAGCTCGGTCAGCCGCGCCTCGATCGCTGCGCGCCCGGGAAGCGTTGCGAGATAGGCGTCGGTCACCGCATTTTCCGCCGTCACCCAGTCGCGCACCTCCTGATCCTCGCGGACGTCGTTTTCGAGCCAGCGATAGGGATCGGCCACCGGCGTGCCGAATTGCTCCTCGACAACGTTCTCGCGGCGGGTTTCGGGATAAGCGAGCGGATCGGCCATGGCGGCACCTTCATGATGGTCGGCCGCGGCGGGAACGGCGGCGAGAATCAGCGGAACAATCAGGACGAGCGACGCGATACGCATGCAATCACCTCATAAAGCAAGGGGGACCGCAGCCCTATCAGCTGCGATCCCCCCGACAAATCCCGTTTTGGGACGATGCGGCTTAGGCGGCCGCTTCCTCGAATTCCTCGTCGAACGCTTCGACGGGGCCCGAATCCTGGCCCTTGGCGTCCTCGTCGCGGTCGACCAGTTCGATGACGGCCATTGGCGCGGCATCGTCGCCGCGATAGCCGGCCTTGATGATCCGGCAATAACCGCCCGGACGGTCGGCATAGCGCGGGCCGAGCTCGTCGAAGAGCTTTTTGAGCTGCGTTTCGTCCATCAGCCGGCTCATCGCGACGCGGCGGTTGGAAAGCCCGCCCTTCTTCGCCAGCGTGATCAGCTTCTCGACATAGGGGCGAAGCTCCTTCGCCTTGGGAAGCGTCGTCATGACCTGCTCGTGCTTGATCAGCGCGGCGGCCATGTTCTTCAGCATCGCCTGGCGGTGCGAAGATGTGCGGTTGAGTTTCCGGTGTGCCTTTTTGTGGCGCATGGTTCATTTCCTTGTTCGTCCCGGGGCCGTCTTACGGAAACCCCGGGGCCGGGCGGTGAAACCGGGCACCGCCCCTACCCGTGTTCAGGCAATGGCTAGCCGAGCAGTTCCTGCTCCAGCTTCTTGGCCATTTCCTCGATATTTTCCGGCGGCCAGCCGGGGATGTCCATGCCGAGGCGCAGGCCCATGGTGGCGAGGACTTCCTTGATCTCGTTGAGCGACTTGCGGCCGAAATTCGGCGTCCGCAGCATCTCGGCTTCGGTCTTCTGAACCAGATCGCCGATGTAGATGATGTTGTCGTTCTTGAGGCAGTTGGCCGAACGGACCGACAGTTCCAGCTCGTCGACCTTTTTGAGGAGGTAGCGGTTGAGCTGGTTGGTGTCGCCTTCGGGCGCGGCGCCGCCGAGCATGCCCGGCTGGGCCGGCTCGCCGATCGTCTGCGTCGGGGCGGGCAGTTCGTCGTCGCAATGGACGAAGCGCTGC
>NZ_CAKZNF010000084.1 GCF_937129435.1 uncultured Parasphingopyxis sp. | reverse complement strand
GCTGGCGGGCGTCACGCCGGTAATATCGTTGTCGATCGCGTCGAGGTCGTGCTCCACCGCCAGCTTCGCCGCGACCTTGGCGATCGGGAAGCCGGTGGCCTTGGACGCCAGCGCCGAGGACCGCGACACGCGCGGATTCATCTCGATCACGACGAGCCGCCCGTCCGCCGGGTTCACCGCGAACTGCACGTTCGACCCGCCCGTCTCGACCCCGATCTCGCGCAACACGGCGATGCTCGCATTGCGCATGATCTGATATTCCTTGTCCGTCAGCGTCAGCGCCGGGGCAACCGTCATGCTGTCGCCGGTATGGACGCCCATCGGATCGACGTTTTCGATGCTGCAGATGATGATGCAGTTGTCGTTCTTGTCGCGAACGACCTCCATCTCATATTCTTTCCACCCGAGCAGGCTCTCATCGATCAGGATCTGGCTGACCGGCGAGGCGTCGAGCCCGCCACGTGCATACTGCTCGAACTCCTCGCGATTATAGGCGACGCCGCCGCCCGTGCCGCCCAGCGTGAAGGCGGGCCGGACGATCGCGGGCAGCCCGACCTTGTCGAGCCCGGCCATCGCCTCTTCCATATTGGTCGCGATATGCGATCGGGGGCTTTCGAGGCCGATGGCGTTCATCGCCGCGATGAACTTCTCACGGTCCTCGGCCTTGTCGATCGCCTCGGCATCGGCGCCGATCAGCTCGACGCCGAACTTGTCGAGCGTCCCGTCCTGCGCGAGCGCCAGCGCCGTGTTGAGCGCCGTCTGCCCGCCCATTGTCGGCAGCACCGCGTCGGGCCGTTCCTTCTCGATAATCTTGGCGACGATGGCGGGCGTGATCGGCTCGACATAGGTCGCATCGGCCAGCTCGGGATCGGTCATGATCGTCGCCGGGTTCGAATTGACGAGGATGATGCGATAGCCCTCTTCCTTCAGCGCCTTTACGGCCTGCGTCCCCGAATAATCGAACTCGCACGCCTGGCCGATGATAATCGGCCCGGCGCCGATGACGAGGATGGAGGAGATGTCGGTACGCTTGGGCATTCGAAAAAGTGTCGCTTTCCTGTCGCTAATCGTGAAAAGCCGCCCCGCCTTCCCTTCTGATCCGGGCGGGCGGAGCGGCCTTGCTGGTCGTTATTCTAGCTGCTCAGATTGCCCGACATCGCGTCGCTGATGCACTGCTGGGCCCGCTGGGCGAGCACGCCCTGGTCCTGCGCATCGGCGGCCGTCAGGCCCTCGGTGGCGCAGGCGCAATATTCGTCCAGCTCGACACCGGCGGCGGCAAGCTGTGCTTCGATTTCCTGGCCCTGCGAGATGCATTCGTCGCGCGCCTGATCGGCGAGCGAGCTGCCGCACCCGGCCAGCATGATCCCCGCGCCAGCGAGAACAATTACCATTTTCATCAAACTTCCCCTTCTTTCTTTGCGCCGGTTGGATCGTTCTCCCGGCAGACCTGCGACCCGGTCAAAATGCGACACCTGCATTCCCTATAGCGCCTCGACGAACCTTCTGGATAGGTGGGCGCTGTTGTTAAGAGCCGTTTAAATTCTTCTGCCTTCGGAGCGTTAGCGATCGTCACCTTCTTCGACTGCCTCATTGCCGATGAAGCCTAAGCTCACTTCGTGTTCCTGAGCGTCAGATGCAGTGAACATGTGCATGACGCATGAGAGGATATCGTCCGCCGCGGTCAGGTCTTGGGCTTGGATAAAGTCGTGCCGCAAAATCAGGCTCGATGTACCCAGAGGCACCAGCGCGCTTCCTTCCCCCACTCCGCAAGCGATCTCTATGTCAGTGGCAAACTTCTCAAGACCGCGATCAGGATCAAAAGCGGGCAACCGGTCAAGCAGGTTTCTGGTCCGTAGCCATTCGGTGGCTTCGGCCCTTTGAATCGGTCGATCCTCCCGTCGCGAAAATTCATAGAATGCCGCTGATTGTTCTCCGTTCTCGATTGTCAGGATATAGAAAGGATGGATGGCATGCTTGAGGCATCCAAGCTTTCGGTCCGTCAGTTCACCCAAATCACTGATCGTCACGACATCGGCCTGCATGCGATCGTCATAAGCGACGCTGACATTTTCCTGCGCTATCTCGCATTGGACAACGGCCTGAAAAGTCTCATCGTAGCTGGGTGGCGGCAAATCCATTACGAAAGAGCCCCGACGAATTTTTCGAACAGATAGGCACTATCCTGCGGCCCCGGGCTGGCTTCGGGATGATATTGCACACCGAATACCCGGCCGCCGTCCATCTCCAGCCCGCACAGAGAGCCGTCGAACAGGCTGACATGCGTCGCGGTCACGCCTTCGGGCAGCGTGTCGATATCGACGGCGAAACCGTGGTTCATGCTGGTGATCTCGACGCGGCCGTCTTCCTTGCGCTGCACCGGATGGTTGGCGCCGCGATGGCCTTGGTGCATCTTCACCGTCTTCGCCCCCATGGCGAGGCCGAGCATCTGGTGGCCGAGGCAGATGCCGAACACCGGCTTGCCCGTGTCGATCAATTGCCGGATCACCGGCACCGCATATTCGCCGGTCGCGGCGGGATCGCCGGGGCCGTTCGACAGGAAGATGCCGTCGGGTTCGTGCCGCATTACGTCTTCGAAGGAGGAGGTGGCGGGCAGCACCGTCACCCTGGCGCCGGCGGCGACGAGATGGCGGAAGATGTTGCGCTTGGTGCCGAAATCGAGCGCGACGACATGGGGCTTGTCGGGAGCGGGTGAGCCTTCATCGTCATTCCCGCGAAGGCGGGAATCCATCTCCGATCGATGGGAGCTGGATTCCCGCCTTCGCGGGAATGACGATGAGTTTTCGGGCGTCTCATAGCCAAAACCGAGGCGCCACAGGCCGTCGCCCCATTCGTAAAGCTGGCGGCACGAGACGTCCTTAGCGAGGTCCATGCCTTCGAGGCCCGCAAAGCCCTTCGCCTGTTCCAGCAGCGCGTCGAGATCGAATTCGCCCCCGGCATTGTGGGCGATCACGCCGTTAGGCGCGCCGTTCAGGCGGATCAGCCGCGTCAGCGCGCGCGTATCGACACCCGCCAGCCCGATCCGGCCGTTCGCCTTCAGCCACTGGTCGAAGCGCTGGGTCGATCGGAAATTGCTCTCGTTCGTCACATCCTCGCGCACGATGCAGCCGACGGCGTGCGGGTTCTGCGATTCCTCGTCCTCGATATTGGCGCCGACATTGCCGATATGCGGGAAGGTGAAGGTGACGATCTGCGCGGCGTAGGAGGGATCGGTCATGATCTCCTGATAGCCGGTCATCGCCGTGTTGAAGCAGACTTCGCCGACCGCGCTTCCCTCGGCGCCGAAGCCGCGTCCCCACACCACCGTGCCGTCGGCCAGAACCAATACGCCCGTCGCTCCTTCAGGCGCGGGGTTCGGTTTGGCGTCCGCCATGATCGGGTGTCCTTGTTCTTCGTTTCGATTGCGCCGGGTCCGAGTCTGCCGGGCGCGCAAACGGCTGTCAGCTAGGAGGCGCACCGGCGCCGGTCAATGGCTGTTCAATCGCCTTATCAACAGATAGGGGGGAGAGCACATCAATTCACCCCGTACCCCTGCTTGCTAGGAACCAGTATATGATCCGCGACGACGTAAAGGCGGCCCAGATCAGCGCGATGAAGGCGGGCGAAAAGGAACGTCTCGCCGCCGTCCGGCTGATCCTGTCGAAGATCAAGGACCGCGATATCGAACTGCGTACCGAGGGCGATGCCAAGGACGACGATGCCATGGTGATCGAGGTGTTGCAGAAAATGGTGAAGCAGCGCCGCGAATCGATCGGCATGTACGAAGCGGGCGGGCGGCAGGAACTGGCCGACGCGGAAAAGGCCGAGCTTGCGGTGATCGAGGAATTCCTGCCTCGCCAAATGGACGAGACCGAGACCTCCGCCGTCATCGATGCGATCATCGCCGAGACCGGGGCACAGGAACCGAAGGACATGGGCAAGGTGATGGGACTATTGAAGCAGCGCTACGGCGCCGAACTCGACATGGGCAAGGCGAGCGCTATGACGAAGGCGAAGCTGGCGGAATAAATCCCCGCCTGCCGATCAAGGGGGCTTGAACTTTCACCAAGCGGGGACGAAATGCGCGACCGTTTCGCCCGAACCCGAACTGGAACAACCGCCATGCGAATTGCCATTCTTTCCGCCAGCGTCATGGCGCTAGCCGCCTGCAATGGCGTGGCAGACGAGGAACCGATTCCGCCCGAAGAGGAAGGCACGGTTTCCGATACGCAGGATATCGTCACACCGACCGACTTCGCCTCGCTGGAACTGGGCGGCACCGTGCAGGGCCCGCTCGGGCCCGAAATCGAGGTCTCGCTGATCGCCGGCGATGTCGCCGTCGGCGACCTTTCGAGCCGCGTCCAGTGCCAGAATGACGGCGAGACGTGCGATCCGGAAACCGCGCCCGAAGGTACGATCTACACCTATATCTATGAAGTGCGCCCGGGCTTTGACGGGCCGAACGACGAAGGGATGCCGACGCCCGAGCGGCTGATCCCCGTCGAACAGGCGACGAGCTTCGCGCTCGATTTTCCCGCCTATGGCTTTACCGGCGTTGCCGGCTACGACATCGAAGCGGCAGGGGAGATGCTCGCACCGGGCTTCAACGCGGTGATCAGCTGCGAAGGGGGCCGCATCACCTGGACGGTCCCGCCCGAAGCCAATTGGAGCACGGGCGAGACGATCACCTTTTTCTGGCAGTCGACCCAGCCGCCCGCCGGACCCGAGGGCCGATATCGCTTCGTCGCCGATGGCGAGGAAGCGACCGGGATAGGCCCGATACCGGCCGAAGGCGGCGAGATGGCGGCAGTCTGCGAGTAGTACACCCCTCCCGCTTGCGGGAGGGGCCGGGGGTGGGCCCGCCCCTCGAATCTCCGACGCTGTTCTCCGCCCACCACTAACCCCTCCCGTAAACGGGAGGGGGATTGTGAACGCCGCGATTGAGTTTTTCTTCGATACGGGTTAACCGTTATAATAGAGCCATGTCGCTCAGCCCCGCCTTTCTGGACGAACTGCGTATGCGGACCACGCTGTCGAGCGTGATAGGGCGGCACACCAAGCTGCAAAAGGCGGGCCGCGAATGGAAGGCCTGCTGCCCCTTCCACAAAGAAAACACCCCCTCCTTCACCGTCAACGACGAGAAGGCGTTCTACCATTGTTTCGGCTGCGGCGCGCATGGCGACGCGATCCGTTTTTTGACGGAAACGCGCGGGCTTTCCTTCATCGATGCGGTGAAGGAACTCGCCGAGCAGGCCGGAATGCAGGTCCCCGCCCCCGATCCCCGCGCGAAGGAGCGGCAGGAACGGTCCGCAAATTTGCGCGATGTTACCGAAGCTGCCGCGAAATGGTTCACCGAACAGCTCCATTCGAACGCCGGAGCGGGCGCCCGCGCCTATCTGGAACGCCGCGGCATCACCCCTGAAACTTCGCAAACTTTCGCCTTGGGATATGCCCCCGATTCACGCGGCAGCCTTCGTGAGGCACTCAAACAATTCGGCACCGATATGCTCGTCGAAGCAGGGTTGCTGATCTGCCCGGACGACGGCCGCGATCCTTATGATCGGTTTCGCGGACGGCTGATGTTTCCGATCCGCGATCCGCGCGGCCGGGTGATCGCGTTCGGCGGCCGCATTCTCGGCGATGGCGAGCCGAAATATTTGAATTCCCCGGATACCCCGCTCTTCGACAAGGGCCGCACCGTCTACAATCTCGACCTGGCTGGACCGGCCTCGCGCGAAAGCGACCGGATCATCGTCGTCGAGGGCTATATGGATGCGATCGCGCTGCATCAGG
>NZ_CAKZNF010000083.1 GCF_937129435.1 uncultured Parasphingopyxis sp. | reverse complement strand
TGGTGGAACCGCTTCGGTCCGCTGTTCGCAGCCGATATCAGAAGGCAGCGGGTTTCTCGAATGAAAGGCTTCCGCCAGTGGCGCTGGCATCTCGACGAGATGTACGTGAAGCTCAATGGCGAGATGGTCTATCTGTGGCGCGCGGTCGACCAGGAGGGCGAGGTCCTCGAGAGCCTCGTCTCGAAAACGAGGGACAAGAAGGCGGCGCTGACCTTCATGAAGAAGGCGCTCAAACGCCACGGACAGCCCGAGGCTATCACGACCGACGGGCTTCGCTCCTACAAGGCCGCAATGACCGACCTCGGCAACAGCGACAAACAGGAGATCGGCCGCTGGGCGAACAACAGGGTTGAGAACTCGCACCTTCCCTTCCGAAGACGCGAACGAGCGATGCTGAGGTTCAGGCAGATGAAGTCGCTACAGAAGTTCGCCTCGGTCCACGCCAACGTCCACAACCACTTTAACGCCCAGCGCCATCTCCTCGACCGACAAACTTACAAGACCTACCGCTCGGCCGCCCTGGCCGAGTGGCAATCACTCATCGCTTGAAGCACCCACCATCCAGGCACAGGTGCGCCAATCGGAGACGAGTTGCGGTTAGACTGACAGCACCAGTACGAGCGTGCCCGCAATGGTCACCAGCCAGCCCAGCACGGCATTCCAGCCAAAGGGCGCGAGACTGGCGGGCAGCAGGAAGACGCCCGAGCCGATCATGTTTCCCATGACGAGCGCGGTCGCGGCCGCAAGACCGAGCCGGCGCCCGGCCGGTCCGCCCGCCGGACGAAGCTTGCCGTCCCCCGATATCAAGCTGCGTTGTCCGCAGCCGAAGCCGTGTCATCAAGGCTGGCCGGAAAGCTATGCGTGTTGCGGATTTCGACTGTGTCGGGCCCGATCGACATCGGGCAACGTACGCCCGGCATGGCCGCGACATCGAACAGCTCTACGATATGGCCGTCCAGCCTGATCCATTCGACGATGTCGCCCTTTTCGAGATCGACCATCAACACGCCGCACCAATGGTCGCTGTCGCGCCTTTCCAGTTCGCCATCGAGCGCCAGTCCGCTAAAACTGCCGTCGCGCGGCTTCGATATTGTCACCATCGCGTGGCCGTTATGGATCGAAAGGCCGCGCAGGAAGCCGGGACAAAAGGCGATATCGGTGCGCGCACCGCCTTCCGGGTCGATCCGGATCAACTGCCCGCGCCCTGAATCGAGGGCATAGACCTGCCCGCCATGAACCCGCGGGCTGTGCGGCATCGAAAGCCGATCGGTCACGATCCGCCCGGTCTCGACCTCGATCAGCACCCCGCCTTCGTCGCGCCGTTCGCGCCAGCCATTGGCCGTGTCGGAGCAGCTGACGGCGGTGACGAAACGAGGCTTGCCGGCATCCATCGCGAGACCGTTCAGATGGCACCGGTCCTCGCCGACGATCTTCGAAATGAAAGGCGGTTTCCAGATCGGCTTGAAACTGTGGACCAGATCGAGCTGCGCCAGACAGTTATATTTCGTGTTCACGAACACCACATGCCCGCCCTCGAGAATCCCGACCTCGTGCACGTCGACATCGCCGACCGTCTGAGCGTTGCGCGGCACCAGCACCATATCGAACCGGTTGTTGCCGAGCTGGCCGGGCTGCAGCATGTTTTCCAGCCGCCAGATCTGGAACCGGCTGCCGAGATACAGGCGGCCCGGTTGATAGCTAACCCCCATGGCGCGCTGGAAATTCTGCTGGTTGAACGAAAGCCTCCCCTCCGGCGTGACGCCGACGAGGAAGAGCTGCCCCGTCTGGTAGGAGGTAAAGGCCAGGCCCGCCTTGTTCGAGAGCAGCCAGTCGGCCATCCCGCCCGAGACCGACAATTTCGTGTCCGCCGCGTCTTGGGCCGGCTTGGGCGGTGGCGTCTTTTCGCTCATGACATGGTCCTGCCGCGCCTACGGATATCACGTCAACCTGCACGGGACGGCACGTTCACGGGCGCGCCGGCCCTTTTTCATCCCGACAATCGGCGCGATTGCTGCAAAGGCCTTCTCTGCTATTCTGTCCCCTGAGGGACGGACGAGGAGGGCGGAATGATCGGACGGGTTATGGCGGCACTGGCGATTACGGCCTTGGCATCGCCGCTGGCCGCGCAAGAGGTGGCGGCAGAACGGCAGGCGGTCGCCGGTATCGGCGGCTTCTTCTTCCGCGCCGAAGACCCGGCGATGCTGGCCGCCTGGTATGAGGCGCATCTCGGCATCACACGGACGCCCGAAACCTATGAGGAAGAGCCGTGGATGCAGGAGGCCGGGCCGACCGTCTTCGGCGTGTTCTCGGCGAACACCGGCTATTTCGGCGACCCGGGCCAGCAATGGATGCTCAACCTGCGCGTCGACGATCTCGACGCGATGGTCGCCCAGCTCCGCGCCGCCGATATCGAAGTCGAGGTCGATCCCGAAACCTACCCCAACGGCCGCTTCGCGCGTTTGAGCGATCCCGAAGGCAATCCGATCCAGCTATGGGAGCCAGCTGTGCTGGGGGAATAGGGCTACCGGCGCTACTCCGCCAAAATCAACACCGGCGTCTCCAGCACCTTTTTGAGCGCCTGGACGTAGCTTGCGGCATCATAGCCGTCGACGACGCGGTGGTCGCAGCTGATCGACAGGTTCATCTGCTTGGCGATGACGAGTTCGCCGTCGGCGATCGCCGGGCGTTCGACGATCTTGTTCGGGCCGATGATGGCGACCTCGGGCCGGTTGATGACGGGCGTCGTGGCAATGCCGCCGAGCGGGCCCAGTGACGTGATCGTCAGCGTGCCGCCGGACAGCTCTTCCGACTTCGCCTTGCCGGTGCGCGCCGCCTCGGCGAGCCGGTTGATCTCGTTGGCGAGCTGCCAGACATTCTTGTCCTGCGCGTCGCGGATCACGGGGACGATCAGGCCGGTATCGGTCTGCGTCGCCATGCCGAGATGCACCGCGCCGTGCCGCGTCACCACGCCGCCCTCATCGTCATAGGTGGCATTGATCATGGGAAAGTCGGGCAGCGTCTTGCAGATCGCCGCGATGATGAAGGGAAGCACCGTCAGCTTGGGCCGGTCGCCTCGATCCGCGTTGAGATCGCCGCGCATGTCTTCGAGCTCGGTAACGTCGATTTCTTCGACATAGGTGAAGTGCGGGATGTGGCGCTTGGACGCGGCCATATTCTCCGCGATCCGGCGGCGGAGGCCGATGACCTTGACCGTCTCGTCCTCGCGTTTCGCCGAACGACCGGGCGCATGATAGCCGGCATTGTAAGTCAGATACTGGTCGAGATCCGAATGACGGACGCGGTCGCCATGCGGCGTCACATCGGCAAGGTCGATGCCGAGGTCGGCGGCGCGCTTGCGCACGGCCGGCGAGGCGAGGACCTTGTGGTCCGCCTTGGCTTCCTGCGCCGGCTGCGGCGTGGGTTCGGCGGCCGGCTCAGGCGCGGGTTCGGGCTCGTCCGACTGCTCTTCGGACTGCGCCTTCACCGATTCCACCACCTTTTCCTCGGCCTTCTCGCGCGCCCGTTCCTCGGACAGGCGAGCGGCGGCGGCGGACGGTTCTTCCTCCTCCTCGTCGGGAATTTCGTCGGTCTCGATCACCGCCAGCACCGATCCGATGGCGAGCATGTCGCCCTCTTCGCCGTTCAGCTCGACGATCTTGCCGGCAACCGGGCTTTCCATCTCGACCGTGGCCTTGTCGGTCATCATGTCGGCGATGCCCTGATCCTCTTCGACCTCGTCGCCGACCTTAACGTGCCAGGCGACGATTTCGGCCTCGGCGATGCCTTCGCCGATATCGGGGAGCTTGAACTTAAACTTGGCCACTGACGTCCTCCATGACGCGTTCGAGGGCGAGGCGGGTGCGCACGGGGCCGGGGAAATAGGCCCATTCGAGGCTGTGCGGATAGGGCGTGTCGTAACCCGTCACGCGCTGCACCGGCGCTTCGAGATGATAGAAACAGCGTTCCTGCACCAGCGCCGCGAGTTCGGCGCCGAAGCCCGATGTCCGCGTCGCCTCGTGCATGATGACGCAGCGCCCGGTCTTCTTCACCGAATTCTCGATCGCCTCGATATCGAGCGGCAGCAATGTCCGCAGATCGATGACATCGGCATCGACGCCCAGTTCCTCGACGGCGCGCAGGGCGACATGCACCATGGTGCCGTAGACGAGCAGCGTCACGTCATTGCCTTCGCGCAGCGTGTTCGCCTTGCCGAGCGGGATAACATAATGCTCGTCGGGCACTGCGCTGGCGGGGTGCTTCGACCAGGGCTGGACGGGCTCGTCATAATGGCCGTCGAACGGGCCGTTATAGATGCGCTTGGGCTCGAAGAAGACGACCGGATCGGGGTCCTCGATCGCGGCGATCAGCAGGCCCTTGGCGTCGTATGGCGTCGAGGGGATCACCGTCTTGATGCCGCAGATATGGGTGAAGATACTTTCGGGCGACTGGCTGTGCGTCTGCCCGCCGAAAATCCCGCCGCCAAAGGGCGAGCGGATCACCATCGGCACGGTGAACTCGCCGGCCGAGCGATAGCGCAGCCGTGCCGCTTCGGACACGATCTGGTCGAGGCCGGGATAGATATAATCGGCAAACTGGATTTCGGCGACGGGCCGCAGGCCATAGGTCGCCATGCCGACCGCCACGCCGATAATGCCGCATTCGTTGATCGGCGTGTCGAAGGCGCGGGTCTTGCCGTATTTTTCCTGCAGCCCGGCGGTGGCGCGGAAAACCCCGCCATAATATCCGACATCCTCGCCGAACACGCAGACATTCGGATCGCGATCCATCGCCACATCCATGGCGCTGTTGATCGCCTGGATCATGTTTTTGGGTTTGGTTTCCTGGGGCTTGTTTTCCTCGCTCATCGCGTCTTCGCCACATTGTTGGCCGCGCGGTTTTCGGCGAGCATCTCTTCTTCCTGTTCGCGCAGGTGCCAAGGCATTTCCTCGAATACTTCTTCGAACATGGTTTCGAGCGGGTGGTGCAGGCCGTGGCCGAGAATGCCATTCTTCTCCGCCTGTTTCGCCGCCGTTTTGACCTGTTCGGCAACCTCCTGGTCCATCGCTTCCTGCTTTTCCTCGGTCCATTCGCCAAGGCCGATCAGGTGGTTCTTGAGCCGCGCGATCGGATCGCCGAGCGGCCATTCGGCGGCCTCGTCGGCGGAGCGGTATTGCGAGGGATCGTCCGAGGTCGAATGACCTTCGGCGCGATAGGTGAAATGCTCGATCAGCGTCGGGCCGTTATTCGTGCGCGCGCGCTCGGCCGCCCATTGCGTCGCCGCATAGACGGCGAGCGCGTCGTTGCCATCGACGCGCAGACCGGCGATGCCATAGCCGACGGCGCGCGCGGCAAAGGTCGTCTGCTCGGCGCCGGCAAAGCCGCTGAACGAGCTGATCGCCCATTGGTTGTTGACGACGTTCATGATGACGGGCGCCTTGTAGACGGCGGCGAAGGTGCAGGCCGAATGGAAGTCGCCCTCGGCGCTCGACCCTTCACCGGTCCAGGTCGCCGCGATCCGCGTGTCGCCCTTGGCCGCTGACGCCATCGCCCAACCCACGGCCTGCGGGAATTGCGTCGCGAGATTGCCCGAGATCGAGAAGAAGGCGCCCTGCTTGGTCGAATACATGATCGGAAGCTGGCGGCCCTTCAGCCGGTCCTTCTTGTTCGAATAGACCTGGTTCATCATGTCGACGAGCGACCAGTCGCGCGCGATCAGGATTCCCTGCTGGCGGTAGCTGGGGAAAGTCATGTCGTCGCGGTCGAGCGCGAAGGTTGCGGCGATCGCGACCGCCTCCTCGCCCGTGCACTTCATGTAGAAGCTCGTCTTGCCCTGCCGCTGGGCACGGAACATGCGCTGGTCGTACGCCCGGGTCAGCGCCATCGCGCGCAGCATCTTCCGGAGCGTATCGGCGTCGAGCTTGGGATCCCAGGGCCCGACCGCCTTGTGGTCGTCGTCGAGCACACGGACGAGACCATAGGCATGGCCGCGCATGGCGTCATGCGGTGCGGCGGTGTCGGGGCGCGGCGTCTCTCCCGCGGGCGGGACTTCGATGTCCGAAAAATCCGCTTCGTCCCCGGGCCGGAATTTGGGCTCGGGAATGTGCAATTGGAGCGGCGGAAGATTCCGGCGCGGTTCGTCGGCTGCCATGCAGTCCCTCTTCTCTGCCCCGTCAGGCGCCGGGGCGAATCGTTGGTCGCGACGCTTATAATATAATTACACGAGACCGCGATAGGTTCCTGCGGCAGCAAGGATGACGCGGTCGCCCTTTTGCGGTATCGGAAGCCCATGAAACACGCATTTGCCGCCATCATCGCCGCCTCGCTCCTCACCCTGCCCGCAACCGCTTCGGCCGATCATCATGACGAGGCGACCGAAGCAGCGCCCGACCGCTGGGACGGATTCAGCGCAAGAGGCAACGAACCCTTCTGGTCCGCTACCATTAGCGCCGACACCATCGAATTCGAACATCTGGGCGTCTTCACCGCGACGGCGGCACGCGAAAGCGAACGGCCGGTGCGTGACGGCACGTTGCTGACGGGTCCGATATCGGCGGTCGGAGGCGACGTGCCGCCGCAAAACGCGCAAGGCCGCGCGCTGATGATGCTGGTCGAGGACCGGCATTGCAGCGACTCGATGGCGGGCCTGCCTTTTCCGAAGACGGTGCGGATCATTCTCGCCGACAGCTATTTCGAAGGCTGCGGCGGCACTACCGAGGAAGTGATGCGCGACGGCGAATTCACGGTCGCGAACATCGGCGGCGAAGCCGTTCCCGAAGGTGTCGAGCAGTCGATCCGCTTCGACGGCGAAGGCGGGATTTTCGGCGTCGGCGGCTGCAACCGCTATCGCGGCAGCTACGAGCTGTCCGATGGCCTGACCATCGGTGCCGTTTCGAGCACCCGCATGGCGTGCCCCGGCCCGAGAATGCAATGGGAATCGCGTCTGTTCGACGCGTTCCGGCAAACCATCAGCTTCGAAATCGCCGAAGATGGCACGCTGACGCTGTTCTCCGAAAGCGGCCCGCTGCTCACCGCGACACGCTAGCGCCTAACAAAAAGGGCGAGCCGAGGCCCGCCCTTCTTCCTGTCGATCCGACGCGATCAGTCGGTCGTGTCGCCTTCCGCCGGCACCGGGAAGCCGCGCTTCCTCAGCAGCGCATCGACGTCCGGGTCGCGACCGCGGAACTGGCGATAGGCCTCGGCTCGGTCGGTCTCGTTGCCGGTCGACAGCAGATATTCGCGGAAGCGGTCGGCCACTTCGCGGTTCCACACATCGCCGGTTTCCTCGAACGCTTCCCAAGTGTCGGCGTCCATCGTTTCCGACCAGAGATAGCTATAATAGCCGGCCGAATAGGCGTCCGACGAGAAGAGGTGATTGAACTGCGGCAGCCGGTGCCGCATCACGATCTCCTCGGGCATTCCGATTTCGGCCAGCGTCTCGCGCTCGAACGCATCGACATCGGTTACCGGCTCGGTGCGATTGTGCAGCCGCATGTCGACGATCGCGCTCGACAGATATTCGACCGTGGCGAAGCCTTCGTTGAAGGTGCTCGATTCCTCGATCCGGTCGACGAGTGCCTGCGGCATCGGTTCACCGGTCTCATAGTGCGTGGCAAAACGATCGAGGATCGCCCGCGTCAGCAACCAGTTCTCGTTCACCTGACTCGGATATTCGACGAAGTCGCGCGGCGTACCCGACAGGCCCGGATAATAGACGTCCTGCAACAGGTAATGGATGCCATGGCCGAATTCGTGGAACAGCGTGCTCGCATCGTCGAGGCTGATCAGTGCTACTTCGCCCGCGGCCGGCTCGGTGAAATTGTTGTTGTTCGAGGCAAGGACGTTCTGCTCGCCGCCCAGCGTCTGCTGGCTGCGATAGGTCGTCATCCAGGCGCCCGAGCGCTTGCCCGTACGTGCGTAGTTGTCGAGATAGAATAGCCCGACATTGGATCCGTCGCGGCTGTCCGTCACGACGAAGGTACGCACATCCTCCTGGAAGACGGGGACGTCACCCGTGTTTTCCGTAAACTCGAGATCGTAGAGCTGGCCCGCAGCCCAGAACATCGCCTCGATCATGTTTTCCAGCTGGAAATAAGGCGTGATCTCGCTCTCGTCGATCGAATAGCGATCCTGACGCACCTTTTCGGCATAGAAGCGATAGTCCCAGGGCTCGATCGTGATGCCCGCGCCCTCGCGATCGGCGATCGCCTGCATGTCGGCGACCTCCTGCTCGACGCGGGCGACCGCTGCCGGCCAGACCCGCATCATCAGGTCTTCGGCATTTTCCGGCGTCTGGGCCATGGTGTCGGCCATCCGCCAATGGGCGTGCGTTTCGAAGCCGAGCAGCGCGGCGCGTTCGGCGCGAAGCTGCAGGATCTGCGCGATCGTGGCGTTGGTGTCGTTTTCATCGCCATTATCGCCACGATTGATGTACGCGTTATAGACCTGTTCGCGCAGGTCGCGCCGCGTCGAATTCTGCAGGAAAGGCTGCATATAGGAGCGCGTGTTGACGACGGCCCAGCCCTCGACCTCGCGTTCCTCCGCCGCGCCGCGCAGCGTGCTGACGAAGCTGTCAGGAAGTCCCGCCAGATCGTCTTCGCTGTCGAGCAGGATATAGGTCTCTTCATCGGCGAGCACCTTGTTGCTGAACTCGCTGTAAAGACTCGCCAATTCCTGGGTGATCTCGCTCAGTCGTTCGCGATCCTCGCCTTCGAGCAGCGCACCGTTGCGCTGTAGCTGCTCATAGTCGCGCGTGGCCAGACGGCGCTGCTCGTCGGTCAGGTCGCTCTCATCGAGATTCTCGTAAACGGTGCGATAACGCTCGATCAATTCGGGCTGAAGATAGAGTTGCTGGTAGAAGGCGGCGAGCCGGGGTGCCCATTCTGCCTGAACAGCGCGATATTCGTCGTTGCTGATATTGCTGACGGCGACGCCGAACATCGCCTGGACGCGGCCCATCGTTTCACCGATCAATTCCATCGGCCGGTTAGTGTTGTCGAACGTCGCCGGCTCGGGATTGTCGATCACCGCCTGCACCTCGGCACGCATCTCTTCCATCGCCGCCTCGAACGCGCCGGGGAAATATTCGGGCGCCATCTGGTCCCAGGGCGGAACGCCCTCAAAGGGTCCGGTCCACTCGGCAAGCAGCGGATTTGTCTCGGCGCTCGTCATTTCGCCATTCGTCGTCATCTCGGCCTCCTGCGCATTCACGGCCGCAGGCATCGACAGCGACATGGCAAGTCCGCTCGCCGCGGTGAAAAGGACACGTTTCATGAAAGGGCTCTCCCAAAAATATGATTGTATCGCGGCTATTTGCGCGATCGCCATGAGGTCAATCTAGTGACTGCACGCATTTTCGCAATCGGCGCTGAACGGCGCTTGAATCGTTCTTAACAAGTGGTTCAGCGCAAAGGCGATTTTAACCAAGCGTCAAAGCATTGTGCCTATCAGGCTCTTTGAACGGACGCGTCTGAAGCAAAGGGTCATATGCCGACACTGCCCAAATCGGCCGGAAATCTGCGAGGGCGTCGTGACAACGACGTGCGCGCGCCTGCGCATCGCATCGAGGAACGGCATGCACCCGTCGGCGAGGTCCGCACGGCGCAGCTCAACATTCTGGCCGGTTTTTCACTCTATTCGGGCGCCACTCAGGTCGTCTGCGCCGCCGTCTTCGTCCTCCTCGCCTGGCCGATCATGCCGATGCCGGCGCTGCTGAGCTGGCTCGCGCTCGTCATCGGGGCGACCTACATGTCCGTCCGCTGGCTCGCCAACACGACGCAGATCCGCCGCGATGACGAACAACCCGCCTCCAAGATTCAGCTGGCGGTTCTGGACAATTTCCTGCGCGCGGCGATCTGGATCTCGATGCCCGTTTACGCGACGCTAAACGGGGTACCGGTCAGCCTGACCCTGGCCGGTGGACTGATCGTCGTGGTGATGATCGTCAGCGGCATTTCCGTCGCCGTCATCCCCGCAGCGGTGATCGCATGGATCACCGTGCTCACCGGCGGCTTCGGCTTCGCGATCTGGATGACGGCCGAAAGCGCCGTCTATGTCGAAACCGCAGTTCTTGGCGCTGTCGCCGCGACCAGTCTTGCCGGCTTTCTCCTGCTCGCGCGATTCTGGCATCGGCAAATCCACCGCACCGCCGTGTTGGCCGCAAAGCGCGCCGATATCGGATCGCTGCTGCAGGAATATGAAGACCGGGGCGCCGGCTGGCTGTGGCAGGTCGATGCCCAGTTCCAACTGACCTACGTCTCGCCGCGCATGGGCGAATTGATGGGTCAGGGCACCTATCAGCTGCTTGGCCATTCGCTGCCACAGATCCTGGACGATCCCGAGAAGCTGGGCCAGATTCTGTCGCGCAAGAAGCGGTTCGACAAATATGAAATGAAGATCGAAGGCCAGAAGGTCGTCCGCTGGGTCACGCTCTCGGGCAGCCCGATCACCGACAAGGACGGCGAGTTCGCCGGTTTCCGCGGCGTCGGGCTCGATATCACCGAATCCAAGAGCTCGCACCAGCGCTTGCAGCGGCTGGCCAATATGGACGTTCTGACCGGCCTGCCGAACCGCGCTCATGTCCGGACGATCCTCGGCGAAGCGCTGGAGCGCGGCAAGGCGAACAGCGTTCCCTGCGCAATCCTGTTTCTCGACCTCGACGGTTTCAAGCCGGTCAACGATACATTCGGTCATCCCAAGGGCGATGCGGTCCTCAAGACCGTTTCGCGCCGCCTGAAGGACGCGATCGGATCGAAGGCGACCGTCGGCCGCATCGGCGGCGACGAGTTCGCCGTGGTGGTCGAGGATGCTTCGAGCCGGCTGGGCATCGAAGACCTCGCCAACAGGCTCATACAGATCATCGGCCAGCCCTATGTCATCGACAATATCCAGATCCGGATCGGCCTGAGCATCGGTTGCGCCTTCGGCCCGATCGACGGCGTCAATGTCGACGATCTGGTCCGCAAGGCCGATCTCGCCCTCTATCATGCCAAGGCGCGCGGCCGGGGAACTTTTTGCAGCTTCGAACCCCAGATGCAGGTCGAGGCAGAGGATCGCGTCCGGCTCGAGCACGATATGCGCCAGGCCATCGGCAGCGACCAGTTCTCGCTGATGTATCAGCCGCTGGTGTCGTCACGCACGCAGAGGGTGGAAGGCTTCGAAGCCCTGCTGCGCTGGAACCACCCGACACGCGGCTTCGTCTCTCCGGCCAGCTTCATTCCGATCGCCGAGGAAAGCGGATTGATCGAGGAAATGGGCGAATGGGTGCTGAAACGCGCCTGCCTCGATGCCGCGAACTGGCCCGAGGATATCACCGTCGCCGTCAACGTATCGCCGCTGCAGCTCGTCGTCCCGGCCCTGCCCAATGCCGTTTCGAACGCGCTGAAACTGGCCCGGATCGCGCCGACCAAGCTCGAGGTCGAAGTAACCGAGTCGGTGTTCATGAGCAGCGCCGGCAATTCGCTCGACGTCCTCAAACGCCTGCGCGGCATCGGCGTCGGTATCGCGCTCGACGATTTCGGCACCGGCTATTCCTCGCTCGGCTATCTCAACAAGGCGGTCTTTCACAAATTGAAGATCGACCACAGCTTCGTGCGCGATGCTGCGACGCGCGACGAGACGGTGTCGATCATCAAGGCCATCGTGATGCTCGCCAACAGCTTCCGCCTCTCGATCACGGCGGAAGGCATCGAAACCGCCGAGGATTTCAACCGGATGCGCGACCTTGGCTGCGATCTCCTGCAAGGCTATCTGTTCGGCAAGCCCATGCCCTTCGAAAAGACGCTCGAGATCGTCGGCACGAAGTGGGAACACAGGCTGGTCGGCTGATGGCCCTGCTCGGCACCAAGATCCGGCATCTGGCGGCTTCGGAAGGGTCGCTGGCACGCGAGGTGCGCACGGCGCTCGTCGACACGCTCTTCGCCTCGCCCGCTTCGCTGATCATCGGCGCGCTGACCTGCAGCGCGGTCGCGGCTTCGGTCGCGCATATCACCGGCTCGCTCGCGATGTTCGCCTGTTCGATCGTGATTCATGTGGTCGGTGTGATGCGGATCGGCGTTGCGCTTGCCTATGCCAAGCTCGACGGCGGGCATAGCGATACCACCCGACGCCATTGGGAAACGCTGTACGAACTGGGTGCCTGGCTCTACGCCTCCTTGCTCGGCGCGTTGACCTTCATCACATTGCGGACGACGCAGGATCCGCTGGCCATCCTGATGGTGACGACCACGACGATCGGCTATGCGGCTGGCGTTGCGGCCCGCAATGCCGGGCGGCCGATGATCGCACTGGGCCAGCTTTGCCTTTCCATGCTGCCCATGTCGGCCGCACTGTTCGTAGAAGGCGGCACATTCGCGAACCTCTTTGCCGTGCTGCTGCTGCTCTTCGTGATCGGAATCATCGACATCAGCCTGCAGACCTATGAGGTCGTGTCCTCCGCACTCGAAACCAAGCAGGAACAGGTCGAGGTCGCCTCGCGCTTCGAGAAAATGGCCCGCAGCGACATGCTGACGGGTCTCGACAACAGGCTCGCGATGCAAATGCGTCTCGGCGAACTTGTGGACGGGCTGGAGGACGGCGAAGACAAGCTGGCCGTGATCTGGATGGACCTCGACAATTTCAAGGCGATCAACGACACGCTCGGCCATCTGGCCGGCGACAAGGTTCTGATCGTGACCGCGCAACGCGTGAAGGCGGTGATCAGCGAACGGGGTTGGCTCGCGCGCTTCGGTGGTGACGAATTCGTGATCATGGCGCCGGTTGCATCGATCGAAGCGGCCGAAGCGCTGGCCGAGGAAATCCTGGCGTCGATCTCCCAGCCGGTCAGCGTCAACGACAACGCGATCGAGGTTGCGGCATCACTGGGCGTCGCCGTCGCCCCGGATCACGGGCGCCAGAGCGACCTTATGCTCAAGAACGCCGATATCGCGCTCTATCACGCGAAGAATGGCGGCGGCCGCCGCCTGTGCTGTTTCGAACCGTTCATGCACGAGGATTTCCTTATGCACCGGCAGATCGAATCGGGGCTTCAGGAAGCCCTGCATCGCGACGAGTTCGAACTGCTCTTCCAGCCGATCGTCGACGCACAGACGGGCGAAACGCGCAGCTGCGAATCGTTGCTGCGATGGAGTCATCCCGAACTCGGCACGATCAGCCCCGCCGTTTTCATTCCGATCGCCGAAAGCGCCGGCCTGATCGGCGACATCACCCAATGGGTGCTTCGCAAGGCTTGCGAAGCGGCCGCGCAATGGCCCGAAGACGTGAACGTCTCGGTCAACATCTCGCCGGCGCTACTGAAACAGGCCAACCTGCCGATCACGATCATCGAAACGCTGGTGAACACCGGCATGGTCGCCCGCCGGCTTGAGCTCGAGATCACCGAATCGGTGCTCCTCGACAAGAGTCCGCAGACCAATTCGCTGTTGCGCCAGCTGCAGAAAATGGGCCTGCGGCTGTGCCTCGACGATTTCGGCACCGGCTTCTCTTCGCTCACCTATCTGCGCAGCTGGGATTTCGACACGATCAAGATCGACAAGTCGTTCATCAACAACATCGCCAGCAGCCCGACCGATCAAAAGATCATTCGCGCCGTCGTCAGCCTCGCGCGCTCGCTGGAGGTGAACACCGTCGCCGAGGGCGTGGAAACGAGCGAACAGCTCGAACGCGTTCGCGATGCCGGCTGCAACCGCATCCAGGGCTATTATTTCGCCAAGCCGATGACCGCCGACAAGGTGTTGGCCAAGCTGGCGGAAGAGCGCGGACCGCCCGCACCCGACAAGATCGTCAATCTACGCTGATGCTCTGAGACAATTTGGATTGCGCCGCGACCAGCCGCTCCATCAGCCGCAGATCCTTTTCCTGCAACTTGAGCGCCGTATCCGCCCAGATCTCGACGATCCGGTTGAGTTCGTCGAGCGAGACCGGCGACACTTCGCGACTGGCCTTGTAGACGGCGCAGCTGCCCGCATGCTTGCGGCTGTTGACGCGGATAAAGTCCTCGACGGCCGAGACCCCTTCGCCATCGTCGACGACCATGTCGACCAGCCCCATATCGTGCAACTCTTCGGCGCTATAGGTATTGCCGCTCAGGATCAGCCGCTCGGCACGCGCCTGTCCCAGTTGCCGGATCAGTAGCGCATGCGCGCCCATACCGGGAAACAGCCCGAAGGCGATTTCCGGCAGGCCGAATTTCGCACTGCGTTCGGCGATGATCACGTTGAAAGACAGCAGGGCCTCGAAGCCCCCGCCCAGCGCCTGCCCCTGCACCAGGCCGATCGTGACCATGGGCAGACCCAGCGAGTTCATGTTGCGATGAAGGATATTGACGCAGACCCGTCCGTAATCGACCAGCGACTGGCGATCGCTGTTGCGGATGAACTTGGCGAAAAGCCCCAGGTCTCCGCCGAAATTCCAGACGCCGGGAAAGCGCGATCCGAGCACGAGATATCGAAGATCGTGCGAGCCATTGCCGAAGAGCCGTGAAATCTCCGACTGCCAGGTTTCGAAATCGCGGAGCATGCCACGGTTGAAGCTGGGGCGCCCCTCGGGCGTCATGAAAGTCCAGAGCGTACCGGTCTTCTCCTCCCAATCGACGCTCAACTGGCCGAGATCGAAGAGTGGCGAAGGCGGAAAGGCGGGAGCGAGGCGGTCCTGAAGGCCCTCGTCGGAAGAAACGTCAGGGAACGCCTCGGTGACGCCTCCTCTCGCGTTTCCCAATCCCGACTGGTCCATAGCCCTGCTCCGGCAATTACTTAACGGGAACTAAACAGATCGTGCCAGATCAGGCAAATGCTAAATCTCGATAGAGCCAATTGTCTCGTTGCCGCACACATTGAGCACCGGAACGGCCAAAATGGTTAATTAAATATTTGTTGTGCGGCGGGATCACCGATTATTAACATCTGCGGCCCATTTCTCCGTCATGGCATCTAAATATCCCGATACGACAGTTTTCCGAGCGGTTGCGTATTTGCAACAACTTGACGGGAAACGCTTTCGCCTGACCGTCAGCCCGGATTGCGTAAAGTTTGTCGGCCGGTTCGCACAACTTGACGAGCTGCGCTGCGGCAACGGGGTCATCCGTTTCGAAACCTTCGCCGCGCCGCCCGTGGCCGGTTAGGCCGCATAATCCCCGTCAATGGGTATAGGCGCGACGCTGGTGCGTCAGCGTCACGTCCGGCCCTTCGAAGAATATCAACGTGGTAGGCGCGCTGTAGGACATGCTGATCTCGACATAATTGCGCCCACTGGCCGTTCCGCGATCGACGCTGACGTCGTGCACCCGCTCTGCATCGATGCCCAATTGCGAAGAGCGCGCATAGGCTTCGATCTGGGAATCACTCGGCGAAGGATAGATCGTCGCGTACCGGGCCGCCTGGCCGACCGCGTTGGAAAGGCTCGCCTGCGCCCAGAGCAGGTTCGAAACCTGGATGATGCCGAAAATCAGCACGATCAGCACGGGCAGGGTGAGCGTGGTTTCCACACCCACCGAACCGCGCCGGTCCCTGCCAAGGCGAGCGAGAATGGCCGTCACTGGATCCGAACCTGTGCATCGACCGTGATCGGCACGACGCCCTCATCGTTGACGCCGGCAAGCGTTCCGATCGGACCATAGGGAAAGGTCGGCACGAAATCGTCGGTCACTTCAACCGAAACATAGCGGGCGAAGGGCTCGTCGGGATCGCAGACATCGTAGAAGGTCTGTTGACGCACGCCATCGCATTCGAGCCATTGGTCGAAGGTCACCTGGCTCACGGGGACGCCGGCCGCGCTCGCGGCTTCGTCGTCGATCCGCGAAAAATCCGACCCGGCCGTCCCATAGGATGTCGCCATTTCGACCGCCCGCTGCGCCGACTGTTCCAGCTGATGCTTGCGCGCGACGCCGTTGGAGGCATCGACCACACCCATGAAGAGATAGGCGAGCAACGGGCCGACGAGCGCCAGCTCGATCACCGAGGCGCCTCGCGCGTCGTCGCGCAGCGAACGAAGAAACTGCCCGACGTCCATGGCGCTACTCGACCAGCCTGACGACGGTGCCGCGGAACGCCGAAGAACCGTTGGTCGGGCAGATATTGCTGATCGTGCTGTTGCCCGAGAAATTGACCCGCGATCCAACCAACTGAATACAATCGGTCGTCATGCCCGACGTGCCGTTGAACTCCAGAATCTGGCGCGGGAAGTAAAAGGCGCCCTGGAGAATCGAATCGCTGTTGCCGTTGATGCGATTGACCGTGTTCAGTTGCGCGCGGCGGTCCTGAAAAATCAGCACACCCTGATAGGTGCCGCTATCGGGTGCCGAAATGTTGATTTCCGCGCCGCCGTTCATGTCGAGCGTGGCAACCGAGGACGGATTGAAGTCGGCATTTTCACTGGTCAAGACGAATGTCACGCCGTCGCCGGTGACATGCGCCTGAGAGCCGAAAGACAACGATCCGCCATCAATATAGTACACACCCGGTTCGAGCGTTACCGTGCCCTTGAGGTCCATGCCGCGATAGCAGCCGGGCGAGATTGTGCGCGTTTGGCTCGGCTGGACCGTCAATTTGGGTGAGCAGCCGGAGACGTCGGGATCTTCCAAATGTGCAAAAGGATCCTCTTGCGGAATGGAATAGGGGAGCAGTGTAGTGGGCTGCTTGTAGGAATCGCTGGCCGGAATGCCGCCGACCGCACCCACCGGGGTCGAGCGGATCGTCGCCGAACCGCCGGCCGAAACCGCGGCGCCGGCCGCCGAGTTGGCGAACATGCCGCAGTTCAGATCGATGGTGGAATTGCCGGTGATCGTTACGCCGGTTTCGGTTCCTTGTTCGAGCGCGATCACGCAATAGTTGCCATTCGAGATCACCTGGGCGGTCGCACTGACCTCGATCAGCGGCGCCTGCGAGAGGAACATGGAGGAGAAGGGCAGGTTACGGCGCGTGCGTAGCACCACGCGAACCGAATTCGAGTTGCCCGAATAGCCACCGGCCGTGGGTGGCCATTCGACCACGGGCGTTTCGGTCAATGTCAGGCTGTTGGTTCGGCCGACACTGTCATTGGCGCTCGCCTCGGCATCGTGATCCTGTGCCAAGGCCATCGCACCCGCGAGCGCCGCGGAATCGGCGCTGCGCTGCAGCTGCCGCTTGTCGAGCGTCCATTGGATCGTATCGGTCGCAAGGCCGACCACGCCGATCAGAATCGGCATGGTCAGACTCGATATGATGAGTACGCTCCCCTTTTGATCGGAACGCAGCGATTTCCATCGGCTGAGCAGTGACACCGGCTTCCCCCTTGTCTTAGGGGAATTATCGACTTGACCCGGTTTACAGGCGGTATCGATTCTCCATTAACGATTTCCCGAAGTCGGCGCTTAGCTGCACGGCGAATCATCCACGACACCCTGAAAAGAATGAATTTCTTCGCCGAGGACATTTACCCAGAAGCGTTAACGATCTTCTAATGGGGAAATTAATTCTCGCATACAGGGACGAGTCGAAGCGCCGGACGACACCCTATTCCAATGCCTCCCCCGAAAGCGTGATGCGGTGCATCAGGCGGCGATGGCCGTGATAGTCGTTCATCGCATAGTGCCAGGTCGAGCGGTTATCCCAGATCGCGACGCTACCCGGCTGCCACTGCACCCGGCAATGGAATTCCTCACGTTCGGCAACTCCATAGAGATGCTTGAGCAGCGGGAGGCTTTCCTCGCGCGTCCAGCCTTCGAAATTGAGCGTGAAGCCCGGATTGACGTACAATATTTCGCGGCCCGTCTTCGGATGGCGGATCACGACGGGGTGGTTGGCGAGCGTGCGGATGTCGTGCCCCTTCAGATCCGCGCCCTGATCGGTCTGCGCGTAGAGGCCATCGGCCTTGTAGATATGATCTGCCGAGTGCACGGCGCGCAGCCCGCGCAACGTGTTTTTTAGCCCGTCCGAGAGCGAATCGAACACCGCGCCCATCGACGCGAACAGCGTGTCGCCACCCGCCGGGGGCGTCTCGCGCGCGATCAGGATCGATCCCATCGCCGGCACCTGGTCGTAGCTGTGATCGGTGTGCCAGCCGCCGCCGATATTGGTCTTCTGATTTTCCGATTTCCGCACCTCGGCGATTTCGGGATAGCCGCCATTGGCCGGGAAATAGGCGTTGACGTCGATCCCGCCCCAGCACCGGGCGAAGGCGATATGTTCCTCTTCGGTCAGCTGCTGGCCGGGAACATAGACGACGCCGCGTTCGAATACCGCCTGCCGGATCGCGGCGAAATCGCCATCGTCCAGATGACGCAGGTCGACGCCCTCTATCCTCGTCCCGATATGCTCGCTCATCGGCGTGAGCGTCATTGCGTGTTCGATCGCGGCGGTCGCCATGGTCTGCATTCTCTTCCCTCTTATCCGCCTTGTCATAAGCGATTCGCGATCGTTAGAATGTAACGATCGTGACAAATATCGACGCCATCCTTTCCATACTGGGCCGGAACCGCTGGTTCGGCGGACTGCCCGAACGCCTGGGGCGCCGGATCGTCGGCGCAGGCACGGTCGTGACGCTCGAACCCGGTCAATGGGTGCACAGTCAGGGCGATCCCGAAGCCGGGCTGGAGGCTGTCATCGAAGGCGCGCTGCGGCTCGAGGTTGCGCTCGATGCGGATCGGGATGTGCTGATCGGCTTTGCGCGGCGCGGCTCGATCATCGGACAGACGCGGCGGACGGGCGGCGGACCGCGCATCCTGACGACGCGCGCCAACTATGCCGCGCGCGTCCTTGTCATCGGCGAGCCCGCGCTGGAACGGATCGCTGCCGATGAACCCGATCTGTGGCGGGCCGTGAGCGGCCTCGTCTACGAACAGCTGACAACGGTGACGCGGATCGCGGCGCAGACGCTCGCCCTGCCGCCGCGCCAGCGCGTCGCCGCCCGGATCGGGCAGCTCGCCGAGAACGGGCGGCTGCGGATCAGGCAGGAGGACCTTGCCGAAATGACCGGACTCTCGCGAAAATCGGTCAACGGCCATTTGGCGGCACTGGAGGCAGCCGGGCTGATCACGAGGCACTATGCGGAGATTGCGATCGCGAACCAGACGGCGCTGCACATGCTTTCCGATTTGCCACCGGCCCGGACACCGCGATAGAGCCGGGGCTGTCATGAACCCTGTCTACGCCTCGCTTCCCACCACGATTTTCGAAGAAATGTCGGGGCTCGCCCGCGCGCACGACGCGATCAACCTGGGCCAGGGATTTCCCGATGCGGCAGGGCCGGAGGATGTGCGGCGCAAGGCGGCCGAGGCTTCGGTCGACGGTTACAACCAATATCCGCCGATGCGGGGCCTGCCCGAACTGCGGGAGGCCATCGCCGCACATTATGGCGCGCATCAGGGGCTGGCGATCGATCCGGACACGCAAGTCTGCGTTACTTCTGGCGCGACCGAGGCGCTGGCGGCATCAATTTTGGCGGTGCTCTCGCCGGGTGACGAGGCGATCGTGATCCAGCCGGCCTATGACGCCTATGCCCCGCTCATCCGACGCGCCGGCGCGACGCCGCGCTTCGTGTCGCTGGCGCCGCCCGACTGGAAACTGACACGCGAAACACTCGAAAGCGCGGTGACCGCGAAAACGCGTGCGATCGTGGTCAACACGCCGCTCAACCCGCTCGGCACGATGATGGGCGAGGAGGAGCTCAAAGTGCTCGCCGAGTTCTGCATCGCGCACGACCTGATCGCGATCTCCGACGAGGTGTGGGAGCATGTCCGCTTCGGCGGCGCGGCGCATCGCTCGCCGCTCGACCTGCCCGGCATGGCCGGGCGGACGATCAAGATCGGTTCGGCGGGCAAGGTCTTCTCGCTGACCGGATGGAAGACGGGTTGGGCGATCGCCGCACCTGCGCTGATCGACATGGTCGCCAAGGCCCACCAGTTCCTGACCTTCACCACGCCGCCCAATCTGCAAACGGCCGTCGCCTACGGCCTCGGCAAGGATGACGACTATTTCGCGGAAATGCGTGCCGGATATCAGCGCGCGCGGGACCGTCTCGCATTCGGATTGGAGGCGGCGGGCTATGCCGTGCTTGCTCCTCCGGCGACCTATTTCCTGTCGATCGATCTCGCCGCTTCGGGGATCGCGCTCGACGACCGTAACTTCTGCCGCCGCATCGTCGAGGAACATGGTGTCGCGGCCATTCCCGTCTCGGCCTTTTATGAGGAGGAGCCAGTCTCGCATCTGGCGCGGTTGTGTTTCGCCAAGGCGAATGCGGTTCTGGACGTTGCCATTGAACGGCTGGCCGGCGCGCGAAAGGCGCTCGGCTGACCCGCCATTGATCAGGTGGAGCTCGCCTTTCCGGCAAGTATGGGCTGTTTGTGCCGCTGATGCCCCGCGGCCCAGGCGGAAACCTGGCCGAGCGGGATCGTCCGGCTGAAAGCGATACCGGCCATGCCGTCTTCTGACCAGCACACCGTAGAGGCGCGCAACGGCAAGCCGTCGATAGCCATCACAATGTGCTGGCCTTCCGTCAGTTCGGCATCGGTCTCGACCTTGACCCCGCCTTGCGAGATATCGATCACCCGCGCCGCACCGATCCGTTCGCCTTCGCATTCGATCGCGGCATTGCCTTCGACCGACAGCCGCGGGGCGCGGGGCGCCATGCGGCTGCCGCCGGGGGACAGAACCTGATGCACGTCGATCGGAGCGGCGAAGGCAACGCCGCAGCGCCCATCCTCGATCCAGCGCACAATCGCCTCGACGACCAGGCCCATGCGAAACTCGATCGTTACGGTCTCGCCGGTGTCGATATCCGAAAACAGTTCGAGCATGGCGCCGCCCGAGGAGATGTTGCGGATGAGACAGAGCTCGTCGCCATTTTCGCCGGTCAGCTTGCCCGTCTGCAGCACGGTCATATAGCGCTGCCCGACCCGGCGGTCCGCACTTTGCGGCATCGCGCCGTCGAGCGAGATTACGGTGAATTCGGTCTGCCAATCGCAGTTTTTACGAGCGTTTGCGAGCATGTTCCTGCCTCCCAAGGTTGTTAAAAAACCCATGGGCGCCGGGTGCGTTCCTGCTGTTACCGTAGCATGACGTTTACCGGCCGGTAACGATACGCGAGACGGTGGCGCTTGCTGGCACGTTTCGATATGCGCGTGTGCGAAAGGACAAGCCGCATATGAACAACCCCCGGATTCTCGAAGGCATCAAGGTCGTCGACATGACGAGCGTGATCTTCGGCCCCTATGCCACGCAGACGCTCGCCGATTGCGGCGCCGACGTGATCAAGGTCGAGGCGCCGCGCGGCGATTTCTTCCGCGGGGCGGGCAAGCCGGCGAAGACCAGGGGCATGGGCGCGGTTCACATGACGATGAATCGGGGCAAGCGCGCGATTACGCTCGATCTCGGCAACGAGGAAGATGCCGAGGTCATGCGCGGGCTGATCGAGGACGCCGATGTCTTCATCCATAATGTCCGCAAGAAGGGCGTGGAAAAGCTCGGTTTCGGTTATGAGGACGTCAAGGCGATCAAGCCCGATATCGTCTATGTCCATTGCACCGGCTTCGGATCGGGCGGACCGTATGAGCCGCTGCAATGCTATGACGATGTCGTGCAGGCGGCATCGGGGCTGACCTCGCTGATGCCGATCGCCGACCGCAACCCCAAACCGCGCTATATTCCGAGCGCGATCGTCGACAAGGTCGCCGGGCTGCACGCCGCCTATGCAACGATGGCGGCGCTCATCCACAAGCTGCGCACCGGCGAAGGCCAGTTCGTCGAGGTTCCGATGTTCGAGGCGTTCACGCATTTCCTGCTGGAGGAGCATCTGTTCGGCGCGACATTCGATCCGCCGACCGAAACGATGCTCTACAAACGCCAGGTCGATCCCGACCGCCAGCCTTCGCCGACCAAGGACGGGCATATGAGCATCGTCCCTTATGTCGACGAGAATTGGCAGAAGACCTTCGAGCTGATGGGCGATCCCGATTTTCTCGAACGCGAGGGACTGACGACGCCGGTCGAGCGTTTCCGCAACCAGGACAAGATGTTCCTCCACATCGACAAACTCGCTCCGGCCAAGACCAATGCCGAATGGACCGAACTGTTCAACGCGAACAACATCCCGTGCATGGCGGCCCGCGATATCCACGACATCATGGAGGACCCGCATCTGAAGGAGACCGGATTCTTCAAACGCCGCGAACATCCGAGCGAGGGCGGTTATTTCGAAATGCAGCCGCCGGTGCGTTTCGGGGCGCGTCCCGATGCCGAACTCGGCTACGCCCCGCGCGTCGACGAGCATGGCGAGGAGATTCGGCGCGAGATCGCTGAAAGAAAGGGCGGCGCATGATAAAGCTCTACGACTATTTCCGCTCCTCGGCCGCCTATCGCATTCGGATCGGGCTCAATCTGAAGGGGCTTGGCTATGAGAGCGTTCCGGTCAGCCTGATCGACGGCGAACAATCGGCGCCGGACAATCTCGCGCGCAACCCGCAGGGACTTGTTCCGACGCTGGAGATTGACGGCCATACACTGACCCAGTCGCTGGCGATCCTCGACTATCTCGATCGCAAACAGCCGGACCCGGCCTTTCTGCCCGAGGATGCAGCGCAGGCATCGCATGTGCTCGCTATGGCGCTCGCCGTTGCGTGCGACATCCACCCGGTGAACAATCTGCGTATCCTCAAATATCTGCGCCACGAACTGGGGCAGGAACAGGAGCCGATCGACGACTGGTATCGCCACTGGATCGCCGAAGGCTTTGCCGGCCTCGAGACGATGGCGAAGACATATGGCGGTGAATATCTGAGCGGCGATACGCCCGGCCTCGCCGACATCTGCCTCGTGCCGCAAATGTACAATGCGCGCCGGTTCGAAACGCCGCTCGATGGCTATCCGACGCTGGTGGCCTATGATGCGAAACTCACCGCCCTGCCTCCCTTCGCCGCCGCGCATCCCGACGTCGTCAAACCCTGAGCCTCCCGATGAGTATCGCGCGTATCCCGATCCTGTTCTTGCTGGCCTCCACGGCGATGCCCGCGAGCGCGCAGGACGCCGATCTCCTGCCGCCCGAAGATCAGGACCCCTGGCTTGAAGGCATTGACGACCCGCCCGGCAACGACCCCATCATCGTTACCGCAGCGGGCCTCGAAACGCCGCAAAGCGATATCGCCTTCAGCACCGTCACGATGGAAGCCGACCAGATCGCGCGCGAGCCGAGCGGGCGGCTCGAAAACATTCTGAGCGGCGTCGCCGGCTTCCAGCTGTTCCGCGCGTCCGATGCACGTTCGGCCAATCCGACGAGCCAGGGCGCGACGTTGCGCGGCCTCGGCGGCAACGCCTCGTCGCGCGCGCTGCTGATCCTCGACGGCGTGCCGCAAAGCGACCCGTTCGGCGGCTGGGTCAGCTGGCCTGCCTTCGACGCCACCCGCCTCGGCGCGATCCGTGTGACGCGCGGCGGCGGCAGCGGGGTTTACGGCCCCGGCGCGCTCGCCGGGACGATCGAGCTGGAAAGCCTCTCGGCGGAGAACTTCCAGCCCGCCGCCGCCCAGATCGCTTTCGGCAGCCGCGACGCGCAGGAAAGCCGCTTCGGCGTGATGCTCCCCCCGGCGGAAAATTCCCTGCTCGACATCTCCGGCCATTATGCGCGCGGCGACGGCTTCATCCCCGTCATCGAAGGCCAGCGCGGCCCGATCGACGAGGGCGCAGATTACAAGCAATATGGCGGCACGTTCCGCGTCGCCGCCCCCATCGGCCGCACCGAGTTCCAGTTTTCCGGACGCTATTTCCATGACGAACGCAGCCGCGGCTTTCCCGGCAGCGAAAACCGCACCGAAGGCTTCGATGGCAGCATCCGCCTCGTCGGTCGGGACGACACGCAGTGGGAAGCGCTCGCCTATGTCCAGACGCGCGATTTCCGGTCGAGCTTCGCCGCCATCGATGCCGCGCGGACCACGGCAACGCAGGTACTCGACCAGTTCAGCGTGCCCGCCACCGGGTTCGGCGGCCGGTTCGAAATCCGCCCGGCGCTCGGCGGCGATGCGGCGGAACTGCGACTGGGCGGCGATTTCCGCCAGACCGAGGGGCGGACGCGCGAGCGATTCTTCTTCGTCGCCGGTGAACCGACGCGGCAGCGCGAAGCGGGCGGCACGACGCGCACCGCCGGTATCTTTGCCGATACGACGCTGCGCGCAGCCCCCGCACTCACGCTGACCGGGAGCGCCCGGCTCGACCATTGGTGGATCGAGGATGGCCGCTTCCGCCAGTCGGATATCGGCGTGCCGCTGGCGACCACCGAGACCTACCCGGATCGCGAGGGCTGGCGCTTCACCGGGCGCGCCGGGCTCGCCTGGCGGCCGACCAATCCGCTCACCATCCGCGCCGCCGCCTATACCGGCTGGCGGCTTCCGACGCTCAACGAACTCTACCGTCCCTTTCGTGTCGGCGACGACGTCACCGCCGCAAATGCCGCGCTTGCGCCGGAAAGCCTGAGCGGGATCGAGGCGGGAATCGACTATGCGCCCATCACCGTACTGCGCGTGTCCGGCACCCTCTTCTACAACCGGCTCGACGACGCCATCGCCAATGTCACGCTCGGCCAGGGTCCGGGCGTCTTCCCGGGCGCCGGTTTCGTGCCGCCGGGCGGTCTTTACCGCCAGCGCCGCAATCTCAACGGCATCGAATCGGCGGGGATCGAGCTCGATGCGAGCCTGCGCTTCACGGCATGGAATGTGCGGTTCTCTTATGCGTTTACCGATGCCGAGGTCGATGCGAGCGGCCCGGCCGCGCCGCTCGACGGATTGCGGCCCGCCCAGGTCGCGCGCCACAACGCCTCGGTCACGCTCGCCTATGGCCGCGAATTCGGCCCCGACGCGTCGGTGACGCTGCGCTATCTCGGCGGCCGGTTCGAGGACGATCTCAACCAGTTCCGGCTCGACGACGCGATGGTGGTCGGTGCTCGCGTCGCCTATCCGATCTACGGTCCGCTGGAGATCGAGCTGCGCGCCGAGAATATCTTTAACGCCCGCGTCGAGGCCGGGACGGGTAGCGACGGCATCATCGAGCGTGCCATGCCGCAAAGTTTCTGGGCGGGGTTGCGCTTCGCCTTCTTTTAGGTTCACTCTTACGTAAACTGCGCCAGCGGAAAAAGACGCAGCAAAGCGCTGGCCGACGACAGGAGAGGACACCGCCGATGCACCCGAAAGTCCATGCGCAAAGCACGCCGGACAAGCCCGCCATCATCATGGAACCGAGCGGCGAGGTCGTCACCTATGGCCAGCTCGACAAGCGATCGAACCAGGTCGCACACCTCTTCCGCTCGCACGGCCTTACCCATGGCGATCCCATCGCCATCTGCCTCGACAACCGGACGCGTTATTACGACCTGACCTGGGGTGCGCAGCGCGCGGGCCAAATCTATGTCGCCATTTCGAGCCGGCTGACGGCGGAAGAGATCGCCTATATCCTCGAGGATTCGGGCGCGAAGCTGCTCGTCGTCTCTCCTTATGTCGGTGAAAAGACACTTGATGAGCTGCGCGATTTCGGCCCGGACATTCCGCGCTTCATCGTCGGCGGGTCGCATCGCGGCTATGAGGATTTCGACGAAGCGACGGCGAAGATGCTCGAAACGCCGATCGACGACGAACGCGCCGGCGTCGACATGCTCTACAGCTCGGGCACGACCGGCCGGCCCAAGGGCATCAAATTCCCGCTCCCCGAAGACCCGGCGATCGACCAGACAAACTCGCTCGTCCAGCTGGCGCAGATGGCCTTCGGCTTCACGCCCGACAGCATCTATCTCTCGCCCGCGCCGCTCTATCACGCCGCGCCGCTGCGCTGGACGATGTGTGTCCACAAGCTCGGCGCCACCGTCGTCGTGATGGAAAAATTCGATCCCGAATTCGCGCTGCAGCTGATCGAAAAGCACAAGGCCGATGTCGGCCAATGGGTGCCGACGCATTTCGTGCGCATGCTGAAACTGCCCGAAGAGACACGCGCGAAATACGATGTCTCCTCGGTCAAATGCGCCGTCCATGCAGCGGCGCCCTGCCCCATTCCGATCAAGGAGAAGATGATCGAATGGTGGGGCCCGGTGCTATCCGAATATTATGCCGGCAGCGAGGGCAACGGTTTCACCTTCATCAACTCCGAACAATGGTTGGCGCACAAGGGATCGGTCGGCACGGCGCTGATCGGGATCATCCGGATTTGCGACGAAGACGGCAACGAGGTTCCGCCGCGGACTGAGGGCACCGTCTATTTCGAGGGCGGAACGGCATTTTCCTACCACAATGACGAGGAAAAAACCGCCGACGCGACCAACAAACATGGCTGGACCACGCTCGGCGATGTCGGCTGGGTCGACGAGGACGGCTTCCTCTACCTCACCGACCGCAAGAGCTTCATGATCATCTCGGGCGGCGTGAACATCTATCCGCAGGAGATCGAAAACCTGCTCGTGACGCACGACAAGGTTGCCGACGCCGCCGTCATCGGCGCGCCGGATGAGGATATGGGCGAACGCGTCGTCGCCGTGATCCAGCCGCTCGACATGAACGCGGCGGGCGATGCGTTGCGCGAGGAGCTGACGGCATTCCTGCGTCAGCACCTGTCCGGCGTGAAGGTGCCGCGCCAGATCGATTTCCGCGCCGAGCTTCCCCGCCATCCGACCGGCAAGCTCTACAAGCGCCTGCTGCGCGACGAATATTGGGAGGACGCCAAGAAAGCCGGGGCGGCGGCTTGATCCATCCGCCACCCTGAACATGTTTCAGGCCAATATGCCAAGGCCTGTCCGACAATTTGAAACGGCCGGGCATATGGATGCCGAAACAAGTTCAGCATGACCCATTGAGGGGAAAGGAGTGCGATCATGGCGACAACAATCACCGAACCCGAAGGGCCGACGCTCGATCCTGAAACGGGGACCAGGATCCTCCTGCCCGAAACCTATGCCGACTGGGCGGGCGCGCTCGACCTGTTCGACCGGCTGCGCGAAGAAACGCCGATCGTCCGCATCGTCCCCGCCGACGACGGCTTCAAGCCCTTCTGGCTGCTGACGCGCTACGACGACGTGATGCAGATCAGCAAGGACAATGCGACCTTCCTCAACAACCCCAATCCGGTGGTCTTCAGCACCAAGCAAGGGATCGAGTTCTCCCGCGCCGCGACGGGCAGCGACATGCTCGTTGACTCGCTCGTCACTTTCGACGCGCCGATCCACCCGAAATACCGGCGCCTGACGCAAGACTGGTTCATGCCGAAGAACCTGCGGACGATCGAGGACGAGATTCGCGCGCTCGCCAGGAACACCGTCGACAAGCTGCTGGACGCCGGGCCCGAGGGGGATTTCGTCCCGCTTGTCGCGGCCCCCTATCCGCTCCACGTCGTCATGCAGATTCTCGGCGTGCCCGAGGAAGACGAACCGAAGATGCTGTTCCTGACGCAGCAGATGTTCGGCGGGCAGGACGAGGACCTGTCGGGCAGCGGCCTCGCGAACATGACGCCCGAACAGATCATGGCGATCGTGTCGGGCGCGGTGCAGGAGTTCGAGGGCTATTTCAGCCGGCTTGCCGCCGAGCGGCGCGCGAACCCCACCGATGACGTCGCCAGCGTCATCGCCAACGCCACGGTCGACGGCGAACCGCTGCCCGATCGCGACATGGCCGGTTATTACATCATCATGGCGGCCGCCGGCCACGACACGACCTCGGCCTCGACGGCAGGGGCGATGCAGGCGCTGGCGCAGGACCCGGAACAATGGGCAATGGTGAAGGCCGACCGCAGCCTGCTTCCCGGCATCGTCGAGGAAGCGATCCGCTGGACGACGCCGGTGCAGCATTTCATGCGAACCGCCGCTAAGGATACCGAGATCGGCGGCCATCCCATCGCCAGGGGCGACTGGCTGATGCTCAGCTATATCGCGGCGAACCACGATCCCGACAAGTTCGACGATCCGCGCAAATTCGATGCCGCGCGGTCACCGAACCGCCACCTCGCCTTCGGGGCCGGCGCGCACCAGTGCCTCGGTCTGCACCTGGCGCGGCTGGAAATGCGAATCCTGTTCGAGGAGCTGCTCGACCGGATCGAAACGATCGAACTGGCCGGCGAACCGAAACGATCGAAATCGATTTTCGTCGGCGGCCTGAAGACGCTACCGCTCCGATACCGGGCGGCGTAATCTGCGCCGGGCGCGCTAGCTGTAGCGCGCCTCGATCTTCTGAACGGCCTTACCATCCTCGCCTGCCGCCACCGCGCGGACACTGTCGGCGAGGTCGTCGAGATAGGCGTCGATGAATTCGGAATGTTTCGGCGAAAGCATCAGGTGAAGGCTCGGCGGCTCGATCGTCACCGACGTGAACCAACCCCTGCGGTAGATCTCCCCATACAGTGCCAGCGCATGATGATCGGGATGGTGAAAGGCCATAAGGCCGAGAATCGGATTGCCGACAATCTGAAATCCCATCATCTTTACCGCTTCTTCCACCCTTTCCCGCGTCGCGCATACCTCGCCCTGAAGGCGCCGATAGCCGTCGACGCCGAGATAGTTCATCACCGCCCAGGCCGCCGAAATGGCGCCGCCGGGGCGCGTGCCGGCGAGTGTCGGTGTGGTCATCGGCGCGCCCGACCAGCAGGAATATTCGAAGGGCATGTACGCGTAGAGTTCTTCGGTGCGGAAGAGCACCGTCGACGCGCCCTTGGCCGCATAGCCGTATTTGTGGAGGTCGGCACTCATCGATTTCACCGCCTCCACCTCGAAATCGAACGGCGGAACCGGAACGCCGTTCATCCGCGCAAAGGGTGCAAAATAGCCGCCGACACAGGCGTCGACATGCAGCCATATGCCCAGCCGCTCGGCCGCTGCGCCCAGTTCGGCGATCGGATCGATAATGCCGTGCGGGAAATTGGGTGCCGAGCCTATCAACATGATGGTTCCGGCGTCGCACGCCGCTTCCATTGCCTCGACATCGACTTCGAAACTGCCGTCGGTTTTCAGCGCAATACGGCGCACCTCGATATCCATCAGGTGGCAGGCCTTGTCGAACGCCAGATGCGCCGATTGCGGAACCACGATATTGGCCTTTTCCGGCGTCCGGCCAGTCGCCCGGGCATGATCGCGCGCGGTCTTGATTGCCATCGTAATCGAGTCGGTTCCCCCGGACGTCATCGCGCCGCTGGCGCCCTCCGGCCCGTGCAGCAGGCCAAGCGCCATCGAAATGACATCCTTCTCCATCTGCGCGAGCGAGGGGAAGGCCGCCGGACCGAGCCCGTTCTCGGACATATAGGCGGCGTAGGCCTCTTTCTGCACGGTCGCGACGTCGTCCCCGGCATTGAAGACATAGACGGCCGTCTTGCCCTCGCGCCATTTGGCGTCATTGCCGCCGCGCCCGAGTAGTTCGCTCCTTACCTCGTCCCAAGATCGGCCCTTTGTCGGCATCCGCATGGAGTGTCTCCGTTGCCCGCTTCAATGGCGGGCACCTTGGCATGGCGGCACCGAAAAGAAAAAGGCGGACCGAAGCCCGCCTTCTCCGTTTCTGCCTGACCGGCAGTCTTATCTCGGCGCCATGCGGATCGCACCGTCGAGGCGGACGTCCTCGCCGTTGAAATAACCGTTCTCGATCATCGTCAGCGCGAGACCGGCATATTCTTCGGGTTCGCCCAAACGCTGCGGATAGGGAACCGACGCCGCAAGTGCGTCCTTCACGTTCTGCGGCGCGGCGGCGAGCAGCGGCGTGTTGAAGATGCCCGGCAGGATCGTGTTGACGCGAATTGCCTCGCGCGAAAGATCGCGCGCGATCGGAAGCGTCATGCCGACGACGCCGCCCTTCGACGCCGAATAGGCGGCCTGACCGATCTGGCCGTCCTCGGCCGCAACCGATGCGGTGTTGACGATGGCGCCGCGATCACCGTCGGGCAGCGGATCGAGCGTCATCATGCCGGCCGCCGACTTGGCGATGCAGCGGAAGGTGCCGACCAGATTGATCTGGATGATCCAGTTGAACGCATCGAGCGGGAAGTGCTTGATCGAGCCGTCTTCCTTCGAACGGCTGGCGGTCTTGATCGCGTTGCCGGTGCCCGCGCAGTTGACGAGAATGCGTTCCTGTCCGATCGCCTCGCGCGCCTTGGTGAAGGCCGCATCGACGGATTCTTCGTCGGTGACGTTGCATTCGCAGAAGACGCCGCCGAGTTCGTCGGCCATCGCCTGGCCCTTTTCGGCCTGCAGGTCGAAAATCGCAACCTTCACGCCCTTGGCGGCCAGCGCCCGCGCGGTCGCCGCGCCGAGGCCCGATGCGCCGCCGGTGACGACGGCGGAGATGTTTTCGTTGAGTTCCATGTGATTTCTTCTCCCAAATTCCGTTAGGGCTGAGCTTGTCGAAGCCCGCCTCCCAATTCCGATAAACGCCCTTCGACAAGCTCAGGGCTAACGGTACCTAATCAAACCCGTTCGATGATCGTGACATTGGCCTGTCCGCCGCCTTCGCACATCGTCTGCAGGCCGTATTTGCCGCCGCGCTGTTCGAGCGCGTTGAGCAAAGTCGCCATCAGCTTGGTGCCCGAAGCGCCGAGCGGATGGCCGAGCGCGATCGCGCCGCCATGGACGTTGATCCGCTCGCGCTCTGCGCCGGTATGCTTGAGCCAAGCGAGCGGGACGGGGGCGAAGGCTTCGTTGACCTCGTAGCAGTCGATATCGCCCATTTTGATGCCCGACCGTTCGAGCGCCTTGTCGGTCGCGAAGAGAGGTTCTTCCAGCATGATCACCGGATCGCCGGCGGTCACCGTCAGGTTCACGATGCGGGCACGCGGCGTCAGGCCGTGTTCCTTCAGCGCCTTTTCGGACACGACGAGCACGGCCGATGCGCCATCGCAAATCTGCGACGAGGATGCGGCCGTGATGACGCCGTCTTCCTGGATCAGCTTGACGCCCTGAATGCCCTCCAGCGTCGCATCGAAGCGGATGCCTTCGTCGACCTTGTGCATCTCCTCGCCCTCGGGCGTTTCGATCTGGACGGGGACGATTTCGTTCTCGAACGCGCCGGCTTCGGTCGCCTTGGCCGCCTTCTGATGCGATTCGAGCGCATATCGGTCGAGATCGTCCTTGGTCAATCCGTGCTTCTTGGCGACCATTTCGGCGCCCATGAACTGGCTGAACATGATGTTCGGATAGGCTTCCTCCAGCCGGGGACTCTTGTACATGCCGAGTCCCTCTTTCATGAACAGGCGCGCAACCGATCCCATCGGCACGCGTGTCATGCTCTCGATGCCGCTAGCGAGCACAACGTCCTGCGTACCGCTCATCACCGCCTGCGCCGCGAACTGGATCGATTGCTGCGAAGATCCGCACTGCCGGTCGATCGAGACGGCGGGAATGCTGTCGGGCAATTTCGACGCTAGCACCGCGTTGCGGCCGACATCCATCGTCTGCTCGCCGCCCTGCGACACACAACCGCAGATCACATCCTCGATCGCCGCAGGATCGAAATCGTTGCGATCGGCGATCGCGTCGAACACCGCCGCGCCGAGATCGACCGGGTGCACCCCGGCCAGCTTGCCACCGCGCCGGCCGCCGGCCGTCCGCACTGCATCGACAATATAGGCATCCGCCATCGTATCATTCTCCTGGGGTCTTTGAGTCGCGAAAAGCCGCGTTCCCCGCTCTTGTGCATGATAGTTGACGTTCGCGTCAACCGCGCGCACAACCGGCCGTGTCCGACGAGAGGCGGATGGAGAGGATCGACAGCATGACCGAGGCCGAAGGCGCGGAATTCGACTATATCATCGTCGGTGCGGGGAGCGCGGGCTGCGTGCTCGCCAACCGCCTCTCGGCCGATCCCGATACGACGGTGTGCCTGATCGAGGCGGGTCAGGAGGACAAGAGCCTGCTGATCAAGATGCCGGCCGGCGTCGGCAATCTCCTCAAACAGCCCAATCCCTATAACTGGTTCCTGCACACGGTGCCGCAAAAGCACCTCAATGGCCGCGAACTCTACTGGCCGCGCGGCAAGGGCTGGGGCGGCTCTTCGAGCATCAACGGCATGATCTACATTCGCGGCCATGCGCGCGATTACGACCAGTGGCGGCAGACGGGACTGGCCGGCTGGGGCTATGACGATGTGCTGCCCTATTTCAAAAAGGCCGAGAATTACGAGGAAGGCGCGGACGATTATCATGGCGGCGACGGGCCGCTGAAGGTCACGAACAGTGCGATGACCGACGCGGTCTATCAGGCGTTCGTCGCAGCCGGCCAAGCCGCGGGCTATCCGCTGACCGACGATTTCAACGGCGCGCAGCAGGAAGGCTTCGGCCCCTATCAGCGCACGATTTCGGCCGGCGAACGGTTCAGCGCGGCGGCCGCCTATCTGCGCCCGATCGCCGGCACGCGCGACAATCTCGCCGTCCATTCGACCGGGCTGGTGACGAAGGTGCTGGTCGAGGAAGGCCGCGCCGCCGGCGTCGAAACCGCGTCGGGCAAAGGGAACCGCACGAAGCGAACGCTGCGCGCGCGGCGCGAGGTGATCCTGTGCGCGGGTGCCGTGCATTCGCCGCACCTGCTGATGCTGTCCGGCATCGGCGATCCGGCCGAAATGGCGCGGCACGGCATCGAGACGATCCATTCCTCGCCGGAAATCGGCAAGAATCTGCAGGACCATCTCGATATCGTCATTGTTCACGAGATGACGCAGAAGCTGTCCGCCTATTCGCGGCAGGCGGGGTTGAAGAAGCCCTTCGTCGGCTTGAACTACCTGCTCCGCCGCAAGGGTGCAGGGACCGACAATTTCCTGCAAGCCGGCGCGTTCCTGAAATCGCGCGACGGGCTCGATGCGCCCGACATCCAGCTCCACCTCGTCAACGCGATCATGGTCGATCACGGCATGACGGAGATCAAGAAGGACGGGTTCACCATCCACGCCTGCCAGCTGCGTCCCGAAAGCCGCGGCACGATCGGCCTCGCATCGGCCGACCCGTTCGCCGCGCCTGCGATCGATCCGAACTATCTGGCAAGCGAGGAAGATCGCCGCGTGATGCGCGAGTCGGTGCGCATGGTGCGGGACATCTGCGCCCAGGCCCCGCTCGACGACCTGCGCGGGCCCGAAATCCGTCCGGAACGGCCGGTTGAGAATGACGCGGATATCGATGCCTTTATCCGTGAGACGGCGGAAACGATCTACCATCCCGTCGGCACGGTGCGGATGGGCGTCGACGACGCGGCGCCGCTCGACGGCGAATTGCGACTTCGCGGCATAGGAGGCCTTCGCGTTGTCGATGCGTCGGTGATGCCGACGCTGATCGGCGGCAATACCAATGCGCCGACGATCATGATCGCGGAGAAAGCGGCCGATTTGATCGCCAGCGCGCGATAGGCTGCCCCATGCCCATGAACAGGCCCTTCCAGCGGAATTGTAGCGCAATTGACACGCCCGCCGACAAAGCTTTGCTGCGCAACATTTGCCTATTGACGTTAATGTCAATGAATCGCTAGCCAACGATCAAAGCTCCGCACGATTTCAACGATGACGGGGCAAAAGAACCACCCCGTTCACGGGGATCGAGAGGGGAGACTGTTTCGTGAAAAGATTCGAACTGTACCTTGCATCCGCCACTGTCGCGATGCTGGCCACGCCTGCCGTTTCGCAGACCACTGGCAACGCACCGATTGTCGTTACCGCGCAACGCCAGTCGCAGAGCCTGCAGGATGTTCCGATTGCCGTGACGGCCTTCGACGCCGAAGCGCTCGAAGCGCAGCAGATCGAAAATGCGAGCGATCTTCAGCTCACGCTTCCGAACGTCACCTTCACGAAGAGCAACTTCACATCGTCGAGCTTCACCATTCGCGGTATCGGCGATCTGTGCGTCGGTGTATCTTGCGATTCTGCAACCGGCATTCACGTCAATTCGGCGCCGGTTTTCGGCACGCGTTTGTTTGAGACCGAATATTTCGATCTGGAACGCGTCGAGGTGCTACGCGGCCCGCAGGGCACGCTGTTCGGCCGCAATGCGACCTCGGGCGTCGTCAACATCGTCACCGCCCGGCCAATCCTCGGTGAGTTCGCCGGCGATTTCTCGGCCTCCTATGGCAATTACAACGCCGTCGAAGCCCGCGGCATGCTGAATATTCCGATCGGGGATAGCTGGGCCTTCCGCGGTGCCGGCATCTACGTCAATCGCGACGGCTATACCGACAACCTGTTCAACGGCGACGACATCGATGGCCGCGACCTCTACGCCCTTCGTGGCTCGCTTCGCTTCGAGCCGGGCCCGGACTCGATCATCGATTTCATGGGCTATTATTTCCGCGAGAACGATGATCGTCTGCGTATCCAGAAACAGACCTGCCAGAACGACCCCACCGGTTTCCTCGGCTGCCTCAATGCTCGCCGCGATTTTGATATTATCAACGGTAACGCCACCTTCACCGGCACGCTGGGCTCAACCGAATTCCTCGCACTCAACGGTATCTCTCCGGCGCTTGGACTTGGCCTCGGAAGCCTCTACGGCCCCGATCCCTATTCCAACTTCGTCGAGCCGAACGATCCGCGCCAGGTGAGCACGCAGTTCACGCCGGAATATTTCACCGACGAACTGCAGCTCCAGGCCCATGCCGAGCATGATTTCGGCGGCGTCACCGGCGCCTTCACCGCGACCTATCAGGAAACCAGCGTCGATTCGCGGCAGGATTACAACCTCGCCGTGCTCGATCGGAGCTTCTTCGCGCCGGCGCTCAACGCGCTCGCCTTTTACGGTGCCAACGGTCTACCGACCGGCCTTGCACCGCCCGCGCCCGCCTTCGTCCCGGGCTCGGCCGCCTATTTCGCACCGGTTTCCAACGCACTAATTCCGCAGGGTCCGAACGGTCCGCTTTGTACTTCGGATACCGAATTGACGGGAACCGGTTCGTTCGGCGGCAACAGCTATTGCAGCCAGGTGCCGAACACGTTCGACCGTTCGACATCGTCCACGCAAAGCTGGTCGTTCGAAGCGATCGTGAACACCGATCTCGACGGGCCGGTCAACTTCCTGCTCGGCGCGATTTACGCCCATGTCGACGCGCGCAACACCGACTATTACGTCAATGCCTTCGCGATCGACTATATCTCGGGCCTTCTCGGCGCGTTCAACAGCTTCGCGGGCGGCCTGCCGCCGTCCTATCTGGGCACGCCTTTCTTCCGCAACGCCTCGCAGGAATTCGGCCTCGAAAGCTACGGCGTATTCGGCGAAGTCTATTGGGACATCACCGACGAACTGCAGTTCACCGGCGGCCTGCGCTACAATATCGATGAAAAGGACCTGACCGCGCGTTCGACGCTGGCGAGCTTCCTCGTTCCGCATGGTCTGCCCAGTGCCTTCGATACGCCGTTCGGCGCGCAATTCGACGCAAATCCGACGACGCCCTGCCTGGCGCCCTCGCCGCTGGGTCAACTCGGGTCGTTCCCCGGCTGCGAAGCGTTCCAGCAGACCAGCGCCAACTTCGCCGAAGTAACGGGCCGTGCAGTGCTCGACTGGCAGTATACGCCGGATAATTCGATCTACCTGTCCTATTCGCGGGGCTACAAGTCGGGCGGCATCAACCCGCCGATCCAGCCGGTCTTCTCGGTTCCGACGACCTTCTCGCCGGAAACGATCAACGCTTTCGAATTCGGTTCGCGCAACGTGTTGATGAACGGCGCGCTGACGCTGAATGCGACGGCGTTCTACTACATGTACAACAACCTGCAGCTGAGCCGGATCGTGGCGCGGACATCGGTCAACGACAATGTCGACGCCGATATCTGGGGTCTCGAGCTGGAAGCCCTATGGGCACCGGACGATCACTGGACGTTCAACTTCAGCGCCAGCTATCTGAACACCGAGGTTTCCGAAGACCGCTTCCTGGTGAACCAGCGCGATCCTTCGGGCGGCGATCCGAATGCCGTGATCGTCAAGGACATCACGGCCGCGTTCAACTGCGCCGTGACCTCGGGCAGCCTCGCCAATTCGGCAGCTTACGTGACCTTCGTGAATACCAGCCCGACCAGCCCGATCGCGGCGGCCGGCCTGCAGGGACCGACGACGTTCCCGGCCGATAGCGGGCTCGGCACGACGCTTGGCGCCTTCAGCGTCTGCAGCGCCCTTGCCGGCGTTTATGCCGCTTCCCCGGCCGCCCAGGCTGCCTTCCCCGGCATCCAGGTCTTTGCCGGCCAGGCGCCGGGGATCGACCAGGGCATCCCGGTCAACATCCGCGGCAACGAGCTGCCCCAGGCGCCGGACTTCAAGGTGTCGGCGGGTGTCCAGTATCGCGCCGAATTCGGCAATGGCATGGCGATCACGCCGCGCGTCGACGCCGCCTATACGGGCGAAAGCTTCGGCAACATCTTCAACGGCGATGTGAACCGGGTCGACGGCTATTGGCAGGTCAACGCCCGGATCCAGCTCGACGGGCCCGACGAACGCTGGTTCGTCCGCGCCTTCGTGCAGAACATCTTCAACGACGATTCGGAAACCGGCCTCTATCTGACCGACCAGAGCTCGGGCCTGTTCACCAACATCTTCACGCTGGAGCCGCGCCGCTACGGCCTCGCCGCCGGCTTCCGCTTCTAGACCAGTCGGAGGGGATGAAAGGGCGTCGCGGTCAACCGCGGCGTCCTTTCGTTTGCTTGTCAGCAAATTCCTTACGGAACTTCGCCGCACCAGCCCGCACCCCCTCCCGACCTCCCAATAAGGTTACTCTCATGGGAGGTCGGGAGGGGGTGCGGGCTGGTGCGGCGACCTCGCGATAGCGAGGTCTGACAAACAAGATTCCATCCCAGCTTTACGTTTCAGGAAGCCACCGATTGCGCTAGTCTGCCGAACAAAATCACAGGAGAGCACCGATGACCGACACCCGCGACTTCGACATCATCGTTTACGGGGCCAGCGGCTACACCGGCCGGCTCGTCGCCGAATATCTGGCGAAGACCGCGCCCGACGGAATCAAATGGGCAATGGCGGGCCGCAACGAGGCCAAGCTTGCGGAAGTACGCGACGAGATCGGCGCGCCTGCCGATACCCCGATCGTCGTCGCCGATGCCGACAAGCCCGAAACGATCGGTGCAATGGCCGAAAGCACCAAGGCCGTGATCACGACGGTGGGGCCGTACCAGCTCTATGGCGAGCCGCTTGTCGCGGCGTGCGCCAAGGCCGGCACCGACTATGTCGACCTGTGCGGCGAGCCGGCATGGATGCGCCAGATGATCGACAAATATCACGACCAGGCCAGGGACAGCGGCGCGCGGATCGTTTTCTCCTGCGGCTTCGACTCCATCCCCTTCGATTGCGGCGTCTGGTTCGTCGAGGAAGCGGCCAAGGACGCGTTCGGCGCGCCCGCCCCACGCGTTCGGGGCCGGGTCCGGGCGATGGAAGGCAAGTTCTCCGGCGGCACGGCAGCCAGCCTCAAAGCCACGATGGCTGCGGCAGCGCAGGATCCGGAGGTGGTCAAGCTGCTCGTCGATCCGTTCGCGCTGACGCCCGGCCATTCGGGTGCGGAACAGCCGCGCGGCGACGATATCAGCCATGAGGACGATATCGGCAGCTGGACGGCGCCGTTCATCATGGCGGCGATCAACACGCGCAACGTACTGCGCAGCAACTTCCTGCTCGGCCAGCCCTGGGGCGGCGATTTCACCTATGACGAGAAGATGATGACCGGCCCCGGCGATGCGGGCGAGGCGGCAGCCAGGGGCGTCGCCTCGGCCAATCCGCTCGGCGGCGACGACGCGCCCAAACCCGGCGAAGGGCCGACGAAGGAGGAGCGTGAAAACGGCTTCTACGATGTGCTTTTCATCGCGGAGAAGGACGGCGAAAGCGTCCGTGCCAGCGTCAAGGGCGATATGGATCCCGGCTATGGCTCGACATCGAAGATGATCGCCGAAAGCGCGCTCTGCCTCGTCGAAGACCTACCGAAGAGCGAGGGCGGGATCTGGACACCGGCAGCGCTGATGGCCGCGCCACTGATCAAGCGACTGGAGGAGCGGGCCGGCCTGACGTTCAGCCGCGAAGGCTAGCCCCAGGCTGCCAGCGCCTCGTCGATCGTCAGCGTCCCACGCTCGCCGATCTTCGCCGGCGTTTCCGAAAAGCGAGGCGCGGGCATCGGGTGCAGCACGCCGTCATGCTCGTCGAACGTCTTGCGGGCGACATTGTGCGGATGCTTCGGCGCTTCGGAAATATCGAGCACAGCGGCGACGCAGGCGTCCGATCCCTCGAAATGGGCTGCCCATTCGTCGCGCGACCGGCTCTTGAATTTCGCGCCGAACGCCTCGGCCTGTTTCGGCCAGTTGGCGGGATCGTGCTGCGGAAAATCGTCCGCGTTCAATTCCAGCTTGTCGAGAAACTCGGCGTAGAATTGCGGTTCGAGACAGCCGACGGCCATATATTTGCCGTCCGCCGTCTCGTAGCAGCGATAGAAGGGCATGCCGCCGTCGAGCAGGTTCGATTCGCGCTCGGCCTTCCATGTTCCGACATCGTGAAACGCATAGAACATGCTCATCAGGATCGCCGCACCGTCGGTCATTGCGGCGTCGACGACCTGCCCCTTGCCGGTATTCTTCGCCGACAGGATCGCAGCGAGCATGCCCATGATCAGGAACATCGTCCCCCCACCATAATCGCCGACAAGGTTGAGCGGCGGAAAGGGCGGCTGGCCCTTGCGACCCATCGATCCGAGCGCGCCGGTGATCGCGATATAGTCGATATCGTGGCCCGCGCTCTGCGACAACGGCCCCTCCTGTCCCCAGCCCGTCATCCGGCCGTAAACGAGCTTCGGATTGCGGGCGAGGCAGTCTTCGGGTCCGAGGCCGAGCCGCTCCATCACGCCGGGGCGCTGCCCCTCCATCACCGCATCGGCCTGTGCGATAAGGTCGAGCGCCTTGTCGCGCTGCGCCGGGTCTTTCAGATCGAGTTCGGTCGTCTTCCTTCCCCGCATCAGGATCGCGTTCCCCGCCGCGTTGACCCGCGCCGTCATTCCGGGGCGCCCGATGCGGACAATCTCCGCGCCAAGGTCGGAGAGGATCATGCCGGCAAGCGGCACCGGGCCGATCGCGTCGAACTCGACAATACGGATGCCGGCCAGCGGGCCGCTATGGGGGTCGGTCATGATGGTTTCTCCTTCGTGTCGGGACTTGTGATGACAGCCTTGACGCTTGCGTCAACCGTCATGCGCGCGGCGTGTTTCGGCTGGACAAGCGGGGGCCATGCTGCGAGGCGCTGAAACCCGAAAGACCGCTGTGCAATCATGACCGACAACGCCCTCCCCGCCATCGACGAGAACACCCGCATTGCCGTGATCGGACTCGGCTATGTCGGCCTGCCGCTCGCCGTCGCGCTGGCGCGGCATTTCGATTGCGTCGGGCTCGATATCGACGAGAGCCGGATCGCCGAGTTGCGCGAGGGGCATGACCGCACGAACGAGGTCGACGGCGAAGCGTTGCGCGAAAGCGCGCTCGAACTGACCGCCGATCCTGCCGATTGCGCGGGTGCGGACGTCTATATCGTGACGGTCCCGACTCCGGTCGATGCGGACAACAGGCCGGACCTCGATCCCGTCCTCGCGGCGACGCGCACGGTCGCCAAGCTGCTGTCGCCCGGCCGCTGCGCCATCGTCTGCTATGAAAGTACCGTCTATCCGGGCGTGACCGAGGATGTCTGCGGGCCCGAACTGGCTGCCGCTTCGGGCCTCGAACATGGACCACATTTCCGCCTCGGCTATTCACCCGAACGCATCAATCCCGGCGATCGCGAACACAGCATCGACCGGATCGTAAAGGTTGTCGCCGGAGAAAGTGCGGACGTGCGCGAGGCCCTGATGGCCGTCTACGGCAAGGTCACCGCCGCAGGCTGCTTTCCCGCCGCCTCGATCCGCGCCGCCGAGGCCGCGAAGGTGATCGAGAACGCCCAGCGCGACATCAACGTCGCCTTCATGAACGAAATCACGCAGATCTTCGCGCGGATGGATATCTCGATCTGGGACGTTCTCGAAGCGGCGAACACCAAATGGAATTTCCTCGATTTCAAACCCGGTCTTGTCGGCGGCCATTGTATCGGCGTCGATCCCTTCTACCTGGCGCACGCGGCGCAGGCGGCGGGTCATGACCCCAAGATCGTGCTGTCCGGCCGCGCTGTGAACGACGCAATGGGCGCATGGACGACGGATGCGATGCTCGACGCGCTGGCGATGGAGAGCGGCCGCGTCCTCGTCATGGGCCTCACCTTCAAGCGCGACGTGCCCGACCTGCGCAATTCGCGGGTGCTCGATGTGGTGACTAGACTCCGGTCTCGCGGTTTCGACGTAACGCTGCACGATCCGCTGGCGGACACCGGCGAAGCGGAGCGCATCTACAGCACCGCTCCCGATGCCGACGCGCTCTCCGGTCGCTACGATCTCGTCCTTTGCGCCGTCGATCATGCGGATTATCGGGCGATGGACGCCGACGCGATTGCGGCAATGGTGGACGAAGGGGGCGCCGTCGCCGATCTCAAGGGCATCTGGCGCGACCGTGATTTCGGCGATGTCCGTTACTGGACTCTCTAACCGTCATTGCGACGAGCCGAAGGCGACGCGGCAATCCAGAGTGTGGCGCGATACGCCCTGGATTGCTTCGCGATCCTCGCAATGACGAAAAGCTGGGGGTCGCCGCTAGTTTGCGCCCGGCGCGAGCAGCGCCAGCACCGCAAAGCTCGCCAGCCAATGTTCGCCCATATAGTCGCCCTCGACATGCGGCAGGCTCGCCGCGAGGTGGCGCTCGGCGGTCTCGCGCGCCTGCGCCGCCATATTCTCGTCGAGCGTCGCCGCAATCTCGCGCCAGCACCAGGCACGACACAGGTTGAACCCGTCGAGATGCGCGATCTTCCCGTCGCTGCGGTCGCTCGGCACGGCAGGTGTGAACAGACTCGTGGGCTGACCGATATCGAGCCGGGGGAGAAAATCGGCGAACCAGCCGCGAAAGGCGGGCGCGTCCATCACCGCCTTCATCGCCAGCGCCTCGATCATCGCCGAGGACAGGAATTCATCGCCCCCCGGTTCCCATGCCTGGCAGTCCCGGTCCATGCCGTAATAGAAACCCGCCCGCTCGACGATCAGCTCGGCCAAGGCGGAGTCGTGGTCGCTGGCCCAGCCATGGGCGAGGTCGAGCGCGAAGGCGGTGTTGTAATGCGTTCCGGTGCGGATCGGATAGCCCTGTTTCGGGAGGAACAGCTTGAACCGCTCGGCAAATTCGCGCGCCAGCGGCTCGAGGTTGGCGGCCCAGTCGCGGTCCGGATGCCGCGCCGCCTCGCCATGCAGGGCCAGCAGCCACGCCCAACCATAGGGCCGCTCGAAACCGCCGGAATAGGCGCGGTCGAGATAGGCCAGTTCGCCGGCCGCCTTGTCCTCGGTCAGCATAAAGTCGGCGAGCGCGGTGACGTCGGCGGCAAAGGGCCGGTCGGGGAACAGCCGCCGCAGCGTCAGCATCATCCACCAGCTATGGACGCAGCTGTGCCAGTCGAAGCTGCCATGGAAGATCGGATGCAATTCCTTCGGCCCGCGCACATCCTCCGGCCCGTTCATCACATGGTCGAGCTTGTGCGGAAATTCGCGCATGACATGGCCCAGCGCGATGCGGGCGAACCGGTCGGCATGGGCGGGGGTAAGATCGGTCATCGGAACGCCAACCAATAAATCAGAGCGATATTGCAAGCGAGCAGGGGAATCGCCGTCCAGATCTGCATCCGGATGACGCCATACTGGCTCTTCATCTCGAGCAGCGCAGCGGGGACGATGTTGAAGTTGGCGGCCATCGGCGTCATCAGCGTGCCGCAGAATCCCGCGAGCATCCCTATTGCGCCGATGATCGCCGGATCGCCACCGAAGCCCTGTACCAGCACCGGAATGCCGATTGCCGCCGCCATAACGGGGAAGGCGGCGAAGGCGTTGCCCATGATCATCGTGAACAGCGCCATGCCGAGCGCGTAGATGAGGACGGCGACAAAGACATTGCCCTCCGGAATCACATTGCCCGCGATCTGGCCGATCACATCGCCGACCCCGGCCAGCGCGAACACGGCGCCCAGCGCCGCGAGCATCTGCGGCAGCACCGCGGCCCAGCCGATCGAATCCATCAGCCGCCGCCCCTCCTCGACCGGTGCCAGCGCCGGGGGGCGGAACCAGATACAGGCGAGCGCCAGTGCGGCGAGCACGCCAATGCCGAGCAGGATCAGCGTGACCCAACGTTCCTCGAACAAGCCGGACCCGCCGAACGCGGTATAGTTGTAGAGGATCGTCCCGGCGAAGGCGGTGATCGGGATCAGCAGCGCGGGCAGGAACAGCTTGTTGCCGAACTTCGCCGCCAGTTCCGCGCGCAGGCCATCGCTCGTCGTCACCGGTTGGCCCCGGCCCAGCATCCCGAAGCCCGCAATCGCGACCAGCGCCAGCACGAGAATTCCGTTACCGAGATCGCTGAGCGCGTCGCCGTAGAAGAAGCTGAACGCCAGCAGGCCCCAAAAGGCCGCGTTGCCGAACCGCTTCGAATTGGTCCGGTCGATCGCGCTCATCAACGCAAAGGCGGTGAAGACGATGCCTGCAAGGACGTAGAGCCAGCCGAGCGTAATCATGCTCTCGGCTCCGGCGACGATTTGGCAGGCAGCCTTGGCCGGCGCCGCAATCTGCGATCGAACAGCAGCAGTCGCGAACCGTGGATGAAGAAGGCGCAGATCGCGGTCGGGATCGCCCAGACCGACAGCTGCAGCGGCGTCAGTTCATAGCCATAGCTCTGGAACACGCCCTGGATCAGCAGGATCGAGGCGATGGCAACGAAGATGTCCTCGCCGAAGAACAGCCCGACATTGTCGGTCGCCGCCGACATGCCGAGCACCTGCTGGCGCTCGTCCTCTTCAAGTTCGCCATGGGTCTTTTCCGCCGCCGCCTCGGCCATCGGCGCGACAAGCGGGCGCACCGTCTGCGCGGGGCCGGCGACTGATGTCAGGCCGAGCGCGGCGGTGATCTGGCGGAAGGCAAGGTAGAGCAGCAGTAACCGCCCCATCGTCGCACCGCGAATGCGCTCGATCATGGTCCGGGCGCGCTGCTGCAGCCCATAGCGTTCGAGCAGGCCGATCACCGGCAGCACGATCCAGACGACGCTGATATAGCGGTTGTCGTTGAACGCCTTGCCGAACGCCTCGATCACCTCGATCAGCGGCAATTGACCGAGCAGGCCCGTCACGATCGCCGAGACGGTGACGACGAGCAACGGGTTCATCTTCAGCGCGAAGCCGATGATGACGACGAGGATGCCGGAAAGGACGAGATAGTCGTTCATGGGGCGGAGCGCCGGGCAGAACAACTTCCGATATCCCCGCGAAGGCGGGGATCCTGCTCCTGGCTGTGCCACTTGATGCAACGGCAGGCGATGGATTCCCGCCTCCGCAGGAATGACGAGGGTATCTTCACTTGTCTGCCTCCCCATAGCCGCCGCCGCCCGGCGTTTCGACAACATAAACATCGCCCGGAGCGAGTTCGGCAGCCGCAGTGGCGGGCAGGTCTTCGCGCGTTCCATCGGTCCGCAGGACGTAGTTCGCACCCGGCTTCGCATCGCCGCCGCCCGCTATGCCACGCGGCGCGATCTTGCGGCGGTTGGCGAGCATGTTGGCGCGCATCGCCTCCAGGAACCGCACGCGCCGCACCGTTCCGTCTCCACCATGATGCGTTCCCGTTCCGCCGGAGCCTTTCCGGATCGAAAAGCTTTCGAGCAGCACCGGTAACCGCGTCTCGAAGATTTCCGGATCGGTCAGGCGGCTGTTGGTCATATGGGTCTGCACGGCGCTCGTGCCGTCATGGTCGGGGCCCGCGCCGGAGCCGCCGGCGATGGTCTCGTAATATTGGTGGCGATCGTTGCCGAAGGTGAAGTTGTTCATCGTTCCGGCGCTCGGCGCGAGCCGGCCGGTCGCAGCGAACAGGGCATCGGTCACCACCTGGCTCGTCTCGACATTGCCGGCGACGACGGCGGCGGGCCAGGCCGGGCGGAGCATCGAACCCTCCGGGACGATCAGCTCGATCGGGCGCAGACACCCGTCGTTCATCGGGATGACATCGTCGATCAGCGTGCGCACGACATAGAGCGTCGCGGCCCGCGTGATCGAATAGGGCGCGTTGAAATTGTCGGGCTGCTGGTCGCTGGTGCCGGTGAAATCTATCGTCGCGGAGCGGTTCTCACGGTCGACGGCGATGCGCACCGCAACCTGCGCACCGTTGTCCATCGCGTAGGTGAAGTTGCCGTCGTCGAGCTTCGCGATGAGCCGCCGCACCGCCTCCTCCGCATTGGCGAGGACATGCTCCATATAGGCGGCGACCACATCGCGGCCATACTCTCCAGCGATGCGATTGAGCTCCTCCGCGCCGCGCGTGCAGGCGGCGAGCTGCGCCTTGAGATCGGAAATGTTGCGATCGATATTGCGTGCCGGATGATCGCCCGCGCCGAGCAGTTCGCGCATCTCGGATTCGAGAAAGTACCCCTCATCGACCATCAGCACATTGTCGAGCATCACGCCTTCCTGCTCGATGGAAGTGCTGTCGGGTGGCATCGATCCGGGCGCGATGCCGCCGATATCGGCATGATGCCCGCGCGCCGCGACATAGGCGGCGGGCGCATCCTCGCCCTCATGGAAGACGGGAACGATCACGGTGATGTCGGGAAGGTGCGTGCCGCCGCGATAGGGCGCGTTGAGGACATAGGCGTCACCGCGCCGGATGCCGCGCCCATCCGCCGCGTTTCCCCGCGCCTCGATCACCGTGCGAATGCTGTCGCCCATCGATCCGAGATGAACGGGGATATGCGGCGCATTGGCGATCAGCGCCCCTTCCGGATCGAACAGCGCGCAGGAGAAATCGAGCCGCTCCTTGATGTTGACCGAACTCGCCGTGCTTTGCAGCGCGACGCCCATCTCCTCGGCAATCGCCATGAACAGGTTGTTGAAGATTTCGAGCGCGACGGGATCGACTTCGGTGCCGATGGCATGGTCCGCCTGTCGTGCCTCGGCGCGGGTCAGGATCAGGTTGGCATGATCGTCGAGCGCCGCCTGCCAGCCGGGTTCGACAAAGGTGGTGGCAGTCTGTTCGGTGATGAGAGCGGGGCCGGTGACGGTGTCGCGGCGAGTAAGCGAGGCGCGGTCGACAATCCGATCCACCCCCGGCCGAAGGCCGTCGGGGGAGGTGCCATTTCCATCGGAAATGGCGGAGGGGCTTTCCGCGCTGAGGGGGAGCGGTTGTGTATGCGTTCCGCCCGTCCCCTCGGCCGACGCGCTTCGCGCCGGGGAAGACTTACCAATGCCCTCGACGATCAGCGTTTCGACGATCACTTCGGCGCCGTCATCCGCATAGCCGAAGCGGCGCTTGTGCTCCGTTTCGAACGCGCCGCGCATCGCCTCGGCTTCTTCGATTGCGATTTCGAGCGTACTGTCGCTCCCCGCATAGCGTAACGCCGCGCGGCGATGCGTTTCGATCCGATCGAGGGGAACGCCCTGCTCTTCGAGCGCAGACTGCGCGTCCTGCGCCAAAGCATCCAGCCGCTCTTGGGCGTCCTCGCCCAAGGGTCTCCCGAACGTCTCCTGCCGCAGCACGGTCATGTCGGCGAGCCCCATGCCATGCGCCGAGAGCACGCCGGCGAGCGGATGGATCATCACCCGTTCCATGCCGAGCGCGTCGGCGACGAGGCACGCATGCTGCCCGCCCGCCCCGCCGAAACATTGCAACGTGTAGCGCGAGACATCGTGACCCCGCGCGATCGAGATTTTCTTGATCGCGTTCGCCATATTGTCGACGGCGATGCGCAAAAAGCCCTTGGCGATGTCCTCCGGTGTCATCCGGTTGCCCGTCTCGGCCTCAATCTCTTCGGCGAGTTTGGCAAATTTTTCTCGCACGATTTCGGTGTCGATCGGCTGGTCGCCTGCTTCGCCGAAGACATGCGGGAAATGCGCGGCGTCGATCTTGCCGAGCATGACGTTGCAATCGGTGACCGTCAGCGGGCCGCCGCGCCGGTAGCAGGCGGGGCCGGGCACCGCACCCGCGCTGTCCGGCCCGACGCGAAACCGGCTGCCGTCGAAATCGCAGATCGACCCGCCCCCCGCCGCCACGGTATGGATCTGCAGCATCGGCGCGCGGACACGAACGCCTGCGACCACGCTTTCATTGGTACGCTCAAAGCTCCCGGCAAAATGCGACACATCGGTGGAGGTACCGCCCATGTCGAAGCCGATGATCTTGTCGAACCCGGCTTCCTCCGCCGTCTTGACCATGCCGACAATACCGCCTGCCGGGCCAGAGAGGATCGCATCCTTGCCGCGAAATTTCTGCGCGTCGACCAGCCCCCCGCTCGACTGCATGAAAAGAAGCCGCGCGCGATCATCGAGCGCGCCCGTCATCTTGTCGATATAGCGGTCGAGCACGGGCGAGAGATAGGCGTCGATCACGGTCGTATCGCCCCGGCCGACAAGCTTGATCAGCGGTCCGACTTCGTGACTCACCGAAATCTGCGCGAAGCCGATTTCGCGCGCGATCGCGGCCAGCCGCGCTTCGTGATCGGTGAATTGCCAGCCATGCATCAGCACGATCGCGATCGAACGGAAGCCGTCGTCATAGGCCGATTGGAAAGCTTCCCGTGCCGCGGCCATGTCGAGCGCGGTCTCGACTGTTCCATCGACCCAGACCCGCTCATCGATCTCGACGACCCGCTCGTAGAGCTGGCTCGGCAGTTCGATATGCCGCGCAAAAATCTCCGGCCGCGCCTGATAGCCGATCCGCAAGGCATCGCCATACCCGCGCGTGATCGCCAGCATCGTCCGCTCGCCCTTGCGTTCGAGCAGTGCATTGGTCGCGACCGTCGTGCCCATCTTCACACTTTCGACCGCACCGCCGCCTTCGCGTTCGATCAACCGGCGAATGCCCTCGGTCGCGGCATCGTCATAGCGTTCCGGATCGTCAGACAGCAGCTTTTCGACATGAACCGTGCCATCGGGCGCGGTGGCCACGATATCGGTGAATGTCCCGCCGCGATCGATCGCAAAGCGCCATCCGGCTGGGTCTGCGGCGGTTTCGGCCATTGTCCCGTTCAATCAGCCGCACGGCGGGATTGCAAGCACCGCCAGCGCAGAGCCTCAATTCTTGCGGAAGATCACGGTCATCTTGGTGGTCTTCAGATCCTCTTCGCTCATCGATGCCCATGGCTCAAGGAAGGCCTTGCGCGTCTCGGACGGGATGTCTTCCTGCGTGTCACGCAGCGAGACGATCTCGAACCCGGCCTCCTCGATCGCGGCGATATGCTGCGACTTGCGCAACCGGTTCATCCAGTCCGGCGGATTGTCCTCGGTCAGGAACGACCAGGCGTCAAAGTCCGAATCGCCGCCATAGCTGCGATGGTCGGCGATATCGATGAAGTGGAACTGCACCGCACCGCGCTTCGATTTCCTGTAGAGCCACTGCATTACGCCGTGAAGATCGGTCAGGTGCTCTAGCACAGCGAGGGACACGACGAAGCCGAGCTCGCCATCGTCCACAGGCAGTTCGACCACGTCGGAGACATGGTGCTCAACCTTACCGTCCAGCTTGCCGACCGCTTCGTTCCATCGCCCGTCGGCAAAGGCTTCCGAATCGAATTGCGTGAACCGCTCCTCGAACGTTGTTGGGTCGGTCTGCGGCAACTGGAATAGCTGCGGGAACAGTTTGGCGTGAGCTAGTATCTGGTACATCGACAGCGCGGAATAGGTCGGGTTGCGCGGTTCCAGGATGTCGCAGGCGATCGCACGACTAAAGCCGTTCATGTAGAAATTGCCGGCGAGCGCAATCGGATCGTGGGCGCCGCAGCCAAAATCGAGAAATGTCGAGTTGCGATCGACATCGAATTCCTCGAACGCCCGCTTCGCCTGGTCCTTTTTGCGAACCAGCTTTTCCCAACCATGTTTCGCGATATTCGCATGCTGGAGTTGCAGGCTCGAATAGAGGAGATGATTGAGCTTCTCCATCCGGTTCATGTTGCTGCGCGAGATTTGCGGCAGGTTTGCGACGAGATAATCCAAGGCATCGTTCGGTTCGCCCGCATCGATGCGCGAGGCGAAACCGGCGGCGAAATCCTGTTCAGAAAACCCGCCGCCTAGCGGTCCGATAGCGGGGATCGTAATGTCGGGGACTTCGCCCGTCTGTTTGTGCAAACGGATATCGTCGTAGAGCCGCAAAAGTTCGGCGCGCTTTTCTTCCAGTTCGGCGGCCTTGGCGTCGATTGCGATGTTGGCTTCGCCCTCACGCTCTCGAATCTTCCGGAGTTTGTCCTCGGCGGTCGCGATCTTCTCATCGAGGTTGTCGCGCTTCGTCTCGAGCGTCGCCGTGAGTTCCCTCCGCCGCTGCTCCGCCTTGGCTTCAGCCTTGGCGAGCGCTTCGTCGGCCTTGGCGAGTTTTTCCTCGGCCTTCTCGATCTTGGCCTCGGCCTTCTCGATCTTGGCCTCGGCCTTCTCGATCTTGGCTTCGAGATTCTGCCGCTTTTCTTCCAGCTTGTCGGACTTGGCCTCGAGTTGTGCGGCACGCTCATTTTGCCGCTCAGTCTGCTCCGCTAGCTCGGCCGAACGAAGATTCTGCTTTTCGGCCTGTGCCTGTAATTTCGCCGTCCGCTCGTCGAGCGCGGTTTCGCGTTCTTCGAGTTTTGCCTGCAGCTCTTCCAGCCGGCGGCGTATCCGCTCTTCGACCACCTCGGATCCTTCGAGCAGGTAGCGTTTGCGCGCACGGCGCTTGAAAAAATCCATCGACCTCAATCCCTTTCGGGGCACATGCAAATTCTCCCGAGGGACGTCAAACGCTTTCGCGGTTTCGGAGGAAATGATCTGCGCCTCCGCTCCGGCTGCAGGCGAAGATCAGGCAATCCAAAGCCGGATCACCCAAGCGACCGCGCCGATCGTTGCCGCACTGGCTGCCCAGAGCAGCAAGAACCAGCCGAGGCGCTTTCGCAACGGGCCGGGCGAGGGCGTTTGCTCAGTGATAGCCTTCGGTCCCGACCTTGCCGCGGAAGACCCAATAGGCCCAGGCGGTATAGGCGATGATCACCGGCATGATGATCGCAACGCCGATCAGCATGAAGACCTGGCTGCGTTCGGGCGCTGCCGCGTCCCAGATCGTGACCTGATCGGGCACGATGAAAGGGTACATGCTGACGCCCAGTCCGATCATGCCGAGCAGGAACAGCGCGAGGGAGGCCAGGAACGGCGTCCAGCTATGCCGCTTCATGAGACCTCGAAACAGGAAGAAGCTGATGATCACGACAAGCAGCGGCACCTGGCTGGCGAACAGCATATAGGGCATCTCGAACCAGCGGCTGTAATATTGCGCCTCGAGGAACGGCGTATAAAGGCTTACCGCCGCCATCAGCGCCAGCGTGATCACCGCCCAGCGCTTGGCCGCGCGATAGGCGCGGTCCTGCGTGCCATGCTCGGTCTTGCCGATCAGCCAGGTAGCGCCGAGCAGCACATAGCCGGCGACGACGCCGAGGCCGCAGAGCAAAGTGTAAGGCGTCAACCAGTCGAACCAGCTTCCCGCATATCCCCGGTCCACCACCTCGATCCCCTGCAGCAGCGCGCCGAGGATCATGCCCTGGGTGAAGGCGGCGACGAGGCTGCCGGCGCTGAACGCGAAATCCCAGAAGGCGCGGTGCCCGGGATCGCGCCAGCGAAACTCGAAGGCCACGCCGCGAAAGACTAGCCCCAGCAGCATTGCGATGATCAGCGGATAGGTCGCCGGCATGACGATCGCATAGGCGAGCGGGAAGGCCGCGAAGAGCCCGCCGCCGCCGAGAACGAGCCACGTCTCATTGCCGTCCCAGACAGGCGCGATCGCGTTCATCGCCTGGTCGCGATCGTCGCCGACCTCGAAGCTCATGAACAGGATCCCGATGCCGAGATCGAACCCGTCCATCACCACATAGGCGAAGACGGCGAAGGCGATGATCAGCGCCCAGATCAGCGACAGGTCCATCACTCGCCCTCCTTATGCAGACCGTCATCAGGCTCGAAGGCCGGGGCGTCCTTCTGGTGCGGGCCGGGCGTGATGCCCGCGGTGCGGACCGGGCCGCGCTCGGTGCTCGCGACGCCTTTTTCCCCGGTCTGTGGCGGCTGGCGCATCAGCCGCAGGATATACCAGGTCCCGATGCCGAAAACGGCGAAATAGACGATGATGAAGGCGAGCAGCGATGCGCCCACGGCAGGGGCGTCGAGCGGCGAGGCGCTGTCGGCAGTGCGTAAAAGGCCGTAGACGGTATAGGGTTGCCGCCCGACCTCGGTTACGATCCAGCCGGCGATCACGGCGACGAAACCCGACGGCCCCATCGCGATCGCCGCCTTGTGCAGCAAGCGCGAATCGTAGAGCCGCTTGCGCCATCGCGCGACGAGGCTCCACAGGCCGATGCCGATCATCGCCAGCCCGATCCCGACCATGACGCGGAACGCCCAGAAGGGAAGGAACACCGGCGGCTGGTCGGCATCGGGCACGGTGTCGAGCCCGGCCATCGGCGCATTCGGATCGTGTTCGAGGATCAGCGAGCCGAGATGCGGGATGCCCACCGCATAATCGAGCCGCTGCTCCGCGTCGTTCGGGATCCCGAAAAGATAGAGCGGCGCACCATCGGGATAGCTGTGATAATGCCCTTCCATCGCCATGACCTTGGCGGGCTGATGCTCGAGCGTATTGAGCCCGTGCTGGTCGCCCACAAAGAGCTGCACCGGCGCTACGAGCGCGGCCATCCACATCGCCATCGAGAACATCGTCCGCGCATGGGCGTTCGTCTTGTCCTTGAGCAAATGCCAGGCGCCGACCGCACCGACGACGAAGGCCGTGGTCAGATAGGCGGCGATGACCGTATGCACGAGGCGATACGGAAAACTGGGCGAGAAGATGATCGTCACCCAGCTGTCTCCCGGCAGAAATTGCCCGTTCTCGCCCATTTCATAGCCAACCGGCGTCTGCATCCAGCTGTTGACCGAAAGGATCCAGAAAGCCGAAACAAAGGTCCCTGCGGCGACCATCAACGTCGCCGCGAAGTGAAGCTTCTTCCCGACCTTGTTCATGCCGAACAGCATCACGCCGAGGAATCCGGCTTCGAGGAAGAAAGCGGTGAGCACCTCATAGGCCATCAGCGGCCCGATGACCGGACCGGCCAGATCGGAAAAGACCGACCAGTTGGTGCCGAACTGATAGGACATGACGATGCCGGAAACGACGCCCATGGCGAAGGCGACGGCGAAGATCTTCAACCAGTATTTGAACAGGTCGAGATAACGCTGATTGCCGGTCTTCAGCCACAGCCCTTCGAGCACGGCGAGATAGCTCGCCAGCCCGATCGAGAAGGCCGGGAAGATAAAGTGAAAACTGACGGTGAACGCGAACTGAATCCGCGCCAGAAGAAGCGCGTCGAAACCGTCGAACATAAGGATCGCCCCTCCCGCAGGTCAGGCCGCTCGTTCACAGGCGACCGACATGTCTTAGCACGACATTGCAGTTTTTGCATTGCGAAGCCGATGGCGAAGATTGCAGGCGATGCAATCGCGCATGGTATTTCGCTTGGCCTACAGCAAAGGGAGCTTCTTGTTATCAGGAGAGCAGCCCGGCCAGCGGCGTAGCAACGCAAAACTCCGCGCCCGGATCGGCCTTGCGGAGTTTTGAGTTGGTTGCGGGGGCAGGATTTGAACCTGCGACCTTCAGGTTATGAGACCGAATAACCTAACCTTAAGCCTTTGAATTTAATAAATAAATCAGCTTTTTTAAGTGCTATGTGTAAGAGAATGTGTAACTATTCCAGTGATTCGCGAAAGACCAAATCTGCTATACTCATCCACAAGCAATAGAATTTTAACACAGATTTTTTCAATCACACAATAGCTTTATCTACAGTTGTTGTGTGGCCATTGATCTACCGCTCATTCATGGCCTTGGCCAGTCGAGGCTCTCTCAGGAAATGTATGCCGAGTTTATCCAGACTGAAGGCTATCTCAGTTCTTCTTTTTCAACCCAGCCTCCGCCTCGCCAAGGCGCTTCTGTAAATCAGAGATGGTCTTCTTAAGCTGTTTCTTGTCTTCCAATAGCTCTTTGTTGTTTTCCCGAATTTGATTGCTGGCCTCCGCATGGCTGTCGATGATCGTGTAAAGCTTCACAATGTCAGCTTGCAGCTTCTTGATCTCTCGCCTCTGCTCTCTGGATATGTGTTTTTGCGCTTTTCTCCAGAGTCCTTTCGTGACCCCTTTGCCCGGAATTTCATCGGACGCCGCCTCCAAAATTTCCCTGACAGCTTCTCGAAACTCTTCGGGAACCTTGAGAGGTGGAATCTTGGCCATACGGATTCAGTGCTACCTTATCGCTTGAGAGCTTTTTGGCTTTTCGCAAGTTGCGCGCGTGTCTTCGCGAGCGACTCCTCACCCTTCTTGATAGCCTCGTTGGCTTTTTCCGATAGAGCTTTCAAAAACGTCAGAGGCTCTTCGTCGAGAAGTTCTTGTGGAATATCCTCGAAGTAATCAAGCTGTGGCTTCTGTTTATTTTCTTTCTTTTTCATAGGCTTATTATCAGTCGATTCGGTCTCTTTGTAAAGCAAAATAGCGCCAAGTCCCAGCAAGACGAATACCAGATTTATGATCTTTGACCTGTCGTCCGGCGAATTCCGCATAGACAAGTCAATTTGAACCTTCAAATCAGAAGAATCTGGAATCTCTTCAAGGGAAACTCCCTCGATAGACGCACCTTCATTCGCGATGGTGCGACGGACGGTGGCACTGTCTGCTATTCCAAGCTCCAAAGCACTCACAGCACCATCGCCTACAAAGAATTTTTCTGCCGCATAATAGACACGCTACTCATCTGCGTCTGCATCGTCCAGCCACCGGCCATCATCTTCAATGTATGTGCTGAGCCGCTGCCATACGATCATTGCTTCGGTAAGCCGCAAGCTATCGTTTGCACGATAATGTGCGTTCGGATTACGCGCGACGCCGATCACTTCAATATCACGCTTGAACCATTCTCGATTGCGGAAGACAGGATCGAACAGATCATCCCAATTATCGGTTCTCAGCACAATCTCCATCAATTCCCCAAGTGTGAGAAATTGAATCAAGGGGGCTGGCGGCTCACCGGCTTTGAGAGCTTTCTGGCGTGTGTCCTTTGCCTTTTCGACGAGCGCGCCAGGCACGCGTTGTTTGAACCATTTAGGCCCGGCAAGAGCGTTCAACTTCTTTGTAATCAGGTCGCGGAGCGATGTTTCGATAGTTCCAACCAGCTCGAAAATATCCGACGCAAGATTTGAGGTGGAGAGTGTCAAGAGACCGGACGCGGTTTCGCCAACAACGTAGCGGCCTTCTTCGATGATCTCACCGACGATTGCTCCGCTGGCGATGCCCATCTCAACCGCTGTTTCCGGTTCGGCCTCGATCAATCCCTCATCGACGTCGGCCTCACGGTATAGCTTGCGCCGATACTCGAAATCGCGCCAATAGTCCTTTGGCAAGGTAAAGGCTGTGTGCCATCCGCCCAGCAGGGTTTCCACTGTCTGGCGATGCAATTCGCCGACGCCGTAAATATCGGTGATACCGGCAAGCGCCGCAAAACGCTTGTTCGTAAGGTCGAGGGAGGGAAACCCACCGATTGCCGCCTGTATGTGTTCGCTAAAACTGGGCTGGCTGAGTTCGAGTGCTCTTGTTGTTGCCGACAGACTGCCTGATATACCGGCGAGAGCCTTTTGCAGCTCGCTTTGCTGGCGGGCGATCACGCCAATTGTTGGAGAATTCAAATCGGCAAGCTGATGCCGCCAGCCAAATCCACCAATTTCCTTTGACCAGTCGTA
>NZ_CAKZNF010000082.1 GCF_937129435.1 uncultured Parasphingopyxis sp. | reverse complement strand
CGGATCCCGGCGCTTCGGTCTCGCTACGCTCGGGCGCGTCCTCCGCGAAGTAGACCACCTCGAGATCGGTTCCGTCCTCGGTATGCGACCTCACCTCGTCGAGACGCGCGCTTCCAGACCGGACACGTCGACGCCGGCCTGGTCGATCCGCTCGTTGACGGCGAAGAGTTGCGCGCCGTTGACGGCATCGGTCGACGTTGCCGACATTTCGCCCGCTGCCAGATTGGTGATGACCGTGCCGCCGCCGCCGGCCAGCGTGACCTGGTCGTAGCTGAGGCTGTCATATTGCAGCGCGATCTGCCCGAGCGAGGCGATGTCGCTGCTATTGGTCGCGATGTCGGTCATATTGGTGGTGACCCGCCCGTCCAGATCGGCGATATCGGTTTCATTGTCTCCGACGCGGGTATCGATGTCGACGATATCTCCCTCGGCGGTCGTGATGCGGCCATCCAGCGTGGCGATATCGCCCTCATTCGTGGTGACCCGCGCTTCGAGATTGGTCAGGTCGAGGTCCGAATCGTCGATCCGCTGGTTGACCGCAAAGAGCTGCGAGCCGTTGACGGCATCGGTGGACGTTTCGGACACCGATCCGTCGGCGAGATTGGTGATGACGGTGCCGCCCGCGCCGACCAGCGTTGCCGTTCCGGCCGCAACGCCATCATAGCGTATCGCGACATCGGAGAGCGCCGAGAGATCGCTCTCGACGACACCGACGCGATTGGTCACCGTCGCGATATCGCCGGCATTGGCGGCAATATCGGTCTCATTCGTCGTTACCCGTCCAGCAAGATCGACGATATCGCCCTCATTGGTGGCGACACGGCCATCCAGCGCGCCAATGTCCGTCGCGTTCGAAGCGATATCGCTCTCGTTCGTCGTAACGCGCCCGTCCAGATCGCCGATTGCCGTAACGTTCGCGGCGATGTCGCCTTCTGCAGTACTGACGCGTGTATCCAGACTGGTGATCGCGGTGGCGTTCGTACCGATATCGGTCGCGTTCTGCGCGACGTTCTGATCGGTGGCGAAGAGCTGGGATCCATTCACGGCCTGATTCGAAGTGGCCGACACTTCTCCATCGGCGACATTGGCGATCACTGTGCCCCCGGCACCGGCGAGCGTGACGGTTTTGCCCGCTGCGCTGTCGTACTGGACTGCAACGTCTGCCAGCGCGGTTATGTCGGCGGCATTCGTACCGATATCGGTGGCGTTGGTCGCAATCTGTCCCTCGTTCACCGTGACCCGGTCATCCAGCAGCACGAGATCGCCTTCGGCGGTCCCGAGCCGTACATCGAGCGCGCCGACATCGGTGATCACCCCGTCGAGCTGCGCGACGTTGACGGCATCGGTGGCGGCGCTGCCCGGGGCAAGGTTTGTAATCTGGCGCTCGCTTCCCGATCCGCCGACCGAAACCTCGCCGGCACTCGTCTGGCTGCCGCTCAGGCCAGCCGCCGTATAACCGGCCTGCGCGCCGCGATCGGCCTGCGAGTCCTGGCCGAGAGCGACGCTGTTCGCGGCCGTCACGCTGGCATTGGCGCCGAGCGCAATACTGCCGGTCGCGCCCGTATCGGCGACGGCGCCATTGCCGAATGCGATGGCGTCGATATCGGCGGCGGAGGCAGTTTCGCCATTGGCGCCGAGACCGGTGATGCGATTGCCGCCAATCGATATCCCGCCCTGGTCCGTCAGGGTGATCGTGTCCGCGACGGCGTTGCATTCATCGCTTGGACCGACGAGGTTGCCATCCACGTCCAGCACCTGAAGCGTGATCGTGTCGCCGGCGGCAACATCGTCCAAAATGCCAGTGACGTCCACGTCGAGAGGCGCGACGAGCGAGATGCCGGGCAGGATTGCAGTGGCCGAAATCAGACTGTTCAGCGTGTTCTCGATCGGAGATGCAAGCCCGGTGACCAGTGGATCGAGCGCGTCGCGGAGCAGCGAAGGCGGAAGGCTGGCGCCTGTGCACACCCCCACGGCGGGCTGGAAGCTCTGTGCCTGGGCGGACTGAGACTGAATGGAGATCGCAGCGATCATAGCGGCGGCGGTGGCCGACGAAGTCAGAAGTGAAGATTTGAAACGCGCGGGGGAAGGCATTGTCACTCTCCAGTCGATTTTTCTACGACTGGATTCTTGTCTACTGCTGTTAAAAACAGATAAATAGTTTTATCCGATCTGGAATATTTGTTATTCATGTTCATTTTGGACGGATTATTCCGGGTCGGAAAATTTCCCGTGTGAATATCTGTTCGAAACGCGACGCAATGTCGGCCCTGATTTAATCCGCACCGAACTTGGTCCAGTCGGGACGATTTGGAAAACGGTCTGGAATTTTTTTGCCCAAATCGACGCCGAATACTTCTTTGACACGCTTTTGGGCGTTCGAGATTTTGCGGGCTTAGGGCCGCCCGACCCTTTGTATCGGCGGCCGGCTTGCGAATCGCAACGCCGCTGTCATACCCGTTCCGCCTGGCTCACTACATCGGCGGCGCGCAGGGCGGCGACGATTTTCATCAAATGGGCAAGGTCGTGCACTTCGATGGTGACGACAAAGCTGTGAAAGCCGCCCTCGCGGGTTTCCAGCTTCACATTGATGATATTGGCGCCATGAGTGCCGAAGATCCCGGCCATGATCGCGAGCGCGCCGGGTTCGTTGCGAAGCGTGACGCGCAGCTGCGCCGTGCCGCCGTCGGATTCGTCGCCCCAGGTGACGGCGATCCAGTCGGCATCGTCGCCATTGGCGAGTTCGTCGCAATCGATGGCGTGGATCATGATGTCTTCGTTGCGCCGCCGGATGCCGACGATCCGGTCGCCGGGCACCGGATGGCAGCATTCGGCGAGCTGGAAGGCGACGCCCGGCGTCAGCCCCTTGATCGAGATCGACTGGCGTTGCGGCGGGACGGCACTTGCCATGCCGTCGCTGCCCGCACCCGGCATCAGCGCGTCCATCAGCTCGCGATCGTCGATTTCCTTGCGCGCGATCTTCTCCATCAGCGCGCTTTCCTCCTTCAGTTTCAGCCGGTGGAGTGCGTTCTTCGTCGCCTCGCCGCCTATCTTGGCGGGCAGCCGGGCGACGACCTCGTCGAACAGCTTGCGGCCGAGCGAGACCGTCTCCTCGCGTTCCTGCTGCCGCACATAGCGGCGAATCGCCGCGCGCGCCTTGCCGGTGACGACGAAGGTCAGCCAGCCGGGATCGGGGTTCTGGTTGTCCGATCGCAGGATGCGGACCTGATCGCCATTGTCGAGCTGCGTCCGTAGCGGGACGACGCGGCCATTGACCTGCGCGCCGACTGTCTGGTTGCCGAGATCGGTGTGCACCTCATAGGCGAAATCGACCGCCGTCGCGCCCTTGGGCAGCGCGATCAGCTCTCCTGCCGGCGTGAAGGCGAAGATGCGATCCTGATACATCGCCATGCGCGTATTTTCGAGCAGCTCTTCGGGGTTTTCCGTCGTGTCGAGAATTTCGAGCAGGTCGCGGATCCAGCCCGCCTGCCCGTCGGCGCGGTCATGCTGCTTGTAGCTCCAATGCGCGGCGAGCCCGAATTCGGACTGTTCGTGCATGGCGCGGCTGCGAATCTGCACCTCGATCCGGTGCGCCTCGCCATATTGGAGCGCGGTGTGAATCGAACGGTATCCGTTGCGCTTGGGCGTCGAGATATAGTCTTTGAACCGCCCCGGGATCATGTGCCATTTTTCGTGCAATATCCCGAGCGCGCGGTAGCAATCGGCGACGTTGGGCACGATCGCGCGAAAGGCGAGCACGTCGCTCAGCCGGTCGAACGGAACGTGCCGCTCGGTCATCTTGCGCCAGATCGAATAGGGATGCTTCTCGCGCCCCGTGACCTCGGCATCGACACCATGCGCGCCCAAGGTCAACCGCAGATCCTCGCAAATCCGCTCGACCGCCGCCTCGCCATCCCCGGCGCGCAGCCGCTCGAGCCTTGTCGTGATAGACTTGTAGGCATCGGGTTCGAGATGCTGGAAGGCGAGCGTCTGCATCTCCTTCATGAACTCGTACATACCGATCCGCTCGGCGAGCGGGGCGTAGATTTCCATCGTCTCGCGGGCGATCCGGCGGCGCTTCTCCTCGCTCTTGATGAAGTGCAGCGTGCGCATATTGTGCAGCCGGTCGGCCAGCTTCACGAGCAGCACGCGGATATCGCCCGACATGGCGAGCAGGAACTTGCGCAGGTTTTCGGCCGCCCGCTCGGTGTCCGACTGCGCCTCGATCGTCGACAATTTGGTGACGCCGTCGACGAGCCTGCCGATCCGTTTGCCGAACAGCGCCTCGACCTGTTCCTGCGTCGCCACCGTGTCTTCGATCGTGTCGTGCAGGATCGCGGTGACGATCGTTTCGTCATCGAGTCTGAGGTCGGTCAGGATGCCCGCGACCTCGATCGGATGGCTGAAATAGGGGTCGCCGCTCGCGCGTTTCTGCGATCCGTGCGCATTGACCGAAAACACATAGGCGCGGTTGATCAGCGCCTCGTCGGCGTCAGGGTCGTAGCTTTTGACCCGTTCGACCAGTTCATATTGCCTCAACACCGGACAAGAATGGCCTTCCGGTTCGATATTGCAACCGTTTTGGCGTGGGCGGCGGACGCAAAAAGGGCCGCCGGACTTGCGGTCGGGCGGCCCAGGAGGGGTAGGGTTGCTGGGTCGGTCCTAACGGGCGCTCGCATTGCATTCGGCGAGCTCTTCGGCCGCCAGCGCTTCGCCATCGATGGTGAAGGTCTGGGCCGTGCCGAGTTCGCGGACGAGCCGGATGCATTCATGCGCCGGGCGGCTGCGCGCGCCTTCGGTCGTGCATTCGGTGCCGTCGCAGACCCAGGGCGTCGAGCGAATGATGTTGACCGACTGCGCCGGTGCCTGCGCCAGCGTGACGCGGTAGAGCGTACCGGCCTGGGCGGTGGTCCCGGTCACGAGGAGCGCGGCAGTGGCAATGGAAAGCAGGAGGGAGAGAATTTTCTGCATGACGAATTCCTTTCGGGCTTGGGGAGAAGAAGTCCTTTTCATTTGCGTTGCGAATCGCTACCTATATGATTCAGTTTTAGGTTGCAACTAAAAACGTAAATTGCAGATGTGTTTTGCGCCCTTGCACGATTTGCACTAGGTTGGAGGTGAAATGGGAAAATTGACCGAACCGCGGAAATTGACCGAACCTCTGGGCGAAGACGGCGAGTGCGGCCTTCCCGTGGCTCTCGAGGCCATGGGCGAGCGCTGGTCGTTCATGATCCTGCGCGCCGCCTTCAACGGGCTCAAACATTTCGAAGAGATGCAATCGAGCCTCGGCATCGCCCGCAACATCCTCGCGAATCGGCTCGGCCGGCTGGTGCAAAGCGGAATCCTGGAGCGCAGCCCCTGCCCCGATGATCGCCGCAAGATCGAATATCGGATGACGCCCAAGGGCGAGGCCCTGCTGCCCGCGATGATCGCGCTGCGCCAGTGGGGCGACAGCTGGGCAACCGGCGTCCCATCCAATCCCGTGCTGTGCGACGCGCGCGACCGTCAGCCCGTACAGCAGGTCCGCGTCCAGGCACATGACGGTCGCCCGCTGGACTGGCACGACCTGATGTGGGTCGATCAGAGCGAGCTGGTCGCCGAAGCGGCGGAGTAGCGCGGCGTTAGCTGTCAGACTCGACCTGGCGGTCGAGCACCGAACATTTGATCGTCAGAAAATTCCTTGCGGAATTTCGCCGCACCGGCCTCGCGCTAGCGAGGTTCTGACATACGAAAAAGGCCCGCGCATCGCACGGGCCTTTTCAGATTCGATGTTGAAGGTTTCTAACCGTCGTAATCCGATGCCACGTTCGTGTTGCGCGGAGGGGCCGAGGCGGTGATGCGCAGGGCTTCGGCGGACTGGGAGATCGAACCGATCTCGTCGGCCTCTTCCTCGTCGTCGATCTGCACCTTCTGCAGGCCGGTGATGACGTCCTCTTCCAGATCCTTGGGCTTGATCGTCTGTTCGGCGATCTCGCGCAGCGCAACGACCGGGTTCTTGTCGCGGTCGCGATCGATGGTCAGTTCCGCGCCGCCCGAAACCTGGCGGGCACGCTCGGCGGCCAGCAGGACGAGATCGAAACGGTTGGGGACTTTGTCGACGCAATCTTCGACGGTGACGCGCGCCATGGGCGGAAACTCCGATAATCGGCAATGAATGAAGGCGCGCGACATAGGTGCGATACCGGGGCATGTCAATGTTTTCGGCGGCTTGCCGGGCGTGGGAGATTGCCGCAATACGCGTGCCATGGCCGATGAGGATACGCCCGATTTCACGCTGCCGGACGTTGCCGGTCACCGGTTCGAACTGCTCGAAGACGGGCCCGAACGGCTCGAAGCGCTGGTCGAACTGATCGATGCCGCGACGCGCAGCATCCGGCTGCTCTTCTACATCTTCGACGATGACGAGGCGTCGACGCGCGTTCGCGATGCGCTGCTCCGGGCCTATCGGCGCGGCATCGAGGTCTCGTTGCTCGTCGACGGGTTCGGCAGCGACAAAACCGGCAGCGACTTCTTCGACGAGCTCGAACAGTCGGCTTGTTTCTTCTGCTATTTCCAGCCGAAACGTACCCGCCGCTACCTGCTGCGCAACCACCAGAAGATGGCGATCGCGGACGAGGAAAGCGCTCTCGTCGGCGGGTTCAACGTCCGCGACGGCTATTTCGCGCCCGATCGCAGCGACGGGTGGCGCGATCTCGGGCTGCGGGTCTCGGGGCCCGCGGTCGCCCGGTTGGCGCGTTATTTCGACGATATCTGCAAATGGTCGAGCGACCGGGATGCCGAGATGGAAGGCCTGCGCGATATCCTCCATCATTATCACGAACAGGATGGCGATGTCCGCTGGACGTTCGGCGGGCCGACGCGCGAACTCAGCCCCTGGGCGCAGACGCTCCGCAACGATCTCTACGGCGCGGAAAAGATCGACATGATCGCCGCCTATTTCGCGCCGCATGCCGCGCTGATGCGACCGGTCGCCGAAGCGGGGAAGCGCGGACGATCGCGCGTCATCACGGCGGCCAAGTCCGACAACAATGTGACGATCGCCGCCGCGCGCAATCGGCATCGCTACCTGTTGCCCGAAACGCAGGTCTACGAATACCAGCCGATGATGCTGCATACGAAGCTCTATGTCGTCGACGATATCACCTATATCGGATCGGCCAATTTCGACGTCCGCAGCCTCTATCTGAACCTGGAAGTGATGCTGCGGGTCAACGATCGGAAATTCGCCGATGTGATGCGCCGCTATGTCGATCACGAGATTGGCGATTCGGAACGCATCACGCCGGAAGCCTATGCCGCCTCGCGCACGATCTGGACGCGGATCAAGGGGCGGCTATCCTATTTCCTCATGTCGGTGCTCGACTATAATATCTCGCGCCGGCTGAATTTCGGGCTGGACGGGGTTTAGGGGGTAGTCTGTTTGTCAGACCTCGCCTTCGGCTCGGCGCCGCACCAGCCCTCTCCCCCTTACTTCCCCTTGAACACCGGCGTCCGCTTTTCGAGGATCGCATCGATCCCTTCGAGGTGATCTTCGGTCACATGCATCAGCGCCTGACTCGCGGCCGACAGCTCCATCACGGTGTCGAAATCGGTCGTCGCGCCGCGCCGCATCAATTGCTTGGCGAGGCGGAGAGATTGCGGCGGCTGGCCCGCAATCTTTTCGGCAAGCGCCATGGCTTCATCGATGAGTTCGTCGCCGGGCACGACGCGTGAGACGAGACCCCAGTCGAGCGCGGTTTCGGCGTCGATGACGTCGCCCGTGAACAGCAGCTCCGCCGCGCGGGCATGGCCGATGATTCGCGGCAGCAGCCAGGCACCGCCGTCGCCGGGGATCAGGCCGAGCTTCAGGAAGGTCACGCCGAATTTCGCGCGGTCGGAGGCGATCCGCAGGTCCGCCATGCAGGCCACATCGCAGCCCAGCCCGATGGCCGGGCCGTTGACCGCGGCGATCAGCGGTAGCTCGAAATGATAGAGCGCCTTCACGAGCCGATGGATGCCGCCGGCATAGCTGCGCCGGATCTGGTCGGGCGAACCGCCGAACGCACCATCGCGCTCCCGCATCGCCTTGATGTTGCCCCCAGCCGAGAATGCCTTGCCCGCACCGGTGAGAATCGCGCAGCGGATATCGGGATCGGCGGCGACCTCCTCGCACGCCGCAGCGATCTCGGCGCCGTCGGGGCCGTTGGACAACGCGTTCATGCTGTCGGGGCGGTTCAAAGTGAGGAGCGCGACGGCCCCGTGCTTTTCGATTTGGAGGAGGCTCATCGGAAATTCCTGCTGGCGATTCGGGTCAGGCGTCCGCCTTATCCAGAATGCGGCGCGGATGCATCCCGTCGACATAGCCCATAAAGGGCGGGTGGATCGAATAGCCGACAAGTTCCTGCGCGCGGGGCGGCAGCGCGGCGGCCTGTTGCGGCGTCATCGTCATCGCCATGTTCTCGAGCTGGCGGGCCCAGCCGGGGCAATATTGCGGGGTGATCAGGAGGCGCGGCGCGTCCGACCGGTTGGCGCCGCCACGATGCCAGAGCGTACCCTTGGCGATCATCAGCGACCCGGCCGGCATGACGGCCTTGACCGCATCGGGATGCGCGCCGGGATCGTCGTCGATCTCGCGGACGCGGCGATCGGAGAAACTCGATGCGAGCGAAGCGCCGTCGGGCGTCTCGGTCCCCCATTCATGGCTGCCCGGCAGGATCTCGGTCGCGCCGTTCTCTTCGGTCATCGCGTCGATCGCCCAGAAGGTGCTGACGCCCCAGCTGCCGCGCGGGCGCACGACGTTCAGATGGCTGTCGTCATAATGCCAGGGCTGGACGGTCTCGCCGGGCTGCAGGTTGATCGCGAGACAGGCGGAAAGCAGGCAGCTTGGCCCCAGGTCGGCCTCGGCAAAGGCGAGCGCCAGCGGATGGCAGACGAGATCGGCAAAGACGGGCGACTTGGCGAGCATCGCATAGACGCGGTTCGACTTGAGCCCCTCGAAGTCGTTGCGGCCGGTGACGTTGGCGGCAAGCCAGGGATCGAGCGCGGAGCGGATGGCCGAGAGTTCGTCCGCATCCAGCACGTTTTCGAATATCACATAGCCGGTGCGATCATAGTCGGCCTTCCAGTCGGCGAAGCTCCGGCCGCCGAGCCAGGCCGAACAATCGGCGGCGACGGCGGGATCGGCCTCGGCCATCAGGCGGCGATCGCTTGCGGTTCGGGCCGGATCGCGCGGTGGATGACGTTGCGATAGCCGCGCGTCACGCAGTTGTGCTGCTCGAAATAGCCGCGGTCGCGCAGCATCCGGTGCAGGCGCGGCAGGTTATAGGGCGGTACCGCGGCGAAGTGATGATGTTCGCAATGGAAATTGACGTAATTGGGCGCGACGAACAGCCGCTCGATCGGATTGGCGAGCGTCGTATTGGTGTTGTCGCGCGGCTCGATGCTGGCGCGGTTCGACGCAACGCCATGCTCGCCGATATTCCTCAGCCGCGTGATCGCCGGATAGAGAAACAGTTCGGCCACCCACCACATCGCATAGGCGAGCGGCGCGCCAACGGCGAAGAGGATGCCGAACAGCGTCAGGTGAAAGACGAGCCAGGGCAGGTTCTTCGGCAGGCTGAATTTCTTGAGGTCGCGGATAAGGTCGCGAATGCCCGTCTGGCCGGTGAGGTCGCGGAAGAACTTCCGGCGCAGGCTGTCGCGCGGCACCGGATAGTTGTGGACGAGGACGATATCCGGGTCTTTCTTCGTCCCGGCATGCTGGTGGTGCTTCAGATGATAAGCGCGATAGGCGAAGAGCGAGACGTTGGTCGATCCGCCGCACAGCCAATGGCCGATCATCTCGTTGACCTTACGACTCTTGAAAAAGGCATGGTGCGCGCAATCGTGGAGGATCACGGCAAGGCCGAGCTGCCGGCCGCCGAGCAGCAAAATGCCGAGGATCACGGTCAGCGGATTGGGCCAGACGATCGCCATTGCAAAAGCGCCGGCGATGATCGCCAGATTGACGATAAGAATACCCCAGGCCTTGAGATCGGAGGGGCGGAGCAGCTCGCGCAGCTCCTCCTTGCTGATCGCATCCTTGAGCGAAAGCGCTTCGGCCATGGCGGTTGATCCTGTGCTTGCGGTGTCGACACCCTTCTTATAACGGTGATCACAATATTATGTCAAATATTGTTGCAATGATGGCCGGTGAAGCCGAAGCCATGACCGCGCGGCGGTTGATCCTCTCGTTGCTCAATGCCGTCGGGACGCAGAGGCTGACCGCGGCGCAGATGGTCGCGGCAGCCCGTGCCTTCGAGATCGAGGATGCGGCGATGCGGATGGCGGCGACGCGGCTTACCAAGCAGGGCCTGATCGAAAGCCCCGAGCGCGGCGCCTATGTTTCGGGCACGAGTGCACGGGAATTGCGCGATCAGGTGCGCGGGTGGCGCGATGTGCGTGCCAGGCGGACCGACTGGAACGGCGACTGGTTGGCGATGCCGGGCGGGCATCTGGGACGAACCGACCGCAAGCGGCTGGCGGCGAGAGACCGGGCGCTCCGCCTCTACGGCTTTGCCGAGGCGGAGACCGGCCTGTGGGTCCGGCCGGCCAATCTCGTGTTCGAGCTTGAAGCGCTACGCAGCAGGCTCGTCGCCCTCGGCCTCGACGGCGGCGCCCTGCTCTGGCGGATATCGGAGCAGGCATCGGCGGAGGGCGCCGGGTTCGCCGGGCTCTGGGATCGCGGCGCACTCGAAAGCGGCTATCGCGAGATGATCGCGGCGCTCGACGAAAGCAGTGCGCGGCTCGATGCGCTGCCGCACGGGGAGGCGGCGCGCGAGGCGCTGCTGCTCGGCCAGGCGGCGATCCGGCGGATCAACCTCGATCCGCTGCTTCCCGATGCGATGGTCGATACCGCACTGTTCGACCGGCTGGTCGCGGCGATGGAGGCCTATGACCGGCGCGGCAAACACGCCTGGGCCGCTTTCTACACGGCGATGGACCGGGGCTGAGAGCACCGCCTTTCGCGCGCAACATTATGCCGCCATAAGGCGGCCATGACCGTGCGCCCCATCACCCCCGTCATCCTCGCCGGCGGCAGCGGCACGCGGCTCTGGCCGATGTCGCGCAAGGCGCGTGCCAAGCAGTTCCTGCCGCTCGTCACCGGCCGCTCGATGATCGCCGAGACGCTGGACCGGGTGACCGGGCCGGATTTCGCCGCGCCGATGATCGTCGGCGGCGCAAGCCAGGCCGATGCGCTGGCTGCGGCCGCGCCTGTAAACGCAACGTTGATGTTGGAGCCCGCTGCCCGCAACACCGCCCCCGCCATCGCGCTCGCGGCGCTGCACGCGGAAGCCGACACGCCGCTGCTTGTCATGCCGAGCGACCAGATGATCGCCGACCGCCCTGCCTTCGAAGCGGCCGTCGCCAAGGCGGCGGCATTGGCGCGCGACGGCTGGCTCGTCACCTTCGGCATTGAACCAACCGGCCCCGAAACCGGCTATGGCTATATCCGGCGCGGCGAGGCCGTCGGCGATCTGGGCTATCGCGTCGAACGCTTCGTCGAGAAACCCGATCGCGGAACGGCGCAGGGCTTCCTCGATGCGGGCGGTTATTACTGGAATGGCGGCATCTTCCTGTTCACCGCAGGTGCCTATCTGGAAGCGCTCGAAACCCATGCCCCCGACATCCTCGCCGCCGCGCGCGAGGCGATGAATGGCGCGGTTGCCGACGACAATCGCGTGTCGTCCCGCCTCGCCGCCTTCCAGCGCGCGCCGTCGATCTCCATCGATTACGCCGTCATGGAAAAGGCCGACCGCGTCGCCACGGTACCCGCCGCCATGGGCTGGTCCGATATCGGCAGCTGGGACGCGCTGCACGAACTGCTCGCGCATGACGAGGCGGGCAATGCGCTGGGCGGCGACGTCGTCGCCATCGATACCGCGAACAGCCTTGTCCGCTCGGACGGCCCGCTGGTTGCAACCATCGGCGTGTCCGATCTGTTGGTGATAGCGAGCGGCGATGCCGTCCTTGTCATGCCGCGCGGCGAAAGCCAGCGGGTCAAGGAGGTGATCGAAGCGCTCAAGGACGCTCCCCAAGGCAAGGACCGATTATGACCGACATGCGCACGCTGGGCACCACCGGCATGAAGACACCGCCGCTAGTGTTGGGCGGCAACGTCTTCGGCTGGCGCGTTTCAGGCGAGGATGCCTATTCTATCCTTGACCGGTTCGTCGACGCAGGCGGAACGATGATCGACACCGCCGACGTCTATTCAGCCTGGATCGATGGGCACAAGGGCGGCGAATCGGAGACCGTGATCGGCGAGTGGCTGGCCAAACGCAGCCGGCGCGACGACGTCCTCATCGCCACCAAGGTCGGCATGCTGCCCGGCGAGGGCGGCAAGGGTCTCGCTGCGAGCCGGATCGAAGCGGCGGTCGAAGCGTCGCTGAAGCGGCTGCAGACCGATTATATCGACCTCTATTTCGCGCATCGCGACGATGGGGACACGCCGCTCGAAGAATCGCTCAAGGCCTTCGACCGGCTGAAGTCCGCCGGCAAGGTGCGGCATATCGGTGCGTCCAACTACAAGGCCGACCGGCTGGCCGAGGCGCTGTCGACGAGCGCGGACGAAGACCTCGCCTATTACGAGGTGCTGCAGCCCGAGCTGAACCTGATGGACCGCGCGCAATATGAAGGCCCGTTGCAGGACCTCGCCGTCGAACGCAGCCTGGGCGTCATCACCTATTTCGCGCTCGCTTCGGGCTTCCTCACGGGCAAATACCGATCGGCGGACGACAAAGGCAAAAGTCCGCGCGGCGGCAATATGGACCAATATCTGAACGAGCGCGGCGAAGCCGTTCTCTCGGCGATGGACGCCGTGGCGGAAGAAACCGCGGCGAGCCTCGCGCAGGTCGCGCTCGCCTGGAATGCGGCCCAGCCCGGCGTCACGGCCCCGATCGCCAGCGCGACGAGCATGGAACAGCTGGAAGAGCTGCTGGGATCGTTCGATCTGACTTTGACGCCGGAGCAAATCGAGAGGCTGAACATGGCGTCGAAGGGGTAACGTTAGTTGCGGTCTCATTGACTCACATCCGTTAGGGCTGAGCTTGTCGAAGCCCGCTTCTCCATCGAGACACGCCCTTCGACAAGCTCAGGGCTAGCAGCTCTCATCGACCCGGATATATTCCGGTATCATTGCGGACATCAGTCGGGGCGGCGACCCTTGCCGCTACCGCTCCCATGAGCAATGAAGCGGCATGACGAACCGCGACCCGACCGCCGCCCCGACCCCGCCGCATTGGCCGGAGGGGCCGAGACCGCCCGAGGGCGCGCCGAACATCCTCGTCGTGCTGTTCGACGATGTCGGTTTTTCCGATTTCGGTTGCTATGGATCGCCGATCGCAACCCCGGCCATCGATGCGATCGCCGAACGCGGCCTGCGCTATTCGGGCTTTCACACGACGGCGATGTGCTCGACGACGCGCGCGGCGCTGCTGACCGGGCGCAACCACCATTCGGTCGGCATGGGGTGCCTGGCCAATTTCGACAGCGGCTATCCCGGCTATCGCGGCAAGATCACCAAGGAGGCCGGCACGCTCGCCGAGATGCTGCGCCCGCACGGCTATGCGACCTTCATGGTCGGCAAATGGCATGTAACGCCCTTGGGAGAGACGGGGCCGGCCGGGCCTGTCGATGGCTGGCCGCTCGCGCGCGGGTTCGACCGCTTCTACGGCTTCATGGATGCCGAGACCGACCAGTACGCGCCCGAACTCGTCCGCGACAACACGCCGGTGACGCCTCCGGGAATCTATGAAACCGGCTATCACCTGACCGAGGACCTGACCGACGAGGCGATCCGCTATATCGCCGATCATGTCGCCGCCAAACCGCAAGCGCCGTTTCTCTGCTGGCTCGCCTTCGGCGCCTGCCACGCGCCGCATCAGGCGCCGCGCGATCTGATCATGGAATATGACGCCAAATTCGGGCGCGGCTGGGATGTCGAGCGCGAGGAGCGGCTGGCGCGGATGAAGGCGATGGGGCTCGTCCCCGATCATGCCGCGGTGCCGCCGCGCAACGACATGGTGCAGGGCTGGGATGCGCATAGCGACGAGGAGCGCCGGCTCTTCACGCGGCTGCAGGGAGCCTATGCCGCGATGCTCGACCATGCCGACCGCAATATCGCGCGGCTGATGGAATTTATCGACACCGCCGGGCTCACCGACGACACTCTGGTGATCGTGCTCTCGGACAATGGCGCGAGCCAGGAGGGGATGCTCTACGGCTTCGTCAATGCGATGGGGCCCTTCAACCAGCGGCCCGAGACGGTCGAGGAGAAGATCGCGCGGATCGACGATATCGGCGGTCCCGACACGCACTCCAATTTCCCGCATGGCTGGGCGATGGCGGCGAACACGCCGTGCAAGCGCTACAAGCAGAACACGCATGGCGGCGGCATCCGCGATCCGCTCGTCCTGTCCTGGCCCAAGGGAATCGAAGCGCGCGGCGAGATCCGGCACCAGATCTGCCACGCGGTCGATTTCGCGCCGACGATCCTGGAGCTGGTCGGGGTCGAGGCGCCCACCAGCGTCGACGGCGTCGCGCAAATGCCGATCGAGGGCGTGAGCTTCGCCGCGAGCCTCTCGGACGCGCAGGCCCCGGCAAAGGACGCGCCGCAATATTTCGAGATGTTCGGCCATCGCGGCATCATCGACCAGGGCTGGAAGGCGGTCGCCTTCCACCGGCCGGGTTCGGACTTTGCCGAGGACCCGTGGGAACTCTACCATCTCGACGCAGATTTTTCCGAAACGAACGACCTCGCCGAAGAACAGCCTGAAAAGCTCGCGGCGCTGATCGACCTGTGGTGGGAGGAGGCGGAAAAGCACCAGGTGCTGCCGCTCGACGACCGCTTCGGCCCGCGCTTTGCTGAGAACGCCGCGCGGCGGCTCGGCGATCGGCGCGTCTTCACCTTCCACAAGGGCGTCGGCCACATCCCGACCGACGTCGCGCCCGATCTGCGCTCTCGCTCCTACCGCATCGATGCCGATGTAACACTGTCGGAGGGCGATCAGGGCGTGCTCATCGCGCATGGCGACGCGACCTGCGGCTACAGCCTGTTCATCGAGGACGGCCATCTCGTCCACGACATCAATGTCGGCCAGCATCAGATCCTGCGCAGCGAAACGGCCGTTCCGCCCGGCGACCATGTGCTGAGCTATCGCGTCACCCGCACCGGCGACGCCGCGACCGGCACGCTACTTGTCGATGGCGAAGCGGTCGCAAGCGGCCCGATCGCCTTCCAGTTCCGCAACTTCATCAGCTGGTCGGGGCTCGATATCGGCCATGACCGATCCAGCCCGGTCTCGCATTATGCCGCACCCTTCGCCTTTACCGGGAAGCTTCGCAAGGTGACGGTGACGATCGAGGACGATCAGGACGGCGATGCCGAAGGCGCGGCACAAGCGGTGCTGGCGCGGGAGTAATCCTCCCGGGAACGGGGAGGATTTGGAATCAATCCTCGACAAATGCGAACGGCGTCAATGCGCGCTCACGGTCGACGGCGAGCAGCGCGCGGCCGATGGGCGGCGCGCTGCGCTGCGGACAATGGACGCGCGTGCACTGGCGACAGCCCAGACCGATCGGCATCGCTTCCCCTCCATCGAGATCGACGCCGCGCGTGATCGATAGCGGCGCGGCGATATCCGCCGAGAGGCCGAGGCCCACGACGAACTCGGCGCTGACCCCGCTCGGCGTGCGCGAATGCGGGCGCACGGTGCGCGCGATAGTGAACCAGCGGCTGCCGTCTTCGAGTTCGACAAGCTGGCGGTAATAGTCGCCGGGCCGGTCGAAGGCGTGGTGGACGTTCCACAGGGGGCAACGGACATTGGCGAGGACGAGTGAGGCGTTGCTCGCCCCGGCGAAACGCTTCGAGGTGCGGCCCGCGCGGTCGAGCCGGATCATGAAGAAGGGCAGGCCGCGGGCGCCGACGCGCTGCAGCGTGGTCAGCCTGTGTGCCACCTGTTCGAACCCGGCGCCGAAACGCCGTTGCAACAGCTCCAGATCGTAGCCCGTCGATTCGCAGGCGCGCAGGAAGCGCGAATAGGGCATCATGATCGCGGCGGCGAAATAGCCCGCAAGATGGCGGTGGTAGAAGCGTTCCGACACCTTCTCGGTAAAGCCCGCGCCCGTGACCAGCGCCTCGATTTCGCTTTTCGCTTCGATCTGGGCGAGCTGGAACCCGGCCTGGAAGGTGCGCGAGGCCGGGTCGAGCATTTCGGAAAGCTGCAACTGGCGCGCATGGAGGTCGAGCCGCCGCAGCCTGTCCGGCATCACCTCGGTCGGCAGGATCCGGATCGTGATCTGGTGCCGCGTTCGCAGCCGTTCGGCGATCGCGCCGTACAGGTCACCCGCGCCGAGGCGGAGTTCGTCGGCAATCTCCTCGGCCTGCGCGTCGAGATCGGCATAATGGTTTTTCCACCGCTCGATCTCGCGGCGCACCGGCGCCACGGCGTCGCGCGTGTTGACGTCATATTGCCCGCCGCCTTCGCCCAGCCGGTCGAAAGCGCGCGAAAAGGCCTCGGCCCCGCCGGGTGCGGCCGCAAGCCATTCCTGCAATTCGGTGCGATCGATATCGAGATCGGCGAAAAGCGGGTCGGCCAGCCGCCGCCGCAACCCTTCGATCCCGCCGCCCGGCTCATTCTCGGTCAACACGCGCGGATCGAAATCGAATTTTTCGGAAAGGCGCAGGATCAGTGTTGCCGAGAGCGGCCGCTGATTGCTCTCGATCAGGTTAAGATAGCTGGCGCTGATTTCCAGCATGTCCGCCATCGCCACCTGGGTCAGGCCCGACTGGCGGCGCAGGCGCTTGATCCGGTGACCGGCAAAGAGTTTGGCATCGGCCATGGCCGCGTCATCATATGACCGCGCCCGCTTGTCAATATCTTTACAAAATTACACGCGCATTGGCCGGAAATCTCTACGCTTGTACGGAAATCTTTTCGTGCGGGCATCGGGTTTGTCGTGCGAATCGCGTAGAGGGATGGCATCAGAGCTGCGGAGCCGGACGTCGGCGCCGCGGATCTATCTACCCCAGGATTGTAAAGGATTGACCGCCATGGCGACATTCGAAAACCTTGTTCCCGCTCCACAGGGCCGTTTCGACGGTATCGAGCGCCCCTACACCCCCGAAGATGTCGAGAAACTGCGCGGCTCGGTTCAGATCGAGCATACGCTGGCCCGCAAGGGCGCGCTGAAGCTCTGGGAGCTGCTCAACACCGAGGACTATGTCAATTCGCTCGGCGCGCTGAGCGGCAACCAGGCAATGCAGCAGGTCCGCGCGGGCCTCAAGGCGATCTACCTGTCGGGTTGGCAGGTCGCGGCCGACGCCAACACCGCGAGCAGCATGTATCCCGATCAGTCGCTCTATCCGGCCAATGCCGGGCCCGAGCTCTGCAAGCGGATTAACAACGCGTTGCAGCGCGCCGACCAGATCGAGCATTCGGAAGGCGGAGCGACGCGCGACTGGTTCGCGCCGATCGTCGCCGATGCCGAGGCCGGTTTCGGCGGGCCACTCAACTGTTTCGAGATCATGAAGGCCTATATCGCCGCCGGCGCGGCGGGTGTGCACTATGAGGACCAGCTCGCGTCGGAAAAGAAGTGCGGCCATCTGGGCGGCAAGGTGCTGATCCCGACCCAGGCGCATATCCGCAACCTCGATTCGGCGCGGCTTGCCGCCGACGTTTCGGGCGTCCCGACGATCATCTGCGCGCGCACCGATGCGGAAAGCGCCAAGCTGATGACCTCCGACATCGACGAGCGCGATCACGAGTTCATGGCCGGCGAGCGCACGGCCGAAGGCTTCTTCCGGCTGAAGGACGGCACGGGCGTCGATCACTGCATCAAGCGCGGCCTGGCCTTTGCGCCGCATGCCGACCTGCTGTGGTGGGAAACATCGAAGCCGAACATGGACGATGCCCGCCGCTTCGCCGAAGCGATCAAGAAGGAATTCCCGAACAAGATGCTGGCGTACAACTGTTCGCCGAGCTTCAACTGGGAAGCCAATCTGGACAAGGACGACATCGCCAAGTTCCAGCGCGAGATCGGCGCGATGGGCTACAAGTTCCAGTTCGTCACGCTCGCCGGTTTCCACCAGCTCAACTACGGCATGTTCGAGCTGGCCCGCGGCTACAAGGATCGCGGCATGGCGGCCTATTCGGAGCTGCAGCAGGCCGAATTCGACGCCGAAAAGAACGGCTACACCGCCACGCGCCACCAGCGCGAGGTCGGCACCGGATATTTCGACATGGTGTCCAACGCCATCACCGGCGGCACCAGCTCGACCACCGCTCTCGCCGAATCGACCGAGGCGGACCAGTTCGTGGAGGCCGCCGAATAGCGGTTCTCTGCAAGAGTTGACTTGGCGGGGGCAGGTGCCCCCGCCCCTTGTCACCTCTAAACCCTTCCGCGATGCCGCCGAGTGCGTCGCAAACGGTCTTTTCCTGGGGAGGAGAAGTCGCGCCCGTCCGGAGCGATCCGGGCGGGCGTTGTTGTTTCGCTCCCCGCTACGGCCCGCATCTCGATCGCAACAATGACGGGATCGGCTGTGAATAGGATTAGCGGACTCGCAAAACTTCGGTTACGAAGTCGTTACAAAGCGTCTGCCGGACGGGCTTGGGTCGCGCCTTGACCGGATTCGGGGGATCGAACATGAAAATCGTGCAGTTGAACAATGCCGTCCAGGTGACGGATATCGATCTGGAAGATGACGAGCAGTGCACCGAACTCGGGCGCCTCGTCGCGCATGAGTGCGTCGTCTTCGTCGACGACAAGGTATCGGAAGAGCGGCTCCACGCCATCCACATGCTCTGGGGCCAGCCGTGCCGGGCAATCATCCATCGCTATGTCGGCGAGCGGAAGCTGTCGGGCAAGCACTGGCGCAGCCTGCTGCTCAACCTCGGGCATATCTCGAACGCGGTCGACGGCTTTGCTGAAAAGGGCGGGATGTCGCGAGTCAGCCCGATCCTGAACGAGAAGGGCAAGCCCACCGGCATCTTCACCAACGGCAAGCTCGACTGGCATTCGGACCAGCAAAGCTATCACGAAAGCCAGCGCGTCGTCGGCCTGATGAGCCTGTGGGGTTCGAAGAACAGCCAGACGGTCTTCCTGTGCACCGCGCCCGCCTATGAAGCGCTCAACCACGAAGACAAATCGATGGTCGACGAGCTTCATTCGGTTTGGGCCTGGGACGGCGGCGAACTGGGCGGCGACCTGATCGATTCACAAAAGGAGATCATCCGCTACAATACGGTGCCGCTACCCGAGATGGAGAACCCGCTGCTCGACCAGACGGCGACGGGCCGCAAGGGCATCCGCTTCCCCAGCCATTGCTTCAGCCATTTCCGCGGCATGTCGAAGAAGGACAGCCTCGCCTATCGCGACCATCTCTGGTCGCTGCTGAACAAGCCCGAATATATATACACGCGCGACTGGGAGGACGGGCAGATCGTCTTTATGGACCAGAACATCACGCTGCACGCCCGGCCGACCGATATCACCATGACCGACACCCGGACGATGAACCGGATGAATTCGTACATGGACCGGCTATATCCCGACGCCGCGCCGCTCGACCATGTCCTCTACAAGGGCGAGAAGATCGATCACGACACCTTCGCCGCGCTGGTCGACGAAGAGCGGCGAAAGACGTTTTACGAGGAACAGGGCGGTCATCACGTCAAGGCGGAAATCCCCGTCAACGCATAGCGGCTTCCCGCTTCTCCTTAGGCGGCAGCGAGAGACCGCTCCTGAACACTTCGCCGAGCGTCTGCCCGCGCGCCGCCTCGATCATTACCTGGTGCGAGGCCTCGCCCTCAAGCACGACTGTCCGGACATGGGGCCGGTCCGCGACCCGTTGCGCATGCCAGGCGTCGATCTTGTTCCCGGCGCTGTAATAGAGCGTGATCGGCAGCGCATAGTCGAACCGGTCGAGCCAGGAGACCATGTCGAGCGTCGCATTGTCGAAATTGCGCTGCAATTTACGCGCAACCACTTGCGAGCGGAAGTCGATATGGCTGTTGCCCGGCCCGCAATCGGTCGGCGAGCCGAAGAGCAGCGCCGCCTCCGCTTCGAGATGCAGCCCATAGACCACGGCAGGAAATCCTCCGGCCGATCCGCCCATCGTGTAGATCTTTTCGAGGCCCATGTCCGCAACGAGCCGGCGCAAGGCTTCCGCCGATTCCGCGATCGTATCGGCAATGCCCGGTATGCCCTTGAGACACAGCAGGTGCGTGGGATCGTTGACCGAAATCAGCGTCAGGCCGAGGTCGCCGATATAGCGGTCCATGATGCCGCTCTGCCCGCCGCCCCCGCCGGGTGTGACGAACCCGCCGAAGAAGATCAGCGCAGCCCGATCGCCCTCGCTATGGCCGATGCCTACTTCCGGTGAGACAGCCGATTCCACGAGCCGGGGAGCACGTCGCGGGGCATTGGTCAGGATATTGAGGATCGAGTCGAAGTCGCTCACCTCGGCATTGCCGTGATAGCGGCGCGCGATCATTTCGGCGCGGTCGACTTCGCCGACGCGGTACAGCCAGCGGATGCCGCGCAGGCGCAGGGCCGAACTGCTGTCGCCGGGAAGGTCCTCGATATAATCGGCTAACCGCTCATGTTCGGTATTCTTCAGCCGGACATGGTCGCTGGCATAGAGCAGCGCTTCGATATCATGGAAGGCGCCGGGCCGTTCGCGAAGGACCTGGCGGATCGCGCCGGTCTTCTTGAGACGCCCCAGCATGCAGATTTGCAGCCCCGCCACGGCGGGATCGTCCGGTGCAATCTTCGCCGTGGCCGTAAGCAGCGTCAGCAGCCAGTCGAGATCGCGCGACTGCATCAGCGCCTCGGCAAAACCGCGCACTTCGTGCATCGGAAGGCCGAGCCCCAAAATCGCCTCCGGCGTCAGCGCGCCCGCAATTGCATCGGTGGCGTCCTGGCCGGACTGGAGCAGCGCCGTGCGAAGGCGCGTGCGCCCGATCCGCTTGAGCCGGTCAGAGTGATCGGCCGAGAGCGCGGCGATGAACGCCGGCCAGTCCCCGTCATCGGCCAGCGCGCGCAGCTGCGCCATCTGCGCGCGCTCTTCCGGTCCGGCGGGTGGATCGCTCAAATTCTTGCTCCGGCTGGATGACACTTCGCCCGCATAACGCGCACGTACTGCCAAGAGTCAACGATCTGCGCGCAAACAGGAATTCTCGATTGCTTCGCTACAAATTCTGGACGGGCGCGCAACGCTGCGCGATGAAGCCATGGACGTCCGCCGCCATAAGCCGGGAGCCGGTTGCCATCCTCCAACGCCTGTTCGCCATCATCGGCATGCCGCGCAGCGGCACGACCTGGCTCCACCAGCGATTGAGCCGCCACAGCCGGATGGTCTGCGCGCTCGACCGGATCAAGGAAGTACACTATTTCGACTGGGTCGATATCGGGCCGTCCGACGCGCGTCGATTTTCAAATCTTGCCACTTCAAATCGGCACGCAAAGCGTTTTGCCCGGCTTGAATGGCATGCGGCACGGATCGAGAACTCTCTGGCCATGGCACCGGGAGCCGGCCAGCGAGAGCGCCTGTTGGAGCAGCTGCGCCGTGTGCGAAATTTCATCGACCGGTTCGGGGAAAGCGATGCATGGTATGCCGATCAGTTTGCGCCCGGTCCCGGCGACTGGTGCCTGGACACCACGCCTGCCTATCACAAGCTGTCGACTTCCGGTCTGAGGCGAATGATGTCGGTCGCCACCGGACGCCGCTTCGTGCTGTTGTTGCGCGACCCGTACCGGCGAGCGCTTTCAGGGCTGCAACACCGGGTCGCCCGACACGGGCTTGAATTCGCCGATTGGGATGCCGGGCAACAATCGGGGTTTTGTCGCGATGTGGTCGCCGACGGCTATGCCATTCCGCATATAGCGCGGATTTGCCACACGATTCCTCCCGAAGAGTTGTGCATCGTATTTTCCGAAACGATGTTTGCTGAACCCGAAAAGGCCGTAACCAAGATCCTCGGATCCGCCGGGTTGGAATTCGAGCCCGCGTGCATGGAGCGCGCCGAAGCCGCGCCTAATCCCAGCCCACCGATAGCGGTGCCCCCCGAATTGCGACGCCTGATTTTCGATGAGACGCGGCCGATGGCCGAGGGCGTGCGCGCACTCGGCCTAAATCCGCCCCAAAGTTGGGACGAGATACCCGAAGGAGTGTAGCTAAGGCCGACATAGAGCCTCCTAGTCGCTGGCCGCCTGTCCGGGGCGCAGGATGTCGAGGGCGGCGACGACGAGCGCTTCGCTGGCGGTCGAGATCACGGCTTCGGCATCGGGCGCCCAAAAGGGGCTGTGCAGCGAGGGCAGGTCCATTTCGCCCGCCTCGGCCGCCTCCCAGCGGTCCTGCGGCACGCCGCCGACCCAGAACAGCACCGACTGGATATTGTCGCGATCGGCGCGCCAGTAGCGGCTGAAATCCTCGCCGCCCATCACAGGTTCGCCCGCCAGCACGCGATCCTCGCCGAAGCGGGCGGTGAAGAGCTGCTCGAGCCGCCCGGTCAGTTCGGGCGTGTTGAACACGGCGGGTGTATATTCGTCGCGGCGGGTCACGGTCGGCCAGCGATCCTCGGGCAGCCCGGCGACCATGCCCTCGGCGCGCGCGATCCGTTCGATGCCGGACAGCAATTGCTCGCGCACCTCGTCGGTATAGCTGCGCACGGTCAGCAGCATCGTTGCCTCGTCCGAGATGATATTGTGCTTGGTCCCGGCGTTGAACGCGCCAACGGTGACGACGGCGGGCTGCTGCGGATCGACCTCGCGGCTGACCAGCGTCTGCAGCGCGCCGACGATCCGGGAACCGAGCACGATCGGGTCGCGCGTCGTGTGCGGATAGGCGCCGTGGCCGCCGACGCCGTGGACGGTGATGTCGACGCTGTCGACATTGGCCATCGCCCAGCCCGAAACAACGCCGATCGTACCGGCGGGTGCCGAGGCGGAATCATGGAAGGCGATCGCATAATCGGGCTTGGGGAAGCGTTCGTAGAGCCCGTCCTCGAGCATCATCCGCGCGCCCGCGCCGCGTTCCTCGGCGGGCTGCAGGATCGCCACGAGCGTGCCAGACCACTGATCGCGCATTTCGGCAAGCTGCCGCGCCGCGCCGACCCAGGCGCTCATATGCGTGTCATGGCCGCAGGCGTGCATCACCGGCGATTCGATCCCCTCATCGGTCGTCGCCACCACTTCGGAGGCGAAGGGCAGCCCCGTCTGTTCGCGCACGGGTAGCGCGTCCATGTCGGCGCGCATCAGCAGCACCGGGCCGGGCCCGTTCTCCATCACCGCAACCACGCCGGTGCCGCCGACGCCCTCGGTCACCTCGAATCCCATTTCGCGTGCCATGCCCGCCAGATGGGCGGCGGTCTCGGTCTCCTGAAAGGAAAGTTCGGGGTTCTGGTGGAGATAGCGGTAGAGTTCCATCAGCTCGGGCATTTGCTGCTCGATCCCCTGGCCGACCGCATCAGGTGTCTGCGCGGCGACGGGCGCGGCAAAGAGCAGGGGCAGGGCGTAAAGGATGCGACGCATGAATGGATCTCCCGTGTTGTTGCACAGGAGCATAGCGAAGCGGCGCTATGAGTCGAGCGGCGTCAGTTCCAGGATGTCGGCGATCGATTCGAAACGCGGATAGGGAAAGACGATCCGCCAGCGATTGTCGCCGATCCGTTCGAGCGTCCCCGCCATATCGCGCGTCTCGTCGCGCCCATAGACGTGCGCCCGCGTCTCGTCGCCGAGTTCGAGCACGCCGAGAAAGACCATCCGGAGCCGGCTGTCGGGATAAAGCGTGCCGCTGGGCCGCTGCGACCCCGTCAACTTCTCGAACCGCATCGTGTCGCCGCGATCGGTGATCCGGCAGCGGAACGGCTGGTAGGCGACATAGGAAAGCGGCACGCTGCCCTGGCTGCCGAGCTTGATGAAACGGCAATTGTAAAGCCCCGCCGGCGGACGCGGATCGGCGAGCGCGGCGTCGGGTTCGAGCAACCGCCCTTCGGCGGCGATATCACTGGCGAAACCGGCCGTCGCCGCATCGGCAATCGCCTCGGTAAAGGCGCGCCGCCAGCGGGCAATCCGGTCCCGGTCGTTCGGCGTCACGATCGCCTGCCAGTTGGTCGGCAGTACCTGATCGGGGTTCGATCCCGCCGGAGTTCCCGTGACGCCGGTCGTGTACGCGCAGCCCGTTGCCGCCAGCGGGAGCAGGATGAGTGGGAAAAACCGTGCCTTCATGACGCCGGACGTTACTGCGCCGTCCAGCCGCCGTCCATGGAGAGGTTGGCGCCGGTGATCGAGGCGGCCGCGTCGCCGCACAGATAGACGGCGAGGCTGGCGACTTCCTCGGGCTGAACGAACTTCTTCGTCGGCTGCGCGGCGAGAAGCACGTCGTTCATCACCTGATCGCGCGTCAGGCCGCGCGATTCCATCGTGTCGGGAATCTGGTTCTCGACCAGCGGCGTCCAGACATAGCCGGGCGAGATGCAGTTGACGGTCACGCCGTGCGGCGCGGTTTCGAGGGCAATGGTCTTCACGAGGCCCGCGAGGCCGAATTTCGCCGCGACATAGGCGCTCTTGTTCGGGCTCGCGACGAGCGAATGGGCGCTCGCGGTGCAGATGATCCGGCCCCAGCCCTTTGCCTTCATCCCCGGCACCACCGCGCGCATCAGGTGCCAGGCCGATGAGAGGTTGATGCCGATGATCGCGTCCCACTTTTCGGGCGGAAAGTCCTCGATCCTGGCGACATGCTGGATGCCGGCATTGGCGATGGCGATATCGGGCGTGCCAATCTCTTCAGTGCACCGCTCGACCATTGCCGCGATCTGATCGGGTTTGGTCATGTCGGCATCGGAATAGAGCGCCTTGGCGCTGGACATCTCTTCGAGCGCCTTTCGTTCGTTCTCAATCGCTTCGGCGTCTCCGAAACCGTTGATCATGACGCCGGCGCCCTCGGCGGCGAGCGCCTTGGCATAGGCGAGACCGATGCCCGAGGTCGAGCCGGTGATGATGGCGGTTTTGCCTTTGAGGGACATGGGAACGACTCGCTTTCGGTTGTTATCAACGGGGATTGAGATCGAAGGCCGCCGTGCGTCCGTCGACGATATTGCGCGCCAGCATCTCGCCATGGCGCATCGTTTCGGCGACCGCACCGGCGCCGGCCTGCCAATGTTCGAGCATCGTCCGGCGGGAAAATTCATAGTCGCGCGCGCCGCCCTCCCACGCATTGGCGCGGTAGATCAGGTGGACGATGTTGACTGCCTTTTCCTCGGCGAGCGCGGCAAGCGCCTTTACATCGGCATCGCCGTGCAGTTCGGGCGGCAGTTTTTCGAGCACGGCGCGGATCGCCGCGTCCTTGGTCCGGTGTTCGAGATAGCTCGTCGTCGCCTGGCGCGTGCGGCTGGAAAAGCGGATTTCCTTTTCGCGCGCCCAGACGTCCATGATGGTCTTGGGCTTTTCGTCGCTGGCCGAAAACAGGTCCACCTGAAATACCAGCATGTCGTCATGCGGCTGATCGAGGACATATTGCAGCGGTGTGTTCGAAACGAGCCCGCCGTCCCACCACAGGCAGCCGTCGATCTCGACCGGCGGAAGGCCCGGCGGCAGCGCGCCCGAGGCCATGATATGGCGCGCGTCGAGCCGTTCCTTTTCGGTATCGAAATAGCGGAAATTGCCGCTTTCGACATTGACCGCGCCGACCGAGAGCCGCACCGCGCCGTCGTTGAGCAGGTCCCAGTCGATCAGTTCGTTCAAGGTGTCTTCGAGCGGCGCACTGTCGTAGAAACTCAGTGCCTGTGCGCTGCCCGACCTCGCCAGCATCGGCGGCATCATGCGCGGCGCGAAAAAGCCGGGAACGCCGAACGCCGCGACGAAACCCGCCGACCATTCGTGCAGCGCCTCTCGCACCCAGTCCTGCGGCCAAACCGGAAAGCTCGGCAGCGCGCCCGTGACGGTGTCCCAGAATTCGCGCAGCCGCGCCGCGCGGCGGCCAACGGGGTTGCCTGCAATGATCGCGGCGTTGACCGCGCCGATAGAGATGCCCGCAAGCCATGTCGGCTCGATCTTCGCCTCTGCCAGCGCTTCGAACACACCGGCCTGATAGGAACCGAGCGCGCCCCCGCCTTGCAACAGCAGCACCGTTTCCGGGGGCAGCGGCAGTGCCGCGGACTGGTCCGGGCGGAGATGGGGATCGGCATCGGCCATGATTGTGCAACGCAATATCCTGCCTGAAGTTCGATGGCAAAGCACGAAATTCGGCATGCGTCCTTCCGGCAATTGCAACCTCAAGCACTACGGCGCATTGTATCGGCATATTGCCAGGGAGTAACTTCGCATGCGCCTCGACGATCTCGATCCGAGCCGGAACACCCGCGATCTGGGGCGTGGCAGCGGTGGCGGCTTCCGCAGCGGTTTTCGCGGCGGTGGCGGCGGGCTCGGGATGCTGTTCCAGTTCCTTCCGCTGCTCCTTCGCAGCAAGTTCGGCTGGGTGATCATCGTCATCGGCGTGGCGGCCTATTTTCTCTTCAGCGGCGGCCTGCAATGTTCGAGCGCGCCGGTGGATCAGGCGAGCAGCGGGACGGTGGGCGAAACGGCCGCATCGTCCGGCAATGAGGCCTGCGACACCGAAGCCGAACTCTTCGCCTGCCGCGTCCTGACCTCGACCGAACAGACCTGGGGACAGATCTTCCGGCAACAGGGGCGGCAATATGCGGCGCCGACGCTTAATTTCTACGAGGGCCGGAACAGTTCGGGCTGCGGCGCCGCCGATGCGCGCATGGGACCATTTTATTGTCCGGCCGATAGCGGCATCTATCTCGATACCAGCTTCTTCCGCGAGATGGAGACGCAAATGCAGGCCGGCGGCGATTTCGCCTATGCCTATGTCATCGCGCACGAGGTCGGCCATCATATCCAGTATCTGACCGGCACCGCCAACGATGTCCGCCGCCGGCAGGAGCGCGCCAGCCAGACCGAGGGCAACCAGTTGCAGGTGCGGATGGAACTGCAAGCCGATTGCTATGCCGGCGTCTGGGCCGCGCGCAACCGCGACCGGATCGAGCCCGGCGATATCGAGGAAGGGATGCGTGCCGCCAACGCGATCGGCGACGATACGCTGCAGCGCCAGGCGCAGGGCTATGTCGTCGAAGACAGCTTCACCCATGGCTCGTCCGAACAACGGATGCGTTGGCTGCGGCGCGGTCTGGAAAGCGGCGACCCTGCGGCGTGCGACACCTTCGCTGCGCGAAGTCTTTAGTTAGTCGAAAAATTCCTGACGGAATTGGCGAAAGCCAAGGTCGGACAAATTACGGCGCCGTGCGTTCCGGCTGCGCTTCGCACAGGATCAGCGCGAACTTGCCGTCTTCGTCGGTCCATTCCTGGACCATCGTCCAACCGCCGGCGCGCAGCAGGATGCGTGCGTCGCGAAGGCCGTATTTGTGGCTGTTCTCGGTATGGATCGTCTCGCCCTTGTCCATGTGGAAGCTTTTGCCCGCGACCGTGAAATCGACGTCGCGGATCGCCTCGATATGCATTTCGATCCGCGCCAGCGGATCGTTCCAGACCGCCTTGTGGGCAAAAGCATCGCGCGGCATCGTCCCATCAAGTTCGCGGTTGATCCGGTCGATCAGGTTGAGGTTGAAATCGGCGGTGACGCCGGCGGCATCGTCATAGGCGGGAACGAGTATGGCGGGATCCTTGATCCGGTCCATCCCGATCAGGAGCATCGCGCCTTCGCCCAGCGTCTGCTTCATCGCGCGCAGGAAGTCGACGGCCGAGGGCGGCACCATGTTGCCGATCGTGGAACCCGGAAAGAATCCGAGCTTGGCCATCGGCTTCACCGCATCGGGCAACGGCACGCGATGGGTGAAATCGGCCTCGACCGGGTGAATCGGCAAATCGGGAAATTGCTCGCCGAGCGTTTCGGCGGACTCGCGCAGGAAATCGCCCGAAATGTCGATCGGAACATAGGCCCCGGCATCGATCCGGCTGAGCAACAGCGGCGTCTTGGCCGAACTGCCCGAACCGAATTCGATCACCGCGCGACCCGGCCCCATCGCCTCGCCGACCTCACCGGAATAAGCTTCGAGCAGCCCGCGTTCGGTGCGCGTCGGATAATATTCGGGAAGATCGGTGATCGCCTCGAAGATCTCCGAACCTTTGAAATCGTATAGCCAGCGCGCACCGATCGCGCGCGGACGCATTTCAAGCCCGTCGAGCACGGCCTGGCGGAAGGCGGGGGCGACGCCCGCATCGGTTTCGGTATCGGCCATGTCTAAAGGTCTCTCGCCAGTCTGAGGCCGGCGAACTGCCAGCGCATATGGGGGTAGAAAAAGTTGCGATAGGTGGCGCGCATATGGCCGCGCGGCGTGGCGCAGCAGCCGCCCTTCAGCACATACTGCCCGACCATGAACTTGCCGTTATATTCGCCGACCGCGCCTTCGGCAGCGCGGAAGCCGGGATGCGGCTGATAGGCGCTGCCGGTCCATTGCCACACATCGCCGAACATCTGTTTCAGCCCTTCGCCCGGCGCGGCCGCGCGCGGTCGCGCCTCGCAGGCCGTATCGAGCTGGTTGCCCGCATGGGGATCGAAGCCGCGCGCCGCGTCCTCCCATTCAGCTTCGGTCGGAAGGCGAAAGCCGGTCCAGTCGGCATAGGCCGCCGCCTCGTAATAGCTGATATGACAGACCGGCGCGGAGAGATCGATCGGCTGCTTGCCCGCGAGGCCGAAACGATACCAGCGGCCATTGTCTTCCTTGCGCCAGTAAAGCGGCGCCTCGACACCATGCTCCTGTACCCAGGCCCAGCCTTCCATCAGCCAGTGTTCGTGGCTGCGATAGCCGCCCGCTTCGATGAACTCGATCCATTCGCCATTGGTGATCGGCCGGTCGGCAAGCGCATGCGGGTTGAGATACACCTTGTGCTTCGGCCCTTCGCAATCGAAGGCGAAGCGCGACCCATCGACGGCAGCGTTGCAGCCCATCTCGGTCTCGCCGACACGGCCTTCCACCCATTGCAGCGGACCCGGCGCCTCACCCGGTGTCTTGGCGGCGGGGGCAAACATTGCGGGCTCGAGCGGGTTTTGCGCGAACAGATGCTGGATATCCATCAGCAGCAGTTCCTGGTGCTGCTGCTCGTGATGCAGGCCGAGCTCGACGAGCTTGCGCGGCTTCTCCCCCAGACCGGGCAACACCTCCGCGAGCGCCGCATCGACATGCGCGCGATAGCCCAGCACCTCGTCGAGCGTCGGCCGGGTGATCATCCCGCGCCGCGCCCGTGTGTGGCGCGCGCCTTCGGCCTCGTAATAGCTGTTGAAGAGAAACGGCCAATCGGCGTCGTAAAGATCATAGTTCGCTACATGATCGCGCAGCACGAAGGTTTCGAAAAACCATGTCGTATGCGCCAGATGCCATTTCGCCGGCGAGGCGTCCTCCATCGACTGGACCGTCGCATCGGCATCGGAAAGCGGTTCGGCAAGGCCGACGCTCAGCGCGCGGACATCGGCATATCGCGCGGCGAGATCGCCGCTTTCGGTTTCGGATTTAGCGCGCGTGGCCATGAGTCGCTCCCAAGCATCGGTATCGAAGGCACTGCGGTCAACCACCATGGCCGTTTGCCGATAGTGCGCCACCCGCGCCCGCCTTCCATCTTATAATTCGCGATCCCTCAATTGGTTCAACATAGCGATATTTCTGAAAGTCTTATGACGCCGGCGGATGATCGCGTCGCGCCTCCGTCATGCGGAACATATCACGAACATAAATCCGTGCAAGGGCGATTATGGCTAGCGGGTCGCGCCCGGCCGCCAGAGAATGTCGCCGCCACGGGTCGCATTGAGCAGCCGCCCGGCGACGAACAGATGGTCCGACAGCCGGTTGATATAGGCCATGGCGGCCGGGTTGAGCGCGCGGCCCTGCGCCGCCGCGACCGCCGCCCGCTCGGCCCGTCGCATCGTCGCCCGCGCCAGCAGCAATTCCGCTGCTCCGCCCGCGCCGCCCGGCAGGATGAAGCTCGACAGCGGTTCCATCTTCTCGTTCATGGAATCGATTTCGTCTTCGAGCCGCGACACCTGCGCCGCCGTGATCCGCAACGTCATCTCGTCGGGCGCAAAGGCGTCCTCGCCGTCCTTTGCCGGAGTCGCCAGATCGGCACCAAGATCGAACAGCTCGTTCTGGATCCGGCCCAGCATCGCACGCACATCGTCATCCTCGACACGTTGCAAAGCGACGCCGATCGCGCTGTTCGCCTCATCGACATCGCCGATCGCCGCCATCAGCGGATCGGCCTTGGAAATGCGCGATCCGTCGACGATCCCGGTTTCGCCGGCATCGCCGGTGCGTGTGTAAATCTTGTTGAGCTTGACCATGGGTGCGAGGGTAGCGGCAGCGGGAACCGGGGGCCAGTGGGGCAAGAATTCATTTTGTCAGAATTTTCCTCACGGAAAATCGCCGCACCAGCCCTCTCCCCCCACCCGGCCTCCCACTGAGTGTATCCTGGATGGGAGGCCGGGTGGGGGAGGGGGCTGGTGCGGCGCCGAGCCGAAGGCGAGGTCTGACAAATCAAACCTTCCCCAATTCCCCTTGCCCCTTCCGAAAACCCATGCTAGCTGCGCCGCCTCTTTACCGGACGGCAGGATTTGGCCGTTAGACGCAAAGAGCGCTTAAGCGGGCGTAGCTCAGGGGTAGAGCACAACCTTGCCAAGGTTGGGGTCGGGCGTTCGAATCGCCTCGCCCGCTCCATTTTTCTCGAAAGACAGCGGCTTCAGCCGTCCTCGCCGATCCCCATCGCTTCGATCTGCGCGGCGACGCGGGGGACATCGCAGGCGAGGATGACGATGTCGTGATAGGTGCCGTCGGCATCGCGGACATGATCCTTCAGCAGCGCTTCGCCGGAAAAGCCCATTTCCTCGAACACCGTGATCGCCGCTTTCTGATCGGGCGTCATGCGGGCGATGAGCCTGGTCAGCTCCTTGTCCAACGCCCCGCGCATCGTCTCCTCGATCAGCCGGCGGCCCAACCCATGGGCGCGCGCCTTTTCAGCCACCAGCACCCGCACCTCGCCGACATGCGGCGACCAGGACAGCGGATCGCGGACCAGCGCCGCGCAGCCGACGAGCTCGCCATCCTGTTCGGCGAGCATGGTTGCGATCGATCCCTCTTCCTCCTGCGCGATCCAGGCATCGACCACGGGCCGCTTGGTGATGTCGCGCGCGACGAACAGCAGGTCGTGCGGCGGCAGCGCTTCGGCAAAGCGCAAAAGTGCGGCCTTTTCGTCGGGCGTCATCGGCCTCAGCGCATATTCCGCGCCGTCTAGGGTAAAGTTTTCGGGCATTCAAACGGACCTTTCGGCTAACCAGTCGTCGAGTGTGGGCCAGAGCCGCCGCGCCGCATTGGGACCGGCGATCAGGCTGATATGGCCGCCCTTCAACACGATTTCGGTCTTGTCCTTCGAGCCCGCCAGCGCAACCAGATGCCTGCTCGCCTCATAGGGAACTATGTGATCGTGCAGCGCGACCGCGTGAAACAGCGGTATGCCGATACTGCCGATATCGGCGGTCTTGCCGCCGACCTCCAGCGTGCCCTTCAGCAGCTGGTTTTCCCACATCAGCTTCTTCACCGTCTCACGGAAATATTCGCCGGCCAGCGGCAGCATGTCGTTCGACCAGCGTTCCATCTTGCGGTGGAAGGAGACGAACTCGCTGTTCCACATATTGTCCCACAAGGTCCGCTGGCCGGCGATGCGGGTCGACGGGCGCAGCATTTCGAACGAGGCCGCCAGCATTTCGGACGGCATGTTGCCGGTCGCGTCGATCAGCCGGTCGACATCGAAATGATCGGGATCGGCCATATGCCGGAACAGCCCCATCTGGGTGAAATCGACCGGCGTCGTGAAGCAGACGAGGTTCTTGAGCTTTTCGTCGGGATGCGTGGCCGCGTAGATGGTCGAGAGCACGCCGCCCATGCAATAGCCCATCAGCGTCACCTCTTCCTCGCCGGTCTCCCGCCGGACGCGGGCGAGGCAGTCACCGATGAAGCGGTGCGCGTAATCTTCGAGAGTGAGGCTCTTCTCTTCGGGCCGGGGATGGTCCCAATCCATGACGAAGACGTCATAGCCCTGATTGAGCAGGAAGCGCACGAAACTGTGTTCTTCGGAGACGTCGAACACATAGCCGCGATTGGTCGTCGCCATGACCATCAGCACCGGCACGCGGTACAGCTCATCGGCGAGCGGCTTATAGTGATAGAGGTTAAGCGTACCGCGCTTGAGGATCGTTTCCTTCGGCGTCAGCCCGACCGGCGGCGCGGCGGAGGCGAAATATTCGAGGCCCTTGATGTTGCGCTGGATCGTCCGTTCGACCAGGGCGCGCATCGCCGCACCGGCATCGGGACGCTCCGCCGTGTCCGCATCGGCCATCGCGTCAGCCGGCCTTCTTCGCTTTGGGCTTTTGCGGGGCGGCCTTTTTCGCCGGTGGCTTGCGCGTGCGCGGCGGGCCGGACGCGGCTTTCGCTTCGAAGGGCGCGAGCCTCTCCAGCGTCTCCTCGATCCGGGCAAGCTGCGCCTCGATCCCCATCAGCCGCTCGCCGATTGCGTTGACGTCGGCGCGGCTCGGCATGTTGAGGAAGGAAAGGTTGCGCGCCATCTGATCGCTCGTCGCCTGCTGCACCTTGGTGCTCAGCTCGGTCGCGCGGTGGGTCGATTTGGCAAAGGCGTCGGTGCCGAAGATCGCCCGCCCCATCTCGTCGAAGCGCTGCTCCAGATCGGCCATCGCCTTGCGCAGCATATCCATCGGATCGCTCTTGTTTTCGGCCATATACCCTCTCTCTCGAGCGCGAATATGCGCCCCGGACGGCGGCGAGTCGAGGGTTATCCGGCGGCGTCGAAGAAGAGCAGCTGCACCAGCCGGCCATTGTCGGGCGTATCGCCAAAGCCGGGTGCGGCATTGTGAAATTCCCACGGGCTCAGCAGGATCAGCCGGTTGAAGCGCATCGGCACGCGCATCACGCGCTCCCACCGGCTGTTGGTGAAGGTGTCCTTGTTGACCACCTCGCCGATCAGCGCGTTGACATCGTCATAGCCGGACGCGGCGAGCGCAGCCGGATCGCGCGGAATCCGTTCCAGCCCCGTCCGCTTGTGACGGAAGAAATCGGTGCCGCCGCGGCAATCGCCGGGCCGGCTGAGATAGAGAATCCCCGAATAGGCGCAGGGATCGATATGGACACCGGTCCGCCCCTTGTCCTGCTTCAGCGTCAGCCGGCAATGGCCGTGGCTCGTTCCCGGCGAGGGCTTCAGCGGCATCCCTGCGATCTTCGACACGCGCTCGTCGAGCCCCTGAATGGCGAGCGGTTCGGTCGACAGCAGCCCGGGATAATTGCCCCTCTTCTTCGCCGGATCATAGTCGAGCGCGAGCGCGGCGCGGCGCGCGGCGTGCGGATCGGCAAGAAAATCGTCGATGACGATCAGGCTGGGTGGCGGCATGACATCCTGCTCACGGAGCCGCCGCGTGCTGTCAAGCGCATGCGGTTTCGGTTTTCCGGAATCGAAACTCTTGGGGCTCCCGCCCGTTCTCCGTTAGGCAGAACATTCCAACCGACCAAGGAGGATGGCGATGGAAAAGAGGATTTTCGCTTTCACACTGGCGAGCGGTGGCCTGTTCGGCCTTGCGGCCTGTGGCGGAGAGCCGGCGCCCGATTTCGCGGCAGCCTGCACCGCGCAGGGCGAACTCGATACCGCTACCTGCGCCTGTCTCGACGAACAGGCCGACGAGCTGCCCGCCGATGTGCAGCGCTTCGTGATCGCCACCATCAGCGGCGACGAGGCGGCGGCACAGGAACTGCGCGGCGATCTCGACGACGACGAAGCATTGCAGGCCGGCCAGTTCATCTCGACCGGCGTCCAGCAGTGCCTGATCGACCTGCCGGAGACGCCGTCCTAGGGGTGACTTGTTTGTCAGGCTTGGCTTGCGCCAAAGCGCGGCACCAGCCCACACCCCCACCCGGCCTCCCACTCAGTGTATTCTCATGGGAGGCCGGGTGGGGGTGTGGGCTGGTGCCGCGCTCGACCGTCAGGTCGAGTCTGACAACAAACCAACTACCCTATTCCTCGCTCGCCCCTTCGCCGTTCTCGCGCTCCGCCGCCGCACGCTGCTGCTGCCGTTCCGCGATGCGCGGCTCCATCAGGGCGATCGTCTCGATCCGATCGAGAGCGTTGCGCGCGGCGACATAGCGGCGGGCATCGGCGATCCATTGCGCCGCCTCTTCGCGGCCCGGCAGCCGGACGACTTCGGCAAGCGCGGTATCGACCTGGCCCGCGGCGAGCTTCTGGCGCGCCCGTTCGAGCCGCTGGCGCGGTGCCGGAGACGGCGTTCCTTCCTGCCGCACGACGATCAGTTCGGACATTTCGCGCGTGAACGCCTGCCACCAGCCTTCATTCTCGCCGCCGCCGATCAGCGCCGGTTCGAGTTCGTTCAGCCGCGATTGCAACCCGTCCAGCGTCACCGGCTGTTGCGAGGCGGCGATGACGCGCGCCACCGCTTCGGGCGCCGCCCGGCCGAACCTGTCGCGCAGCAGCCCTTCGATATAGCCGAGTGCGACACCACGATCGAGCGCGCGCCGCGCGGCGAACGCGACGAGAAGCCCTTCGGCCCGATCGGCATTGCCGGCCGCTCCGGCAGCGCGCACGGTGATCCGGTCTATCCGCTGTTCGAGTTCCGCCACCCGCTCGGTCAGCGTCTGCCCCGATGCCTCGGGCGCGTCGCTCGGCCGGTCCGAAACCGGCGCGCCGGCGGTGTTGAGCTGTTCGGCGGCATCGAGCTGCGCGTCGAGCGCCGCCACCGCCTCGCTGCTTTCTTCCGAAGGCTGCGCCGCCGGCTCGCGCGCCATGATACCGAGCGAATCGCCATAGTTGACGAGAATCCAGCCCATCGCGATCAACCCGCCCAGAAAGGCGACGCCGCCGATCAGCAAAACGCGGATCAAAGACCGGCGCGGCGTGTCCGCCTGTTCGATCATCTCATATTCGCCGGGCATAAATGCGTCCTTGGATGGAGAAACACCAAGGATAGGCAAAGCGGGCCCGGCGCGCCAGAGGGGTGTTGCTTGCGGGGCGTGATCGATTGTCAGACCTCGCCTACGGCTCGGCGCGGCACCGGCCCTCTCCCCCACCCGGCCTCCCATGAGCATACACTGTGTGGGAGGCCGGGTGGGGGAGAGGGCCGGTGCCGCGCTCGACCGGAAGGTCGAGTCTGACTAAAAATACGTGACCGTGATCTCGAAATCGCCCTCATAATGCCCGGACGGCTGGTTCGCGTTGACCTGCAGCGTACCGCCGATCCTCAAATCGACGAGGCCGGCCGAGGAGAGGAATCGAAAAGCCGAACCGTTGAGGCTGAGCTGGCTGACATTCATGCTGCCGCCTCCGCCCTGGCGCGTCAGCACCGGTAGCGGCCCGCGCGTGACCCAGACGAACTGCAGCGGCCCGCCATAGGTCATGAACTGCGCGGCATGGCCGCCCGTCCCGGCCAGCGTGACCGCGCCGCTCGAGGTGCGCGCGTCGGTGTTCGGATTGACGACGACCGATCCCCCGCTCGTGCCCGCCAGCATCGCACCGAACTCCAGATCGCGCGTCTTCACGAGCGACAGCGGCTGGACGATGGCGACCGTCGCACCGGCCTGCGCATCGGCGGCAAGTGCCTGGCCAGGCGACAGCACCACGACAGAAAGGATTGCGGCAAGCCGCAGCAAAGCAGTGTTCATATGGTCCCCCCGGACTGGCCGTCTGCGATAGCCGCCGATGCTGAAGACCGGTTTGACCGACATAGTTAACGCGCCATCAACGCCCGCATAAATCGACCGTTAACCAGTTACCTCCGGCCGCCGTTAAGGAACGCGGGCGCATAGGGGCCGCATGAACCGGGGGGTTTCATCTTGGCGGCGGGCTTGCGCCCAAGCACTTTTGTTGGTCGCCGCCATGGCGTCCGGCGGGGCATGGGCCGCGCCCGCCGCTGCGCAGACGAGCGGCCAGGTCAACATCAACATCATGGCGCCCGTAGCGCTGTCGCGCGTCGACGATCTGGAGTTCGGACGGCTGACGCCGGGGGCAGCGGGCGGCGTCGTCACGATCAATCCGGGCAATGGCGCCCGCACCACGACCGGCAGCGTGGTGGGCGCTGGCGGCGGCTACAATCCGGCGCATTTTCAGGCCAACGGCCTCGTCAACCTGATCGCGCTCGTTCGACTGCCCAACAACATCGTGTTGCAGCGGGTCGGCGGAGGCGGCAACATGCGCGTGCGCAACATGACGGTCGCTGGGGGCGGTCTGCCGATGCTCGGCGGCGCGATTCCGGTGACGATCGGGACGGGTGGGACGCTGGACCTGTATATCGGGGGCGATCTCGAGGTCGACCCCAACCAGGCCACCGGCGTCTATGAACGCACCTTCCAGATCACCGTCAACTATCTCTGATCGTTTCGCCGAATCGATTGTCGCGGGCGGACCGCCTTGCTAAACGGCGCGGCATCATGATCGACCCGCCCGAAATCACCCGGACCGACACCGCGCGCGTCGCCTGCGACGGCGCCACCGACATTCCCGGCGGCGCGGCGCTCGGCCATCCGCGCGTCTGGCTGGAGATCGATGAACTCGGCTATGTCGATTGCGGCTATTGCGACCGGCGCTTCGTGCTGATCGGCGGCCCGGCGGACACCATCCCGCCATCCGACACGGCCGAGGGTGGCGCGGAGGCGCGCTGACCCATATATCGGTGGCATGACCATGCCCACCGACCCCCGCAGTTTCCTCTACCGCAACGACATGCTCGATCCCGATCGGGCGAAGAAGGTCGTCGCCGAAACATTAGGCGGCGGCGACGATGGCGAGCTGTATATGCAATATATCTCGAGCGAAGCCTTCGCCTTCGACGACGGGCGGCTGAAGACCGCCGATTACAGCACCGAGGCGGGCTTCGGCTTGCGCGGCGTATCGGGCGAGACGACCGCCTTCGCCCATGCCAACGAGATCAGCGAGGCCGCGATCCGTCGCGCCGCCGAAACGATGCAACTGCTGCAGCCGGGCAAGATGGCGAACCAAGGCCCGCCGCGCCCGACCAATGTCGCGCTCTACACGCAGGATGACCCGCTCACCCTCGTCCCCTTCGCGAAGAAGGTGGCGCTGTGCGAACAGATCGACGCCGCCGCCCGCGCGCGCGATCCGCGCGTCTGCCAGGTCACCGCAGCGCTGTCGGGATCGTGGAGCGTCGTCGAGATCGTCCGCCCCGACGGCTTCGTCGCCACCGATATCCGGCCGCTGGTCCGACTCAACGTCAGCATCGTCGCCGAGGAGAACGGCCGCCGCGAATCGGGTTATTTCGGCATGGGTGGGCGCTATCTCTACGAGAGGCTGTTCGAGCCCGAAGCGTGGAACCGCGCGATCGACGAGGCGCTGGCGCAGGCGCTGGTGAACCTCGAATCCGAACCGGCGCCCGCAGGCGAGATGACGGTGCTGCTCGGCCCGGGCTGGCCCGGCGTATTGCTGCACGAGGCGATCGGCCACGGCCTCGAAGGCGATTTCAACCGCAAGGGCACGAGCGCCTTTTCGGGCCGCATCGGCGAGCAGGTCGCCGCGCCCGGCGTCACCGTGGTCGATGACGGGTCGATGGGCGAACGCCGCGGCTCGCTCTCGATCGATGACGAAGGCACGCCGACGGGCGAAACCGTGCTGATCGAGGACGGCAAGCTCAAAGGCTATATGCAGGACCGGCTCAATGCGCGGCTGATGGGCGTCGAGCCGACCGGCAATGGCCGGCGCGAAAGTTTCGCGCACGCGCCGATGCCGCGCATGACCAACACCTTCATGCGCAGCGGCAATGACGATCCGCAGGAGCTGCTGAGCCGCGTCAAGGACGGCATCTACGCCAAGAGCTTCGGCGGCGGGCAGGTCGACATAACCAGCGGCAAGTTCGTCTTCGCCTGCACCGAGGCCTATCGCGTCAGGAACGGCAAGATCGGCGCACCGATCAAGGGCGCGACACTGATCGGCGACGGCCCCACCGTGCTGACCAAGGTCACCGGCATCGGCAACGACCTCGCGCTCGACGAGGGCATCGGCATCTGCGGCAAGGCGGGCCAATCGATCCCGGCGGGCGTCGGGCAGCCGACATTGCTGGTCGACGGGCTGACGGTCGGGGGCACGGCTGCTGCGGCGTGATGGGATGTCTGGATCGTCACCCTGAACTCGTTTCAGGGTCCATATGCTCAATGTCATCCGGTCATGTGCAACGTCCAGACATATGGATGCTGAAACAAGTTCAGCATGACGGGGAGCTTTGACTCAGTGACGACCGGCCTCACAAACAAATCACCACCATGGGCCGAAGAGGTCCTCGACTATTGGCTCGGAACCGTCGGCCCCGATCGCTGGTGGAGCGCCGGCAAGTCGCTCGACAACGAGATCACCCAGCGCTTCGAGGCCCTGTGGCGAGAACAGCGCCAGCGCGACGCGGGCGATTTCCTCGGCACACCGCGAATCGCGCTCGCCGCGATCATCCTGTTCGACCAGTTTCCGCGCAACATGTTTCGCCACAGCGCCAAGGCCTTCTCGACCGATCCGCTCGCCCGCGCGATCGCTAACGGTCTTGTGGGGCGCGGCTGGGACCGGGAGATCGACGAAGGGCCCCGCCAGTTCGCTTACATGCCCTTCATGCACAGCGAGGATCTGGCCGATCAGGACAAGTCGTTGATGCTCTTCGCGACGCTGGGCGAAGATAACATCGAATATGCACGCAAGCACCGCGACCTGATCGCCCGCTTCGGCCGCTTCCCGCACCGCAACGAAGCGCTGGGACGCGTGACGTTGCCCGAGGAGAAAGAGGCGGTGGCGGAAGGCTCGGATTGGTAACGCCGCTTCAAATGTTGGGAAAAGAGGTGCATCCTCGGGCCATGCCCGTGTCGACCCCTGCTCACTCCCGCAGTCATGCCCGGCTTTGCAAGACCGCGATCGTGTCAACCGGGTGTCAAGCAGGTGTAAACCTGGCCTCTGAAAGGAAGCGCCCATGGCCGATTTCTTCGAATCCCTGACCGACAAACACATCGCGTTCATCGCGAAGCAACCGATGTTCTTCACGGCGACGGCGGCGGCGGATGGGCGGATCAACCTTTCGCCCAAGGGCTATGACGCCTTTCGCGTGCTCGCGCCCGATCGCGTCGCCTATCTCGATCTTGGCGGATCGGGCAACGAAACCCACGCGCATCTGATGGCCGACGGGCGGATCACGATCATGTTCTGCGCCTTCGAACAGCCGGCGCTGATCCTTCGCATTTACGGGCGCGGCGAACCCGTACTGCCGCAGGACGAGGGCTGGGAGGCGCTGGCCGGGCAATTCGAGCTGCTGCCCGGCACGCGGCAGATTTTCGATATCGCCGTCGAATCGGTGCAGACGAGTTGCGGCTGGGGCGTACCGATCATGGAGCGCGTGCGCGACCGCGAAACGCTGCAAAAAGCGCATAAGGGTTCGACCGAAGAAGAATGGCTGCGGAAAACGGCGAGCCGCGTCACCAGCATCGATGGCCTGCCGACGCGGCCGACCGAGCGCTGGTTCGGCGACCGGGAGATCAGGGCCGATGGCGCTCGTTGAGCTCGAAAACTATGCCGAGCGGATCTACGCCGATCTCGCCCGGTCGCATCTCGCGGCGAGCGGGATCGAGGCGCATATCTTCGACGGCGGCCTTTCCAGCCTCGGCCTAGGCCCGATCATCCCCGCGCGGTTGATGGTCGAGGAGGCGGATGTCGGGAGGGCGCGCGATATCCTCGATAACCCGCCAGAGATCGCCGACGAGGACTGGAAGCAGTGAAGATCGCGCTCGCCCTTGGCGGCGGCGCGGGCCTGGGCTGGTCGCATATCGGCGTGCTGCGCGCGCTCGACGATGCCGGGATCGAGATTACGGGTCTTGCCGGCACGTCGATCGGGGGCGTCGCGGCGATCGCCTATGCCGCCGGGCGGCTCGACACGCTCGAGGAGCTGGCGCATTCGGTGTCGAATCTGCGCAGCGTCGTGCGTTATCTGAGCCCGACCTGGAAACCCGGGTCGGTGCTCAGCGGCAAGGCGATCGGCAAGCTGATCGACCAGCATCTGGGCGATCTGACGTTCGAGGATCTGCGCATCCCCACATGCGTCGTCGCGGCGGACCTGATCGGCGGCGAGGCCGTCATGATCGATCATGGGCCCGTGGGCGAAGCGATCCATGCGACGATCGCTCTGCCGGGAATCTTCCATCCCATTGTGCGCGACAATATGGTGCTGTCGGACGGCGGCGCCGTAATGCCGGTGCCCGTCGCGGCGGCGCGCGAACGGGGCGGCGGGGCGCCGGTTGTCGCGATCAACCTGCAGGGCGATTATACGAATCGCCGGCGTGCCGTGGGGCTGCGTGAGGAATCGCCGAGGCTGACGACGATCAGCGTGCTGCGCGGCGCAACCGGGCTGATGCTGTCGAAACTGGCGCGGCTGTCGCTCGATGCCGATCCGCCCGATCTCGAACTGCCGCTGCCCGTGGGCCATATCGACACATCGAACTTCACGCGGGCGGAAGAACTGGTCGAAATCGGCAGGGAGGCTGTTGCTGCAGCGCTTCCAAGAATCGAAGCGCTGGCGGCAAAATGAGGCTAAATGGCAATGTTTTCGGGTCGTTTGGTCATTTTCGCGTAATATAATTGCGTTACAATCCCCGTTTCTCGTACTTTTAGCATTTGACAATCTTTTTGCGCTGCAGCATCCTTGTCCGGCAAGGGAGGCAGTATGAAACTCATCATCGCTATCATCAAACCGTTCAAACTGGACGAAGTGCGCGAAGCGCTCTCCAGCGTGGGCGTCCAAGGCATGACCGCCATCGAAGTCAAAGGCTTCGGTCGGCAGAAGGGCCAGACCGAAGTCTATCGCGGCGCGGAATACGCCACCAACATGGTGCCGAAAATCCGTATCGAAACGGTGGTCGCCGACGATCTCGCCCCGCGCGTCGTCGAAACGATCGCCGCCGCCGCCAAGACCGATTCGATCGGAGACGGCAAGATCTTCACGCTCGACGTCGGCGGCGCGCTGCGCATCCGCACGGGCGAAACCGACGAAACCGCGCTTTAGGAACCAGGGGGTCAGCATGCGAATTCTCACCAAACTTACCGCGGCGGGCATCACCGCTTTCGCCGCCGCCCCGGCGTGGGCGCAGGAGGCGGCGGAAGCCGTCGCCGAAACGGCGGCCGCCGATCCGGTGCCCAATCCGGGCAACAATGCGTGGATGATGACGGCGACGATCCTCGTCCTGCTCATGATCCTGCCGGGCCTCGCCCTCTTCTATGGCGGCCTGACGCGCACCAAGAACATGCTTTCGACGATGACGCAGGTTGGCGCGGTTGCCGCGGTCGCGATGCTCATCTGGGTGATCTACGGTTACAGCACGGCGTTCGGCCCCGAAGGCAACGCCTTCTTCAGCTGGGGCAACCTGTTTCTCGCGCAGACGACGCCCGACAGCACGGCGGCGACCTTCTCCGACGAGGTCATCTCCGAATATGTCTTCATCAGTTTCCAGATGACCTTCGCGGCGATTACCGCGGCCCTCGTGCTCGGCGGTATCGTCGAACGCACGAAATTCGCCGCCGTGATGGTCTTCACCATCATCTGGCTGACGATCGTCTATTTCCCGATCGCCCACATGGTCTGGGCCGGCGGCGGCTATCTCTTCGAGATGGGGGCGCTGGACTTTGCCGGCGGCACGGTCGTTCACATCAACGCCGGCGTTTCGGCGCTGGTTGCGGCGATGATCTTCGGCAAGCGGACGGGCTATCCGACCGAGCCGATGCCCCCGCACTCGCTGACGATGACGATGATCGGCACCGGCCTGCTCTGGGTCGGCTGGTTCGGCTTCAATGCCGGTTCGGAACTCGAAGCCGACGGCACGGCGGGGCTGGCAATGATCAACACCTTCGTCGCCACGGCTTCGGCAGGCCTGTTCTGGATGCTCGCCGAAGCGGTCACCGGCCGCAAGGGATCGGCGCTCGGCTTCTGTTCGGGCATCATCGCCGGTCTGGTCGCGGTCACGCCGGCAGCCGGCAATTCGGGGCCGTTCGGGGCAATTTGCCTCGGCGCAATCGCCTCGATCGTCTGCTTCATCTGCGTTGCGAAGCTGAAGCCGAAGCTCGGTTATGACGACTCGCTCGACGCCTTCGGCATCCATGGCATCGGCGGCATCGTCGGCGCCATCGGCACCGGCATCGTCTACCAGCCGATGTTCGGCGGGCCGGGCGATGGGTCGACGGCCATGGGCGCGCAGGTCTGGGTTCAGATCGTCGCCGTCGCCGTCGCGATCGGCTGGGCTGCCGCCGGCAGCGCCATCGCAGCGTTCATCGCCAAGGCCGTCACCGGCGGCAGGGTGAGCGAAGAGGCCGAACGCGAAGGCCTCGACCTCGCCGAACATGGCGAACGCGCTTACAATTATTAGGAGGTTCGTTCCTGCGAATGACTGGGCCGGGGTGGCAACACCCCGGCCTTTTTTTATCGACGCTGCACGCTGATGGGCCTGCCCGATGCAGTTGCTTCCGAGGCAATTGCTTCTAATTGCTTGATCAGGCGAGCCGCGAATCCGGGGACATCGGCTGCTTGATAGAGAAGGATCGTGAATGGCGGTTCCACACCATTAACCTGCCCGCCTACAAGCGAGTCCGCGACAGTATCCATATTCTGGCCATGCCATTCCGGCGCTTCCAGGGCTGTCAGGAGTTCGTGGTAAAAGTCCCCGGCAGTTCCCCATTGCGCCGGGTGGAGCAGGATTTCCCTATTCACTCTCAGCGCCATCCCGCCACCGCGCCTTGATCGTATCGCTGGTGTCGCGCGAGCCGTCATGGCTCCAGCCGGGCGGGCCGAAGAGATAGCCGAGCTTGTTGCGCCAACCGGGGATGGTCAGCACGTCCTTCGCCATGCCGATCCATTCGTGCGTCGCCGCCCAGAGCAGGTTGAAGCTGCCGAGATTCTTGATGATGCCGTAGCGGGGACGGTCGTCGTCGCGTTCACGCTCGTAGGTGCCGAACATCCGATCCCAGATGATCAGCATTCCGGCATAGTTGCGGTCGAGATAGCGCGGGTTGGTGGCGTGGTGGACGCGGTGGTGCGAGGGCGTGTTGAACACCGCCTCGAACCAGCGCGGCATCCGGCCGACCGCCTCGGTATGGATCCAGAACTGGTAGATCAGGTTCACTCCGCTAGCGAAGAGCAGCATCGGAACCGGAAAGCCGATGAGCACGATCGGCAGCGAGAAGGCGAAGCTCAGCGAGAAGAACCCCGTCCATGTCTGCCGCAGCGCGGTGGAGAGGTTATAATGCTGGCTCGAATGGTGGATGACATGGCTGGCCCAGAACCAGCGGACGCGGTGCGCCAGCCGGTGGAAGACGTAATAGGCAAGGTCGTCGAGCAGGAAGACGGCGATCCAAGCCCACCAGACATAGCCGATCTCGAACAACCGGAATTGCGACAGCCAGACCGCAAGCGCCACCACCGCACCGCCCGCCAATGCGCCGGCCACCGTCGATCCCGTGCCGAGCAGCAGCGATGTCAGCGTGTCCTTCGGCTCGTAGCGCGAGGCATCAACGCGCCGGGCGATCAGCATCTCCACGAGAATCAGGATGATGAATGCGGGAATCGCATATTGGACGGGATCGGGGAGCATTTCAGGCATGGGCCGCCTCCCGCTTCCCGGCCCAGCGTCGTGCCTCGTCCGCGCCGACATCGATGGCTACCGTTCCGAACATGCGCTCGCCGGTCTGCACGAGCAGCGTGCCGCCTTTCGACTCCAGCGAGGGCGTTGCCGCAAAATAGCGCCCGGCACCATGAACGCCGTGGAGCTTCAGCAGCACGAAATCGCCGTCATCACCCCGGACAAACGCGGCCCGGTCGTTGCCATCAATGGCCGCGTCGACCGGCCGGAAACCGCTATGAAAGTCGCGCGCCATCGCAAAAACGCGCTCGCGTTCGCCAAGCTGGGCGCCGCGCCCCAGCCCGAGCGCCAGCGCAATCGCGGCGACCACGAAGACTGCAGCAAGCGACGCGCCGAGGACGATCCAGTTCATGAGGAACGCCGCCGGGTCATCGGGTCAGGCCGCCGCGTGAAAGGCGTCCATGATCGATCGGACGGGCGCCACATCGTATCCGGCCTTGGCCGCCGCGGCTTCGATCGCATCGGGATCCTCGCCCTCATGCGTGCGGGCCAGCGCCCATAACAGCGTCGAGCGGGTGCCCGAGCGGCAGAAGGCGAGCGTCTTGCCGTCATTCCCGGACAGCGCTTCCTTCATCATCTCGACTTGCGGCAGCGAGAAGCCGGCATGGGTGACGGGGATTGCGACATAGCCGATCCCGGCATCGCGCGCCGCCGCCTCGATCGCGGCGCCGGCGGGCTGGTCGGGAGACTCGCCCTCGGGCCGGTTGTTGACGATCAGGGTTACGCCCTGGGACGCGGCCTCGGCGACCTGATCGGGCGTGATCTGCGGCGATGCAAGCATCGTATCGGATAGCGTCTTGAACATGGGCAAGGCTCATGCGCCCGGTGCCGGGCCTGCGTCAAGAAGCCGCGTCGTCGCCATCGCCCTTGAGCTTGGCCAGCGCGGCAAAGGGCCCGTCGGGTTTCGCCGCCTCCTCACTCAGGATTCCGGCCTCGCGCGCCGCCTCGTCCGCGCCCGCCGCGCGGGGAAAGGGATCGAGTGCGAGCGCCATCGTCTGCGCCGCCGCTTCGCCGAGATCGATGCTGTCGCCTTGGTAGAACACCGTATCGCAATCGGCATCGTCGAGCTCGATCTCCTCCTCGTCCGATGCCGGACGATCGCTTTCGGGCAAGAAGCGCAAGGCGAAGGTCTCGTCGATGTCCGATGCAACGGGATCGCCGGTGACGACGCAGGCCTGCTGCACGGCGGCCCGGACGGTTCCGCGCACCATAAGGCCGGTCTCCTCGCGCTGCATCGTCAGATCGGCCGACAATGCATCGAGCGACACCAGCCCGAATCGTTCGGCCAGCGCCGTCCGCTCGTCGGCATCGGCCTCAATCGACAGGCCTTCCGGCGCGGCATGGATGAGGCGAACGGGATGCGGGCGAGAGAATTCGGGCGCCGTCATGCGAGGGGCGGCAATTCGCCGGCGAGGCAGCGTTCGGCGTCCTGGGCGGCAAGCGCATCGTGGAACGCTTGGAGACGCTTTTCGGCATAGTCGATAGCCTCCGCTTCGGGCTCGACGCCGCGATGCAGATTGCGCGCCATCGCCTCGCGGAGCGTGTCATTGCCCGAGAATGCCTCGCGATAGGCGCCGATTCGCCCGCCAAGCGCCCCGATCAGCTTGCCGACGCGCTTGCCGACGACGACGTCGCCGAAGCCCGATTGGCGCAGCTGCCCGTCCATATCGTCGATGAACAGCTCGGTGAGCAGCACCGATGCCTCGGCATGGCGCTCGCCCTCGGCCTCCAATCGGATCAGCACCAGCGCGAGAATCGCGGCGAGCATGTCGAACCGGCCGTCGGTGGTGTCGGGCACGCCCCCATGCCGATACCAGCCGGGGTCGCGGCCATGCGCGACGATGGCGGCATAGGCCGGTTCCAGCGCGGCGCGACGCTTCGCTCCTCCGAACAGTTTTTCGCGCAATCGCTTCATTCGTGCGGCTCCATCTTGCCTTGGCCCTGCCCTTCGGCATATTGAGCGCCATTCACGCTGATGCAATGGTCGCCCGGATAGGGCGCGTGTTCAACGCCATTGCGCGTAAGGAGATTTTCATGGCCGCTTCGTCACGGCGCCCCGCCTTTGTCGCGACCGTCGCGCTTCTCGCCGCCACCGGCCTGCTTGCCAGCGGCTGCAGCCGTACCGGCCATCATGTCGGTTATATCGGCGAACGCGTGCTGACCGATTCGATCCAGCCGGCGGTCGACAACCGCGCCTCTGTCCAGGCAACGCTCGGCCGGCCGACCTTCACCAGCCAGTTCAACCGGCCAGGCGAAGAGCCAACCTGGTATTATGTGTCGCGTGACACCCGGCAGCTCGGCTATGCCCGGCCAAGCCCGGTGGCGCAGGACATTCTTGCCGTCAGCTTCGATGGCCAGGGCAATGTCGCCGCCGTCGACCATATCGGCATGGACCAGATCGCCTCGATCGACCCGTATGGCGAGGAAACGCCGACGCTCGGCCGAAATCGCGGCTTCTTCCAGGAACTGTTCGGGAATATCGGCGCGCTCGGTGCGACGGGCGAGGCCGGCACAACGGCGGATAATCCGAACGGGCGTTAGTTTGTCAGAATTTCCCTTTCGGGAAATCGCCGCACCAGCCCGCACCCCCACCCGGCCTCCCATCCAGGATATACTCAGTGGGAGGCCGGGTGGGGGTGCGGGCTGGTGCGGCGCTCGACCGACAGGTCGAGTCTGACGAACTAATCCCGGTGCGGCGAAATTCCGCTAGGAATTTTCTGACGATTTACCGCGCAATTCCGCTCGCAGCGAGTACCGCCAGCGTCACCAGCTCGCTCGCCGTGGCCGACATGGTCGCGATCTGCACCGGGCTGTCGAGGCCGACGAGCATCGGTCCGATCACGGCATCGCCACCCAGTTCGCGCAGCAGCTTGGCCGACAGATTCGCCGATTGCAGACCGGGCATGACGAGAACGTTGGCCGGTTCGGAGAGGCGGCTGAACGGATAATTCTTCATCAGCTTCGGGTTGAGCGCGACATCGGGCGCCATTTCGCCTTCATATTCGAAGCTGACGCCGCGTTCGTCGAGGATTCCGACCGCTTCGCGGATATTCTCGAGCCAGTTCCCCGACGGGTTGCCGAAGGTCGAGAAGGACAGGAAGGCGACGCGCGGCTCGTGCCCCATGCGCCGCGCCACGGCGGCGGTCTGTTCGGCGATATCGGCAAGCAAGGTTGGCGAGGGCCGCTCGTTGATCGTCGTATCGGCCATGAAGACGGTGTGGCTCTTGCCGACCAGGACGTGGATGCCGAAGGGCCTGCGGTCCTCGCTCGAATCGATCACCTTCATGACCTGGCTGAGCGACTGGTTAAACTGCCGCGTCACGCCGGTGATCATCACATCGCCCTCGCCCAGTGCGAGCAGCAGCGCGCCGAAGATATTGCGATCCTGGTTGACCATCCGCTCGCAATCGCGGCGGAGATAACCGCGCCGCTGAAGCCGTTCGTAGAGCAGATCGACCATCTTGTCGACGAGCGGCGAATTGCGGCTGTTGTGCAGTTCGAAGCTGTCGGGATCCTCGACGCCAAGCTCGCGAAGCCGGTCGGGCACATCGTCGCGCCCGACCAGTACCGGCGTCCCATAGCCGCCGTCGCGGAACTGGATCGCGGCGCGCAGCACCACCTCTTCCTCGCCCTCGGCGAAGACCACGCGGCGCGGCTGGGCGCGCGCCTGTTCGAACGCCGAAGTGAGCACGGCGTTGGTCGGGTTGAGCCGCGAGCGCAGCCGGTGCCGGTAATCGTCCATGTCGAGGATCGGCTGGCGCGCGACGCCGGTATCCATCGCCGCCTGTGCGACGGCGGCCGAAACCTCTTCCATCAGCCGCGGATCGAAGGGCGCCGGGATAATGTAATCCGGCCCGAAGCTGTGGGCGGTACCGTATGCAGCGGCGACCTCTTCGGGCACCTGTTCGCGCGCCAGTTCGGCGATCGCGTTGGCCGCGGCGATCTTCATTTCCTCGTTGATCGTCGTCGCGCGCACATCGAGCGCGCCGCGGAAGATGAAGGGGAAGCCCAACACATTGTTGACCTGGTTCGGATAATCCGAGCGCCCGGTGGCGATGATCGCATCGGGCCGCGCCTCGCGCGCTTCGGGCGGGGTGATTTCCGGGTCCGGGTTCGCCATGGCGAAAATGATCGGCTTGTCAGCCATTTTCATGACATACTCGGCCGGCAGCGCGCCCGCGGCGGAAAGGCCGAGGAAGATGTCCGCGCCGTCGAGCGCTTCCTCCAGCGTCCGCTTGTCGGTCTCGACCGCATGGGCGGATTTCCACTGGTCGACATTGTCGCGGCCGACATAGATGACGCCCGACCGGTCGCACATCAGCACATGGTCATGCGGCATCCCCATCGCCTTGATGAGAGCCGTGCAGGCGATCGCGGCCGCACCGGCGCCGTTCACGACCATCCGGCAATCCTTGATGTCGCGCCCCGTCAGGTGCAGCGCGTTGATGAGGCCGGCGGCGGAGATGATCGCCGTGCCGTGCTGGTCGTCGTGAAAGACCGGAATGTTCATCCGCTCCTTCAGCGCCTGTTCGATGATGAAGCATTCGGGCGCGCCGATATCTTCAAGATTGATGCCGCCGAAGCTCGGCTCGAGCACTTCGACCGCGGCGATGAACTTGTCCGCGTCTTCGGTGTCGACCTCGAGATCGATCGAATCGACATCGGCGAAGCGCTTGAACAGCACCGCCTTGCCTTCCATCACCGGCTTGGAGGCGAGCGCCCCCAGATTGCCGAGCCCGAGAATCGCCGTGCCGTTCGAAATGACGGCGACGAGGTTGCCCTTGGCGGTGTAATCGAAGGCCGCTGCCGGGTCCTCGGCTATGGCGCGCACGGGCACGGCGACGCCCGGCGAGTAGGCGAGGCTGAGGTCGCGCTGCGTCGCCATCGGCTTGGTCGCGACGATTTCGAGCTTGCCGGGGCGGTCGCCCGCGTGGAACAGCAACGCTTCGCGTTCGGAAAATTCGACGTTCGAGCCTTTGCTCATGGGCCTCCCCTTATGGGCTGTAATGCACCCCTTGATGACATCCGCGCGACCGCTATCCCAAGGCCGCACCTTTTGGGGCATGGCAGGCGCGGCGGCAAGCCGCTATCCAGAGCAATCCATGGCGACCAAGGCAAAACCCAAGCAGAGCACGGCGAAATCCGGCCCGACGCCGATGATGGCGCAATATCTAGAGCTGAAGGCCAAGGCACCCGATTGCCTGCTCTTCTACCGGATGGGCGATTTCTTCGAGCTGTTCTTCGAGGATGCGAAGATCGCGGCGGCGACACTCGACATCGCGCTGACGGCGCGCGGCGAGCATGAGGGCGAGCCGATCCCGATGTGCGGCGTCCCCGCGCATAGCCATGAAAGCTACCTCGCCCGGCTGATCAAGGCCGGGCACCGCGTCGCGATCGCCGAGCAGACCGAGACGCCCGAAGAAGCGAAGGAACGCGCCCGAAAGGAAGGGCGTGCTTCGAAAGCGTTGGTCGGCCGGGCGATCATCCGCGTCGTGACGGCAGGAACGCTGACCGAGGAAGCGCTGCTCGATTCGCGCAGCGCCAACTGGCTGGTGGCGGTGACGGAGACGGGCGGGGCGCTGGGAATCGCGGCGGCCGATATTTCGACAGGACGATTCGAACTGGCCTCGGTCCCGCCGGGGGCGCTCGACGCAGAGCTCGCGCGGCTTTCGGCGGCAGAGATTGTTGTGCCTGAGGATTTCGATCAGGCGGCTACCGAGGCGATCGCCCGGCCGAAGGCGCAGTTTTCGAGCATCGCCGCCGAAAAGCGGCTGAAGGAGCTGTTCGGCGTCGCGACGCTCGACGGCTTCGGCCAGTTCGACCGTGCCGAGCTGGCGGCGGCGGGCGGGCTGCTCGCTTATCTCGACGAGGCCGGCCAGGGGGCGCTGCCCTATCTCCAGCCGCCCGCGCGCCGGCGGACCGGCGATCATATGCTGATCGACGCGGCGACGCGCGAAAGCCTCGAACTGACGCAATCGGCGAGCGGCGGGCGCAAGGGCAGCCTGCTCGACTGCATCGACCGGACGGTGACGGGCGGCGGCGCCCGGCTGCTCGCCGCCGATATCGCGGCACCGCTGGCGGATCGCGCGGCAATCGAGGCGCGCCATGCGCTGGTGCGGTTGTTCGTCGAGGAGGCGGGCGGGCGCGAGGCGCTGCGGACGCAGCTGAAGGCGATGCCCGATATCGAACGCGCGCTGGGTCGTCTGGCGGCAGGGCGCGGAAGCCCGCGCGACCTCGGCCTGATCCGCGACGGGCTGCTCGAGGCGCGGCGGTTGAACGAGCGGCTGGCGCGGATCGAACAGCCGCCAGAGCTGCTTGCACGCCTCCTCCCCGACCTCACCGGCCATGGCGCGCTGACCGACCTGCTCTCGCGCGCGCTCGTTCCCTCGCCGCCGATCGACGTCGCCAAGGGCGGCTATATCGCCGAAGGCTATGATGCCGCGCTCGACGATCTGCGCGCGACAGGCGGCGAGGGGCGCAAGGCGATCGCAAAGCTCGAGGCCGGTTATCGCGACAGAACCGGGATCGGCAGCCTCAAGATCAAGCACAACAATGTACTCGGCTATCACGTCGAAGTGCCGTCGAAACATGCCGATGCGCTGATGGCCGGGGATTCGGGCTTCACTCATCGCCAGACGCTCGCCGGTGTCGTCCGCTTCAACGCGCCCGAGCTGCACGAGGAGGCGCAGCGCGTGACGCAGGCGGGCGCCCATGCTTTGGCGGCCGAGGCCGCGCATCTCGAAGACCTGTTCGCGCGGACGATGGAGGACAAGGCGCGGATCGCCGCGACCGCCGATGCGCTGGCGCGGCTTGATGTCGGCGCCGGGCTGGCCGAGCGCGCGGCGCTGGGCGGCTGGACGCTCCCGGCGATTGCCGATCATGCCTGTTTCGCGGTGGAAGGCGGCCGCCATCCGGTGGTCGAAGAGGCCGTCGAAAAGCAGGGCGAGCGGTTCGTTGCCAATGATTGCGGACTGTCTCCCGAGGAACGGCTCTGGCTCGTGACGGGACCCAATATGGGCGGCAAATCGACCTTCCTTCGCCAGAACGCGCTGATCGCCGTGCTGGCGCAGGCGGGAAGCTATGTGCCTGCCGCCTCGGCAGAGCTCGGCATCGTCGATAAACTCTTCTCGCGCGTCGGCGCGTCGGACAATCTGGCGCGCGGCCGCTCAACCTTCATGGTGGAGATGGTCGAGACGGCGGCGATCCTCGCCCAGGCGACCGAGAACAGCTTCGTCATTCTCGACGAGGTCGGGCGCGGCACGTCCACATATGATGGTCTCGCCATCGCCTGGGCGGTCGTCGAGGCGGTGCACGACGTCAATCGCTGCCGTTGCCTGTTCGCGACGCATTATCACGAGCTGACCCGGCTCGCCGAACGGCTCGACGCGCTCTCGCTCCACCATGTCCGCGCGCGCGAGTGGAAGGGCGATCTCGTCCTGCTCCACGAACTCGCCCAAGGCCCGGCCGATCGCAGCTACGGTCTTGCCGTCGCCAAGCTCGCGGGGCTGCCGAAGGATACCGTGTCGCGCGCCAAATCGGTGCTCGCCAAGCTCGAAGCGGGCCGCGCGGCGACCGGCGGGCTTGCCGCCGGGCTCGACGACCTGCCGCTCTTCACGGCCGAAATCGCGCAATCGGAGGACGAAATCCCCGACCCGCTGCGCGAGGCGCTGGACGCTATTCACGCCGACGACCTCTCACCCCGCGAGGCGCTCGACCTCGTCTATCGGCTCAAGCGGCTGGCAGAGGCGGGCGGCGACGCCTAGATGGGGCGTATGGCCAAGGAGCGTATTCCTCAGAGGCGGCGGATCATCGACCGCGCGCGCATCGCCGAAGAGCTGCATTCGATCGAGGCCGAGGACAATGGAACGCTTCGCGCGAATCTGGTCGAGCGGATGCGCGGAGCGATGGATGCGGGCCGTGCCGAGATCGCGACGCGGTTCGAGGAGCGCCCTTCGCGCGGCACGCTGATCACCGAAAGCTACACCTTTCTCTACGACCAGCTGCTCCGGCTGATCTACGATTTCACGGCGCAGCGGCTCTATTCGAACAGCAACCCCTCCGATGCAGAGCGGCTGACCTTGATCGCGGTGGGCGGCTACGGCCGCAGCGAGATGTGCCCGTTCAGCGATCTCGATATCGGTTTTCTCACGCCCTACAAGCAGACCGCCTGGGGCGAGCAGGTGATCGAATCGATCCTCTACACGCTCTGGGATCTTGGGCTGAAGGTCGGCCATTCCAGCCGGTCGCTCGATGATGTGGTCCGCATGGCGAAGAGCGACCTCACCATCCGCACCGCGCTGCTCGAGGCCCGGTTCATCTGGGGCGACGAGGCGCTTTACGACGAAGCCGCGCGGCGTTTCGAGGCCGAGGTCGTCAGCGGCACGACCAAGGCGTTCGTTACCGAAAAACTCGCCGAACGCGATGCCCGCCATGCCCGGATGGGCGACAGCCGCTATGTCGTCGAACCGAACGTCAAGGACGGCAAGGGCGGCCTGCGCGACCTGCACACGCTGTTCTGGATCGGAAAATATATTCATAACACGCGCGCGCTGGGCGAGCTGGTCGAACACGATTTGCTGACGGCGGACGAGCTGCGGCAGTTCCGCAAGGCGCGCGATTTCCTGCTTGCCGTGCGCTGCCACCTCCACCTGCTCGCCGGACGGCCCGAAGAGCGGCTGACCTTCGATTTCCAGCCGGAGATCGCGCGGCGCATGGCCTATGCCGAGCGGACCGGCAAATCGGCGGTCGAACGGTTCATGCAGCACTATTTCCTGATCGCGAAGCAGGTCGGCGACCTGACCGGCGTCTTCCTCGCGCATCTCGACGAACAATATGGCGGCCGCGGCCGGCGCTTCGCCATGCCGACACTGCGCCGCAGCCCGAAAAGGCTGAACGGTTTCGTGATCGATCGCGGCCGACTCTCGATCCCGAACGACGATTTCTTCCGCGAAGAACCGTTACGGCTGCTCGAATTGTTCTGGCTGACCGACCGGCACGGCCTTGAAATCCATCCGCACGCCATGCGGATCGCCAATCGCGACGAGAAGCTGGTCGGGCCGATCCGCGACGATCCGAAGGCCAACGAACTGTTTCTCGATATCCTCACCAGCCCGCGCGACCCGGCCTCGGTGCTGCGCTGGATGAACGAGGCCGGCGTTTTCGGCCGCTTCGTGCCCGATTTCGGCCGCGTCGTCGCGCAGATGCAGTTCGACATGTATCACCATTTCACCGTCGACGAGCACACGATCCGCGCCATCGGCCTGCTCTCGCGCATCGAAAAGGGCGAGCTCACGGACGATCATCCCATGGCGGAAAAGATCATGGCCGAGCTGCAATCACGCCGCGTCCTCTATGTCGCGGTGCTGCTGCACGACATCGCCAAGGGGCGCGGCGGCGACCATTCGATCCTCGGCGCCGAAGTCGCGGAAGAGCTGTGTCCGCGCTTCGGCATGTCCGCGGCGGAGACGCAGGAGGTCGCATGGCTGGTCCGCAACCACCTGCTGATGTCGGCGACCGCCTTCAAGCGCGACCTTTCCGATCACAAAACGATCCAGGATTTCGTCCTCGCCGTGCAGAGTGCGGAGCGGCTGAAACTGCTCGTCGTGCTGACCTCGGTCGATATCCGGGCCGTCGGCCCCGGCGTGTGGAACGACTGGAAACGCCAGCTGCTGACCGATCTCTATCTCGCTTCGGAGGAAATGCTGCGGCTCGGGCACAAGTCCAAGGGCCGCGACGAACGCATTGCCGCCCGCCAGGACGAACTAGCCGCCCGGCTCGGTTGGAGCGAGGAGGCGATGGCGGCGCATTTCAAGCGGCTGCGGCCGGTCTACTGGATCGCCGAAAGCGCCGATGTCGCCGAAGCCAATGCCCGGCAGATGCAGGCCGCCGAGGAGGCGGGCGACAAGCTGTCGATCGCCGCCATGCCCGATGCCGATCGCGGCGCGACGCTGCTCACCGTCTTCACATCGGATCATCCCGGCCTGTTCTACCGGCTGGCCGGCGCGGTCCACATGGCCGGCGGCAACATCATCGACGCGCGCATCCACACATCGCGCGACGGCATGGCGCTCGACAACATCCTCGTGCAGGATCCGCAGGGCCGGCCTTTCGACGATCCGGGGCAGCTCGAAAGGCTGGAAACGGCGATCCGCGATTCGCTGGCGAACAAGCACAGGCTCAAGGACCGGTTGGAACGGCGGGCGTTGCCGCATCCGCGCGCCGACGCGTTCACGATCGAGCCGTTGGTGCTGATCGATAACAAGGCGTCGAACCGCTATACGGTGGTGGAGGTGAACGCGCTCGACCGGCCCGCGCTCCTCAACGGGCTGACCCATGCGCTGTTCCAGTCCAAGGTCACGATCCATTCGGCGCATATCGCGACCTATGGCGAGCGCGCGGTCGACACCTTCTACCTGACCGATCTGTTCGGCGAGAAGATCCTCAATGGCAACCGTTTGAAGGCGCTGCAGCGCCGGCTGGTCGAAGCGGCGGGCGGCGAGGGTGAAGAGGATCGCGATGAAGAGCGACCGGTGGAGAAGGCGACCAGGGCCGCCTGACCATATCGGGGACGCCGGCGCGGCGCCCGGCTAGCCCTCGTCTTCGGTGCCGTTCGCCTGCTTTTCGGCCACCCGTTCGCGTTTCTCCTGTTTGGTTTCCGGCGTTTCGGGCGGGCCATAGTTCACCAGTATGTCGCCGGCCTCGACGACGGGCCGCGCATCGGTCGAATAGAAAAGTAGCCGCCGGTCGGGCTTCATCACGCAGATCAGCATCGCCTCGGACGACATCTGCTTTTTCAGATCTTCGATGCCGAACTTCTCGGTGATCTTGGTGCGGGTGAAGACCCAGTCATTGTCCTCGCATTTGAGCAGGTCGTCGATCGTCGGCCCGCTTTCGATCAGCACGCGACCGCGCGCATGATAGGGGGCGCGGTCCCGGTCAGCGCCGATCTGGCTCACCGAATCATAGCCCATTTCGGGGCCGAGATCGTCGCAGATCAGCGCATTATAGGCATCGTTGTCGGTCGCGGCGATCAGCTCCTGAAACTGGCCGAGATCGAGATTCTCCTGCGTCACCTCGTCGAGAATGTCGCCGCGATAGACCTCGATCTCCCGCCGCTTCGCCGCCCGCAGCGCATATTGCGACGGATCGGAGATCGTGACCGGGATTTCGAGCTTCTTGAGCAGCTCGCCGAAATCGATCGTCCAGCGATTGGCGCCGATCAGCAGCACCCCGTCCGCCGCGCCCTTGTCGAGCCCCAGCCGGCGTGCCCACCAGCCGGCCGAAAAGCCGTGCGCGAAGATCGTCGCGATGACGACACCGAAGGAGAGCGGGATCAGCGCCTCGGCATCCTCGACCCCGAAATCGATCAGCCGGATGGCGAACAGGCCGGTGATCGCGACGGCAACGATACCGCGCGGCGCGATCCAGGCGATGAACAATCGCTCGTTCCAGGGGATGGAGGAAAACATCAGCGAGATCAGCACCGTTGCGGGCCGCACGATGAAGAGCAGCAGCAGCAGGAAACCGATAAAACGGATGATGCCGACGAGCGGATCGGGCGAGGTCGACTGGAAGCTGGTGATGACCTCCCAGTCGAGCGTCGCCGACAGCAGGATGAAGACGCCGGAAATCAGCAGGACGGCGAGGTCCTCCTTGAAGCGGCGCAATGCGTGGCTCGAAAACATCGGCCGGTTCGCCATGACGACGCCCATGATCGTCACCGTCACCAGCCCGGTCTCATGCTGGATGATATCGGCCAGCACGAAACCGCCGATCACGAGGATCAGCAGCGTCGGCGCTTTCAGATATTCGGGCACATAACCGCGCGGGAAGAACCAGGTGACCCCCCAGCCAAGCGCCGCGCCCAGCAGCGCCGCGACGAAGGTCGAGGCCAGCACGTCGAAGGTGATCGCCGCCATGTTCGTGCCGGCGCCGCCATAGGTGATATAGGCGAAGATGAAGACGGCAAGCAGCGCGCCGATCGGATCGTTGACGATCCCTTCCCATTTGAGGACGTTCGAGACGCGGCTTCCGACGCGCAGCGATCGGAGCATCGGCCCGATCACCGTCGGCCCGGTGACGACGAGAATGCCGCCGAACAACGCCGCAACCTCCCAGCTCAGACCTGCGCCGTAATGGCCCGCCAGCGTGCCGAGGATCCACCCCACCGGCACCCCGATCACCACCATCCGCATCACCGCCCAGCCGGCATGTCGCAGTTCGCGGAAATTGAGGCTCAACCCCCCTTCGAACAGGATCACCGCCACCGCGAGCTTGATGATGGGCTCCATCAGAGCCCCGAAATCTCTTTCGGGATTTATGAGGCCCCCGCGGAACAGTTCGTGCGGGATCAGCGCGCTGACCGGGCCGACGATGATCCCCATGACGAGCATCAGCGCGATCGCCGGCTTTTGCGTGCGCCACGCGATCCACTGCGCCCCGACGCCGGCGACGCCGATCACGGCGATTTTGACCATGAGGGAATCGAGCGCCATCGCGTCATCTCATGGCCGTTAAACCGGCCGCCATCAACTGTCCGGACGCAAAAAGGCCCGCGAGTCCTTTTGGAATCGCGGGCCCTTTTCTGGCCGGTGGCCGGAGCGCCTAGAAGCGCGTCCGCAGCGTCACGCCATAGGTGCGCGGCTCGGCAAGGAAGGCCGAGTAAATCTGCGCGGGCGCCTGGAAGGGCGAGTTGAACGCAACCTGGCTGTAGCCCGTGTTGAAGATGTTCTGGCCCCAGAATTCCAGGCTCCAGAGCTGGTCGTCGTCGCGGATGCCGACACGGGCGTTGACGAGGACGAAGCCGTCCTGCTCCTTCGTCGGCGTGAGGTCGGAGCCCGTATTATAGTCGCTCGTCACGCGGGTATCGACATAGAACAGCGCCGAAAGGCCGCTATTGCCGATCGGCGGCGTCCAGGCGGCCGAACCGGTCACGACGAGTTCGGGCGCGTTCGACAGATTGTCGCCGGGCAGCAGGCGCAGCGCCGGATCGAGCGGCGTTCCCTGATCGTCGCCAACGAGGTTGTTGGCATAGCTCGTATCGGCAAAGGTCATGCCGAGGCCGAAGCGCCAATAGTCGGCCGGCGTCAGCGTGGCTTCGAGCTCGACGCCCTGCGAGATCACGCCGGGTTCGACATCGTCGGCCGCGCAGGCGCCGGTGGCGGCGCTGCCATCACGGTCCGCGCCGCCGAGATCGGCGCCGCAGCCATTGACGTTCTGCACGATGAAGACGGTGCCGTTGAAGGTGTTCAGCTGGAAGTTCGAGAATTCCTGGCGGAACGCGGCGGCACTGATCGTGAAGTCGCGGCCTTCATATTTGGCGCCGATTTCGAACGCGTCGACCGTTTCGGCATCGAACTGCAGGTTCGCGGTGCTGAAGCCCGAGGCAGGATTGGTGACCGGGAAGATCACCGAGCCGGGGCCGGCGGTCAGCGCCGAACGGTCGAGGTTGAAGCCGCCCGCCTTGTAGCCGTGCGAATAGCTCGCATAGAGCAGCAGGTCGTCAACCGGGCGGTAGCTGAGGATCGCCGTACCGGTGAACTCGTCCTCGTTGCGATCGTCGACGAGGTTCAGCCCGTTGAGCTGCGCCGTCGAGTTGCCCTGACAGGCCAGCGCAATCAGGCCGCCGATCAGCGAAGACGGCACCGTCGTCTGCGCGGCACCGGTCAGGAACGGCAGGAGTGCCGCCTGCTGCGCCGGGCAGATCGTGTTGTCGTTGTTGAAGTTGGCCGAGAAATCCTTGCTCTCGGTCGTGTAACGCAGGCCCACGGTCAGATCGAAACCGTCGGCGATCTCGAAGATGTTATGGGTGAACAGCGCGAAATTCTCGCTGGTCTGCGAGTAGCGCGAGGAAACATCGCCCAGATCGTTGACCGTGCTCAGGCGATTGAGGCCGTCGATGAACGGCGCTGCGCCCTGGATCGGGCCGGCGCCGTCGGGATCCGGGAAGATGCCCGAAAGAATCCCCGCCGTGCCCGGGAACACGCCCGGAATGGCCGGAGCGAGACAACCGGGTGCGGCGGCAGCGCGCGGCAGGCCGGGATTGATGGTCGCGAGCAGGCGGCACGAGGCGAAGGCGCCATAGTCGTTGCCGAAGCGCAGGTTCGAACCGGTGTCGAGCTCTTCATGCGCGTAATAGCCGCCGACGAGCCAGTCGAGCCGGCCGTCAAACGCTTCGCCCTGCAGCCGGAGTTCCTGGCTGAAGGTCTGGAAACTGCGGAAATTCTCGCCATTGTCGGCATTGTAGAGAATGTCGGCGACGCCATAGTCGGTGTCGGTTCCCTGCTCGCTGCGATATTCGCGATAGGCGGTGATCGAGGTCAGTTGGCCGAATCCCAGATCCCAATCGGCCTGGAGCGAAACGCCGTAATCCTCGGTCGTGCCCGCATAGGTGCGGCCCGGCGTGATCGCGATGTCGCGTTCATAGGGGTCGTTCCGCGACGGGAAATAGGTGTCGTAGCTGACATTGGCGACCTCGAGCAGAACCGGAATGATCGGGTTGGTGAGGTCGAGCAGGCCGGCATTGGCCGGGGCCAGCGCCGGGGTCGCATAGACGGCGGCGCAGCAATTTTCCTCGCGCCGCGTATAATCGCCGATCAGGCGGAATTCGAGATCGGGCGAAGCTTCATAGGCGAGCTGGCCGCGAACGAAATAGCGATCGCGATCGTTGACGTCCTGCCCGCTCAGCGTGTCCTGATAGAAACCGTCGCGGTTCACATAGACGCCGTCGATACGGTAGGCGAGGCCGCTGTTTCCGATCGGGCCGGTGGCACCGGCGGCGACGCGGATATGGTCGTAATTGCCATAGGTCGCTTCGGCGTTGAATTCGGGCGTATAGTCCGGCGCGCGGCTGATGATGTTGATCAGGCCGGCCGATGCGTTGCGGCCGAACAGCGTGCCCTGCGGCCCGCGCAGCACTTCGACGCGCTCGATCTCGCCAAGCTCGTTGAGGCCGACGCCGGTGCGCGAACGATAGACGCCGTCGATGAAGACCGCGACCGAGCTTTCGAGGCCGGGATTGTCGCCGACCGTACCGATGCCGCGGATACGGGCCGAACCATTGGCTTCCGAACCGGTCGAGGAAACGAGCAGCGACGGCGCGAGCTGGTTGAGCTGGCGAATGTCGTTGGCGCCGGAATTCTGCAGGCTTTCGGCGCTGACCGCGTTGACGGCGATCGGCACGTCGATCAGCCGCTGTTCGCGGCCCTGGGCGACGACGACGATCGGCGCATTGGCCGGACCCTGGACGTCCGCATTGTCGGCGACGTCGGTGGGCGTTTCGGCATCCTGTGCGAAGGCGGGGGTGGCGATAGCGGCTACGGCCGCGGTCGCGAGCAGCAGATTCTTACGCAAAGCGTGTCTCCAGTAATAATGTGTTTGGGGGGTTTTGTTCTGTTTTCGGGCGCGCCCATAACGAAGCGCGCACGCTTCTTCCAATGGATTTCCGTATACGGAAAGGATTGCCTGAACAGTGCGCCAAATCGGCAACATGTTTTTGATTCTCTTGCAATCTTTGCAACTCTCAATTGCGGAAACTGCAAGAGTCTTGGCGGACGTTCGGATCGCGCGTATGGCCGTGGCAGCAACAGGAGGCACTTATGGGCGTCACGGGAATGGGCGGGCTGTTCTTTCGCGCGAAAGACCCCGAAGCGTTGACGGCCTGGTATCGCGAGCATTTCGGTTTCGGCGGCGGCGACAGCCTGTGGGAGCAGCAGGCCGGGCCCACCGTCTTTGCGCCTTTCAAGGCGGACAGCGATTATTTCGCCGCCGACAAGGCCTTCATGATCAACCTGCGCGTCGACGATCTCGACGCGATGAAGGAGAGGCTGGCGGCGGCGGGGATCGAGGTCATCACCGATCCCGAATGGGACATGGACGGCAGCTACGGCCACTTCGCCCGTGTCCACGATCCCGAAGGCAATGCGATCGAACTGTGGGAACCGCCGGCGGAAATGCCCGAGGGCTGACCGCCTAGTCCGGGATCTGCGCGCCGCCCAGCGACGGCGGCACGCGCTTTTCGATCTCGGGCTGCGCCGCGCTCGGCCGCCGGACGATGAGGATCGCCGTGAAGATCAGGGCGATCCCCGCAATGTCGGCCAGCGCCAGCACCTCACCGAACCAGAGATAGCCGAGCAACCCGGAAAAGGCGGGCTGGATCAGCAGGCCGACGCCGCTCGCCACCGGCGGCAATTGCGGCAGCGCATAGATGATCAGCCCCTGCCCCAGCACCTGGCTGCTCAGTGCGAGGAGCAGCAGCGGCGTCCAGTCGGTCGGCCAGAAGGCCCCGGGCGCAATAAGGGCGAGTGGAAACAGCACGATCGCGCCGACCAGCGTCGCAAAGGCCAGCGCCGGCAGCGCGCCATGCCCCTGCCGCCCCTTGTCCATGACGATCAGATAGGCGGTGTAGAAAATCGCCGCGACGAGGCAGAGCAGGTCGCCGGTCAGATGCTCGCGCGAGATGCTGGCCGATTGGCCCGCGAGCAGCGCGATCCCGCAGGCCGCCATCGCCAGCGCGAACCCTGCCGTCTTCGTCGGCCAGCGGCGCATGGTGAGATAGCCCCAGACCGGGAACAGGAACGCCGCGCTGTTCCCGACCAGCGTCGAGTTCGCCATCGCCGTGCGGGTGATGCCGAGATGCCAGACGGCGAGATCGCCGGCGAAGAAGATGCCGCCGAGAATCAGCCAGATCGTGATTCGCGGCGGGCGCGCCGGGGCGCCGTCGCGAGAGGCCGTCGCACGGACCAGCAGAAAGAGCAGTGGCGCGCCGACGGCAAGCCGCCAGAAGGCCGATTGCACTTCGCCGACATCGGCCAGCCGCACGAACAGCGGTCCGGCGGACAGCACGATGCTGCCGAGCAGGAACAGCGGAAAGGCGAAACGCGAAGCGGCGGCCATGGCCCGCGCCATGCCGCCGCTTGGTTGTCGGCGCAAATAAATTAAGCCGGGATCAAACCGTCATTGCGAGGAGCCGAAGGCGACGCGGCAATCCAGAGCCGCAAGCATTGTCCTTTGTGGCCCCGGATCGCTTCGCTGCGCTCGCAATGACGGGGGGTACATGGCCGCGGACTCAATCCGCCGGGCCAGGTCTATTTCGGCGCCAGCACCATCAGCATCTGGCGGCCTTCCATCTTCGGCCGGGCTTCGACCTTGGCGGTCTCCTGCGTATCGTCCTGTACCCGCTGCAGCAGGTCCATACCGAGTTCGCGATGCGACAGCTCGCGCCCGCGAAAGCGCAGCGTGACCTTTACCTTGTCGCCGTCCTCGATGAACTGGAACACCTTCTTCATCTTCACGTCATAGTCGTGATCGTCGATGTTCGGGCGCATCTTGATCTCTTTGACGTCCTGCGTCTTTTGAGATTTGCGTGCCGCGTTCGCCTTTTTCTGCGCTTCGTATTTGAACTTGCCGACGTCGAGGAACTTGGCGACGGGCGGATCGGCGTTGGGAGAGACCTCCACGAGATCGAGGCCGACTTCGGCCGCCTGCTCGATCGCCTCTTCGGTATACATGACGCCGAGATTTTCGCCCTTCTCGTCGATGACGCGCACCTTTTGCGACTGAATGAACTGGTTATGGCGCGGGCCGTGTTGCGGCGGATTGGCGGGACGGCGGGAAAGAGGGGGACGTATAGCGGTATCTCCTGATGTGACGTTCAATGGGCTTCAGCCGTGTAATATATGACGGATGCACGCGGAATCAAAGGCCCTGCGTTGCACGCCGCGCTCGGCGTCAGAAGAAGTTGTAGGGCGACTCGCCCAGGCCGGGCGGCACGATGATCAGCAACAGGAAGGCGATCAGCAGCCAGAAGACGATCTTGCGGCCTTCGCCATCTTCCTCGGGCTCGGCGCGGGAGGCGGGTTCGGTATCGCTCATGCCAGCGCTCCGTAATTGGCGATGTAGGACAGGGTGATGACGATGATCCATGTCGCGGCGCGGGCGGTCCCGGCGCGCGCGCCGTCAAGCTCGCGCTTGGGCCAATAGGCCATCAGCAAGCCATGGCTCAGGCCCCAGAGGAAATAGCCGAGCGAGAGATTGTGCCACAGGCCCATGAAAACAAAGGCGGCGACGGTGGCGAGCCGGGGCGAGACCCCGCGCAGGTTCAGCGGCAGGAAGATATACTGCATGACGAACTGCGCCATCGAACGGTGCCAGCGCGCCCAGAAATCCTTGATGTCCTTCGCCTTCCACGGCTCGTCGAAATTCTGCGGCAGCCGGAAGCCGAAAAAGCGCGACGTGTGCTCGGCGATCAGCGATTGACCCCAAAAGGCGGTGAAGAGTTGGACGAAAAGGATCGGGGCGACGGCGAATAGCGGGAGCCCCATGCCTTCTTCGCCGGCCAGCTTGGCGACGAGCTGGCCGCAGGCCGGATTGACGAGGATTGCGAGCACCAGGCCCTGCAGCACGAGGCGATAGTCGCTGAGCCGGACGGGCTCCGCCGCGCCGCCCTGCTTCGCCTGCTTCTGGATATCGACGCCCGAAAAGACCGGGCCGACGATCAGCGCGGGAAGGTAGAAGCCGGCGACGGGAATCCAGACCGTCTCCTTCGCTTCAACGCCCTTGCGCGCGGCGAGCTGCTGTTTCGAGGTCATGAAGATGCGGATCGTCGAGAAGGAGATCGCCAGCGTTTCGACGATCAGCCCGAGCGCGAATTGATGCAGATCGACGAACAAAAAGTTGAGCAGCAGCAGATAGGCGCCGTATTTGCGCCAGTTCGACTGGCGGTCGAAGCGCTTCAGCAGCAATACGAGCAACACGCCCTCGAGGCTCATCAGCGCGATCCAGCCGGCCGCAACCGGCGCGTAGATGGCGACGAAAGCGAAGCCGGACAGCGTCAGCACCGCCGCCTTGCCATTCGCGCCAAAGGGAAAGGCCGCGATCCAGGCCGCAAGGATGAAGATGAAGAGCGCGAGCGGGTCGATCACGGATAGCGCTCCGCCAGAACTTGCGCGAAGTAATGCGAGATCGCCGCCGCACCGCGAATGTTCACATGATCCTCGTCGCGATAGGCGAGCGCGAGCCCGGCATCGCCCTCGCGCGCATAGAGCGGGCCGAGATCGATCAGCGGAGCATCGGGGAAGCGGCGGGCAAGCGCGGCCTTGTCGGCATCGCTGAGCGGCCCGTCGTCGAGGCTCGGCAGCACGGTCAGGTAAACACGGCTTCCACCCGCGCGCAGCATCGTGACAAGCTGCGCGATCTGGTCGTTTTCGAAGGTCCGCATCGGATCGTCGGGGTCGAGCGGTAGATAGTCGGCGACAATGGCGCGCCATTCGGCAAGATCCGCCGGGTCGGGCTCGGGCCAGGGTTCGGCGAGACGGTGCCCGTCGAGATTTCCGTAGAGCCAGATATCGGCCTGGCGGTGGACGAACTCGCCCTCGCAGGTCGTCGGCCGGCCGGTGATGCGGTGCGCGGGATAGCGGAGTGCCGCGTAGATGTTCATCGTCAGCCGGTCGAGCTCCATCGCCGGGCGGCCGCGATAGCCGCGCTCGAGCCGCCGCGAGACGCGCGCGCCATGATCGTTGAAGACGACATCGTCCTGCATCGCCTGCATGTCCGCCATCCGCGCAAAGGCGAGATTGCGGGGCGGATTGACCGGCATGTCGATCCGGTCCTGCAGGTCGCGCTCGCGGTTATAGGTCAGCTGTAGAACGACGATCTTCGGGAAGCCGCGGTTGCGGACATAATCGCCGGTAAAGGCGCGGAATGGCGTGAGGTCGTTGTTGGTCAGCGTCAGCCGTTCGACGGCGACGGTTTCGTCGAGCGCTTCGCTGACCTCGTCGCCGATATAGAGCGGGTCGATCGAGGCGCCCATGCGGCTGTTGCCGATAAAGAGGATGTCTGCGGCGGGCTGGTCGAGTTCGGCCAGCCGGTGCGTGCACATGTTCGTGTAGTCGAGCTCATAGCTTTGCAGCCGCGCGCCCAGCAGCGCGAGCCCCGCCAGAACGAGGATGACAACGAAGGGCCCTAGGGCGCGTCGGGCCATGTCATCGCTCCCAGTGCCTTGCGATCGACCTTGCCGTTGACGTTGACGGGCAGGTCGTCGCGGCGCCAGATTCGCTTGGGGATCATATAGTCGGGCAGCCGCGTCTTGAGCGGCGCCAGGTTTCCGATCTCCCCGTCATGTTGGTAGGCGAGGCGGATCTCGGCATTTTCCTGTTCGCCGAAGACGATGGCGGCGGCCGCGTCGCAACCGAAAGTGTCGCGGAACGCCGCTTCGATCTCGCCGAGTTCGATACGCAGCCCGCGCAGCTTCACCTGTCCGTCGATCCGGCCGAGATGGTGCAGTTCGCCATCGGCAAAGCGCACCCGATCGCCCGAGCGGTAGTAGCGGACGCCGTCCTGCGTCACGAAGGGATCGAGATCGCGCGCCGGTTCATAGCCTCCGAAAACCTGCGGGCCGCCCAGCAGCAATTCGCCTTCCACGCCTTCGGCCACATCGATCACCGCGCCTTCATCGGCCAGGATCGCGATGACATTGTCGCCGAAGACATTGCCCAGCGGGGCAACGGCAAACCCGTCATCGCTCTCGCCCAATGGCTTGCCGGTGAACGCAATCGTCGCCTCAGTCGGGCCATAGAGATTGTAGAGGGGGGCGTCGTCGGCGAGCCAGGCGCGAAAGCGGCGGACATAGTCCATCGGCAGCGCCTCGCCGCAGAATTGCGCCACGGCGATGCGATGATCGGTCTTCGGCTCTGCCGATCCGCGCGCGGTTACCATCGCCAGCATCGGCACCGAGAACCAGACGTCGATGGCGCGCTTTTCGATATAGCTGTGCGGCATCATCAGGTCGATCGGCCCGGCAGGCACGATGGTGCCGCCACAGGCGAGCGCGACGAAGATGTCGTGGATCGACAGGTCGAAGCTGAGGTCGAAGAGCTGGCTGAACCGCGCCGCGTCGGGAAAGGGCACGAGATCGCGGATGTGCCGGACATAATGGTCGAGCGCGCCATAGGGCACGGGCACGCCCTTGGGCTCGCCGGTCGAACCCGAGGTGAACATCTGATAGGCGATGGCGCCGGGATCGATGGCGAGATCGGCCTCGATCCGGTCGGCCATGTCGGCGACGATGGCGGGCGGGCTGGCGACGAGGCCCGAAATGTCCTGCCAGTGCGCGCCGAGGCCCGAGGCCAATTCGACGGTCGAGCTATCGCACAGGACGAGATCGACACCGGCAAGGTCGACGATTGTCGCCAACCGCTCGGCCGGAAAGCCGGGATTGAGCGGCACGAATTTGATGCCCAAAAAGAACGCCGCCAGCACCGCGCAATAGGCCTCGGCGCGGCGATTGCTCAGCACGCCGATGGCGCGCGGCGCATCGGCGGCGGCGATCTCGGCACTCAGTGCCCCGGCGATCGTCAGCAGCTGCGCATAGCCGATCTCTCCCGCCTTGCCGCCATCGATGGCGGCGCGGTCGGGATGGTTTCGCGCCTGGTTGAGCAGCTCCGTGTGGAGCCAGGTCATTCGGCGATTTCGTTCAGAAAGGCGTGCATCGCCGGGATCGAGGTGAAGTGGATCGCGTCGTCGTCTTCCAGCTCGACGCCGAAGGCTTCGGCGATGGCGTTGAAGACGACGATGAAGGACAGCGAATCCCATTCCGCCGGCTCGCCCATCGCGGCCTCGGCCGTTACCGGGATCGACAGCGCTTCCTTCTCGCTGACGGTGAGCAGCGCGTCGCCGACCACTTCGCAGACCTGGTCGACCGAAATCTTGCTATGAAACATGGGCGAGCTTCTCTTCTACCTGTTCGACGGATTCGTGCAGAAGCTGCCGTTCGTCCGCGCTCCATGCGGCGGCCGCTTCGATCTGGTATCCAAATGCCTTGGTGTTGGTAAATTTTCCTTTACCATGATGCGCTTTTTCGCTGATTTCCGGCAGGTCGAGGTGCGAAGCGATCGCGTCCCAGAAGTGTTGCGGATCCTGTTTCAGCCTCTCGAAGGGCAGGATGAGGACGCGTTCGGGAAATGTGCTCTGCGCTTCAATCAGCCTGAGATTGGTTTCGCGCCACAGCCAGATATTGCGCTGGATCGCCGACCAGCCGTCCCATGCCGCTTTGTCGTCGGTCTTCCGGCGCGGCTTGATCCGGCCGAGCGCGATGAATTCCTCGCGCCGCGTTAGAGGTTTCGCCGGATCGGCCCAGCCGACGGGCATCGGGTCCTCGCCGTCAAGCGTGGTCGAAGAGCGCACGAAGCTCTCGCAGTCGCGGATGATGCCGATCATCTTCGCCTGCGGATGCGCGGCGAGCATCGCGCTCGCGAACATCGGGTTGTAATAGGCGATATCGATCAGCGTTTCGGCGCCGCTTTGGGCCAGCGCATCAGCAATGATTTCGGGACTGCGCTTTTCGGCAACGGTCGCCTCCGCGCTCGACGGCAGCTGATAGGCGCGGGCGTTTTCCAAGTTGATGAGCGGCAGCAGCGGCTCGGCATCCTTGTCCGAACCGGCATAGCCCTCATGACACGCGACCACGCCCGGAAGCGCGTTCAGCGCCGCAGCGATATAGGTCGTCGCCGTCCGCCCCGTGCTGGCGATAAAATGAAAGGCCATGGCCGCTCCCCGTCGTCGCAGAGGGACTAGGCCGACATGGTTAGCGAAGCGTTAAAGCGGCCTCAGCGCCTGCCCTTCGATCTGGCGAGCGCGGCGATCATGACGATAGGCACGGCGGTGCCGAGCACGAGCCCGGCCACGCCGCCCCAAATCGCCCAATCGTCGCCGCCGAGCCATGCACCGAGCAGCAAGCCGCCGAGCCCGAGCAGGACGGGGACCAGGCAGCCGAGCGCGAGCATCGGTCCGCGCGCCGCCGATCAGCCGCGCAGGTCGGGCGCGGTCGCGGCCTCGCGTAGCATCGCGACGGCCTCGTCGAGGCTCATCACGCGCTGCTCCTTCTCGCCCAGCGTGCGGACGGCGACCGTTCCTTCATCGGCCTCGCGTTGCCCGACGACGAGCAGGTGCGGGACCTTGGCGAGGCTGTGTTCGCGGACCTTGTAGTTGATCTTCTCGTTGCGAAGATCGGTTTCGACGCGGATGCCGGCGGCGGCGAGCTTCGCCTCGACCTCGTTGGCATAATCGTCGGCGTCGGAGACGATCGTCGCCACGACTGCCTGCACGGGTGCGAGCCAGACGGGGAGGCGCCCGGCGAAATGCTCGATCAGGATGCCGATGAAGCGCTCATAGCTGCCGAAGATCGCGCGGTGGAGCATGACGGGGCGGTGCCGCTCGCCATCCTCGCCCACATAAGTCGCGTCGAGCCGTTCGGGCAGCACA
>NZ_CAKZNF010000081.1 GCF_937129435.1 uncultured Parasphingopyxis sp. | reverse complement strand
TGGCAGGCGGTGCCTATTCCGTGCGGGCCGCTTTCGACCCCGGCGATTGCCTGCTCCGGCTGGTTTCCATACGTGATCCATCGCCGCTGAACACGCTGGATCAATTCGGCAAATCACCACTTTGGCTGTCCCGGCACGCGCGGGGCGAGCTGTTGGACCGCTGCCGGTCAGCGACACTGGGCCTTTTGCTGCGACCCGTGCGCCCCGAAGAAGTACTCACGACCGCGTTGCGCCGATATCTGAGCGGAGAGACAGCAATCACCCGCCAAAAAAGGTTGGATCAGGTCAAATCCGTCGGTTCAATCGAGATGCGTCGACTGGCGGATGAATTTGACGCGGGTTTGTCAGACGCACGGACAGTCATTCTTGGTCCGGAGGCAGGAGTGACCACAGTCGTCTCGAGCCTCGACGGAATGGTCATCCGGCGCTAAGTGCCGCAATACCCGCACGCACAGCGTCAAAGACGGCAGGGTGGCCAAGGGAATGGCCCGCCGCCTCGATCAGGACCAGTCGCGCATCCGGCCAGACAGCCGCAAGACGCGCGGACGTGATCGGCGGGCACAGCAGGTCAAGCCGGGCCTGTACGATGACGCCGGGAATCCCGACCAGCCTGTCCGCGCCGCGCATCAGCGCACCCGGCTCCAGAAAACAATCATTCGCAAAGTAATGCGCCTCCATGAAGGCGCTGGCGGGCAGCGGGCCGTCCTTTTTTGGAGGCGCGGGCGACAGATCGGACAAAGCGCGTTCCGCGTTGCTGAAGGCGCGGGCGGGGGCTGTGTGAATTGCCGGATCGGGGTTCAATATCTTGGGCCACAGCGTCTCAAGGCTTCCATCGGCCTGCGCCATCAACGCGGCGTAAAGATCAGGCTGGAACGCCGGCAGGGCTTGGTTGAACGCCCAGTCCAGTTCAGCCGCCGTGCCCAGAAACGTCGCACGCAGCACGATCCCCGTCACCCTCTCAGAATGCGCCTGAGCGTAGGCCAGCGCCAGCGTAGCCCCCCAGGAGCCACCCACCACAAGCCAGCTCTCCACTCCAAGATGCTGCCGCACCGCTTCCAGATCACTGATCAGATGCGTGGTGGTATTGGCCCGGCGTTCGCCGTGCGGCTGGCTTCGCCCCGCACCGCGCTGATCGACAAAAACGGCGAAATGCCGATCCGGATCAAACAGCTTGTGCTGCGACGGGTTGCAGCCGCTGCCCGGTCCGCCGTGCAGATACACCGCCGGGATGCCGCCCCGGCGCCCAACGGTCTGCACCCAGATGCGATGGCCGTCCCCCACATCCAGCAGTGCGCCAGTGTCAGACATGGACGCGGTAGACGAAGGGTTCGTCGGAAGCCGGGTCATCCAGCAGCGCATCGACAGCGGCGCGGTTGGGGGATTTGCGGCAGACGGGGTCTGTGGCCGCCGGATCGCCCAGAATCGCCATCGCCTGACAGCGGCAGCCGCCAAAGTCGATGTCACGACGCTCGCAGCTTTGGCACAACTCGGGCATCCAATCGGTGCCGCGAAAGGCATTGAACGCGGGATCGTCGTACCAGATCTCGGACAGGCTGGCCTTGGTGACATTGGCAAAGCTGAGCGAGGGAATCGTCTCTGCCGCGTGACAGGGCAGAACGTCGCCTGCTGGCGTGATGTTAAGCCCCGTCGATCCCCAACCGCCCATACAGGCTTTGGGATAATCGGCGAACCAGTCGGGCGTCACGAAATCAATCACCAGTTCCCCATGCAACCGCTCGCGTTCTGCATCCACCGTGGCCTTGGCGGCGCGGACCTTGTCGTTGAAGCCCTGCAGCGAGCGCACCGAGAGCGACGCCATCATCCGATAGCGATCCTCCATCTGCTCGACCGCCCATTTGAGCGCGCGGATCGCCTTGGCCGGCTCGGTGACGACGGGCGAGAGCAGATGCGGAATATCGTCGTAGATGCTGAGCTCGAGCATCTTCGGATCGATCATGATCAGCTTACATTCCTCGGGCGTCAGCCGGTAGAGCAGCGACAGGATCATGCAATTGAGCCCCACCGACTTGCCCGAACCGGTAGTGCCGGCGACGAGCAGATGCGGCATCGGCGCGAGATCGGCGATCACGGGATCGCCGGCGATATTCTTGCCGAGGATGATCGGTAGCTTGCCCGACTGGTCCTCGAAACTCGCGCTGCCGATCATTTCGCTGAGCACGACCATCTGGCGCGAGGAGTTCGGCAGTTCGATGCCGATCACGCTGCGGCCCGGAATCACCGCGACGCGCGCGGAGATCGCGCTCATATTGCGTGCGATATCGTCGGCGAGCTGGATGACGCGGCTCGCCTTGATCCCGCTTTCCGGTTCCAGCTCGTACATGGTGACGACGGGACCGGGGCGAACCTCGACGACTTCGCCCTTCACCTTGAAATCGTCGAGCACCGATTCGAGCAGCCGCGCATTGCGCTCGAGCGCGCTGCGATCGAGCTTGGGCCCGTTGTCGTCGGGCGGCGGGTTGAGCAGCTCGATCGGCGGCAGTTCGTAATCGAGATTGAGCGAGCGCTGCTTCGGCCTGGCCTTGCCCTGTTTCGCCGATTTGGGCTCGGCGATGACGGGGCTGCGCTTGTCTTCGGGATCGGGCGGCGGCGCGACGATCTTGCGCGGCTTGGGCGCCTTCGCCGCTTCGGGCTCGGAAATCTTGACCGGCGCTCGCGCCTCGCGGCGGAAGATGAAGGCGCGCTCTTCCTCTTCGAGCGCCAGGCCCTTCCACCAGAGATAAAGCCCGCCCGCGCCGAGCAGCGGCACCAGCGTCCAGCGTGCCCAGACGCCGGCATCGCCCAGAACGCCGATCAGCGCCTCGAACAGCGATCCGCCGCCATAGCCGAGCAGACCGCCCCATCCGAGCGGCAGCCCGCGAATGCTCGCATTGGTTGCCAGCATCATTGCCGCGCCGATCAGCAGGATCGCGGCCCAAATCAGGAGCGCCGAGCGCAGCCAGCGGCCGAGCGGCGCATCGCGCCACAGCCGCAGCGCGACGACGATCACGAGCGGGATTATCAGCGCCACGAGCGGCCCGAAGACGAGCAGCAGGAATTCGGACACATAGGCGCCGAGCGGGCCGAGCCAGTTCTGCGCCGAATGACCGGCCGAGGTGAGGAAGGAGGGGTCGGACGGACGGTAGCTGACGAGCGACAGCGTCACCAGCAGCGTCCCCACCAGCATGCCGAGCGCGCCCAGCAGTGCCGACGATCGCGCCGCCGCGCGCCGCATCGCCTCTCTCCAGGCCGGCAATTGTGCCGTCATTCCCTTGCTTGCCATGCGCGCGACCCCCGCTTTGTGCGCCAAATGTTCTCTCGATTAACCCTAATGCGCGCTGGGCGGACTCCGCGTCAAGCGCGACAGCCTATCGCGCCCGGTTTTCGCGCGTTAAAGCGAGTCCTCATGACGATGAGTGGTTTAGAAGTGGCACACTTCAGAAGAATGCCGTTTGGGCTGAGCTTGTCGAAGCCCTGTCTTTCCTTTGCCTGCGGGACAGAAGAAATCGGTCCTTCGACAAGCTCAGGACAAGCGAAGTGAACAACGACGTCATCATTCTCGGCGGCGGTCTCGTCGGCCAGACGCTCGCTCTGGCGCTCGACGCGCATGGCATGACGAGCGCCGTGATCGATTGCGCGCCGGCTGAAGCCTTGCTCGACACACGCTATGACGGCCGCGTTTCGGCCGTCGCCAGCGCGAGCTGGAAGATGTTGCGCGCCATCGGGCTCGGCGATGCGCTCGACGGCAAGGGCTGCCTGATCTCCACCATTCGTGTCAGCGAGGGCCTCGAACCCGGCGGGCTCGATTTCGAACCGGCGGAGGATGAAGGGCCGCTCGGCATCATGTTCGAAAACCGGTTGATGCGCGCGACGCTGTTCGAGGCATGCCGGAAGGCCGAAAATGTGTCGCTCCATATGGGCCGCAGCGCCGAAGCCATCGATCGCGGGCCCGGCCAGGTGACGGTAACGCTGGACGATGGCAGCGAACTCACCGCGCCGCTGCTGATCGGTGCGGAGGGGCGCGGGTCGCCGACGCGCGAGGCGGCGGGGATCAAGATCGCCAACTGGCGCTACGGCCAGCATGCGATCATCGCCTGCCTGAACCACGAAAAACCGCACGGCCATATCGCCTACGAGATTTTCTATGCGGATGGTCCGTTCGCGATCCTGCCGATGAACGACGATGCGAACGGCCATCGTTCGGCGCTGGTGTGGAGCGTGCCCGAGGCACAGGGCCCCGCGATGCTGAAGCTCGGCGAGCGCGCCTTCCTCGCCGAAGCGGAAAAGCGGATGGGCGGGTTTCTCGGCAGCGTCTCGCTTGCCGCGCCGCGCGCCGCCTATCCGCTCGGCTTCCACAACGCCGCGAAGATCACCGCGCACCGGCTCGCCTTGGTCGGCGACAGCGCGCACGGCATGCACCCGATCGCCGGGCAGGGGCTGAATGTGGGCTTCCGCGATGTCGCCGCGCTGACCGAAGTGCTGGTGGAAGGCGCGCGGCTCGGCCTCGACCTCGCCGACGCCCAGCTCCTCGCGCGCTACGAACGCTGGCGCGGCCTCGACACGCTGATGACCGCCATGGCCACCGACGGCCTGACGCGGTTGTTCGGGCTACCCGGCAAACCCGCCAGCCGCCTGCGCCAGTTCGGCCTGAACGCCGTGAGCAAAATCCCGCCGCTCCAGCGCAGGTTCACGGATGAGGCGCGCGGGACGAGCGGGAAACTGCCGCTGCTGTTGCAGGGGGTGATGGTTTAGCGCGTTGCCTACCTAGCTGATGGATACCGCCCGACCACTTGATCTAACCGAGATTCCTGACAGCTTGGCTGAACGGGCCGCCATGATGGAAAGCATATTAATCGAGTCTGCGACTGGCGGGTCGAATGGCACGAAATATTACGAGTATCTGCGTCGCGAATTCATGCGAAGTGAGAACACGCGACACCTCCTTCCAGATTTCGTTCGGACCCACCGAACTCTCGGGGCATTCTGGCCCTATATCCGTGATGCAGCCGGTTCATATGCAGATCGCAGAATGATCATAACTAACGCGTTCACACCGCTGATCGACTACCTCGAGGGCCGCGACCTAGCACCAATGGACTCGGTAGCGTCAGATTCCTTGCGCTCTTTTGACAGCGAGGGTGTTCATGAAGTTTGGGAAAAAGCACTTTCGCGGCGGAAAACGGACCCGGAGGGCGCGATAACCATCGCGCGAACTCTCTTGGAAACAGTGCTGAAAAGAATTCTTGATGAGACTGGCACGGAACACTCCGACACCGCAGACTTGCCTAAGCTCTATAGAATGGCAGCTGAGGAACTAAATCTATCGCCAACACAGCACTCAGCCGAAGCTATCAAAATGATTCTGGGCGGCGCAACTACTGTAGTGAATGGATTGGGCACGCTGCGCAATCGGCTGTCTGATTCTCACGGGCGATCTGAAAAAATCCCCGTGCGACCAGCCGAACGTCATGCAAAACTTGCCGTAAACATGGCCGGTACGATGGCCTCGTTCTTAGTGGAAACGCATTTAGATCGTCAGAAGAGCTAGGGGCCGATCAATCTACTGCAACGTCGCCCGATCGTCCCCGCCGCTCTGCTGGTGCATGCGGAAGAATTGCATGAACTGGATCAGCAGTTCGGCGCGATCGGCGATGGTGGGGGCTTCGAGCAGTGCCTGTTTCGCGGCGATGTCGAAGGGGGAGACCTGGGCGCACAGGTTGACGAAGCTTTCATCGTCCAGCCCGTCGATCCCGTCCCAGTCGACGGCATAGCCGAGCGCGTTCGCGAACTTCTTCGCCTCATCGGTCAGCCCGCCGCGCATCGCGATGGCGAGCGGTTCGGGGTCGAAATCGTCGTCCGCGAACTCGGTCAGGTCGGCATCGATCTGGCGGAAGCTGGTGCCGGCATCGCGCTCGCTGATCATCCGGAATCGCGTCAGCCCGTCGAGCACGATGTTGAACCGCCCGTCGTCGAGCGCCTCGACATCGGCGATCCGCCCGACACAGCCGATATCGAACAGCGGCGGGCGATCATTCTCGCCACCGCCTTCGCCGCGCGGCTGGATCATCGCGATCCGCCGGTCGCGCGCCATCGCATCCTTGACCAGCGCCCGGTAGCGCATCTCGAAGATATGCAGCGGCAGCTGCGCGCGCGGAAACAGGATCGCCCCCGCGAGCGGGAAAATCGAGAGGCGGGTCATACAATCCTCCCCGGTACGGGGAGGGGGACCATGCGCAGCATGGTGGAGGGGCGCCCGCCACAAGTGCTGATCCAGGAGGCGGGTGCCCCTCCGTCAGCGCTTCGCGCTGCCACCTCCCCGTTCCGGGGAGGAATTAGGGCGCGCTCCGCTATCACCCGAACAGGATCGCCGACAGCCGGCGGCGTTGCTGCGAGACCCACGGATCTTCCAGGCCGACGACCTCGAACAGCTTCAACAGCCGCTCGCGCGCCGCGCCGTCATTCCATTCGCGATCGGCCTCGATGATGTGGAACAGATTATCGGCGGCGGCATCGCGGTCGCCCTTGGCGATCTGCGCATTGGCGAGCTCCAGCCGCGCCTCGTGATCGTCGGGGTTCGCCGAGACCTTTTCTTCGAGCGGGCCGATGTCTTCGTCCGCCGCGCCGCTGCCGGCGAGGTCGAGCGCGGCCTGGGCGCGGACGATATCGGGATCGCTCTGCATATCCTCGGGCACCTGGCCCAGCATCTGCCGCGCCTCGTCGATCTTGCCCATCGCGATCAGCGTGCGGGCGAAACCGGAAATGACCTTCGTGTCGGTCGGCGCCATTTCGAGCACCTGGCTGAAAATGCCGAGCGCACGTTCATGGTCGCCATCCGCCAGCACATTCTCGGCCATCTCGACATATTGCGCGATCTCGGCGCTGTTGTCGGGCTTGCCGCCATCATCGGCGCCGGGCTCGACCGGCAGCTGCTGCAGGATCTGGTCGAGCGCCTGTTTCAACTGGCCTTCGGAGCGCGCACTGCCGAGATCGGCGACCGGCTGCCCCTGGAACATCGCATAGACGGCCGGGATCGACTGGACCTGGAATTGCGCGGCGATGAACTTCTGCTCGTCGACGTTCACTTTCTTGAGCACCACGCCCTTGTCGGCATAATCGGCCGCGACCTTTTCGAGCACGGGCGCGAGCTGCTTGCACGGCCCGCACCATTCGGCCCAGAAATCGAGGATGACGAGCTTCGTCATCGACGGTTCGACGACGTCGGTGCGGAACTGCTCGACCTCGGCCTTCTGGTCTTCGGTGAGGTTCAACTGTGTTGCCATGGGGGGATTGCTCCTGCTCGCGTTCGGCTTTGCGCCTATATGGGGGAAGCGCGGCGGGAACCCAAGGGGTAGGGGGAGGAGTCAATGGTCAAACTCGACCTAGCGGTCGAGCGCGGCACCGGCCCGCACCCCCACCCGACCTCCCACGAGAGTATTCTGAATGGGAGGTCGGGTGGGGGTGCGGGCCGGTGCCGCGCTTTGGCGATAGCCAAAGTCTGACAAAATCCGCGCTATCTTCCCATCAACAGCAGCAACAGCACGCAGATCACGACCGCGACCGCCTGCATCGCGATACGGCCCTGCATCGCCTTGTTCTGCCGGTGGCCCGACATGTTGGGCCCGTCGCCCATCAGATCCTGTTCGGTCGTCTTCAGGAACTGGACGATCCCGCGGATCAGGAAGAAAACGGTCGCGCCCATGGCGGCGATGAGAAAGATGATGAGGATCGTCTGCATGGGGCCAATGTAAGCCGAATCCGCGAAAATGCCATCGGCAAGACGATGATTTTGCCGATCAGCGGGATCGAAGCGCTGCATCGGGGACCTGCGGCCCCTCGCGCAATGCCGCAACGATCGCCGCCGGGTCCGCGCCCGCTTCGCGCAATGTCCGCAGCGAACGCGCATCGTCGCGCTTGGCCAGCCGCTTGCCCGCATCGTCGGTGACCAGTTCATGGTGCCAGTATCGCGGTTCGGGAAGGCCGAGCAGCTCCTGCAGCAACCGTTGGAGATCGGTCGCGGCGACAAGGTCGTTGCCGCGAACGACATCGGTCACGCCTTGCGCTGCATCGTCGACGACCACGGCGAGATTATAGGAGGCGGGCGCATCCTTGCGGGTCAGCACGATATCGCCATGGTCTTCCGGACGGGCTTTCACCCGGCCCAGCTCGCGATCCGTCCATTGCAGCGGGCCCACCAACTTCGCCGCACGCTCGATATCGAGCCGCCACGCAAAGGCCTCGTCCGCCATCCGTGCTTCGCGCTCGGCCGGCGCGACCGCTCGGCAGGTGCCCGGATAAACGGGGCCGTCGATACCATGCGGCGCCGATGCGCTGGCGCGGATTTCGGCGGCAATCTCCTTGCGCGTGCAGAAACAGGGATAGACGAGATCGCGCGCCCGCAATTGCGCCAAGGCCGCATCATAGGCCTCGAACCGTGCGGATTGCCGCATCGGCTCGCCGTCCCATTCCAGCCCGAGCCAGCGCAGATCCCCCTCGATCGCGGCGTAATATTCCTCGCGGACGCGGCCCTGGTCGATATCCTCGAATCGCAACAGAAACCGCCCGCCTGCCGCGCGCGCGGCGTCATGCGCGCACAATGCCGAATAGGCATGGCCGAGATGCAGATACCCCGTCGGGCTCGGCGCGAACCGTGTCGCGAAGGACTCACTCATCCGCAGATTCGCGCATTGCGGACTTGACCGGGACTTGGCGCTTTGCTTGTCATCATGGCGTCACGTTAACCTGTCTATGGGCGTGGCGACAGGAGGAGGCTCGGAAAACCGGCTTCTTCCGTCCTGAGTGCGACAGGCCGGGGGTGTCTGGTTTTGCGGGGTTTTTCCGCGAAGCTGGAGGCGTTGTCGGTTCATGTACCACCCGGATCTCATCCGCCATCCCGATAGTTGCCCGGCGCTGGTGCTCAACGCCGATTACACGCCTTTGTCCTATTATCCGCTCAGCCTGTGGCCTTGGCAGACCGCGATCAAGGCGTTTTTCCTTGATCGCGTCAATGTGATCGAGAATTACGAGCGCGAGGTGCATTCGGCCTCGCTGACGATGAAGATCCCGAGCGTGATTGCGCTCAAGCAATATGTGCGGCCGAGCCAATATCCGGCCTTCACCCGTTTCAATCTGTTCCTGCGCGACCGGTTCGTCTGCCAATATTGCGGTTCGCCCGACGAGCTGACCTTCGATCATGTCGTGCCGCGGCGGCTGGGCGGCAAGACGAGCTGGGACAATGTCGCCACCGCCTGCGCGCCGTGCAATCTGAAGAAAGGCGGGCGGACGCCGAAACAGGCGCATATGACGCTCACCGTCGCCCCGCACCGGCCGACGACATGGCAGCTGCAACAGCACGGCAAACGCTTCCCGCCCAACTATCTGCACGAAAGCTGGCACGACTGGCTCTATTGGGACATCGAGCTGGAGGCTTAGGTTTGTCAGACTTTGGCTAACGCCAAAACGACTTCCTCGCTCACTCCGCCATCTTGATGTGAACCGAAAGGCCGGGGCCCGGATCGATGGGCGCCGTGTCCGTCTCGATCCGCTTGGCATCGGCGCGCGCGCGGTGCGCGATCGCCTCCGGCACGCCCGGTGCGAGATAGACCCGGTCCGCACGGCCCAGCAGCAAGGTTTCGCCGATGGAGAGGTCGTCGGGATCGCCGGATCGCAGAACAATCGTCTCGAACTGGTCGCCGGTGCGCGGCGGGGCACTCTCCTGGCCGGCAAGCCAGCGATCGACGTCTTCGGCGCTCCGGGGCAGCAGCGGATCGAGCGGCCCGTGTTCGTCGAAGGCGGCGTCGATGGCGTGGCGGCGCGCTTCGGCGTCCGGCCAGCGCGCGCGAAGGTCGCCGCGCAATTCGCGCATACGCGTGGCGACGGCGCCGATGCCCGCCGGAATCAGCCGCTCGGCGCGCTGACGCAAGGCTTTGGCAAGCCCGGCCGACGCGCCCCCCGTTCCGATCGCGACGAGGACCGGATCACGATCGAGGATCGCCGGCATCGTGAAATCGCAATGATCGGGCCGATCGACCGCGTTGACGAGAGTGCCGCGCGTCTTCAGCCGGTCGATTGCCGCCAGTGCATCCGCCTCGTCGTCGATCGCGACGATGGCAAGCCGCGCTTCTTCGTCGGCCTCGTCGACCGGAATCCCGCCCGCGCGCTCGACGAGAACGCGCTTGGCGTCCGCCGCATCGCCGGCGCCCAGCACGATGACCGGGCGGCCCCTGATTTTCAGAAAGGCGGGAAGGCTGTGCATTGCGTGACCATAGCAGCCGGGCGTGGCCTGCTAAAGCGTTTCGATAAAGGCGCGGACCTCGGGTTCGAGCTCCGGATTGTCGAGCGCGAGCGCGATATTGGCGTTGATGAAGCCCGATTTGCTGCCGCAATCGAATCGCCGCCCGTCGAAAGTATAGGCGTGGAAGGGCTGCTTGCCGATCATCTGCGCCATGGCATCGGTCAGCTGGATCTCGTTCCCCGCGCCGCGGCCCTGGTCTTTCAGGATGCCCATGACTTCGGGCTGGAGGATATAGCGGCCGGGGATCATCAGGTTGGATGGCGCCGTGCCGGGGACGGGCTTTTCGACCAGCCCCTTCACCTCGGTAATCGGCCCGTCGGCCGCGCCGGGATCGATGATCCCGTAGGCACTCGTCTGATCCTCGGGCACTTCGAGGCCGCAGACGATATTGCCGCCGAGCCGGCCATAGGCATCGACCATCTGCTTCATGCAACCGGGGGTGCCGACCATCAGCTCGTCGGGAAGGAAGATCGCGAAGGGCTCGTCGCCGACAATATGCCGCGCGCACCAGACGGCATGGCCGAGGCCGATCGGCTCCTGCTGCCGCACGAAGGAGACATTGCCGGGTGCAAAACGCGAGCCATCGAGGATCGACAGATCCTTGTCGCGATCCGCCATCGTCGTTTCGAGCTCGTACGCAATATCGAAATGGTCCTCGATCGCGCCCTTGCCGCGGCTCGTGACGAAGATCATTTCCTCGATCCCCGCCTCGCGCGCCTCGTCGACCGCGTACTGGATCAGCGGCTTGTCGACGACCGGAAGCATTTCCTTGGGGACGGCTTTGGTCGCGGGCAGGAAGCGCGTGCCGAGCCCTCCGACGGGAAAGACGGCCTTGCGAACGGGTTTCATGGGGAAGCTCCTGAAAGGGTTATTGTTTGTCAGACTCGACCTTTCGGTCGCGGCGCTTTGGCGTTAGCCAAAGTCTGACAAAAGAAAAACCGGGTTTACGAGCTCACGCCAGAAAATCGGGCATGGGCTCCGCCTCGATCAGCGCTTCGGCCTTCACGCGTTCGGCGACGACGGCGAAACGGTCGCCATCAACCATCACTTCGGGCACGAGCGGGCGGCTGTTGTACGTGCTCGCCATCGTCGCGCCATAGGCGCCGGCGGTGCGGAAGACGGCAAGATCGCCGGCCTTCACGGCATCGATCTCGCGGTCCATCGCAAAGGTGTCGCCGCTCTCGCAGACCGGGCCGGCGATATTGGCGACCATCTTCTCGCCGGTCGGATGCACGGCGTCGAAATCGTGATAGGCATCGTACATCGCCGGCCGCGCGAGATCGTTCATGGCCGCATCGACGATCACATAGGGCCGCACGATACCGGGCTTCACCCAAATGACCTCGGTCAGCAGCACGCCCGCATTGCCTGCGATCACGCGGCCGGGTTCGAACATCAGCGTGACGCCCCAGTCCTTCGTCACCCGCTTCACCATCGCCCCGTAATCGGCTGGCGACGGCGGCACCTTGTCGCGCTCGTACGGCACGCCAAGGCCGCCACCGAGATCGATCCGGTCGATCACATGGCCCGCCTTGCGCAGATCCATAGCCAGCGCGCCGACCTTGGCATAGGCGCGTTCGATCGGATCCAGATCGAAGATCTGGCTACCGATATGGAGCGCGAGGCCCCGCATGTTCAGCCCCTTGAGCGCATCGAGGCGCGCGAGAATATCCCCGGCAAGATCAATCGGGACGCCGAACTTGTTTTCGCTGAGGCCGGTCGAGATCTTGGCATGGGTGCCGGCATCGACATCGGGATTGACGCGCAGCACGGCGGTGGCCGTCTTGCCCTTGGCCGCCGCGATTTCGGCAAGCGCGGCGCCCTCTTCCTCAAGCTCGATATTGAACTGGCCGATTCCCGCGTCGAGCGCGTGGGCAAGGTCGTCCCGGGTCTTGCCGACGCCCGAATAGACGATGTCCTTTGCAGCAACGCCCGCCGCGAGCGCCCGCTTCATCTCGCCGACCGACACGATATCCGCGCCGAAGCCCTGCCGCGCCAGCACGCGCAGCACGGAAAGGTTCGGATTGGCCTTGATGGCGAAGGCGATATGCACGTCGCCCAGATCGGCCAACGCCTCCTTGAACACGCGCGCATGCCGCTCCAGCGTTGCGCGCGAATAGACATAGACCGGCGTGCCGACCTGCTCGGCGATCGTCGCGAGCGGAACGTCTTCGGCGAACATGGCGCCGCCGCGAAGCGCGAAATGGTCCATCGCTCAGCCCGGCGGCGGCAGGTCGAAGGGATCGTCCTGGCGTTCCTCGGAGCGGCGTAGGATCTCGTCGACGCGTTCGGGGCGCTGTTGCGGCGTCGGCGTCAGCAGGTCGTCGGTCGTCGGCTCGGCGCGGGCCATCGCCGGCGCGACGGGCATGCCTTCGCCCGGTGCCGGGCGCAGCGCCTCGCGCCCGCCGCATCCGGCGAGCGTGACGGTGATCAGCAGGGCGGCGATCGCTTTGCGCATTATTCCTCGTCCAGCGCCTTGCGCGCTTCCTCGACGCGAGCCCGTACCTGATCGGGCGCGGTTCCGCCATAGCTCGACCGGCTGGCGACCGAGGCATCGACCGTCAGCACGTCGTAGACGCCCTCGCCGATCCGCGAATCGATGGCCTGCAGCTCGCCGAGCGACAGCCCGTCGAGCCCGCATCCCTTCGCCTCGGCGGCTTTCACCGCCGCGCCGACGATATGGTGCGCCTCGCGGAACGGCACGTCGCCCTCGCGAACCAGCCAGTCGGCGAGATCGGTCGCGGTGGCAAAGCCCGATTCGGCGAGCGCGCGCATCCGGTCGGTGCGAAAGGTCAGCGTTTCGACCATCCCCGTCATCGCCGCGATCGACAGCCCGAGCAGGTCATGCGTCTCGAACACCGGCGGCTTGTCGTCCTGCGTGTCCTTGGCATAGGCGAGCGGCAGCCCCTTCATCACGCCGAGCAGCGCGACGAGGCACCCCGAAATCCGCGCCGCATGGCCGCGCACGAGTTCGGCGGCATCGGGGTTGCGCTTCTGCGGCATGATCGAGCTGCCGGTCGAATAGTCGTCGGGTAGCGTCACGAAACCATAGGGCTGGCTCGCCCAGATCACGATTTCCTCGGCCAGCCGCGACAAATGCATCGCGGTGACGCTGGCGGCGTAGAGATAATCGAGCGCGAAATCGCGGTCCGACACCGAATCGAGCGAATTGGCGGTCGGCCGGTCGAAGCCCAGCGCCGCAGCCGTCGCCTCGCGGTCGAGCGCGAACCCCGTCCCCGCCAGCGCCGCGGAGCCGAGCGGCGATTCGTTGAGCCGGCCCCGCGCATCGGCGAAGCGGCTGCGGTCGCGCTTCGCCATTTCGTAATAGGCCATCAGATGATGCCCCAGCGTCACCGGCTGCGCCGACTGGAGATGCGTGAAGCCCGGCATCACGGCATCGGCATGTTCGCCCGCCCGCTTCACCAGCGCCCACTGCAACGCTGCCAGCCCCGCATCCATCGCGTCTATCGCGTCGCGCACCCAGAGCCGGAAGTCGGTCGCGACCTGGTCGTTGCGCGACCGCGCCGTGTGCAGCCGCCCGGCGACCGGGCCGATCAGCTCGGTCAGCCGCGATTCGACATGCATGTGAATGTCTTCGAGGTCGAGATTCTCCGGGACGCCGTCCGCCTCATATTCCGCAGCGACTCGGTCGAGCCCCTCGGAAATCGCCTTCGCGTCATCGCTCGACACGATCCCTTGCGCGCCGAGCATCGCGACATGAGACTTGCTCGCGGCGATGTCCTGCCGCCACAGCCGCTTGTCGAAGGGGATCGAGGCATTTATCTCGCGCATCACCGCGGCCGGGCCTTCGGCGAAGCGCCCGCCCCACATCGAGTTGGAGTTTTCCGTGCGATCAGTGATGGCCCTGGCCCTTGTTCCGATGCTTCTCGTCGCGGCTTGCGATAGGCAAAGCGGCGAAGCGCCGCAAGCGCGCGAGGGCAGCGCGCCGCAGATCGCCGCGCCTGCCGGCACGCCCGGCGGCACGAGCGAGCGCAGCTATGCGGGCTCCGAAGTCCTCGGCCGGATCAACACCGATTATCGCGGCATGGCGGCGCCCGAATTCGCCTTTCGCGATCCCGATGGCAACGAGATGCGGATATCGGACTATGCCGGGCGGCCGGTGCTCGTGAATGTCTGGGCGACCTGGTGCGCGCCGTGCATCGCCGAAATGCCGACGCTGGACCTGCTAGCCGAGCGCGAGGGCGATGCGCTCAAGGTGCTGACGATCAGTCAGGATCTGCAGGGCGCCGACGCCGTTGCGCCCTTCATGGCCGAATATGATTTCGCGCATCTCGAACCCTGGCTCGACCCGCAGAACAGCTACATGGCCGATCTGGAGGCGGAAACGCTGCCGATCACCATCCTCTACGATGTCGACGGCGCCGAGCTGTTCCGGGTGTTCGGCGGCATGGACTGGTCGGGCGAACGGGCGCGGGGGCTGATCGCGGAAGCGCTGGGCGGCTAACATTCCTTCCCGGCACGGGGAGGTGGCAGCGCGAAGCGCTGGCGGAGGGGGCTATCATCTTCGTTCCGCGTGTGGAGAGCCCCCTCCACCATGCTTCGCATGGTCCCCCTCCCCGCACCGGGGAGGAATTCAGCGCCGCATCACTGTCAACGGCAAACCACCTTCGGGCCTGAGCGTCACCATCCCCGTCGGCATCACGCTGCGATCCGGCAGCGCCTCGAACCGCCATCCGGTTAGCCATGTCGCGAGGATCGCCAGCGCTTCGGTGATCGAGAAGCGCGCGCCGACACAGGTGCGCGGGCCGCCGCCGAAGGGGATGTACTCGAAGCGGTCGATCGCCTTGCCGCGCGCGCCGAGAAAGCGCGTCGGGTCGAACCGGTCCGGCTCGTCCCACAGCGCACGATGGCGGTGCAGCACCCAGGGCCAGATCGAGATGATATCGCCGGTGGCGACGTCATACTCGCCGAGCCTGTCCTCCCCCGCCGCCTGCCGGTCGAAGCGCGGGACGGAGGGATAGAGGCGCAGCGTTTCGTCGAGCGTTGCGCGCAGCAGCGGCAGTTTCGCCGAAAGGTCGCCGTCGAGCGCGGTGCCGCGCGCCTCTTCGGCCAGCATCGCCTGCCAGTCGGGCTGTTCGGACAGCAGATAGAGCGCCCAGGTCAGAAGGTTGGCCGTCGTCTCATGCCCGGCAACGTAGAAGGTTGCCGCATTGTCCACGGCCAGTGCCAGCGCTTCACCCGGTTCGTAGCGCTCGCGCAACTCGCCGATCACGCCGCCGATAAAGTCGTCGCCGCCATCAGGCCCGCGCGCGCGGACCAGATCGGCGAGCGTGTGGCGCAGGAAGCGCTGCGCCCGCCTTCCCCGCCGGATCTTGCCGTTCCATGCCAGGGTCGGCAGGCCGAGCACGGCGGAGAGCCGCACGGCACCCGCGGCGACCAGTGCATCCTCGATGGCGGCGCGTGCCTCGGGCGTCTTGAGCGAGGGGTCACCGCCAAACAGCGCGTCCGCGATGATCGCCATCGTCGTACCGGTCGCGACCGATGACATGTCGATGGTCTCGCCCGCCCGCCACTGCGCCGCCGTATCGCGCGCCGCAGCGGTAAACTGATCGATCCGCGCATCGACGGCGGGCGGGGTGAAGCTTGCCGCGACGATCTTGCGCTGGTCGCGCCACAGCGTGCCGTCGCTGCTGAGCAGGCCTTTTCCGATCAGCGGCGCGAGCAATTTTTTGACGATATCAGGCTTGGGATAGTTGGACTGGTTGTCGAGCAGCACGCGTTTGAGCGAGGCCGGTTCGAACGGCATCTGCACCGTCCAGCCGAGGAGCCGCCGCTTGATATGCGGCTCGACGAAAGCGCGCTCCGACCAGCCCGACACTGCGCTTTTCGCCCGCTCGCCGATGAACCCGCTCCAGAACGGTCCGCGTTTTTCCGGGCGCGGCGGATGGGCGGGGACGAAAGGTGGTTGGGCCTGTGCGGGGCGGCTCATCAGGTTTCCCTATTCCGTTAGGGCTGAGCCTGTCGAAGCCCGGTTCTCGATCTGCGATACGCCCTTCGACAAGCTCGGGGCTAACGGTATCGTAGGAGCGTAGGGTGCGCCCATGTCAGGCCCAACCATTATCCGCGCAGCAGCTCGTTCACGCTCGTCTTGGCGCGCGTCTTTTCATCGACCCGCTTGACGATGACCGCGCAGTAAAGGCCCGGACCCGGCGATCCGTCGACCAGCTCCTTGCCGGGCATCGTGCCGGGAACGACGACCGAATAGGCGGGGACGCGGCCGGTGAATGTCTCGCCGGTGAAACGGTCGACGATCTTGGTCGATGCGGTGATGAAGACGCCCATGCCGAGCACCGCGCCCTCGCCGACGATCACGCCCTCAACGACCTCGGAACGCGCGCCGATGAAGCAATTGTCCTCGATGATCGTGGGATTCGCCTGCAGCGGTTCGAGCACGCCGCCGATCCCGGCGCCGGCCGAGATGTGGCAATTGGCGCCGACCTGCGCGCAGCTGCCGACCGAGGCCCAGGTGTCGACCATCGTCCCCTCGCCGACATGGGCGCCGATATTGACGAAGCTCGGCATCAGCACGGCGCTCTTCGCGACATGCGCGCCCTTGCGCACGATCGATCCGGGCACGGCGCGGAAACCGGCGGCGCGGAATTCCTCTTCGCCCCAATCGGCGAACTTGCTCGGCACCTTGTCCCACCAATGGCCGCCGCCGTTCGAACCTTCGATCAGCTGCATATCGTTGAGGCGGAAGGAGAGCAGCACGGCCTTTTTCAGCCATTGATGCACCTGCCAGACTGCGCCTTCGCGCGTCGCCACGCGCGCCTCGCCGGTATCGAGCAAGGCAAGCGCGGCCTCGACGGCGTCGCGGACTTCGCCCGTCGTATCGGGGTCGATCGTCTCGCGCTTCTCCCAGCCGCGTTCGATCGCCCGTTCCAGTGCCGCGTGGTTCATGCCGCCTCCGTCAATTGCTGCAGCCACGGCGTCACCGCGGCGATTTCATAGTCGATATAGCCCGCGTCCGCCTCGTGCGAACCCCTTTCCGAGCCGTTATTGACCCAGACCGTGGTCATGCCGATCGCTTTTGCCGGCTTCAGGTTGCGCGCCATATCCTCGACGAACAGCGCGCGTTCCGGATCGACGTCGAGCGCCGCGCACATCCCGGCATAGCTGACAGGATTGGGCTTGGGCGCATAGCCGCAGGCATGGATGTCATGGATCGCCTCGAAACTCTGTCCCAGCCCCAGCTGCGCGAGAACGCGGCTCGCATAAGCCGCATCGCCATTGGTGAAGACGAGCTTGCGCCCCGGTAGCGCGCCGATTGCGGTAACGAGTTCGCGATCCTCTTCGAGCACTTCGAGGTCGATGTCATGGACATAGTCGAGAAATTCGTTCGGTTCGACGCCATGCGCCTCCATCAGGCCGGACAATGTCGTGCCGTGCGAGTGGAAATATTGTTTCTGGATCCGCCGCGCCTCGACCCGGTCGACCGACAGCAGCTCGGCGATGAACGAGCCCATTTTCTCGTCGATCTGATCGAACAGTCGCGCGCCGGGCGGATACAGCGTATTGTCGAGATCGAAGATCCAGTGATCGATATGGGAAAGCGCCGGGACCATGGTCGCCGAGCCTGTTAGGCGCGCGGCGCGGCGAAGGCAAAGCGGTTAAGCACCGCGTAAGGCATTGCAGGCATAACCACAGGACCAATCGAGTGATTTTGCGAGTTCAAACATGATCGCGACCCGCACGCGCCTCCTGCTGGCGAGCAGCCTCCCCTTGTGCATGGCTCTGTCCGCCTGTGGTGGCGGGGGCGGAGGTGGCGGCGGGATCGCATCGGCGCCGCCGCCACCCGTGGTCCCGACACCGCCCGCGCCGCCACCCCCGGCTCCGCCGCCTCCACCTCCTCCGAGCGCAGGCTTCGACACCGCCGAATTCCGTCGCTCCGAAGGCATCGCTCATGCCAATGCGGTCACCGCCTATGAGAATGGCGCGACCGGTGCCGGTGTCACGGCGGCCGTGATCGACAGCGGTCTGGCCACCTCGATCGCAGAGTTCAACGGGCGCGTCAGCCCCGCGTCGCGGGACGTGGCGGGAAATCGCGGAATCGGCGATGTCGGCGGCCATGGCACGTCGGTCACCGCCGTGCTCGCCGCGGCGCGCAATGACGCGAATATCGTCGGCATGGCGTTCGACGCGACGATCCTGACGCTGCGTACGGACGAGCCGGGGACCTGCGAAAGCGAGGATGGCTGCTCGCACCTGACAAGCGATATCGCCGCCGCGATCGACATCGCGGTGCAGAATGATGCGCGCGTCATCAATATCTCACTCGGCGGTGGCGGAGCGGCCACGCCCGGCATGCGCGCGGCCGTCGGACGCGCGGCGCGGGCCGGCGTGGTCATCGTGATTTCGGCCGGCAATGAGGGCGATACGCCGGACGGCGCCAACCCCGACCTTCTGGCGCAGGTCGCCTTGACGAACGAAGCGAACGGCCATGTCATCATTGCCGGGTCGGTGGGCAATGGCGATGCGATTAGCGAATTTTCCAACCGCGCCGGCGTCGGGCAATCCGTATATCTCGCCGCGTTGGGAGAGCGCGTCCGCAGCTTCGATCAGAACGCGCAGACATTTCTCTATTCGGGAACCTCCTATTCGACGCCGCAAATTGCGGGCGCGGTGGCGTTGCTGGCCCAGGCCTTTCCGAACCTCAGCGGCCGCGAGATCGTCCAGCTTCTCTTCACGAGCGCGCGCGACGGCGGCGCGGCGGGGGATGACGCGATTTACGGTCAGGGCATCCTCGACCTGCGCGCGGCATTCAGCCCGCAGGGCGGAGCCAGCGTCGCGGGATCGGCGGGGGCGATCAGCCTGACCGGCAACGGCACGCTCTCCGAGCCGATGGGCGATGCCGCGCAGACGGGCATGGGCGCGATCATCCTCGACGGCTTCGACCGCGCCTTCGCCGTCGATCTCGCGCAAACGGTGCGCCGCGCGCCGTCGCAGCGGCATCTCGTCCACGCGCTGGGCTCGCGCGGTACCGCCCAGGCGGTCACCTCGGCAGGGCGCGACGCGATGATAGCCGTTTCGATCGATGCCGGCGCTGGCCCGGCCGAAGTCGCCCGGCTGTCGCTGCGCGGCGAGGATGCCGAGCGGGCGCGTGTCGCGGCCGGAATTGCCGCCGCGCGGATCGATCCCGACACGACCATCGCCTTCGGTTTTTCGCAAGGCGGCGATGCGGTCGGCGCGCAACTTTCGGGCCGTGTGCGCCCCGCTTTTCTCGTCGCCGATAGCGCCTATGGAGCGCGCGGCTTTGCGGGGCGTACCGATACCAGCTTCGCGCTGCGACACAGGATCGGCGATACGGGCGTGACGGTGTTCGGGGAGCAGGGCGATGCCTACAGCCTTGCCGATGCGTATCGCACCGCCTTCGACGATCCCTATCGCCGCAGCCGCTATTCGCTCGCGGGGATCGCTGCCGATCGCGCGTTCGGCGGCGTCCGGCTGGACGCGGCGTTCAGCTACGCAAGCGAGGAGGAGAGCGTCCTCGGCGCCCGTTTCGCCAACGGCTTCGGCAATCCGGGCAGCCGATCGGTCTTCGCCGATTTCGGTGCGCGCTACAATGCCGGCAACGGCTGGTCTTTCGCCGCCGATGCGCGCCATGGGTGGACGCTGGCCGATGCGACGACGGGCCTGATCGATGGCGGCACGATCCGCAGCTATGCGTTCTCCGCCGATGCGAGCAAATATGGCGTGTTCGGCGATGACGACCGGCTGTCCTTCCGCCTCGCCCAGCCGCTGCGCGTCTATGGCGGCGGTCTCGATCTGACGCTCCCGACCTCCTACGACTATGCGACGCTGACGCCGGGCTATTCCGAAACGCGGTTCAACCTCGCGCCGGATGGCCGGGAAATCGATGCCGAGGCCGCCTATGGCCGCGCGCTCTGGGGCGGCTGGCTGTCGGCCAATCTCTTCTACCGCCGCGATCCGGGGCATATCGACGCCCTGCCCGACGATTATGGCGCCGCGATGCGGTATACGCTGGGATTTTGAGAGCGGCGGACCTCCGTCAGGAAGTTTCTGACAAACTCCACCCTATCCGAGCGGCGCCAAGAGGATCACGCGCAGGTCGCGCTCCGGCCGAAAATTCTCGCGCACCATTTCGAACTGCGTCGGCGCGATCCTTCTCAGCCCGCTGCCGCAGAAGCTGACGATCGCATCGGTCGAACCCTTGTCCACGACGAGCCGGAACCGGCCGATGGGCGAGCGCCAGTTCGCCCCGGTCGTCAGCACATAGCCGAAGGTCGATTCGCTGAGCCCGCCATATTCGGACCGGCCGAGCATGTTCCGCGCGCCGGCGAGGAAATCCTCGTCCATGCAATATTCGGCGATCATTTCCCGGCCCCATTCGGATTCGCGAAAACCCGAATAGGCGAGCGCGGATCCGGCCGTTCCGCCGACGCTGGGGGCGTAGCGATGGGCGATCCGCAGCTCTTCCCCGGCGGGGAAGGTCTGTTCCCAATAATAGCTTTGCCGCACCGTCCATATCGGCCGGACGTAGCGATGCGAGGTGCCGTTATCCTCCCAGCGACTCACATCGATCACACCCTCCGCCTCCAGCGCGGCGGCATCTGCGGCGCTCATCCCATCGAGCGAGGCATTGTACGCGTTCCAGTCCTCGCCCGGCATCAGTACGATGTTCCGCGCCGTCAATAGATCGGTGACGTCACGATCACCGACAAAGGCGCGGGTTTCGACCGACATCGGCACGGACTCGCCCTCGACGCGGGTTTCGAAATCATGGGGGTAGGACCAGTCGCCGTCATAGGAGAGATCGAGTTCGGGCAGCGGAAACGCGACGATCGTCGTGACGTCATGATCCGACGCATTGCGGAAGATATAGTTCACGCGAATCTCGTCGGCCGAGAGGTACAAATCCTCTTCGAGCATATCGATATGTTCGCTCTGCCGCAGGACGAGGCCGCCGGCGGTCAGCTCGGCGGTGCTGTCATTGGCGTATGCCGGCGCCGCGCAGGCCAGCGACAGGGCGGCGATCAGGCGAAACGGCTTCATGCGGATATCCCCTCCGGACGCGACCGGAGCCGATACTGCCGCAGCGCCGCGCCCCGGTCTAGACCGTAAAGCTCTCGCCGCAGCCGCAGGTGCCGGTGGCGTTCGGGTTGTCGAAGGTGAAACCGGCGACGAAATCGTCTTCCTGCCAGTCCATCGTCGACCCGATCAGATAGAGCACCGAGGCGGCGTCGACATAGAAATCACCGCCCGGCGTTTCGATCTTCTCGTCCATCGGATCGGCTTCGGAAATATATTCGACCGAATAGGCGAGGCCCGAACAGCCGCGCTGCGGCGTCGACAGCTTGAGGCCGACCGTGCCTTCCGGTGCGTCTCCGAGCAGCTTTTCGATCCGCGCATTGGCGGCATCGGTGAGATTCAGTGCGGCGGGTATCGCGCGGGTTTTGACGTCTGTCATCACAGCATCCCCAGTTCGAGACGGGCTTCATCGGTCATTTTTTCCGGGCTCCACGGCGGGTCCCAGACGAGATTGACCTCGGCATGGCCAACGCCGGGCACGGCGCCGACGCGCAATTCGACTTCGCCGGGCATCGACTCGGCGACCGGGCAATGCGGCGTCGTCAGCGTCATCGTGACGATCGCTTCCTTGTCGGCGGTCACCTCGACACCGTAGATCAGGCCGAGATCGTAGATGTTCACCGGGATTTCAGGGTCGTAGATTTCCTTGATCGCGGCGACCACGGCGCCTTCGAGATCGTCCGCCTCTTCCGCGTCGGGATCGGGCTTCGGCTGCTGCGCCAAAAAGCCTTCGAGATAGTCCTTCTTGCGCGCCAGTTCCTCGCGCGGATCGCGTTCTTCCAGATCCTGCGCCTCGAAGGGCGAAGGCGCGACAACCGGTTCGCTGGTGTCGGCGTCTTCGACTCTGGCCCGGGCGGGCTTGTCGACGCTGTCGACCTCTTGTGTTTCGATCTTGCGGGGTTCGTCGTCCATCATTCCCACCCTATCCGAAAATTCGTGTCACGCGCTCGATCCCGCGCACCAAAGCGGCGACGTCGTCGCTGTTGTTGTAGACGCCGAAGCTCGCGCGCGCCGTGGCGTCGACGCCGAGATGCGCCATCAGCGGCTGCGCGCAATGGTGGCCGGCGCGGATCGCCACCTGCTCTTCGTCCAATATGGTGCCGATGTCGTGGGGATGAACCCCCTCGATGCCGAAGCTGACGATCCCGGCCGAATCGTCCGGCCCGAACAGCCGCACCGAATTGATCTGGGACAGCGCCTCGCGCGCCTCCGTCACCAATGCGTTCTCGTGCAGCGCGATATCGTCGAGCCCGATGGCTTCGACATAATCGATCGCCGCATGCAGCCCGAGCGCGCCGACGATATGCGGCGTTCCGGCCTCGAAGCGCTGCGGCGGCGGGGCGAAGGTCGTGCCTTCGAAGCTCACCTTGTCGATCATCGCGCCGCCGCCTTCCCAGGGCGGCATCGCGTCGAGGATCTCGGCCCGCGCCCAAAGCGCGCCGATGCCCGTCGGGCCGTAGAGCTTGTGCCCGGAAAAGACGTAGAAATCGCAATCGAGCGCGGCGACGTCGACGGGCATGCGCGGCGCGGCCTGGCAGCCATCGAGGAGCAGCTTCGCGCCGACGCCATGCGCGAGATCGGCGGCACGCTTGCCGTCGAGCACCGAGCCGAGCACGTTCGAGACATGCGCGAGTGCGACGAGCTTGTGCGTCTCGGTCAGCATGTCGGCCATCGCATCGAGATCGATCCGCCCGTCTTCGGTCAGCGGGCAGACGTCGATCTTTGCGCCCGTCCGCTCGGCGAGCAACTGCCACGGGACGATATTCGCGTGATGCTCTAGCGTCGACAGCATGATCCGGTCGCCGGCGCCGATATTTACGCCGCCCCAGCTGTTGGCGACGAGGTTCACCGCCTCCGTCCCGCCGCGCACGAAGACGATCTCGCCCTCCTTGCCGCCGATGAAATCGGCAACCCGCCTGCGCGCCGCTTCATAGGCGACCGTCATATCCGCCGAGCGTGCATAGACGCCGCGATGGACGGTCGCATAGGTCTCGCCATAGCCACGCGTGATCGCGTCGATCACCGCCTGCGGCTTCTGCGCCGTCGCGGCCGTATCGAGATAGGCCCAGCCTTCGGGGATCGCCGGGAAGTCGGCGCGGCGGTCGAGCGCCTTTGCGTCCTCTCGCGGCGTAACGGCGACGTTCATACCAGCGCCTCCAATGCAGCCAGCGCCTTTGTTTCCATCGCCTCGCGCGCATCATTGTCGGCCATGCTCACAAAGGCGTCGGCGATGAACGCCTGCAGCATCAGCCGGCGCGCCTCCTTGGGCGGAATGCCGCGCGAGGCCATGTAGAACAGCGCCGCCTTGTCGAGCTCGCCGACCGTGGCACCGTGGGCGCACAGCACGTCGTCGGCGAAGATTTCGAGTTCGGGCTTGGCGTTGGCGGTCGCGCTGCGATCGAGCAGCATCGCCTTCACCGACTGCGCGGCGTCGGTCTTCTGCGCGTGGCGCGCGACGCCGATGCGGCCGAGAAAGCTGCCCGTCGCTTTATCCGCGAGCACCGAGCGCACGACCTGGTTCGACGTGCCGTTGGGCTCGTCATGGCGGACATCGGTGACGATCTCGAGCGTCCGCTCGCAGCCGCCGAGGATCGCGCCGCCCAGTTCGAAATGCGCGCCGTCCTCAAGCCGGACATCGACCGCAATCCGTCCGTAATCGGTATCGATGGCGAGGCAATGCAGCGCGAACCGCCCGCCCTTGCCGACATGGACGTCGAGCGTGCGAACGGAAACATTCGGTTCCGCTGCTTCGAGCACGATCTGCCGCGATGCCGTTTCGCCGGCAGGCACGTCGATCGTCTCGCGCTGTCCGGCAATGTCGGCCCAGACGCTTTCGAGCGCGCCGAGATCGGCATAGCGCCACGCCTCGTCGCGGCGGGTGGGAAGGGGGAGCGTTTCGTTCATGTCGTGCCAAGCCGGCGCAAGCCGGTCTTCTCATTTGAAACGCCGATATTTGAATCACGCAAAGACGCAAAGACGCGAAGAGCGCTACGCTGCAACCACCTTCTTTGCGTCTTTGCGTCTTTGCGTGAGACAATTCGACGCATCCGGATTGCGCTATCGCGCGAAGAAAGAAGGAAGCCGGTCGACATTACGCCGCCTCCGCCACGGCCTCATAGCCTTCTTCTTCAAGCTGCAGCGCGAGATCGGGCCCGCCCGTCTTCACGATCCGGCCCGCCGCCAGCACATGGACGTAATCGGGCTTCACCGTCTCCAGCAAGCGCTGATAATGGGTGATCAGCAGTACGCCCTTGTCGGGTTTGCGCATGATCGCGTTGATGCCCTCGCCCACGGTGCGCAGCGCATCGATGTCGAGCCCGCTATCGGTCTCGTCGAGGATGGCGAGTTTCGGGTCGATGATCCCCATCTGTACCATCTCGTTGCGCTTCTTCTCGCCGCCCGAAAAGCCGACATTCACGGCGCGCTTTAGCATATCGGCGTCCATTTTGAGCGCCTTGGCCTGTTCGCGCGCGACCTTCAGGAAATCACCCGCCGACAGCGGGTCTTCGCCGCGCGCCTCGCGCTGCGCGTTCACCGCCGCGCGGAGGAACTGGATGTTCGACACGCCGGGAATTTCGACCGGGTACTGGAAGCCCAGGAACATGCCCGCCGCGGCACGCTCATGCGGATCCATTTCGAACAGGTCTTCGCCGCCGAAGGTCACCTTGCCTTGCGTCACCTCATAGCCGTCGCGCCCGCCCAGCACATAGGCGAGCGTCGACTTGCCGGCGCCATTGGGGCCCATCACGGCGTGAATTTCGCCCGCGCCGATGGCGAGGTCGATGCCCTTCAAAATGGGCTTGCCGTCGACTTCGGCGTGCAGGTTTTCGATGTTCAAAAGCGTCATTCGCTGATTTCTTCCTCGTCTTCGGCCGCCGGCTCGTCTTCGGCAGGCGGCTGGTAATTCGGCGCTTCGCGCGCGACGAGCGCGGCGACGGCGCGGTCGGTCTGCTGGGTCAGCCGCTCAGCGCTGGCGCGGACTTCGGTCTCCGCGGCGCCCGGATAGCGGGGCAGTAGTTCGAAATAGAAGGCGTTGACATAGGCCGCGCGGGCGCCGGAGCAGCTGAGCACACTCTGCTCGCCCGCCTGTTCGGGCTCATAGCCCTGTTCGATCAGGCTGGCACCTGCCGCGATGGCGCAATCCTCATAGCCGTGCAGCGCGCGGGTCAGGTCGGAGATCTCCCGTTCCTCTTCCGTTTCGACCGCTTCATCAGGGTCGGTGATTTCCTCGTCCGCTGGCGGTTCGGCTTCGCTGTCCATGCCATCGTCATCGGCAATGGCGGCGTCTTCCTCGGCCGCATCGCCGTCATCGTCTTCGCCGCCGGTAACGACCTGGTCGCCGAACAGCAGGTCGATGGCTTCGAGATTGGGCTCGCCATCGGGCTCATCGTCCTGCGCGAGGGCGGGCGCGGCAGCGGTGGCCATCAGGGCCGCAATGGAAATGCCAAGCAACTTCATTTCATTGTCCTCTCGTCGACGCGCCTATCGCGCCTTCACATGGATCGGGACGGCGCAGCCCGGATAGCGCGCCGCCATCCGGTCCACCCAGTCGAATGCCTGCGGCTGATACAGCGCCGCCGCGCTCGCCGTGCGTTCGCCTTCGCAGGCCGCGAGCCGCGCAGGCAGCTCAGCCTCACTCGGCAGCCCGTTGGCACCGATGCACTGCGCATAGACCTCCGCCTGCACCGCGGCCGGACCGTAATCGCTGCGGAACTCAAGCGCGCCAGGGCAGGGTTCGGTTGCCCCTTGGAGGAGCAAAAATAGGGCTGCGGCAATACTCATCCGACACTTCCTTTAATTTGCCGATTCATGCCCTTGGCATCCTGTTGCAATCCGACTTGGCGCAGGACAGCATTGATCCGGTCGCGTTCGCCGGACGCCTTCGCCAGATCATACTCGTCCAGCAATCCGGCAGCGAAAAGGCGCTCATTGACCGTCATTGCAGAATAATTCTCAGCCAACGGACCCCTCCAGCGAAATAGCCAGAAGCTTCTGCGCTTCCACCGCGAATTCCATCGGCAGTTCTTTCAGCACTTCCTTGGCGAAGCCGTTGACGATCAGCGCCACCGCCGCCTCTTCGTCGAGGCCGCGCTGCATGGCGTAGAAGAGCTGGTCGTCGCTGATCTTGCTCGTCGTCGCCTCATGCTCGATCTGCGCGGTCGGGTTCTTTACCTCGATATAGGGCACGGTGTGCGCGCCGCATTCGTCGCCGAGCAGCAGGCTGTCGCACTGGGTAAAGTTGCGGACATTCTCGGCGCGCGGGCCCACCCGTACCAGCCCGCGATAGGTGTTGTCGGACTTGCCCGCGCTGATGCCCTTGGAGATGATCGTCGAACGCGTGTTCGCGCCGTTGTGGATCATCTTCGTGCCGGTATCCGCCTGCTGATGGTTGTTCGTGAGCGCGACCGAATAGAATTCGCCGACGCTGTTTTCGCCGTTCAAGACGCAGCTCGGATATTTCCAGGTGATCGCGCTGCCCGTCTCGACCTGCGTCCAGCTGATCTTGCTGTTCCTGCCTTGGCACAGGCCGCGCTTGGTCACGAAATTGTAGATGCCGCCCTTGCCGTCCTTGTCGCCCGGATACCAGTTCTGGACGGTCGAATATTTGATCTCGGCATCGTCGAGCGCGATCAGCTCGACGACCGCGGCGTGCAGCTGGTTCTCGTCGCGCATCGGTGCGGTGCAGCCTTCGAGATAGGAGACATAGCTCCCCTTGTCGGCGACGATCAGCGTGCGCTCGAACTGCCCGGTATTTTCGGCATTGATCCGGAAATAGGTGGAAAGCTCCATCGGGCAGCGGACACCTTCGGGAATGTAGACGAAGGTGCCGTCGGAAAAGACCGCGCCGTTGAGCTGCGAGAAGAAATTGTCCTTCGAGGGTACGACCTTGCCGAGCCATTTGCGGACCAGGTCGGGATATTCGCGGATCGCCTCGGAAATCGACATGAAGATGACGCCGGCCTTGGACAGCTCCTCGCGGAAGGTCGTGGCGACGCTGACGCTGTCGAACACCGCATCGACGGCAACTTTTCTGGCGCCTTTGACACCCGCGAGCACCTTTTGCTCCTCGATCGGGATGCCGAGCTTCTCATACGTCTCGCGGATATCGGGATCGAGCTCGTCGAGCGATTCGAGTTCGGGCTTCTTTTTCGGCTCGGCGTAATAATAGGCGTCCTGGTAATCGATCATCGGGATGTCGAGCTTCGCCCAGTCCGGCTCTTCCATCTCCTGCCAGAGCCGGAAGGCCTTGAGCCGCCAGTCGAGCATCCATTCGGGCTCTTTCTTCTTCGCCGAAATGAAGCGTACCGTGTCCTCGTTCAGCCCCTTGGGCGCGAAATCCGACTCGATGTCCGACGACCAGCCGAATTCATAGGTTTCCGCCTTTTTCGCGGCGGCCCGCGCCTCGGCGTCCTGGATTTTGACTTCCTCGTTCATGCGCGCGCCTCCTGCGACAGGCTGGCAAGGGTGACGCCGGTCAGTGCGCCGCGGACGGCCTGGTTGACGGCGCCCCAATGCGGCTTGACGGTGCAGCAGGCTTCGAGCCCGCAATCATGTGCGCCCTGATCGACACAGGCCGTCATCGCGATCGGCCCTTCGATGGCCTCGACGATATCGGCCAGGCTGATCGAGGCCGCGGGCCGGCCGAGGCTGATCCCGCCGCCCGTGCCCCGCATCGAACGCAACAGCCCGGCACGCGTCAGCAGGCTGACGAGCTTCTGCGCCGTGGGCACGGGAATGCCCGTCTCGGCGGCGAGTTCGGCAGCGCTCGTACGCGCGCCGCCGCAATGGCGCGCGGCGGCGCTCATCATGACGACGGCATAGTCGGCCATATTGGAAAGACGCATGACACCCTTCGTTAATCGGATTGATTCGTTCCGATTACGATCTGGGCCATGACGCAGCGGAAATCAACCATTTGCCGCATGTGCGAACGAAAGAATCAGCTGTCGGAAACGAGCGGATCGACCTGTCCCGACAGGCCTTTGCGGCCTTCGGCGACGCGCCGGTTCAGCTCGGGCGGCGACGCGCGCATCTTGCCGGGGGTGAAACCGGTGAACTGCTTGAGCTCGCGGATCAGGTGCGACTGGTCGTAAAAACCCTCGGCGGCGGTGTCGGCGCCCTCGGGATCGTTGCGGACGAGTGCCGATGCCGCACGCAGCGCGCGGTGCTTGCGCGCGAGCAATTTCGGCGTCGCGCCGTAGAACCGCTTGGTCATCCGTTCGACTTGGCGCTTCGAAAGGCCCGTCTCGGCGATCAGGTCTTCCAGCTTGGGCGATGCATCGCTGAGCAGCCATTTGTCGACCGTCCGCGTGAACCAGAAGGGTGCGGAATCGGCCCGGCTCAGCAGCCCGCGCGCGAATTCATTGGCGATTTCCACCTTGGCGGCCATGGTCGGCGCCGCGATCAGCGCGTCACGCACCTGAAGCAGCCCTTCGCCGAAAACGGCGATCGCGTCGATCAGGCTGTCGCTATGCTTGTGGCCCTCGGTGCCCATCAGCGTGCCCCAGCCCGCTGGCTGCAGCCCGGCGCCGAAAATCTCGAGCGGGCCCTTGATATGGCCGATGGTGGGGCCGGTCGTCGGCCCGATGATCGAGATCAGCGACGATTCGTGATAGCTGCCGTCGTGGAATTCATATCCGCCGCTCCCGCTCAGCAGGAACCGGAATTGCGCGCGATCCGCCCGTTCCGTCTGGCGCGTCTCCTCAACATCGGCACGAAAATGATAGAAGGAGGAGACCAGCTCCTTCAGGTCGTCGGCAGGCGCAGCGTATTCCAACGAAAATTTGGAAAGATCGTCCACCAATGCGTCCCGTTATATATTTTTATGGCGCCATTGTGCCGCATCAGGCTTGAAAAGCAACAAAAAAACGGCCCCGATGCCGAAACATCGAGGCCGTTAGGATCAGGAATCCCGGAATGGGCTTCCTTCGGGTCGCAAGGGTCGGATAGCGAGTCGCCGCTACGGCGTATTGGATAAAAGCGACATCATCGGACTATTTACCCTAACTTTGTTGCGCCGCGATCCACGCATCGATGTTTTCTTCCAACAGGTCGAGCGGGACCGGCCCGGGCAGCAATACCGCATCGTGGAAACCACCCCAGTCGAAGCGGTCGCCGAGTGCGTCCATGGCGCGTTGGCGCAGCTCCATGATCTTGAGCTTGCCGATCATGTACGCCGTCGCCTGGCCCGGATAGACGATATAGCGCTCGATCGCCTTGCGGATGTCGCCGTCCGGATTGGGCGTGTTTTCGGACAGATATTCGATCGCCTGTTCGCGGCTCCAGCGCATATGATGGATGCCGGTATCGACGACGAGCCGGCAGGCCCGCCACAGTTCCATGCCGAGCCGGCCGAAATCGGAATAGGGATCGGTGTAGAAGCCCATATCCTTGCCCAGCTCCTCGGCATAGAGGCCCCACCCCTCGGTATAGGCGGTGAAGCCGCCAAACCGGCGGAAAGCGGGAAGGCCTTCGGTCTCGGTCTGGATCGCGCGCTGCAGGTGATGTCCGGGCACGGCCTCGTGATAGGCCAGCGCCTCGAGCTCGGTCTTCGACATGTCGCGCAGATTGTAGAGATTGACGTAATAGGTGCCGGGGCGCGACCCGTCCGGCGCGGGCGAGTTGTAGAACGCCTTGCCCGCGGATTGTTCGCGAAATTCCTCGACCGCTTTCACGATCAGGTCCGACTGGGGCAGCGTGCCGAAATATTCGGGCAGCCGCTCGCGCATCGCGTCGATCACGGTATTGGCCTCGGCGAGATATTCCTCGCGCGTGTCGAAGAACATGTCGTCGTTGGTGCGCAGATATTCGAAGAATTCCTGCAGCGTGCCGTCATATTCGACCTGCTCCATGATCGCGCGCATCTGGCCATGGATGCGTTCGACATTGTCGAGGCCGATCTGGTGAATCTGTTCGGCGCTATAGTCGGTGGTCGTGTAATTGCGCAGCCGCTCGGCATAATATTCGGCACCATCCTCGAAGCGCCAGATGCCGTCATCGGTCGGCGCATTGGGCTGCTGCGCCTCAAACATCGCGATCAGCCGCTCATAGGCCGGGCCGACCGATTCGAGCAGCGCCGTCCGCCCGCGCGCGATCAGGTCCGCCTTCTCCTCGTCGGAAATCTCGAGCGCGTTCACCTTTTCCTGCAGGTCGGCCCAGAGCGGGGCGTCCTCGCCGCTGTCGTCGAAGGGCGCGCCGGTGATCACGTTGCGCGTGTCCGACAGCACATAGGGATAGACCCAGTCGGGCGGCATCACGCCGTTTTCGGCGCGCGTTTCGGCTTCGGCGATCAGCTGGTCCATCGCCGGACCCAGCAACGCCAGGCGGCTGACATAGGCTTCGGCGTCGTCCTTAGCCGAAACGCGGTGGATGTTGATGAGGAAGGCCGGCAGCCCGCTCTGTGCCCCGTTCATCTGGTCGAAGACATAATCGTTGTGGCGGAATTCGAATGCGCGAGAGCTGCGATCGGCCATCCGTTCGAACAGCGTATAGCTCAGCCGCGAATCCGCGCTCAGCTCGGCATCGGCGAAATTGGCGCGCATCTCGGCGAGGGCGGCCTGATGCCGCTCATGCCCTGCAACGGCATCGGCATCGCTGAAATCGCCCCATTCGCCATAATCCTCGTCGCGAATGCCGCGATAGGCCTTGGACAGCGGGGAGAAGGCGAGTTCGGCCTCGTCATAGGCCTCGAAGAAATCGGCGAGCCGCGCATCGGGCGGCGGCGGCATCATGCTGTCGGCTGCGGCGCCGGCAGCGCTTTGGGCAATTGCCGGGGTGACCGCGACACAGCCGAAAGCGAGGGCGGTCGAAAGAAACAATCTGCGATCCATGAATTGCGACTCCGTTTATCGTGACAGGCGCCCACCCTAGCCAGTCGCCGGGTGCTTTGACCAGCCTTGCCCCCGGTGCCATAGCGCGGCGCATGGGGCTCTATTCGCTTGTCCGGCCGGCCGTTTTCACGCTCGATGGAGAGCGCGCGCACCGGTTGACCATCGCGGGATTGAAGGCGATGCCCCGCCGCGCGCCGCACTCCGCGCCGACGGCGATGCAGGTCGAACTGGCCGGTCTGCGCTTTCCCAACCCCGTCGGCCTCGCCCCGGGTTTCGACAAGGACGCCGAAGTTTTCGACCGGATGTTCGGCTTCGGCTTCGGCCATGTCGAGATCGGGACGGTCACGCCCTTGCCGCAGCCCGGCAATCCGAAGCCGCGCCTGTTCCGGCTCACCGAAGACCGGGGCGTCATCAACCGGATGGGGTTCAACAATGCCGGTCAGCAGGCGGCGCTCGTCCGGTTGTCGCGGCGGGATCGCACAAAGGGGATCGTCGGCGTCAATATCGGCGCGAACAAGGATTCGGACGACCGGATCGGCGACTATGCCAGGGGAGCGGCGGCGATGGCCAAGGTCGCCGACTATCTGACCGTCAATGTCTCTTCGCCCAATACGCCCGGCCTGCGCGCGCTGCAGGACGAGGGCGCGCTGGCGGCGCTGCTCGAGGGGGTGATGGATGCGAAGCGCGAGCCCGGAGGAGAAAGGGGGCCACCCGTCTTCCTGAAGCTCGCGCCCGATCTCGAGCCCGCCGATATCGACGCCGTCGTGCGCGTCGCGATCATGCACGGCGTGGCGGCGCTCATTATCGGCAACACGACGATTTCGCGCCCGGACCTGAGGTCGAAACATGCCGGAGAGGCCGGTGGCCTGTCCGGCGCGCCGCTGGCGCCGCTGGCGCGGCAACGGCTCGCCGACTTTCACAAGGCCTGTGGCGGGATGATCCCGCTGATCGCGGCGGGCGGCATCGACAGCGCAGAGGAAGCCTGGGCGCGGATCAAGGCCGGGGCGAGTCTCGTCCAGCTCTACAGCGCGCTGGTCTATGAAGGTCCGGGGCTGGCGAAGCGGATCGTGAGGGGGATGGACCGGCTACGCCGCCGTGACGGGTTTGCGGATATCGCCGAGGCGGTTGGCACCGGATGACCGGCGCTTGCCCGATCGCAACGACAAGGAGAATTCCGTGATGCGCAACATCTATAGGCTGCTCGCAGCATGCGCCCTGGGTGCGGCCACGGCACCCGCAAACGCGCAACACGGTGCGGAGTCGGACGAAATACAGACCGCAAGCGCAGCAGAGGAGGCTTTCACCCGGCTATCCGCACTCGCCGGCATGTGGCGCAACGCCGACGATGCCGATTCCGCCCTCCGCGTGCATTTCTACCTGACCGCCCGGGGAACCACCTTGGTTGAAGAATGGATGGCGGGCGACCGGCCGCATTCGCTGACGCTATACCATCTGGCAGGCCCCACTCTCATGGTGACGCACTATTGCCCGCAGGGGAACCAGCCCCGCCTGATGCTCTCCGAACGGGAGGCGGACGACGCCATTTCCTTCGCCTTTTTCGATGCGACCGACCTTTCGGGCGACGAATCGGCGCTGCACGATCTCGCCATCGCCATTGTCGGCGACGATCGGATCGTCCGCAGCGAAACCTATCGGCAAGGCAGCGAAAGCGCGCCCTCTACGCTCAACCTCGTTCGCGCCGAAGCCGAGTAGGAAGCCGGCCGCTACTCCCCGACCAGCACCGCGCCTTCGCGCCGGGGATCGTAGCCGCCATCGACCCGGCCGCCGTCGCGGATGATGACGGCATGGACGCCCGAATCTTCGCCCTGGCCGGGTTCGAGGTCGATGCCGCGCTCGGCTAGCCCCTCGACGATTGCCGGATCGAAATCGCCGACTTCGCCGCCGATCCGGTTGCTGCGCGCGACGAGGTTGGGGAGCGCCAGCGCGTCCTGCATCGGCAAGCCCCAGAGTACCGCGCCGACGAGCGACTTGCCGACATAGGCGAGGATCGAATTGCCACCCGCTGACCCGATCGCGCCCGCGAATGCGCCCTCGCCATCGACCATGATCAGCGGAATCATCGAGGAGCGCGGCCGCTTGCCCCTTGCCACCGCGTTGGGGGCGAGGCTGCCGTCCGCCTGGTACGGGTTGAACGAGAAATCGGTGAGCTGGTTGTTGAGGAAGAAGCCGTCGACCATCCGGCCCGTGCCGAAGATCGATTCGACCGTCGTCGTCATCGAGATCACATTGCCCTGCGCGTCGCGGACGATGAAATGCGATGTGCCGGCCGGTTCGCGTGTCATGTCGGTGACGGTCTCGGACGCACCGGGCGGGGTTCCGGCCACGACATTCTCCGCCGATCGCGGCCCGATCAGCGCCGCGCGGCTATCCAGATAGGCCGGGTCGAGCATCCCGTCGATCGGCACCGTCGGCACGTCACCGACATAGCGGTCGCGATCGGCGTACATCAGGCGGCTCGCCTCGGCGAACAGGTACCAGGCCTGCGGATCGTCCGGCCCGCGCTCGGCGATATCGGTGCGGTCGAGCAGGCCGAGAAGCTGCAGGAAACCGACGCCGCTCGATGGCGGCGGCGGGACGCAGACGCGATAGCCCTGCCACGGCCGGCAGACGGGCTCGCGCACGACCGGGCGGTAGTTCGCAAGGTCCGCCATGGTCATCGTGCCGCCCAGCGGCCCCTGCCGGGTCCGCTCGACGATCCGCGCCGCCGTCTCGCCGCGATAGAGCGCATCGGGCCCGTTGGCGGCAAGGCGGCGCAGGAAATCGGCATAGTCGGGATTGCGGAGCCGGTCGCCGATCTGCAGCCGCGTCCCATCGGGTCGCGAGAAATAGGAATCGGCATCGGGCACCGAAAGCTGCGGAAAATCGATCGTCAGGAATCGCCCGAGCCGCGGGCTGACGATAAAGCCCTCATCGGCCGTCGCGATGGCCGATCCGAACAGCTGCGACCAGGGCAGGCTGCCATGCGCTTCGTGCACCATCGCCAGCGCGGCGACCGCACCGGGAACGCCGGTCGCCCGCCCGCTGACCACCGCGTCGCGAAAGCCGATAGGCTCGCCATCGGCGTCGAGAAACATCGTCCGGCTTGCCTGCGCGGGCGCCACCTCGCGGCCGTCATAGATGACGACGCTTTCCTCGGCGGCGTTGTAATAGTTGATGAACGTACCGCCTCCCATGCCGGAACTTTGCGGCTCGACGAGCGACAGCATCGCCTGCACGGCGACGGCCGCATCCGCCGCGCTGCCGCCGCGCTCGAACACCTCCATACCGGCGCGCGCGGCAAGCGGGTTGGCCGCGATCACGAAAGGCTGGACCAGAGTCTCGGCCTGCGCTTCGGTCACGGGCGGTGCGGCCGATTGCGCTGTGTCCGGTGGCGGCATGGCGGCACAGGAGGCAAGGGCGAGAGCGCAAAGCGCGGCGAACAGGCGATAAAATGTCATGGCCGCGTGTTAGGCGAGGCCCGCGCCGATTGTCCATCTGGCACTGCGCCCGAAATCCGCTAAAAGTGCGGCAACGAGAATCCCTTTGTGGACCCGAGAGGATAATTCATGGCCAGGCGCTCGCGGACCGCGCTCGAACATTTTCCCAATCTTCTGACGATGTTCTTCACCCGGGCGAAGGAGCGCGGCGATGCGCCGTTCCTCTGGCACCGGGAGGGCGATACGTGGCAGTCGCGCAGCTGGCGCGAAGCGGCGGAGCAGGTCTGCGCGCTCGCCGACGCGCTCGAGCGGCTCGGCATCAAAAAGGGCGACCGGGTAATGCTGGTCAGCGAAAACCGGCCCGAATTCTGCATCGCCGATCTCGCGATCATGGCGGCGGGCGCCGTCACCGTTCCGACCTATACGACGAACACCGAACGCGACCACGCGCATATCCTCGAGGACAGCCGGGCCAAGGCGATCATCGTCTCGACGCAGAAGCTGGCGACGACGGTCGTGCGTGCGGCGCTCAATTCGCGGCACGGCCGCATGGTCATCGGGATCGAACCGATGCGGATCGGGCAGGGCGGCGATATCCATTATCACGACTGGGAATCGCTGATCGGCGCCGAAGGGTGCGATGTCGAAAAGCGCGCCGCGGCTTGCGACTTCGCGCGCGAGGATCTGGCCTGCCTCATCTATACGAGCGGCACGGGCGGCGCGCCACGCGGCGTCATGCAGTCGCACGGATCGATCCTCGCCAATTGCGAAGGCTGCGTCGATATCATCGCCAATGATTTCGGCTGGGACGAGGAGGTCTTTCTCTCCTTCCTGCCGCTCTCTCACGCCTATGAACATACCGGCGGGCAGTTCTTCCCGATCGCATTGGGCGCGCAAATCTATTATTCGCGCGGGCTCGACAAGCTCGCCGCCGACATCGTCGAAACGCGCCCCACGCTGATGATCGTGGTGCCGAGGCTGTTCGAAGTGCTGCGCACCCGGCTGCTCAAGGCGATGGAAAGCCAGGGCAAGGTTTCCAACTATCTGCTGCAAAAGGCGCTCGATATCGGCGAGCGCGAGGCCGGCGGGAAGAAGCGGATCACCGACCGGCCGATGGATTTGCTGCTCGACATGATCCTGCGGCCGAAAATCTCCGAACGCTTCGGCGGCCGGATCAAGGCGCTGGTCTCGGGCGGCGCGCCGCTCAATCCGGAAATCGGCACCTTCTTCCATTCGCTGGGGCTGACGCTGCTGCAGGGCTACGGCCAGACCGAGGCCGCGCCCGTCGTCAGTTGCAACCGGCCGAGCACGGGGCTGAAGATGGATACGGTCGGCCCGCCGCTGAAAGGCGTCGACATCCGGATCGCCGAAGACGGCGAAATCCTGGTCAGCGGCGAACTCGTCATGAATGGCTATTGGCGCAACACCGAAGAGACCGAGCGCGCGCTGCAGGACGGCTGGCTCCACACCGGCGATATCGGCCATCTCGACGAAAAGGGCCGGCTCGTCATCACCGACCGCAAGAAGGACATCATCGTCAACGACAAGGGCGACAATATCGCGCCGCAGCGGATCGAGGGGATGCTGACGCTGGAGCCGGAAATCGGCCAGGCGATGGTCGCCGGCGACAAGCGGCCGTATATGGTCGGCCTGATCGTGCCCGATGCCGACTGGCAGAAGCAATGGGCGAAGGACCATGGCGCGGAGAACGACCTCGCCGCTCTGCGCGACAACCCGGAATTCCTGAAACCGCTATCGGCGGCGGTCGACCGGGTGAACAAGGGCCTCGCCGCGGTCGAAAAGGTCCGCCGCATCGTGCTCGCCGACGAAGCTTTCACCATCGAAAACGACCAGATGACGCCCTCGATGAAGATACGTCGGCATATTTTGCGCAATGTGTATCACGAGCGGCTCGACGGGCTGTATCGATAGGGTCGCGGTCACGAGCGATGGTGCCCTCCGCGCTCACCCTGAGCTTGTCGAAGGGTCGGTGCATTAACGAGATTACGCTTCGACAGGCTCAGCGTGAGCGCATGGACGATTTGCGCCTGCTCGTGCGCGCGACCGGAAAATTGATCACGCAAAGACGCGAAGCCGCAAAGAGATATCCCTCAAGATGGAACCCTTTGCGGCTTAGCGTCTTTGCGTGAGTCCATCGACGCCGGTGGCTTCTTGAAAACGTCGCAAGCGACGTCGAACGTCAGTCTCCGCCCTACCCCTCGCGCCGGTACGGCACGAATTCGCCGATCGAACAGCGGCCGTAGTCGGCACCGGTCTGCGTATCGAAAACGCTGATCGCGTCGCCGGCGCACAGATGCGTGCCGGTCTGCCGGATTTCGATCGCGCGATCGTGATCGAGGCCGGGGCAGCCGCCGGGGATCTCGCTGCGATAGACGACGCTCGTATTCTCGCGGAACAGAATCGTGTCCTCGTCGATGATCGTCGAATCGAAGCGCCGCGGGATGCAGCGTTCGGCCGGGCCGGGCGTTTTGCCGGCTAGCAGCCGATCCATCCGCGTATCGATCGGCAGTGCGCGTTCGCCGTCATCGGCCAGCGCCGCACCGGCGCCCGCGCCTGCCACTCCCAATACCGCTATGATCGCTAATGTCGTGCCACGCATGGCAATACTCCTTCAACAGCCACGCCCCCGAAATTCCGCCTATAGCACGGATTCGCTCAGGCTGCATCTTTTGCCGCGCGGCGCTCGGCCAATTCCTCGACCGATTGTGCGCGCATGAAGGGATTGGTCGCCTTTTCGGCGGCGATCGTCGTCGGCACCGTCGCCTCGCCGCGCGCGCGCATTTCGATCACCTCGGCCATCCGCGCCTGCAGCGCTTCGTTCTCCGGCTCGGCCGTCAGCGCGAACTCGCCGTTCGATTGCGTATATTCGTGCGCGCAATAGACGCGCGTCTCGTCGGGCAGCGCCTCAAGCTTGCGCATATTGGCGTACATCTGCTCGGCGGTCCCTTCGAACAGCCGGCCACAGCCCATGGCGAACAGCGTATCGCCGACGAACGCGACGCCTTCGGACGGAATATGATAGGCGATATGGCCGGCCGTGTGCGCCGGCACGTCGATGACCTTCGCCTTGACATCGCCGAGCCGGGCCGTGTCGCCTTCGGCCACCTTCACATCGAGCGTCGGAATCCGCGCTTCCTCGGCGCCCGGCCCGGTGATCGTGCACCCCGTCGCCGCCTTGATCGCCTCATTCCCGCCGGTGTGATCGGGATGCCAGTGCGTGTTCCAGATCTGCGTGATCTGCCAGCCGCGCTCCTTGGCCGCGTCGAGCACCGGATCGGCGACGGCGGGATCGACGACCATCGTCTCGCCGCTCTCCGGCTCATGGACCAGCCAGACATAATTGTCGTTGAGGACAGGGATGCGGACGATTTCCATTACCATTCTCCCACATTCTCCATGCTGGCCCAGGGTTCAGCCGGTTCCTTCGCGCCGTCCTTCTGCAGCAATTCGATCGAGATATTGTCGGGCGTGCGGACAAAGGCCATGCGCCCGTCGCGCGGGGGGCGGTTGATCGTGACGCCGCCATCGGACAGTCGCTGGCAGGTCGCGTAGATATCGTCGACGGCATAGGCGAGATGGCCGAAATTGCGGCCGCCGTCATAATCCTCCGCCGCGCTGCCGTCTTCGGGCGGCCAGTTGTAGGTCAGCTCGACCTGCGCCTCCTCATCGCCGGGCGCGGCGAGGAAGACGAGCGTGAAGCGGCCGGCCTCGACCTCGTAGCGCTTCTGTTCCTCCAGTCCGAGCAGATCGAAGAAGCGCAGCGTCTCGTCGATATCGGAGACACGGATCATGGTGTGGAGATATTTCATGGGACGATCTTAGAGCATTCGCACCAATTCCGAAACGCCGTCATTGCGAGCGCAGCGAAGCAATCCAGAGCCGCAGAGGGATGTCGCTTGAGACTCTGGATTGCCGCGTCGCCTTCGGCTTCTCGCAATGACGGACAATGAAAGATGCGCCCACCCTGAGCTTGTCGCAGGGTCGGTTCTGGTTCGCGAAGACCCTTCGACAGGCTCGGGGTGAGCGCAAAAGGAGTGTTGTACGATCAACTAGGGTGTCGGTGCGTCGCCACCCTCTTCCGCATCCATAACCTCATCGTCCTCGATCAGCCCCTCCGGCAGATCGACATCGACCGTCCCCTCTTCCGCCGTGAACTCGGCGAGGCGTTGCAGGTTTCGCGCGGCGGCCTGGCCGGCGGGGGTGTCGGGGCCGGCGGCGCTGGCTTCCTGCCAGGCTTGGCGGGCGACGTCATAGGCGTTGAGCCCGATGGCGATATTGCCGGCTTCGAGCAGCACGGCGGGGTCCTCGCGGTCGAGTTCGAGCGCGCGATCGATCAGGTCGCCCGCAGCCTCCAGCGCGCCCTGACGCCGCGCAAGCGTCGCCGAAAGCAGCCAGATGCCGACATCGTTGGGCGCCAGCCGCTGCGCTTCGAGCAGGTCGGCCCGCGCCGCATCGCCCTCGTCTAGCGCGACCAGAGCGCGCGCCCGTTCGGCATGGACCTGCGCCTGCGTTTCCTCGTTGAGCGCGCTTGATCCGAGCGCCGCGTTGAAGATCGCACGCGCCGCTTCGGCATCGCCCTCGGCCAGCGCCATGCGCCCGATGGACACGCGGATGCCCTGTTCGCGCGGATCGCCCGCGGTTGCGGCGAGGCCAGCGGCGCGATCATAGGCGGCGCGCGCCTCGGCGAAACTCCCGGCGGCTTCCTGCCCCACGCCGACGCAAAGCTCCGCCTCGATCCCGCCACCATCGAGCAGCCAGCGCGCGCCCTCGGCGATCGCGGCCTGCGGATCGGTGTCGGCGGTCTGGATGCAGCTCAACAGCCGGCGCCCTCGCCGGACGACGGGCGAATCCGCCTCGGCGGGTGCGGGCGTAGCAGTTTCACTTTCTTCGCGGCGTTCGGGCATGAGCACGGGGTCGATCACGGGGGGTGCGGCCTGCATGGCCAGCATCAGGAAAAGGCTCAATTCAACTCGCTTTCAGGCTTTCGAGCAGCCATTCGATTCCAGCCAGCAGCCGGGCGACATCCTCGACCCGGCTCAGGCGATGGTCGCCGTCCTTGACCAGCGTCACCTGCACATCGGCTGAACGCAGCTGCCGGGCGAGCCGGACCGAATATTCCCACGGGACGTCGGCATCGCGCTGCCCATGAAACAGCCGCACGGGAACGTCGATGCCGATCTCCGCGCCAAGCAGCCGGTTCGCCTCGCCGCTCTCGAAGAACGCCTTGGTCGTGATATAGGGTTCGTCGCCATAGTCCGAATGCTCGACCAGCTTCCCATCGCGCATGATGGTGAGCTTGTCTTCCTGACTGAATCCCCAGTCTGTAAAGTCGGGCGCGGCGGCCACGCCGACCAGCGCCGCGATGCGCTCCGGGTGCGCCAGCGCGCAAAGCAGCATCAGCCAGCCGCCCATCGACGATCCGATCAGCACGACCGGGCCGAGCACCAGCGCGTTGACGAGATCCATCACATCGTCGCGCCAGTCGGTGATCCGCTGCTCCTCGAACGCGCCGTCGCTGGCGCCGCAGCCGGCATAGTCGAGCAGCAGGCAGGCGCGATCCTCGGCCTCGGCATAGGCCCAGATCGTCTGCGCCTTCGATCCGGTCATGTCGGACATATAGCCGGGCAGGAAGACGAGCGTCGGCCCGATCCCCTCGCGATGGCGATAGGCGAGCCGCGGCTTGCCCTGGCGTTCGTGATACTGGACGTCGCTCATATTGCCCCTATCCTGCGCTGGCTGCCGGGCGGGACTGCCCGGAAACCGGCCATCGCGTCAAGGAGAAGCCCTGCCCATGCCCGACCCGCAAACCGCCGCCCGGCCCCGGCTCTATCACTGCGCCGCCGCGCGTTCGTTCCGCTGCCTGTGGGCGCTCGAGGAACTGGGGCGTCCCTACGATCTCGTCGTAATGCCCTTCCCGCCGCGCTATGCCGCGCCGGAATATCTGGAGGACAATCCGCTCGGCACGATCCCGCTCTTTCTCGACGGCGATGTGCGGATGACGGAAAGCGTGGCGATCTGCGACTATCTGGCGCGCAAGGCGGGCAGCGATCTCGCCATTGCGACGGACGAGCCCGGCTTCGGCGATTATTGCGACCTTCTTTCCTTCGGCGAGGCGACGTTGACGACGCCGCAGACGGTGTCGTTACGCTACGGTCGCTTCGCCCGGCCCGGCGAGGAACGGCCCGAGATCGACCAGGACTATCGCGACGTCTTCCAGAATCGCGTGACGCGGATTGCCGACCGGCTGGCCGACGGCAGCGAATATCTGGCGGCCGGCCGCTTCACCATGGCCGATATTTCGATCGGCTATGCCCTGATCCTCGCTGGCTTTTCCGGCAACGCCGATGCCCTTGCCGGCCCGCTCGCCGCCTATCTCGACCGGCTGAAGGCCCGCGACGGCTTCAAGCGCGCCAGGGCGGCGGAAAAGGCGGGCGGCCAGCCCGACGCCATCGATTGAGGGCGGTTAGTCGGCGGAAAGGATTTCCTCGATCGTGAATGTCCAGCATGTCTGTCTATTTGTCGATAGCGCTGGCCTTTGGGTCCGGATTCCCCGGCTTAGTGACTTCCTCACCCTTTTTCCCTATATCGCTGCCCATGGCGCTCAATCGCTTCTCGACCACGACTACCACCACCGGCATCTGCCGGGGGCGGACGGTCGCGCGTTGACGTAGCGGCCCCGCCGCCCGGGTTCGGGTGGCGCGGCGTCGGCCTCCCGGTCCTGCTTTCGAAATTCCGACGTCACCCCTTCCGGCGCGCGGCGGCTTCTGCCATGTGCGCGCCGGGGCGCGCGCGGAGAAAGACATGCGCGCCGGATGCGCATGAAGGAAACCGGTTTGATGACCGAGATGCTGAAGATCACCCTCCCCGACGGCTCGGAGCGGCAGGTCGCGCCCGGCACCACGCCGGCCGAGATCGCCGCCGATATCGGCCCGGGCCTCGCCAAGGCCGCGCTTGCCGCGCGCGTGGACGGGGAGGTGCGCGACATCATGCGTCCGCTCGAGCGCGATGTCGCGCTGTCCCTGATCACGGCGAAGGACGAGGCCGATGCGCTCGAGCTTGTCCGCCACGACTATGCCCATGTGCTGGCCGAGGCGGTGCAGGCGCTGTGGCCGGGGACGCAGATCACCTTCGGCCCGGCGACCGATGACGGCTTCTATTATGACGTGATGGCGCCCGAGGGCCGCGATCCCTTCTCGATGGACGATCTTCCCGCGATCGAGGAGAAGATGCGCGAGATCATCAGGGCGGACAAGCCGCTGCGCCGCGAGGTGTGGTCGCGCGAACAGCTGATCGAGAAATGGCAGAGCGAGGGCGAGACGTTCAAGGCGGAATGGGCCGCCGAACTACCCGAGAATGAGGAACTGACGGTCTACTGGTCGGGTGACGACTGGCTCGACATGTGCCGCGGCCCGCATCTTGCAAGCACGGGCAAGCTCGACCCGCAGGCCTTCAAACTGATGCGCGTCGCGGGCGCCTATTGGCGGGGCGACCAGAAGAATGCGCAGCTGACGCGTATCTACGGCACCGGCTGGCTGAACAAGAAGCAGCTCAACGCCTATCTGCATCGTCTCGAAGAGGCGCAGAAGCGCGATCATCGCAAGCTGGGGCAGGAAATGGACCTGTTCCACCTGCAGCAGGAAGCGCACGGATCGGTCTTCTGGCATCCCAAGGGCTATCGCATCTGGCGCGAGCTGGAGAGCTATATGCGGCGCAAGATGGACGGCGCGGGCTATCGCGAGATCAAGACGCCGCAGGTGATGGACGCCCGGCAATGGGAGAAATCCGGCCATTGGGGCAAATATCGCGAGAACATGTTCGTCATCCCCGACGAAGTGCCGAATACCGAGGATGACGCCGAACTCGTGTCGCACGACGCCGAGTGGATGGCGCTGAAGCCGATGAACTGCCCCGCGCACGTCCTCGTCTTCAAGCAGGGCATCACATCCTATCGCGACCTGCCGGTCCGGCTGGGTGAAATGGGCTGCTGCCACCGCAACGAACCGCATGGCGCGCTCCACGGCCTGATGCGCGTGCGCCAATTTACGCAGGACGATGCCCATATCTTCTGCACCGAGGATCAGGTGATCGAAGAGACGCGGCGCTTCTGCGAACTCGCCGATACGGTCTATGCCGATTTCGGGTTCACATATGAGATCAAGCTGGCGCTGCGCCCCGAACAGCGCTTCGGGTCGGACGAGGACTGGGACAAGGCGGAGGCCGAGCTGCGGCAGGCCGTCGTCGATGCCGGCATGGCGACCGAGGAATATGGCTGGGAAGAGCTTCCCGGCGAAGGCGCCTTTTATGCGCCGAAGCTCGAATGGCATCTGACCGACGCGATCGGCCGGACATGGCAGGTCGGCACGATCCAGTCGGACCGGGTGCTGCCCGAACGGCTCGATGCGAGCTATGTCGGCGAGGATGGCGAGCGGCATCGCCCCGTCATGCTCCACCGCGCGATCTTCGGCAGCTATGAACGCTTTATCGGTATCCTGATCGAGCATTTCGCCGGGCGACTGCCCGTATGGCTCGCGCCGGTACAGGCGGTGGTCGCGACGATCGTCTCGGATGCCGACGATTACGCCAACGAGGTCGAGGCGAAGCTCGCTGCGGCAGGGATCCGGGTCGAGACCGATCTTCGCAACGAGAAGATCAACTACAAGGTCCGCGAACATTCCGTGGGCAAGGTTCCGGTCATCCTCGCCATCGGCCACCGCGAAGTCGAGGAGCGGACGGTCACCGTGCGCCGCCTCGGCGAGAAGCAGACCTCTGTAACATCGCTGACGGACATCGTGAGCGAGCTGTCGCGCAGCGCGACGCCGCCCGATCTGCTGTAACATTACGTCAGAACCGGCAACGTAAAGGGCTCCGATTGTTTCGGGGCCCTTTTTCGTTTCCCTGATTTCACTCGGTTTCTGCGGCTGCGCAGTGTCACACAGCCATGACGTGCCCTGACACGGGCGTGATGCACAGCTGCGTGAATGGCCTGCGGCGGGACGTCGCGTCAGGCTTGGGGCACCGACCGGCAGGACCGCCGGACCACGGTCAAGCAAACAACCGAATACTGTCTGACGAAAGGAAAAGACATGTCCTCCACCCTCAAGACCGCAGCCCTCGTGGGTGCCATCGCCGCATCGTTCGCCGCCACCGTCGTCCAGGTGCTCTCGGTGAAGGTCGTCATGAAGATATCATAACGCTCCTGCGGATCGGAGAGGAGGTCGAAGACCTGCGGGACGGTCGCCACGTAGCTCTCCGCGCCCTTCCAGCCGAGGTTGGTGTCGACCGCGAGGCCGCCCGTCGAGGCGCCGTCGTCGCCGCGCAGGTTGAACACGAACTTGAACTGGCCGCCGCGCACGGCACCCGGGCTCAGCTCGTCCTCGGTGAAGTAGTACCATTCGTTGCGCGGGCTGTCGCCCGAGCCGGTCCAGACCGGGGTCATGTCGTAGCTGTCGAAGATGGTCGGCTTTCCCTCGCGATCTTCCTTCGGAAGTTCCACGTCAGCGAGCGACGCAAATGTCGCCATCAGGTCGAGG
>NZ_CAKZNF010000080.1 GCF_937129435.1 uncultured Parasphingopyxis sp. | reverse complement strand
CCGCGAAGAGCTTTTTGCCGGAGACGCCGAATTGCCAGCCGGTTTCGAGGCGGAGCTACCGGCTGGGTTCATCATGGAATGATCTGGCAGCTATGGCCTTCGGCGTATCGGCATTGGGTCCGCTACGATTGAACCAAACCCGCGATTGAAGGTCCGCAAATGGGTGGAAAGCAGACTTTGCAGAAGCCGCTGCTGGTAGTCCGATGCAGGGCCGAAAGACGACGGTTAATGGCGAATTTCGGACTGACCGCTAACGACGAATTTCTAGACATAATCCCTTTTTCCGCAAGCCAGAGCACCGCGTCTGATCTGATCAGGGCTCATAACGAACGTTCTCTTCACCATGCGACACCTTCCCGAAGCCTTTGCCTGCAAAGGAGTTTTATGCGATGCTATTAGTCGAAACGGGGGATTTTCCATTCGATACGAAATTCTAAGGTCTACCGGTCTCGCGATCTCGACCGCGCTTGCACCTATCTTTCTTATTGTCTTCACGGCTTTTCCAACAGCGCTCCACGCGCAGAATGCGAACTCGGTGCAAGCGTTCGCCGGAAGAGCCTTGGAACTGCGGAATGCCGGTATGTTCGATGAAGCAGTTCCGCTCCTTCAAGAGGCTATCTCCATAAGCGAACAACAGCATGGCGCCGAGCACTCCACCACACTGTCGCTCCTATATGGGTTGGGCAGCCTATACTATCAGAGCGGCAATTTTAGTGAAGCGGAGCTCCTTTGGACACGGGTGCTCGATGCCCGTAGGCGCACCCTCGGTCCCGAGCATCCACATACATTAATCACACTTGATGGCCTCGGACTCGTATACCGCGCCCAAGGGCGGTATGCAGAAGCAGAGCGGCTATTGCGTCAGGGATTTGACCTCTCGGAACGTGTCCTAGGAGTGGATCATCCCTCCACTTTGACCTCCCTTAATAATTTGGCGACGTTGCTTGTCGATGCCGGACACTATGTCGAAGCAGAACCCTTGCACAGGCGCGCGCTGGCAGGACGCCGAAGTGCGCTAAATGACAATGATCCGGATATATACAATTCAGTCAACAACCTTGCTGTGGCCGTATTGTCGCAAGGCCGCTTCGAAGAGGCCGAGACGCTCTTTGATGAAGCTATCGAGGGATACCAACGTGCCGCAGGACTAAGGCATCGAGACACGCTATTCGCTGCTGCCAACCAGGCTACTAATTATCAACTTCAAGGACGATATGCAGAGGCCGAAGAAATATATCGCAGGACGCTTAGTTTGCAGGAGCAAACGCTTGGCCAAGAGCACCCGGATACGTTATTAACGCTGGACAATTTGGGTGTCGTACTTCGGCGGCAAGGGCAACTTGATTTGGCGGAGAGTCTACACCAACAGGCACGTGAAATTGCGACACGCACACTGGGCGCGGAACATCCCGCGGCACTCACATCATCCAAAAACTTCGCTGGTGTCCTTCGAGACCAAGGTCAATTTGAGCAGGCCGAAAGGATGTATCTTACGACAATCGAGATTGCGGATAGGACCCTAGGGTCCGACCATCCGCTGACACTAAGAACACTGAATGATTTGGGCATTCTCTATCAGCGTCAGGGCCGAGGAGAGGACGCCGAGCAAATCTACCGGCGCGCGTTAGATTCAGGCGAAAACGTGTTCGGTGCTGACCATCCTGTTACAATCGCCGTGAGGAACAATCTTGCAACTGTCTTCATATCCCAAGGTCGAAATACGGATGCCGAGCCTCTCATCCGCCGATCTTGGCACACGCTAGAAAGCTCAGGTGGACCAACATCGCCCGACGTCCTTGCGGCAATGAACAATCTCGCTGTCGCACTTCAGGAGCAAGGTCGATTTGACGAGGCGGCAGGCCTGTACCGCGCGGTGGTTTCAGCTTCCGAGAACAATGTCGGAGGGCAACAGCCCACAAATCTTGCTGCTCGATCAAATCTTGCCACGATTGAAATAGCAGCCGACGGCGCTAGTGCCGCAGGTGCAAATGGCGGCACATGTCTCGTCGTAATGGATATTGTCATTCGAGGTGGTGTTGAAGTCAGAATGGCGAGCAGGATGTGCAGAGTCCCGCCGTCAGCCCGGTTCGAACCAATATAGAACTGATGCTTGAGGCTGCCAGCCGCCTCACCATTTCCAACGAGCTAACGGCCGGTACGAAATGTCGGCATTCCAATAAAGCAAGAGGCGCCGGGCCCAAAAAAGTGTGGTGTCTGCTAGTGGGTCGATGGCGGACAGGCCGCTTTTGGCATGCGATACACCATAGCAGCCGGGAGACATCGGAACGTCCCGTCCTTGATATGACTTGTTTTGTCGTTCCATCTTTGTTCTCATTCGAGGATGGCGCGATTCACCACCCGGCAATTGGAAGCGAAGGCGCTCGACATTCTTGAGGCCGCGCTGCGCGAGGGCGTCGAACATTGCATCCGGCCGGTGGGAACTGCATTTGCGTTGGCCTATCTCGCCAATGAGAAAGAGGATCGACGGCTGTTCGATCAGTTCTGGCGGGCGCTCACGCTCGATAGTCGGCAGGAACGGGTGAAGAGGGCCAACTATGCCCTAGAAGCGATCTACATTCTGAAAGGCCATCAGCGGCCGGATTGGCGGCGAAATGCCTTCTACCAAGGCCTGAACTGGTATGAACGGAAGTTGGTCGATCGATGATCTGCGATGACACTCGCGATGTTTCGTGTCAGACGGCTGTAATAACAGCCTGAGGCGATACGGGAGAGGGAGACCGAAGATGGCATTTTGGAATCGCAAGACACCGGCGGAGCCGTCCGAGCTTGCGCAGGTGCCACTTCCCGACGAACTGCGTGAAAGACATCCCAATATCGCAGCTTGGCAGGAAGGTCTCCGAGCTTGGCAGGAGAACCTTGAGAAACGCCGAGACGAGTTGGACGCGCGAAAGGAGCGTCAAGATGCCCGCGTCGCCGAAATTGCAGAAATGTCTGAAGCGTTAGAGCGGCAAAAGACCGAAGCGAAAAGCACGATAAAGGCGCTTGAAGCCGAAATTGACATGCTTTCGGAGCGCAAGCGCATACTGGCGAAAGGCGTGCCGGACGAGGCAATGCCGGGACAATCTAATGTCATTCCGTTACGCCGAGCTGGCCCGAAGTCCTACGAGTTTGAACTGCTGCGCTTTCAACGAGGAGCCTGGGACGACAGCTTTCGATACATCGTCGACGTTGACGAGGAGGGACAGGTTTCCAGTCGCTATGAAAAAATCGCGCCGGACGATTCAGCCGCGCTCAATTAGCGCCCATCCGAGTAGTTCGCTATGACGCCGTGGCCCGATCCCGGCGAACCGCGCGAGAGCGAGGCTTGGCTCACATTCGAGTTTGTCGGCATTGCGCTGGCCATCACGTTCGTCAGCGGCTGGCTGATGTGGAGCTGGCTTGCTAATTGAGCTTGCGGCCAGCGAACCATTCGCGCGTCATCCGCATTTCAGCGACAGCATCGCGCAGCTCCTCGGCCACGTCCTCGCCCGCGATGTGCTTGGCAAGAATTTCAAGCGTCTGCTCGGTGATGACGCGGCAACGCTCCAGCCCGTCTTTGACGGCCTCCAATTCCAACTGCTCAATGCTCAATTCAGCCTCCGCTGCTTCGACCCTATCGGATCAACCGCAGAGACTTTCGCATGGTACGCCATCGCGGTCTCCATCTAACCGCCTTACGCCGCACTGACGGTAATAAAATTGTGCTTCCCGACAACTGCGCATCTGGCCGCAATATCTTCGGTTGCCGCAGCGCGTATCGCTCACCCCCCGCGATGACCTGCGGCCCCCTCCATATGATGGTGAGTATGAAGGTGCGACGTAGCGAGGCGCTGGCATCGTCTCCGAGAGGTAGCGATCGGATACCCAGCATCCCCTGCCACCCTGCGTCACAAAGGCCCATCCGGTCTCCCGGCGCTCTACGACCACGCGCGTTCGATGCGGCAGGCTGCGCACTCTCGCCTCGCTGATGGAAGGTCCAGCACGACAGTTGAGGCTTGTGGCATCAACATAGCGTGGCTCCGACAGCAAAGCCGGTTCTTCCGGTTCTGGCTGCGGAATAGGTGCGGAAGGCACTGCGCGAGGCGATTGATAGACTGGCCGCGACGTGGGTTCGTAATCAGGTGATCCCGCACACTGCGAAAGACAAACGAACAAGATCATGCCGAAAATAATTCGCCGTATCATCGAACCTCCCCCTTATTCCGATGATTCGTTTCGGCTAGACTTAGAACACAATGTTGATCGCGGCGCTACTCCTACAGGCAATCGTTCCCAGCGGACAGGCTTTCACTTGCACGCCTACAGCCGTTTGGGATGGCGACGGTCCCATTTGGTGCGAGGAAGGTCCGCGTATCCGCCTCCATGCTATCGCAGCGCGCGAGCTCGATGGAACATGCAGGCCCGGCCATCCATGCCCCAGGGCGACGGGAGAGGCGGCACGCGATCATCTCGTTTCTCTGCTCGGCGGCGCGACCGGCCGATTGCAGCATGGTCACATCACCGTGGAGGCTCAGGCACTGGGGTGTCGGTCGTTTGGTTCAGGGGGCGGCGACAGGACCGCTGCGCGCTGCGTGACGGCCTCTGGGATCGATCTCGGCTGTCAGATGGTGCGGGATGGCTATGCGCTGGAATGGCGGCGATATGGGAGGGCGTGTTGAAGCAGCCTTTTTCAATATTCCAGATCGACAACGTTGACCGGGATGACCCCCTGCACGGCTCAAAAATTCTTCTCGCGAGAGCGAATGAGGGGCTGCTTGAGTTGGAGCGAATCTGTGATTCACACTTCACGGAAAACCCGCCTCAGATACGCGAACATGTTGATCGTACTTCGGGGGAGCGCGTGTTCACTTTGGCGGTGGAAAAGACCTTGCCTCCGCTCGTGGAAGTTCTCGTGGGTGAGATAATTCATCGTCTACGCACTGCGCTCGATCACCTCGTTGCCGCATTTGTCCGCCTCAATGGAAAAGAGCCGGACCAGCTTGACGCGTTTCCTATTGCCAGGACGAAACGGCAACACCGGCAGGCGTGCGTCGCGAAGCTCGCAAAAATCGACATCAAGGGCCAAAGCTTTTTGTCTGGGGTAAATGCATTCAAATCTGGGAATGAGCCGATTTGGCTTCTGGCGAAAATCGACAATGCGGACAAACACGACCGCCTGCTGCGTGTCGACGCCATTGTTCCCAAGGTTAACCCTCAACTCGGTTTGCCTGCCCTATTTATCGGTGACGAACCAGCGGGCTTTCATTTGGGACCGCTCGACATTCAGGATGACCGCCCCTCGCACGTTCATGTGCAGAATGGCGCTGAGCTGCTTCGCATCAAGTGGGGCGGGCCAATAAGGCTGAGCGACACTAAATTCATTATTGTTTTTGACCGGCCACAGGAGGCCAACGGACTAAACATGTGCACGCTAGTCTTATCCCAAATGGACGCCGTCGAACGCATCGTTCGCGATGCTGAAGCGGAGTTTTTCGCGGGTCCTGGATAAGCGCAATTTTCCTGCCGTATCGCGATGGTATTACCGGGAGCCTATTGGCGCTATCGCCACTATTGTCACGGGTGTCGGAAACAGCGAATTGATGCTCTAGCACGACCTTGTGAGGGACGGCGTGTGGGACGCGCTAAGACGTTTAAATCATAAATGGTGTTTGTTCAGCGGGTTAAGGGCAAATATACGAAGGCACGCGGGGCATCCAGATTTCCCTGATATCGTTGAAGTTACACAAAAAACTGCCGCACCGATGTGACAGCGCGACGGCTTGCTCGTGAGTGTGCGGGGTCTATTCCGTCTCGATGACTTCGATCGTAGCCGCGTCGTTGGCTGTTTCGTTATCGCCGCTGCAGGCGGCGAGGCCGAGCGCGGCGGTGGCGTAAAGGGCGAAAAAGGGCTTGCTAATCGATACTCTCCTTCTGCGGCCCCAGCGGTTTGGTGCTGGCGCGGCTCTCATTTCCTTCTTTCCGGAGGGGGCTTTGCGCGTGTAACCTCCCTTTCGGTCCTCACGAACAATGGGATGGCCGGAGGAGGGGGCGCCCATGACCGAATCTACCGACGCGGAGCCGCGACCTGGCGATCTGGTAAAGCGCCACAAGCTGCCGACGCGAATCTGGCACTGGATCAATGCGATCGCGATTGTGATCCTGCTGATGAGCGGGCTGACCATTTTCAACGCCCATCCCCGCCTCTATTGGGGCAGTTACGGCGCCAATTACGACCCGGCATGGCTGCAGATCGGCGGGGAAGGGGAGCGCGGCTATCTGCAGGTCGGCGACTGGCAGGTGACGACGACGGGTGTGCTTGGCCGTTGGCGCGACAGCGAGGGCAATATTTCGACCCGCGCCTTTCCGAGCTGGTCGACCATTCCCGGCTTCTACAGCCTTGCGACCGGGCGGCTTTGGCACTTCTTTTTCGCCTGGATCTTCGCGCTTGGCTGGATCGCGTTCCTGATCACGAGCCTGTGGAACCGCCACGTCCAGCGCGACCTCGCTCCAAGGAAATCGGAGCTTTCGCCGCGCCATATCTGGCACGACATCAAGCAGCATGCGCGGCTGCGCTTCCCGACCGGGGCGGCGGCGCTCAAATACAACATCCTGCAAAAGGCGAGCTATATCGGCGTGATCTTCGTGCTGATCCCGCTGATGATTCTGACGGGGCTGACGATGTCGCCGACGATGGACGCGGCTTGGCCGTGGCTGCTCGATATCTTTGGAGGGCGGCAATCGGCGCGGTCGATCCACTTCATCTGCGCGATGCTGCTCGTGCTGTTCATTCTCGTGCATCTCGTGATGGTCGTTCTTGCCGGGCCGCTAAACGAAGTGCGCTCCATGATCACGGGCCGGTTCCGGCTTCCCGGAAAGCGCGATGCCGAACCGCCCGCCCAGCCCGCGACGGAGGCCGCCGAATGACGATCATCACCAATCGCCGCAAGCTCCTAGCCGGGATGGCGGGTGGACTGCTCTTGCCCGGCTGCGACAGCTGGAGCCGCAGCGAGAGCTTCAAGAATGTCCTGTCGAGCGCAGAGGATCTCTCGCGGGTTTCGCAGCGGCTCGTCGGCGGACGAAACGGGCTGGCACGCGAATATACGCTGGCGGACCTGTCGCCGCGGCACCGGATGAACGGCAACAGGACGGCGGACACCAGCGCCTATCGCACAATGCTGGCGAACAACTTCGCCACCTATAGGCTGCGCATCGACGGGCTGGTCGAACGGCCGCTCGCCATTCCGCTCGATCGGTTGCGGGCGATGCCGCAACGCACGCAGATCACCCGGCACGACTGTGTCGAAGGATGGAGCGCCATCGGGCAATGGACAGGCGTGCAGCTCTCCCATCTGCTCGATCTGGCCGGGCTGAGCGAACAGGCGAATTACATCGTCTTTCACTGTGCCGACAGCTTCGGTGACACGCCCTATTATGAGAGCATCGATATGGTCGACGCCCTCCACCCGCAGACCATCATGTCGCACGCGATGAACGGCGAGCCGCTACCCGAAGGCCATGGCGCTCCGATCCGCGCGCGGATCGAGCGGCAGCTCGGATACAAGCATGCGAAGTTCGTGATGCGGATCGAAGCCGTCGAGAGCCTCGACGACATCTACGGCGGCAAGGGCGGTTATTGGGAGGACGTCGGCGATTACGCCTGGTATGCGGGGATTTAAGTTCCGAGGGTCATAAGTTCGGCTAGGCCGCTTCGTCCTCGACAACCTTCTCTGCCAGGATCGTCAGGCCCTTTTCATTGACCTCGGCAAAGCCGCCCTCGACGCGGATCGCCTCGGGCGACGCATTGGCGCTGGCATAAACCTGAATGTCGCCCTCGCGCAGCGTCGACATCACCGGCATATGGTTTTCCAGCACGCCGAAATCGCCCTCGATACCGGGGACGACGACCATATGGACTTCCTCGGAACGGAGCAGTTTTTCGGGCGTGACGATTTCGAAATGCAGGGCCATCTTATTCTCTTTCGCTGGCGGTCATCGTGAGCAGCATCTGAAGGCCTGAGCCCTCATTGGCGACCGATGACGACCCGGTGACGTACAAGTTGATATCGACCGGCGACGTTTCTTCCACATAGTCGAAGGCACGGATGAAGGTGCCGGGCTGCGCCGTGGGCATGTCATCGTCCGCAGCCCATAGATCGCTTTCGAGCAGGCGTTGCTGGATGCCAGCCATGGCTGGATGCGCGAGCTGCGTCTCCCCGACCATGATACGGCACGCCGGGGTTTCGGTATAGGCGGCGATCCATATGACGCCGTTTTCGATCGCCCAGGGAGCGTATCGGGCCGTGCCCAGATCGTCGGTGTCGGCAAGACTGACGACGGCCGGCGGGGCATTGAGACCGAAGCGCAGTCCCTGCTGAGTCAAAAATTCCTGACTGGCGCGCGATTCCGCCGATCCTTCGGTGACCTGATAGAAACAGGCAACGATCGCCTGGTTCAGCCGCTCGGCAAAGGCATCGGCTTCCTCCGTCTGGGCGGAAGCCGGTGCCGATAACGCGGCGAGCGCGCCGAACAACGCAACAGAGGCGAGCGCCGAACGCATGCGCTACGCGGCTTCCGCCGCCATCTTCTGCGCCTTTTCCTTCACCTCGTCGATGCCGCCGACCATGTAGAAGGCCGCTTCGGGCAGGTCGTCATGCTTGCCTTCGACGACTTCCTTGAAGCTGCGGATCGTGTCTTCCAGCTCGACGAACTTGCCGGGCAGGTTGGTGAACACCTCGGCGACGTGGAAGGGCTGCGACAGGAAGCGCTGGATCTTGCGCGCGCGCGCCACGATCAGCTTATCCTCTTCGGACAGCTCATCCATGCCGAGAATGGCGATGATGTCCTGCAGCGATTTGTAACGCTGCAGCGTTTCCTGAACCGCGCGGGCCGTCTCGTAATGCTCCTGGCCGACGACGCGCGGCTCGAGAACGCGCGAGGTCGAATCGAGCGGGTCAACCGCCGGATAGATGCCGAGTTCGGAGATCGCGCGGTTGAGCACCGTCGTTGCGTCCAAGTGAGCGAAGGACGTGGCAGGCGCCGGGTCGGTAAGGTCATCGGCAGGCACGTAAATCGCCTGAACCGAGGTGATCGAACCCTTGTTGGTCGAGGTGATGCGTTCCTGCAGGTTGCCCATGTCGGTCGACAGCGTCGGCTGATAGCCCACGGCCGAAGGAATACGGCCGAGCAGCGCCGACACTTCCGAACCCGCCTGGGTGAAGCGGAAGATGTTGTCGACGAAGAAGAGCACGTCCTGGCCTTCCTGGTCGCGGAAATATTCGGCGATCGTCAGGCCCGACAGCGCGACGCGGGCACGGGCGCCGGGAGGCTCGTTCATCTGGCCGTAAACGAGCGCCACCTTGGAACCTTCCGAGGTCGCGTTGCCGTCGGCATCCTTGGCGATAACGCCGGCGTCGAGGAATTCGTGATACAGATCGTTACCCTCGCGCGTGCGCTCTCCGACGCCCGCGAAGACCGAGGTGCCGCCATGGCCCTTGGCGATGTTGTTGATCAGTTCCTGAATGAGCACGGTCTTGCCGACGCCCGCACCGCCGAACAGGCCGATCTTGCCGCCCTTGGCATAGGGCGCGAGCAGGTCGACGACCTTGATGCCCGTGACGAGGATTTCCGCGTCGGTCGACTGGTCGACGAACGGAGGGGCTTCGGCATGGATAGGGGCCGTCGTTTCGGCGCCGATCGGGCCGAGCTCGTCGATCGGCTCGCCGATGACGTTCATGATCCGGCCGAGCGTCTTGGGGCCGACCGGCATCGAAATCTGGTTCCCCGTGTCGGTCACTTCCTGGCCGCGGACGAGGCCGTCCGTGCCGTCCATGGCGATCGTGCGGACCATGTTTTCGCCGAGATGCTGGGCGACCTCGAGCACGAGGCGGTTGCCGTTATTGTCCGTTTCCAGCGCCGAGAGAATCTCCGGCAGCTCGTTCGGGAAGTTCACGTCGACGACGGCGCCGATAACCTGCGCGATCGTGCCGACATTGTTGGTGGTGGTGGCCATGGTGCTTTCCTTGCCTTCTATATTCTAGAGCGCTTCGGCGCCGGAAATGATTTCGACGAGTTCGGTGGTGATCGCGGCCTGGCGGCTGCGGTTATATTCGATGGTCAGATCTTCGATCAGCTCGCCGGCGTTGCGCGTGGCATTGTCCATCGCGGTCATCGACGCGCCCTGTTCGGATGCGGTGTTTTCGAGCATCGCGCGAAAGACCTGCACCGCAAGGTTGCGCGGCAGCAGCTCTTCGAGAATTTCGGTCTCGTCGGGTTCATATTCGACCGCGACCGTGCTCTTGGCGTTTTCCTCGTCTCCGGCGGGGACAGGGATGAGCTGCTGCGCCTGGGGTTCCTGCACCAGCGCAGACTTGAACTTCGAATAGAACAGCCAGGCGACGTCGAAATCGCCCGCTTCCAGCCGCGCGTTCAGGTCTTCGGCGACCTCCTTCGCATCGTCATAATGCGGGTTCTTGATCTCGCTGGTGTCGTAATGATGTTCGATCGAATTCGGATAGACGCGGTTGATGACGGGGCGGCCCTTCTTGCCGATCAGGTAAAAGATCACCTTCTTGCCCGCCGCCTTGAGATCTTCCGCCTTGATGCGCGCTTCCTTGACAATGTTCGCGTTGAACGCGCCGCAAAGCCCGCGATCCGAAGTCGCCACAACGAGCAGATGCGTGTCCGACTTGCCGGTTCCGGCGAGCAGCTTGGGCGTCTGGTCGCTGATCGAGACCTTCGAGGCGAGGCTCGACATCACCTGCTCCATGCGCTCGGCATAGGGGCGCGCGGCCTCGGCTGCCGCCTGCGCCTTTTTGAGCTTGGCGGCGGCGACCATCTGCTTCGCCTTTGTGATCTTCTGGGTCGATTTGACCGAGGAGATCCTGTCCTTGAGTTCTTTCAGACTGGCCATCTGGTCCCTTGCTTCACTTCTCGTTCGTCATGCTGAACTTGTTTCAGCATCCATAGGCTCGAACGTCTCACATCACCGCGCAAGCCTAGGCATATGGACCCTGAAACATGTTCAGGGTGACGGCTGACTCCTATGCAAACGTCTTCACGAAATCGTCGAGGATCGACTTCAGCTTGTCGGCCGTGTCGTCTTCGAGCTTCTCGGTGTCGCGGATCGTCGCCAGCACATCGGCGTGATCATGGCGCATGTGCGAGAGGAAGCTCTCTTCGAACTTCGTCACCTGGTCGGTGGGAATGCCGTCGAGATAGCCCTGGGTGCCGGCGAAAATCGAGGCAACCTGCTCTTCCATCGGCATCGGGCTGAACTGCGGCTGCTTCAGCAGCTCGGTCAGCCGCTGGCCGCGGTTGAGCAGGCGCTGGGTTGAGGCGTCGAGGTCCGAACCGAACTGGGCGAACGCCGCCATCTCGCGATACTGGGCGAGTTCGAGCTTGATCGAGCCCGACACCTTCTTCATCGCCTTTGTCTGCGCGGCCGAGCCGACGCGCGACACCGACAGGCCGACGTTAATGGCGGGGCGGATGCCCTGGTAGAACAGCTCGGTCTCGAGGAAGATCTGGCCGTCGGTGATCGAGATGACGTTGGTCGGGATATAGGCCGACACGTCGCCCGCCTGCGTCTCGATGATGGGCAGCGCGGTCATCGAACCCGAGCCGTTGTCCTCGTTCATCTTCGCGGCACGCTCGAGCAGGCGAGAGTGGAGGTAGAACACGTCGCCCGGATAGGCTTCGCGGCCCGGCGGGCGGCGCAGCAGCAGCGACATCTGGCGATAGGCGACGGCCTGCTTGGAAAGATCGTCATAGACGATGCAGGCGTGCATGCCGTTGTCGCGGAAATATTCCGCCATCGTGCAGCCGGTATAGGGCGCCAGATACTGCAGCGGTGCGGGCTCCGACGCGGTCGCGGCGACCACGATGGAATATTCCATCGCGCCGTTTTCTTCGAGTTGGCGAACGATCTGCGCAACGGTCGAACGCTTCTGGCCGATCGCGACATAGACGCAGTAAAGCTTCTTCGATTCGTCATCGCCTTCGTTGATGCTCTTCTGATTGATGAATGCGTCGATGGCGACGGCGGTCTTGCCGGTCTGGCGGTCGCCGATGATCAGCTCGCGTTGGCCGCGACCGATCGGGACGAGCGCGTCGATGGCCTTGAGGCCGGTCTGCACCGGCTCGTGAACCGATTTGCGCGGGATGATGCCCGGCGCCTTGACCTCGACGCGGCTGCGCTCGGCGCCTTCGATCGGGCCCTTGCCGTCGATCGGATTGCCGAGGCCGTCGACGACGCGGCCGAGAAGGCCCTTGCCGACGGGAACGTCGACGATCGTCTCGGTGCGCTTGACGGTGTCGCCTTCCTTGATCTCGGCATCCGAGCCGAAGATCACGATACCGACATTGTCGGCTTCGAGGTTCAGCGCCATGCCCTGAACGCCATTGTCGAAGGCGACCATTTCACCGGCCTGGACGTTGTCGAGGCCGTGGACGCGGGCGATGCCGTCACCGACCGAAAGCACGGTGCCGATTTCCGAGACCTGCGCCTCGGTGCCGAAACCGGCGATCTGGTCCTTGATGACCTTCGAAATTTCTGCGGCGTTGATGTCCATTGTCAGTCTTTCCTTAGCCCTTCATGGCGCTTGCGAGCGAGTTCAATTTGGTGCGGAGCGAGCCGTCGATCATCCGGCTGCCCATGCGGACGACGAGGCCGCCCAGCAGCGAGGGATCGACCGTCATGTCGACATTGACGTCGCGCCCGGCGAGCTGCTTGAGCTTGGCCTTGAGCGCGGCGACCTGGTCGTCGGTTAGCGGATGCGTGGTCGCGACTTCGGCATTCGCCTCGCCGCGATACTGGGCGATGATCGTCGAAAAGGCGCGGATGGCGCCGTCGAGCTGCGCCAACCGGCGATTCTCAGCCAGCGTGCCGAGGAAATTCGCGGTCAGCGGATCGATGCCGAGCGATGATGACACGGCCTTCACCGCGCTCACCGCTTCGCCGCGATCGACGACCGGGCTGGTCGTCAGCGACCGGAACTCGTCCGATTCGGCCAGCGCCGCCTTGACCTTGGCCAGGCTCGCCTCGACCGTGTCGAGCTGTTTTCTCTCTTCCGCCAGTTCGAACAGTGCCGCCGCATAGCGGCCCGCGAGACTGGCCTTGATTCCGCCGGAAATATCCACGCGCAAATTCGCCCCTGAATAGGAATGTCATGGCCATAGAAAAGGGAGCGGCGACGCGCTCCCGCTACGGCTGCGCGGCCCTTAACAAGGCCCGTGGTGCGATGCAAGACGGCGCGGCGCTACTATGGGCGAAAAGGCGACGAAAATGGCGCGGCCGCGTTGTCACGCGCTGCCGGTCAGGTCTCGCTTTCCTCCGCGTCCGCCACATCTTCGAGGCTCGGCGTCTGCATGAAGACGACCACCGATCCGATCATCAGCAGCAGGCCGAGGCCCATGCACACGAAGCCGGGGATCGACTTTGTCTTCAGCCGCGCGCGGTAGATAAACGCGACGATGCCGATGCCGATCAGCAGCGCACCTATCACGAGCATCGCGACCGAGGCGACAAGATACATCTGCCGCGATTCGGCGAGCCGGCGATTGGCGAGGCTCTGTTCCTCCGCTTCGGCTTCCTGCGCCTGCCGTTCGCGTTCGGCGAGCGGGACGCAGCTGTCGGTCGTCGTTGCCGGCGTGATCGATTCGTTGCGGAGGAAGGGAATGATTTCGCGCGCCGACACGGCAAAACCGAATTCCGCATCGACGCCTTCGGTGATCGCGCCGAAGCTGTTGATCCCGATGACGCGGCCGCATTCGTCGACCAGCGGCCCACCCGAATTGCCGCGTGCGATGGCGGCAGTGTGGAGCAGCGTATCGACGTCGCGGCGGCTGCGCCCGCCCGAAAGCTGTCCGAAGGTTCGCACGGCGGCGAGCGGGGTGACGCGATCATCGACCGACAGGTTTTCGGCCAGATCGACATTGCCCGGATAGCCCAGCGCGGCGACGCGTGCCGTCGGCTCGGGCGTGCCGGTAAAGATCGGAAGTGGGCGCACGACGCCGCGGCGCGTCGTGATCAGTGCAAGGTCGGCACGCGGGTCGCTGTCGACGACCTGTCCCTGAAAGCCCTCGTCGCCTTCGGACGGAACGATCATGATCATCGTGCCACCCATATTCTGCAATGGCTCGATGACATGGTGATTGGTCAGGACATAGCCGTCGGCGATGACGACGCCGCTGCCATGGCCAAGAAAGAAGGCATTGCCGTTGCTGTCCGTCCCGATCAGCGCGACGCGCACGACGCTTCGCGAAGCGCGCACGACGTCATTCTGCTGCGCCTGTTCCTGGGCGCCCTTGCCGTCGTCCGACTGGGCAATGGCCGTGCCCCCCGCCAGCACCATCAACGCCATCAATATCGAAGCAATCAGCCTGCGCACGTCACATCCCCCCAAATCGTTGCGACGCGGCGATACTAGACCCTCCCGCGGCCCGAGGAAAAGGCCAATCTGCTTTGACCGCAATTTCCGGGACGCGGCCGCAATCCAAACCGCCTATTCCATCGCCAGATGACCCAGGGAGGAACCATGACCTATCGTATTACGGGCCTGGCGCCAGAAGCCTTTACCCGATTCTTCGCGGCTTCGGCCGAAGAGCTAGAGGCGAACGGCGCACGCCGTGTCATCGCCGATGCCAAGCCGGGCTTTCCGTGCCGCGTGACATTGCAGGACGCCGAGCCGGGCGAGGAGTTAATCCTGTTGCACCATGTGTCGCACGACGTGGAAACGCCGTATCGATCCGCTTATGCGATATACGTTCGCCGGGACGCCGCCGAAGCTGCGGACTATGTCGATGCGGTGCCGCCGGTTTTCGAAGGCCGTCCGCTGGCGCTGCGGGGATTCGGCAAAGACGGGATGCTGAAGGCGGCCATGCTTGCCTTGCCGGGCGAGGCCGATGCCCGAATTCGGGACATGATGGGGCTCGAAGCGATTTCCTATATTGATGTACACAATGCCGCGCATGGCTGTTTCGCCGCGCGTGTGCGAAGGCACGGAGTATGAGGATGCCGGACTCCGATACCGCTTGGCGCGCCGTCAAGGCGCGGGACCGCAGTTTCGACGGCCGTTTTGTGACCGGCGTGATGACGACCGGTATCTATTGCCGGCCCTCCTGCGCCGCGCGCCACCCGAAACGGGAGAATGTGCGCTTTTTCGCCGATGGCGCGCAGGCGCGCGAAGCGGGTTTGCGGCCATGCAAGCGATGCCGGCCCGACGATCGCCTGCGCGACGAGGAGGCGGTGGCGCAAGCGATCGCCCTTATCGAATCGGCCGAAGAAGCGCCCAGACTCGATATGGTGGCGCAGTCCGTCGGCTATTCGCCGAGCCATTTCTTGCGCGTCTTCCGAATAGCGACCGGCGTGACTCCGGCCGCCTATGCACGGCGGTTGCGGGCGGAGCGGGCCGAAGACGCCCTGTCGCGCGAGGAGCGTGTCACCGATGCAATCTACGAGGCCGGATATTCGGGGCCGGGGCGTTTCTATTCGGACAGCAACAGGCGGCTGGGCATGACCCCGTCGGCCTGGCGCCGGGGCGGGGAAGGCGTGACGATCCAATGGGCGCTGGCCGAAACCTCGCTCGGCACGATGCTGGTCGCGGCGACGGGGAAGGGGATTTGCCGCCTCTCCTTCGATGAAGACAAGGCAGCGCTGGAGGAGCGCTTTCCCCATGCAGAGCTTGTCCCTTTCAGCGACGAGATGGCCGACCTGGTTGGGCGTACGGTCGCGGCCGTCGACGATCCGGGACGCCCGCATGGCCTGCCGCTGGATGTCCGCGGCACCGCCTTTCAGGAAGCCGTCTGGCAGGAATTGATGCGGATCCCGCCCGGCGAAACGCGCAGCTATGCCGAAATCGCTTCGGCGGTCGGCAAGCCGAAAGCGGTCCGTGCCGCCGGTTCGGCCAATGGCGCTAACAATGTCGCCGTGCTGATCCCGTGCCACCGCGTGATCCGCAGCGACGGCTCGCTCGGCGGCTATGCCTATGGGCTTGAACGCAAGCGCGACCTGCTCCGCAAGGAGGCTAACCCGGCACAATAGCGGCGGGTCGCGGGCGATTCTCGTTCGATGGGCGATGCGGGGACTTGCACCGGCGCGCTTCGATACGATATTCTGCCCACATGCTGGACATTGCGACCATTTATGCAGCCGATGAGCGGGGCGGCGACGACGAGAGCGGCGATACCGGAACCGGTGTCGCGACCAAGACGCGCACGCGCACCAAAAAGCCGTCGCCCTACAAGGTGCTGATGCTGAACGACGATTACACGCCGATGGAGTTCGTGGTGATCGTCCTCAAGCGCTTCTTCCGCATGGACATGGAAGAGGCGACCCGCGTGATGCTGCATGTTCACCAGAAGGGCGTCGGCATATGCGGAATATTCCCCTATGAAGTGGCCGAAACCAAGGTCAACCAGGTGATGGAATTCGCCCGGCAGAACCAGCACCCGCTGCAATGCACGCTCGAAAAGGCCTGACCGCCGCACGCTCCGGACAAGGGGCATGACCTGCGCGCAAAACCGCGCTAGGGGCAGCGGCGGAGACAATTGACCGGCGGCCCCTTGCTCAAATTCCTGCCCAGCATCGATCGCTATATCTTCCGGCTCGTGACGGTGCCGATGGCCGCGGTGTTCGCCATTGCTGCCTCGCTGCTGGTGCTCGACAAGATGCTGCGCCTGTTCGATTTCGTCGCGGTCGAAGGCGGCCCGGTGGGTGTCGTGTTCAAGATGCTGGTCGCACTGGTGCCCGAATATGCCAGCCTGGCGATCCCCCTCGGCCTGCTGCTCGGCATCCTGCTCGCTTTCCGAAAGCTCGCCACCACCAGTGAACTCGACGTGTTCCGCGCGGTCGGGCTTGGCTATGGCCGGCTGCTGCGCGTGCCCTTCGCGATCACCGCAGTGCTGATGGCGGTCAATGTCGCGCTGGTATTCTTCATCCAGCCGATCAGCCGGTATTATTACGAGCAGATGGAATACGAGCTGCGCTCGGGCGCGTTGGGCGCATCGATCAAGGTCGGCGAATTCACCACGCTGGCCGATCGCATGGCGCTGCGGATCGAGGAAAGCGAAGATGACGGGCGACGGCTCAAGGGTATCTTTGCGCGCGTCGCCAACGATCAGGACCAGGTCCTTTCGATCTCGGCCAAGGAAGGCGCCTTCCTCGCCACCACCGACAATCCCGACACGATCATCCTGCGGCTGACCAACGGCACCATCGTGCAGGATACGGGCAGCCAGACCCCGCGCGTCTTGACTTTCACGCGGCACGATCTGCCGATCGACCTGCCCGCGGTGGAGGAATTCCGTGCGCGTGGCGATGCCGAACGCGAATACATCCTGCCCGAACTCCTGCGCATCGGCTGGAGCGATGAATTGCCCGAAGAGGCACGCGACGCCAGCCAGGCCAGCTTCAATTTCCGGCTGGTCGAAGTGGTGATGATGGCACTGCTGCCGCTGCTGGCGGTGGCGCTGGGGGTCCCACCCAAGCGATCCAGCAGCGCGCTGGGCGTGTTCATCTCGATCGTAATGGTGGTCGCCTATCACAAGGTGAACCAATATGGCGAAGATATCGCCGCGCTTGGCCGCGTCGATCCGATCCTCGCCCTGTGGGGGCCGTTCGCGATCTTTGCTGCGCTGATCATATGGATGTACTGGCGCGTCGCGCATGTTCCCGGCGGACAGGCTATCGGCGCGCTCGAGATCTGGTTCGACAAGCTGGCCAAGCGCGTGGGCGGGCTGTTCCGTCGCCGGCGCCGGCTCAAGATCGACCTCGCGGCAGCCGAATAGCGGGACCCCATGCAGCTTGATTTCTTCCCCTCGCGCACGCTGACGCTCTATCTTGCGAAGCTGTTCGTCGCGCGGATCGCCGCGATGCTGTTCGTGCTGGTGCTCGTGCTGATGATGCTCGTCCTGCTGTCGAGCAGCGGCGGCATCCTCGCCGTGGCCGGTTACGTACAGGGCGGATTGCTGGCCTATGCGGGATTGCGGATACCGCAGTTGATATCGCGTTTCCTGCCCTACTCGGTGCTGCTCGCCACGCTCATCACGCTGGTGACGCTCAACCAGAACAGCGAGGTAATCGCGATGAAGGCGGCCGGGCTGTCCGCGCATCAGGTGCTCGCCCCGCTGCTGCTGACTGCCGGGCTTGTCTCGCTGGCCACTTTCGCTTTCAACGAACGGGTGGTGACCCGCGCGACGGAGACGCTCAAGGCGTGGGAAGCGGTGGATTATGGCGCGATTCCCGACGAAGAGCGCGTGCGCACCAACATTTATCTCAACGATGACGGCAATATCCTCACCGCCGCCTATCTCGCTGGACGCGGCGAGGCGATCGCCATGCGCAATGTCAGCTGGTATCGCCGCAATGCCGAAGGCATGATCATCGAGCAGGTCGATGCCGAACGCGCGCGTTATGCCGGCCCCGGCTGGCGACTCGAGGGGATCACCCGGTTCAGCGTGCAGAACGCGGTAACCGACAGGCCCGCCACGCTTGTGGTCGGCGAAGGCCTCACCCCGGACCAGATCGACCTCGCCAAGATCGATCCCGATGCCGAACCCTTCTGGACACTGACGACCTCGATCGCCGAATTCGAGCGCGCGGGGCGCCAGACCGACGAATTGCGCGCCAAGTGGTGGCACAAGATATCGGGCCCGCTGTCGGCCTTCCTGATGCCGTTGCTAGGTGCAGTGGCGGCCTTCGGGCTGGCGCGATCGGGCCAGCTGTTCGTGCGTGCAGTGATCGGCATGGCGCTGGGCTTTGCCTATTTCGTGGTCGACAACGCCGCGCTCGCGATGGGCAGCTTCGGCGGGTATCCGCCGTTCCTCGCCGCGTGGGCGCCTTTCTTCCTGTTCCTGCTGATCGGTGAAACGGTGCTGATCCGCACCGAGGAATGAGCGAATATTCGATCCGCCTCGCGCGGGCCGGGGATGCCGCCTACCTGCCTGCGATC